>NZ_BAAATS010000040.1:207642-250516 GCF_039533535.1 Streptomyces kunmingensis
CCGGCGCTCGCCGGAGTCTGCGCGGCGAACTCGATGCCGGTCGCGGTGGTGGCGACGAGCGCGACCACGGCGAGGGCTCTCGGTATGACGGATCTGGGGACGGGTCTGGTCACGGGTCTGAACACGGGCACTCCTGCGGTGGGGGTCGGCCGGTGGTGGAGGGTCGGCCCGGGTCAGCCGGTGTACTTGGCGAAGATGCCGGTGAACTGCCAGGTGCTCTGGCTCACGCCCGAGCAGGTGTCGTCGTTCGGGTAGCCGCCCGGGCAGGGGCGGTCACGGTTGACCGACCAGAACGTCAGGCGCGCGAGGTGGTGCTGCTGCGCGTAGCCGAGGATGGTCTGGAAGTCGGCGGGGGTGACGGTCTCGTTGACGTCGGTGATCCCGTTCATGGAGGAGATGCCCATGTCCCGGTACGCCTGGTCGTCGCTGTAGCCGTACGCGTTCTTGAGCGCGTTCTTGAGGCCCTCGGCGGCCCGCAGGGTCAGCGTGCCCATGTTCTGGCCCGCGCCACCGAAGTCGAAGGGCATGATCGTCCAACTGTCCACGGTCAGGCCGGAGTTCGCCGCCCGGTTGATCAGGCTCGTATCGGGCCCGGACGTGTCGGTGCCGATGGTGACGATCACCTTGATGCCGGGGTTGTTGGCCTTGACCGTCTTGAGCGCGTCGACGGTGCGCTGCTGGACGGTGGGGTTGCTGTACGCGTCGGCCTCGAGGTCGATGTCGATGGCCTTGAGCCCGTACGCGTCGATGACCTTCTGGTACGCGCCCGCGAGGGCGGACGCGCTGGTGCAGGAGCTCTCCAGCTTGTTGCCGCTGTAGCCGCCGAACGAGGGGATGACGTCGCCGCCGTTGGCCCGCACGGTGTTGATGGTCTGCTGGTCGACGCCGCCGGTGAGCGGGCGGCCGCCGTCCCACTGCGGGTTGCAGCTGCCGTTGCTGAGGACGAAGGCGAGCGTGAACCACTTGACGCCGGTGGCGTTCATGACTGTGACCGGGTTGGGCGGGCTGCCCCAGCCGTTGTAGAGGTACGGGGCGACGGCCATCGGCGCGACGGGGGCCGTGCCGCCGCCGGCCGGCGCGGTCCACTTCTGGTTGGCGGCGCCGGTACAGCTCCAGATCTGGACCGGGGTGCCGTTGGCCGAGGTGTTGCCGGTGACGTCGGCGCACTTGCCGGACTGCCGGCCGACGAGGTCGCGGGCTGCGGAGACGGACCATTTCTGGTTGGCGCTGCCGGCGCAGTCCCACAGCTGGAGCCTGGCTCCGTCGGCGGTCGAATTCCCGGTCACGTCAAGGCACTTGCCGAGCGCGCGGATCGTTCCGTCGGAGCCGACCGTCCACTGCTGGGCTGTGGTGCCGTTGCAGTCGTAGAGCTGAACGGCCGTGCCGTTGGCAGAACTTGCTCCCGCCACGTCGAGGCATTTGCCCGCGAGCCCGGTGATCGTGCCGGTGGCGGCGGAGGCGGGCGTCGCGGCGAGTGCGCCCGCCGAGCCCGCGAGGAGTGCGGTGGCGAGCACGCCGCGCATAGCGGTCGAGCGTACGCGGGTGAATCTGGACATAAGGGGGTTGGCCATTGGGGGGTTCACAGCCCTTCATGGGGAGGCCGTCATGCGGCCGTCGATGGGGGGTGACCGTTCATGGAGATGAACAGCGGGTGCATTCATGAAGCTGTGGCGAACGGGAACCTAAAGGTCTGCACCAGGGCCGTCAAGAGATGAAACCAAGAAAGCCTCAACGGAGCGGTTCTCCGGAGGCGTTCGACAGGAGTTGAACACGAGAAAGCCCCCGGGAAACCTCCCGGGGGCTCAGCCGAGGAAGCTCAGCCGTACGCCTCTCCGCCCAGCTCGAATCCCGCGGTGCCCGCGCTCACGTCGGCCAGCCACGCCCGGAACCGTTCCACGTCCCCCTCGGGCAGCCCGATCTCGATCGCGACGGTCTCCGTGTAGCGGACGTCGCGCACCTCACGGCCCGTGGCCCGCAGATCGTTCTCCATCTTCCCGGCGCGGGTGTGGTCGATGGTCACCGTGGCCAGCCGGAACCGGCGGCGCGTCACCGTGCCCAGGGTGTCGAGCGCCTCCCCCACCGCGCCCCCGTAGGCCCGGATCAGTCCGCCGGCCCCCAGTTTCACGCCGCCGAAGTACCGCGTGACGACCGCGACGACGTACCGCATCTCGCGCCGCGTCAGCATCTGGAGCATGGGCACGCCCGCGGTGCCGCCCGGCTCGCCGTCGTCGCTCGCCTTCTGTACGGAGGCGTCGGCGCCGATGACGTACGCGTAGCAGTTGTGGTTGGCCGTCGGGTGTTCCTTGCGGATACGGGCGACGAAGGCCTGCGCCTCCTCCTCCGTCGCGGCGGGCGCGAGAGCGCACAGGAACCGGGAGCGGCTGATCTCTGTCTCGTGCACGCCCTCACGGGCCACGGTGCGGTACTCGTCCTGCATCACCCCAGCGTATGCGCAGGTACGGCCGGGCTCGCCCCTGCCGGAGGTGCGGGTGACGATGTGGTGGATACTCGCACGTCGCTACAGGGACAGCAGTCCGAACCGAGTGAACCGTCCGAACAGGAAGCGTCGCCACATGACCGGCACCCAGGCCGAGCGCCCCACCGCCTCGTCGGCCTCCACGCCCCGCTGGCGTTCCTGGCTCCTGGAGGGGCTGACCGACCGGACGGCCCGCCACCAGGGGCCGCACGGGCACGTCCCGGAGGAGCATCAGGGTCACACCTGGTGGCGGGTGATGTGTCTGACCGGCGTGGACTACTTCTCCACGCTCGGCTACCAGCCCGGTATCGCGGCCCTCGCCGCGGGCCTGCTGTCGCCGCTGGCGACGCTGGTACTGATCGCGCTCACCCTGCTGGGCGCCCTGCCGGTGTACCGCAGGGTCGCCAAGGAGTCGCCGCACGGCGAGGGTTCGATCGCCATGCTGGAGCGGCTGCTCCCCTGGTGGGCGGGGAAGCTGTTCGTCCTCGTGCTGCTGGGTTTCGCCGCCACCGACTTCATGATCACCATGACCCTCTCGGCGGCGGACGCGGCGGCCCACGTCGTGGAGAACCCGTTCGCGCCCGCGGCGCTGCACGGCGCGAACACCTGGATCACGCTGGTGCTCCTGGCCGCTCTCGGCGCGGTCTTCCTGAAGGGGTTCCAGGAGGCGATCCGGGTCGCGGTCGTGCTGGTCGCCGCGTATCTCACCCTGAACGTCGTCGTTCTCGTCACGGCCGCCGTCCATGTCCTCACCGAACCGGTGAAGGTCGGCAACTGGTGGGACGCGATGACGGCCGAGCACTCCTCGCCGTTCGTGATGGTCGGCGTCGCCCTGCTCGTCTTCCCGAAGCTGGCGCTCGGCATGTCCGGCTTCGAGACGGGCGTGGCGGTGATGCCGCAGGTGCGGGGTGCGGCCACGGACACGTTCGCGAAGCCGGCGGCCCGCATCCGCGAGACCCGCAAACTGCTCACGACGGCCGCGCTGATCATGAGCGGTTTCCTGCTCCTTTCGAGTCTGGCGACCACGATCCTCATCCCGCAGGACGCGTTCGAGTCGGGCGGTCCGGCGAACGGGCGCGCGCTCGCCTACCTCGCGCACACGTATCTGGGCGAGGGCTTCGGCACGGTCTACGACGTGTCGACGATCTGCATCCTGTGGTTCGCGGGCGCCTCCGCCATGGCCGGCCTGCTGAACCTGGTCCCCCGCTATCTGCCGCGCTACGGCATGGCCCCGGAGTGGACGCGGGCGGTGCGCCCCCTGGTCCTCACCTTCATGGCGGCGGCGGTCGCCATCACCTTGTGGTTCAACGCGAACGTCGACGACCAGTCCGGCGCCTACGCGACCGGTGTCCTGGTGCTGATGCTGTCGGCCTCCTTCGCCTCGACCGTGGCCGTGCACCGGCGTGGTCACCGCCGGGCGGCGATCGGCTTCGGCGCCATCACCGCGGTGTTCGCGTACACGCTCGTCACGAACGTCGTGGAACGCCCCGACGGCATCAAGATCGCCCTGATCTTCATCGTGGCGATCCTGCTCTCCTCCTTCGCCTCCCGGGTGCACCGCGCCTTCGAACTGCGCGCGGGCGCCGTCACGTTCGACGACGCGGCCGGGCGGATCATCGACGAGGCGGCGGCGCGGGGCCCGCTGCGGATCATCGCGAACGAGCCGCAGGAGCACAGCACCGCCGAGTACCGCGACAAGGAGTACTGCCAGCGCGAGGACACACACATCCCCGAGGGCGGTCCTGTGCTGTTCCTGGAGGTTTTCGTCCAGGACTCCTCCGACTTCACCGAGGACCTGACCGTGCACGGCGACGAGAAGCACGGGGTGCGCCGGCTGCGGGTGCACGGCCCCGGTGTCCCGAACACCGTGGCCGCGGTCCTGATGAACCTGCGCGACCGTACGGGCCAGGTACCGCACGCGTACTTCAACTGGACCGAGGGCCACCCCGTCAGTCATCTGCTGCGCTTCCTCGTCTTCGGCGACGGCGAGGTGGCCCCGGTCACGCGCGAGGTGCTGCGCCGCGCGGAACGCGATCCGCGGAGGCGGCCGCGCGTGCACGTCGGCTGAGACGGTCGGACAAGGCGGTCGGACAAGGCGGTCGAACGAAGCGGCCGGCCGCTAGTACGCGACGGGCCAACCGCTGCTCCAGTCGAGGAGGTTGACGCCGAGTTTCGGGGTCCCGTTGTCGTTCCCGTCGTAGTAGTGGTACACGATCAGATCCCCGTCGGTGTCGTTCATGATGGACTGCCCGCCGGGGCCGATGACGCTGCCGTGCGACTCCAGGACCGGGGTGCCGCCGTTGTTCGTCAAGGCGACACCGGCCTTGTCGTAGTAGGGCCCGGTGACGCTGCTCGCGCGGCCGACCTTCACCTTGTACGTGGAGGAGGTGCCCGAGCAGCACACGTCGTACGAGGCGAACAGGTAGTAGTAGTTGCCGTGCTTGACGATGTACGGGGCCTCGACGGCCTTGGTCCCGGTCGGCCGGGAGGCGAGGGAGCGGCGGGCGGTGTCGCCCGCGTACTGCTTGCCGGTGGACGGATCGATCCGGATCATCTTGATGCCGGTCCACCAACTCCCGAACGACAGCCACCACTTGCCGTCGCTGTCGACGAAGAGGTTCGGGTCGATGGCGTTGTAGTCGCTCGACGTGGTGGAGGTGTAGACGACGCCGTAGTCCGTCCACGAGCCGGGCAGCCCGGTGCTCGAACCGGCGAGCCCTATCGCGGACTTGTTGGATCCGAACGTCGAGACGGCGTAGTACATCAGGTACTTGCCGCCGTGGTACGAGATGTCGGGCGCCCACGCCTCGGTCGCGTACGACGACCACCAGGACGGCGTGCTGCCGAAGGCGTCGGCGCCGGCCGTGAACGCGATGCGGTCGCTCGACGTACGGAACCCGAGCCCGCCGCCGGTCGCGTACAGCAGGTACTTCCCCGCCGAGGTACGGATCATGGTCGGGTCATGCACGACGGTGGCGCCGGTGACGCGCCCCGGGTTCGGGTACGCGGACGCGGTCGACGGGACCAGAGCGAGGACCAGGGCGGCGGGTACGGCGGCCAGGGCGGTTCTGGTGCGACGGGAGATACGGCCGGAGGTGGGGCTCACGTGGGACTCCTTACGCGTCGGGGCGGAAGCAACGTCACACTCGTCGTCCGATATACCGAACGACGGTCGTGGCTTCGGACAAGACTTCGCACGGGACCGTAGAATCGAACCCCTGTTGCGTCAATGGTTTCCACCGACACGGTGCACCGCCCACCGTCCGGCAGGAATCCGCGGCGCCGCCCGGAGGTTGACCGCAGGACAGGAAGTTCCGCGCCATACAGCGCGCGCCATACAGCCAGGGAGCCAGCATGTACGCCGATCCAGGAATCATCCGGAAGATCCTGACGGAGTCCGGCGACACATGGGCCGTCGTCGGACTGTCGTCGAACCGGTCACGCGCCGCGTACGGGGTCGCCGAGGTCCTCCAGCGCTTCGGCAAGCGCGTCGTCCCCGTGCACCCGAAGGCCGAGACGGTCCACGGCGAACAGGGCTACCCCACGCTCGACGCCATCCCCTTCCCCGTCGACGTGGTCGACGTCTTCGTCAACAGCGACCTCGCGGGTCCCGTCGCCGACGAGGCGGCCGCCATCGGCGCCAAGGCCGTCTGGTTCCAGCTCGGCGTCATCGACGAAGCGGCGTACGAGCGCACGCGGGCATCCGGCCTGGACATGGTCATGGACCGCTGCCCGGCGATCGAGATCCCGCGGCTGGGCTGAGGGGGCAGTTCCTCAGCGGTCCGCACCCTCCTCGAACGACGCGAAATACGCCGCCGCCATGTCCTCCTCCCCGTGTCCCTGTTCCGCGGCGCGGGCCAGGCGGGCCGCGCTCGCTTCGGCGACGTCGAGGCGGACTCCGTGCTGCCGGCCCGCCTCGACGATGAGCCGGGCGTCCTTCGCGGCCGTGTCCACCGCGAACTGGGCCGGGGTGAGCCGGTCCTCCAGGACGAGGCCCGCCTTGAGGCGCAGGTAGGGCAGGTCGAGGCCGCCACCCGCGATGGCGTCGAAGAAGTTCTGCGGGTCGACGCCGAGGGCCTTCGAGAGGGCTAGCACCTCGCCGGCCGCGTTGGTGGCGGCCAGTACCCAGCTGTTGGCCACGAGTTTCAGGCGGGTCGCGGAGCCGGCCGCGCCGTCCTCCCCGGTCCACACCGTGCGGGAGCCGACGGCTTCGAGCACGGGCGTTACGGCGTCCCGGTACGCGCTCGGGCCCGCGGCGAGGACCAGGAGCTGCCCGGCCTCGGCGGGCTGGCGGGTGCCGAGCACCGGGGCGTCGAAGAGGACCAGGTCGTGGGCGGTGGCGAAGTCGGCCAGGTCGCTCAGCGCGTCGAGGCCCGCGGTGGTGGACTGCACCCAGGCGGCGCCGGGTCGCAGCCCGTCGGCAGCCTGGCGCATGACGTCCAGGGCGGCGGGCCCGTCGTAGAGCATCGTCAGGACGACATCGGCGTCCGCCACGGCCTCGGCCGGGGTGTCGGTGACCTGTACGCCGTCGGCGGTCAGCGGTTCGGCCTTGTCGCGGCTGCGGTTCCAGGCGCGGACGGTGTGTCCGGCCCGCGCGATGTTGCGGGCCATCGCCGCGCCCATGATCCCGGTGCCCAGGACACTCACGGTCAGCTGGTCGCTCATGTCTTCGTCAACTCTCCCTCGATGCCACAGGCTGCTTGTTCGGTGAGCTTAAGCTCGCGCCGCCTTCAGCCGGCCGTCGAGCCACGCCCGGCGGCCCGGGAAAGACCTCATCGATCGGCGAGCTCACCGAGACGCACCGACAACGCTTTCGCGATCACCTCCACGTGCTCGTCGCGCAGCAACTCCGGGTGCGTGCATGGAAGATCGTGGTTCGTCACCTCGCCGGTCACGTGCGGGCGCCATGCCTCGCGGGTCAGCCAGGACTCCGGTCGGGGCGCCGCCGCCGTGAAGAAGAGGACGTCTCCGTCGTAGCGGCGGTGGGTGTGGGCACGCATCATCCGGGCGTGGTTCGGGACGATGTCGACGATGCGGGAGAGTGTGGCGTCGGTGAGGCCCGCCAGGGGGCTGCCCGCCTTGCGGAGGGTGGCGAGGACGTCGTCGCGGGTGCGTTCGGCGTCGCGTTCGAAGCCCGCCATGCGCAGGACCGCCGTGAGCGCGTCGCCCTCCTCCGGCGCCGGGCGCTCGCGCCACTGTTCGGCGGGGAAGGCGTCCAGGAGTGCGAGGAAGTCGACGTGTTCGCCGGCTTCCTGGAGCAGGACGCCGACGGTGTGCGCGAGGATGCCGCCGACGGACCAGCCGAGCAGCCGGTAGGGGCCGTTCGGGTGGATCTCGCGGATCCGGGTGACGTAGTCGGCTGCCTGTTCCCAGAGCGTGGCCGGCAGCGCGTCGTCCGTCGTCAGGCCGCGGGCCTGGATGCCGTGGACCGGCTGGTCCCGGTCGAGGCGCGCGGTGAGTCCGGCGTAGCACCAGGAGATGCCGCCCGCCGGGTGGATCACGAAGAGGGGCGGGCGGTCGCCCTGGGCGCGCAGGGGCAGGACCACGTCCAGGGCGTCGCCGGAGACGGGGGCCGCGGAGCCGATGCGGGCGGCGAGCGCGGCGGGGGTCGGGGCCTCGAAGAGGGAGCCGATGGTGAGCTCCGCGCCGAGTTCCTCGCGGATCCGGGCGACCAGGCGGACCGCGAGGAGCGAGGTGCCGCCGAGGTCGAAGAACGCGTCGTCGGGGCCGGCCTGTTCGACGCCGAGAACTTCGGCGAAGAGGCGGGTCAGGGTCGCCTCGCGGTGGTTCGCCGGGCGTCCGGTGGTGGTGCCGCTGCCCGCGAAGACGGGGGCGGGCAGGGCGGCGCGGTCCAGCTTGCCATTGGGGGTGAGCGGGAACGCGGGCAAGGGCACGATCGCCGAGGGGACCATGTGTTCGGGGAGTTCGCGGGCGAGGGCTGCGCGGATCTCCGCCGGGTCCGCGCCGCCGCCGGTCACATAGCCGATCAGGCGGTCGTCACGGACCAGGGCGCAGGCCCCGTCGACGCCTTCCCGCGCCGCCAGTGCCGCCTCGATCTCGCCGAGTTCGATGCGCTGGCCGCGCAGTTTCACCTGGTGGTCGGTGCGGCCGAGGTACTCGACCTCGCCGCGGTCGGTCCAGCGCGCCAGGTCACCGGTGCGGTACATACGGCTGCCGGGGGCGCCGAACGGGTCGGGGACGAAGCGCTCGGCCGTCAGTTCGTCGCGGTTCAGGTAACCATCGGCCAACTGCCGTCCTGCCAGATGCAGTTCGCCCATGACGCCGGGTGGGCAGGGCTGTCCGGCGGGGTCGAGGACGTAGAGGCGGGTGTTCCAGACGGGGCGGCCGATGGGGACCGGGCCCGTGCTGTCCGGCTCGCACGCGTGGTACGTGACGTCGACGGCGGCCTCCGTCGGCCCGTACAGGTTGTGCAGCTCGACGCCCGGCAGTGCGCGGGCGAACGTGCTCGCCGTCTCGCGGGCGAGGGCCTCCCCGCTGCAGAACACGCGGCGCAGCGTGGCGCCGCACGCCGACAGCTCCGGCGCGTCCGCCTCCGCGAGGAACACCCGCAGCATCGACGGCACGAAGTGGCACGTGGTGACCCCCTGTTCGCGGATGACGCGCGCCAGGTAGGCCGGGTCCTTGTGACCGCCCGGCTCGGCCACGACGAGGGTCGCGCCCTGCCGCAGCGGCCAGAAGAACTCCCACACGGAAACGTCGAACGACGACGGCGTCTTCTGCAGCACGCGGTCGTCGGGCCCGATCGGATACGCGTGCTGCATCCAGCGCAGCCGGTTGTCGATCGCCGAGTGCGGCACGACGACACCCTTGGGGCGGCCGGTCGACCCGGAGGTGTAGATGACGTAGGCGGGGTGCGCGGGGGTGAGCGCGCGGGCCGGTTCCGCCGTGGCGTACGAGGAGACGTCCAGGTCGTCGAGGGGCACGAGCGGCGTGCCCGCGTCGGCCGGCAGCCGGTCCGCGCGGTCGGTGACGGCGCAGACGGGCCGGGCATCCTGGAGCATGTAGGTGAGGCGCTGCTCGGGGTAGTCCGGGTCGAGCGGCAGATACGCGGCGCCCGCCTTGAGTACGGCGAGCAGGGCCACGATCAGCTCGGCGGAGCGCGGTACGGAGACCGCGACGACCTCGCCGGGACGGGCGCCGAGGCTCTGCAGATGGTGGCCCAACCGTTTGGCTCGGGCGTCGAGTTCGGCGTACGTGAGTGAGGTGTCGCCGTACACGAGAGCCGTCGCGTCCGGGGTACGGGTGGCCTGCGCGGAGATCGGGCCGATGAGGGTCGTCGGCGGGAGTGCGCGTTCCGTGCGGTTGAACTCGTACAGGACGAGGGAGAGTTCGGCGGGCGTCGCGATGGAGTGGGCGGAGAGGGGGCGCTCGGGGTCGGTCTCGGCGAGGCGGTGCAGGAGGTGGACGAGGCGGGCCTGGTGTGCGGCGAGGTCGGCGTCCTCGTAGAGCGCGGGGTTGCCGTCGTGGTCGATGCGCAGGCCGCGGCCGTCGGCGCGGTCGTAGATGTTGACGGTGAGGTCGTCCACGGGGCCGGCGGAGAGGTTGTGGGCCCGGGCGGTGGCGCCCGCGAAGTCGGTGGCGTAGTCGAACGGCATGACGTTCACGAGGGGGCCGACGAGGCCGCGGTTCTCGCCGAGCAGGCCGAGGTCGCGGCGGATGTCCTCGTAGCGGTACCGCTGGTGACGCCTCACCTCACGTACGCCGAGCACTACTTGGCGTACGAGCTGGGTGAAGGTCGCGTCGGGTGCGACGGTCAGGCGCAGCGGCAGGACGTTCATGACCATGCCGGGGACGCGCAGCGCGACCGAGCCCATGCGGCCCATCATCGGGAGGCCGAGGACGACGTCGGTGCGGCCGGTGGCGCGGGCGGCGTAGAGGGCCTGGGCGGCGATGAGGACGTCGGGCCAGGTGGCGCGGGTCCCGGCGGCCAGTTCGCGCAGCCGCTCCGTGGTCTCCGGCGGCAGGTGGGTCGTACGGCGGCGGAACGAGCGGGAGGGAAGGGCGCCGCGGCCCGCGAGGCGCGGCGCCTCCGGGCGGTCGGCGAACGCGGCGCTCCAGTGGGCGCGGTCGGCCTCGTAGGCGTCCGAGGCCCGGTACTCGGCGTCGAGCGCGAGCAGGTCGGCGAGGGTCTCGAAAGGGCGCGGTCCCGGGTCCTCGCCGCAGGCCAGCGCGGTGTAGACCTCGGCGGTGCGGCGCACGAGGAGGGAGTGGCCGAAGCCGTCGATGACGAGGTGGTGGACGCGCTGGTACCAGAGCCAGCGCCGCGCCCCCACCCGGAAGAGGGCGTGCGCGAAGAGCGGTCCGGCCGCGAGGTCGCAGGGCCGGGCGAGATCCTCGCGCATCCAGGCGACGGCGTCCTCGGCGCTGAGGTCGCGACGCACGGTGAGTGGCAACTCGACGCTGGCGCACACCCGTTGGCGCGGTCCGTCGGGGGTGTCCTCGATCCGGACGCGCAGGGCGTCGGCCTCGGTGACGACGCGGCGCAGCGCGGCGGCGAACACCTCGGGGTCGAGCTCGCCGTCGATCTCCAGGTATTCGGCGGTGTTCTGCGCGGGGCTGAGCGGGTCGAGGGCCTGGGCGAACCACATGCCGGACTGGGCGGCGGTGAGCGGCAGGACGCAGTCCCGCGCGGCCACGGTGTCCTGGCTGGTCAGCACGGTCATGAGGCGGGCACCCCCAGCAGGGCCGCCCAGGCGTCGACGGCGGGCTTCTCGGCGAGGTCGACGAAGGAGACGGAGACGCCGTGGTCGCGGCGCCAGCGTTCCAGGAGGGTCATGATGCGGACGGAGTCGAGGCCGTGGTCGACGAGGTTCTCGTCGACGGGGATGTCGGCGGGGTCCTCGCCGAGGACGTCGGCGACGTCGGTCCGGATCTGTTCCAGGGTGAGGGTCATGCGGCCCGTACCTCCTCGATGAGCGCGTCGGTGGTGGTGACGACGGCGCAGCGTCCGGCGGCCCAGCGCAGGGCCATGTCGTGGTCGTCGCGGGTGAAGTCGGCGACGGCGTCGGCGACGACGAACGCCTGGATGTCGCGCATCCACGCGTCGGCGGCGCTGATGAGCACGCCGATGTGGGCGTAGACGCCGACGATCACCAGTTGGTCGCGGCCGGATTCCCGCATCAGCGCTTCGAGTTCGGTGCGGACGAAGGCGCTGTACTTCCATTTGGTGAGGACCGTGTCACCGTCCTCGGGGGCGACGGCCCCCGGCATGGCGAGCGCCTCGGGGTCGTCGGCGACGCCGGGCCCCCAGAAGTCGAGCTGGAGCCCGCGCTCCTCGGGTGTCTGGCCGCCGCGCTGGGCGGAGTAGTAGACGGGGATGCCGAGCCCGCGGCTCTCCTTGAGGAGGCGGGCGGTGTTGTCGAGCATGCCGGTCAACGGCTGTTCGCCTTGGGGGTACTTGGCGAGGAAGTGGTGCTGGAGGTCGTGGACGAGCAGCACGGCGCGCGCGGGGTCCACGGTCCAGGTGACACGGTTGGCCGGCAGTTCGTCCGGGCGCGGCAGGGGGTAGGCGGCGATGGCGGGCAGGGCCATGGTGGGGAACCTTTCGGGACTGCTCAGTGCTGCTCGGCGGCGGACCGCTGCTGCTTCTTGCTGATCTTGCCGATGCCGGTCTGCGGGAAAACGTCGACGAACTCGACGAGGTCGGGCACCTTGTACGCGGCCACGCCCCGCTCCCGCACGAACCGCTTGACGGCGACGGACCTCAGGGGTGCGGCGTCGGCGCGCAGGATGACGTACGCGAGCGAGCGCTCGCCGAGGTACTCGTCGGGGACGGCGACGACGGAGACGTCATGGACCGAGGGATGGCCGAGGATGATGTTCTCGATCTCCTCCGGGGCGATCTTCTCGCCGCCGCGGTTGATCTGGTCCTTGGCACGGCCCTCGACGACGAGATGGCCGGTGGGGGTGCGGCGCACGATGTCGCCGGTGCGGTAGAAGCCGTCCTCGGTGAAGGACCGGGCGTTGTGCTCGGGCGCCTTCCAGTAACCGCGGATGGTGTACGGGCCACGGGTCAGCAGATGCCCGAACGCGCCCTCGGCGACGTCCCGGTCGGCGTCGTCGACGACCCGGATCTCGTCGTCCGGGGAGATCGGCAGGCCCTGCGTGGTGACGACCGTCTCGGGGTCGTCGTCCAGGCGCGTGTAGTTGACGAGACCCTCGGCCATGCCGAAGACCTGCATGAGCTTGCAGCCGAGCGCGGGTTCGAGGCGCCGGGCGGCGGCTTCGCTGTACTTGGCGCCGCCGACCAGGATGAGTTCCAGGGTGCTGAGGTCGTACCGGGTCTCGGGTCCGGCCTGTGTCCACACGAGGGCGAGCGGCGGGACGAGGCCGGTCATCGTGACGCGTTCCTCGGCGATGATCGGGAACGCCGTGTCGGGGTCGGTGCCCGGCGACATCACCACGGTGCCGCCCGCATAGAGCACGCCGAGCCAACCCGGGCTGCTCATGGGGAAGTTGTGGGCCGCGGGCAGCACGACGAGGAAGCGGGTACCGGCGTCGACACCGCAGATCTCGTTCGAGCCCCACAGCGAGTACAGGTAGTCGTCGTGGGTGCGCGGGATGAGTTTCGGGCGGCCGGTGGTGCCACCGGAGAGCTGGAGGAAGGCCAGCTCGTGCGGCTCGGGGGCGGTGAGGCTCTCCAGCACGGCCGGGTCGCCGTCCACGTCGGCCAGGGCGGTGTGCTCGCCCGGGTCGCCGACCACGAAGACGTGCTCCAGGCTCGGGGTGTCCTTCTTGACCCGGGCCGCGAGGTCGCGGTGGTCGTAGCCCGCGTGCCGGTCCGGGACGACATAGGCGACGGCCTCGGCGAACGAGCAGAAGTAGGCGATCTCCGTGTCGCGGTGCGCCGGAAGCGCGTACACCGGCAGCGCGCCGATGCGGAACAGGGCGAAGACGACCTCGATGAACTCGCCGATGTTCGGAAGCTGGACGACGACGCGGTCGCCCTTGCGTATGCCGCGCTCGGTGAACCCGGCGGCCAACCGGTCGGCGTGCTCGTCGAGTTGGCGGTACGTCCAGGTGCGGCGGCTCGGCGCCGGGTCGATGAGAGCGATCCGGTCGGGGTGTGTCCCGGCGCGTTCGCGCAGCACGCCGCCGAAGGTCTCGCCGCGCCAGTACCCGGCCGCCCGATAGCGCTCGGCGAACTCGGCGGGCCAGGTCGGCGCGTCCACGCCCGGGGTCGTGGCGGCGGTCACAGGGTGGCTCCCACGGCGTTCAGGAACGTACGGAACTTGGCGCCGGTCTCCGCGGTCTCGGCCTCGGGCGACGAGGCGGCGACGACACCGGCCCCGGCGAACAGGCGCAGCAGGCCGCCCTCGGCGTCGCCTTCGGCCTCGGCGCAGCGGATGGTGACGACCCACTCGCCGTCACCGTCCGCGTTCTGCCAGCCGACCATGCCGGTGTAGGCGCCGCGGTCGAAGGGCTCGGACTCGGCGATGACCTGGCGGGCCAGCTCCGTCGGGGTGCCGCAGACGGCGGGGGTCGGGTGCAGCGCGGAGGCGAGGTCGAGCGCGGTGGTGGCGGCCGGGTCGGCGAGTTCGCCGGTGACCGTGGTCGACAGGTGCCACATCGCGGCCGTCCGTACGAGGGTGGGGCGCTCGGGGACGTCGAGGTGGGTGCAGAACGGGGCGAGGGCCTCACGGACGGCGGCCACGACGACGGCGTGTTCGTGCAGGTCCTTCGGGGACTCCAGGAGGGCGGCGGCGCGCCGGACGTCCTCGGCGAGGTCGCCGCTGCGGGGCGCGGAACCGGCCAGCGGGTTGGCGGTGAGGCGCGATCCGTCGCGGGCGACGAGGAGTTCGGGACTCGCGCCGATCAGGGTGCGGCCGGGGCCGCTGGGCACGGCGAATGTGTAGCCGGCCGGGTCGCGGCGGGCCAGGCGGCGCAGCATCGCGGTCAGGTCGGGGGCGACCGGGCCGGTCAGTTCGAGGGTGCGGGCGAGGACGACCTTGTCGAACTCCCCCGCCCGCATCCGGGCGACGGCCGCGGCGACGGCGGCGCCGTACTCCTTCGCGGCGGGCACCTCGCGCACCTGCCAGGCGGTGGCGTCCGCACCGGGCGGCACGGGCAGCGCGATCAGCGGATCCTCGCGCAGCGGCGGCGCCCAGCGCACTCTCCGCGGTACGGCGAGGGCGGGCGCGGCGGCCGGGTCGAACGGCAGGGCACCCATGACGACGGCGGTCTGGCCGGCGCGGCGGCGGGCGTCGAGAAGGTCCCGCACCCGCACGCTCAACGGGCCGTCAGCGTGCGGGAGTTCGACGGCGGTGCCGTGGCCGAGGAGGGTGCGGTGCGGCGTGGCGAGGAAGCGGTCGGAGCCGGGGCGGTAGTCGTCGAGGAGGGCGGTCGCTGTGCCGGTCACCTCCGGTGGGGTGGTGACGGGTTCATGGACGGACGTGGTCATCGTTGCCTCCTGGGTGTGGGGGGGTGGGGTCGTGGGGGTGGGGCGCGCGTTCGCCGTGCCGGGTGCGGTTGTTCGGCGGGTGCGGGTGCGTCGTGGCTGGTCGCGCAGTTCCCCGCGCCCCTGAGATGCGCACTGCGTGCGCCATCTCAGGAAGGCGCGTGGGACGCGCGCCTCCATGGGGCTGCGGCGAAGCCGCATGCTCCAGGGGCGCGGGGAACTGCGCGAGAAGCACCACGCACCCGCAGCCGCCGAATCAGGCGCACCCGGCACGGCGAGAGGGCGGACCCCCCTACCCGCGGAGCGTCGCGCCGCCGTCGACGTACAGGTCGTGAAGCGTGATGTGCCTCGCCCGGTCCGACGCGAGAAACGCGACCGCCTCCGCGATGTCGGCCGGGTCGGCGATGCGGCCGAGCGGGATGCCGGTGCGGTGGGCGCCGAGGTCGCCCGCGATGACGGAGCGCCGGGCCGCCTCGATGTCGGCGCCGGACTCCTCCCACATGCCGCGCTGCATGTCGGTGAGGGTCGAGCCGGGACAGACGGTGTTGCAGCGCACGCCCTGCGCGGCGACTTCGAGGCCGAGGCATTTGGTGAACATCGCGGTGGCTGCCTTGGACGCGGCGTAGGCGGACATGCCCGCGCGGGGGATGCCGGCGGCGTTGGAGGCGACGGTGACGATGCTGCCCGCGCCGCGTGCGCTCATCCGGCGGGCGACGGAGCGGCAGACGTGGAAGACGCCGTTGGTGTTGACCGCGAAGGTGGCGGCCCAGTCCTCGTCGCTGAGGTCGATCGCGGGTGCACTGCGCAGGATTCCGGCCACGTTGACGGCGATGTCGAGGGGGCCGTGCGCGGACTCGGTGTCTTCGACGAGCGCCTCGACGGCCGCCGCGTCGGTGACGTCGAGCGGGCGGGCGGTCACCCGGCCGCCGTCGTACTGGGCCGCGACCTTCTCGACGGTGTCGGCGTCGAGGTCGGTGGCCAGGACGCGGGCGCCGCGCCCGGCGAGCGCGGCGACCACCGCCTCGCCGATCCCCCGGCCCGCCCCCGTGACGAGGGCGAACCGGCCGGTCAGCTCTCCGGCGAAGCCGGTGGGAGCCGCGGAGATTTCGGCGTGTACCTGACCGGCAATCACTTGGCGAGCGCCCCCTCGAGGTCGTCGAGGACGACCTGGGCGGAGAGCGGGCCGCCGGCGCTGTTCCACGCGGAGCCCTCGATGACCACGACGTGCTTGTCCTTCTCGGCGGTCAGCTTGCCGAAGTTGGTGACCTTCTGAGCCTCGCCGTACGCCTTCTCGCCGTCGGCCTTGTCGCCGAGCGTCCCGAAGAACAGCCAGTCGCCGTCGATGGTGTCGAGCTTCTCCAGGGAGACCGGCTCACTGTGTCCGGTGCTCGCGCCCTGCTGGTCCTTCGGCCGGGTCGTGCCGAGCGCCTGGAGGGTGGAGGCGACGACGCCGTCACCCTTGCCGACGACCGAGGGCGCGCCGTCCTGCCAGCGGATCACGGAGACCGACGTGCCCGCGTTGGAGCCGAGCTGCTTCTTCACGTCGGCGACCCGGGTGTCGAAGCCGGTGAGCCACTTCTCGGCGTCGGCCTTCTTGTTGAGGGCGTCGGCGGTGTCGGTGAAGGACTTCTTCCAGTCCTCGTTGAGCTTCGCGGTGACGACGGTCGGCGCTATCTCCTGGAGCTTGTCGACGGTCTTCTTCGCGCCGGTCGTCTCGTCGAGGAGGATCAGATCGGGCTGGAGCGCGGCCAGCTTCTCCATGTCGGCCTCGGCGACGGTGGCGACGACCTGCGCCTTGGAGGCCTTGTCGGCGAGGTACGTGGACACGCCCTTCTGGCCGCGTCCGGCGGTCACGCCGACCGGCTCCACCCCGAGGGCGAGCGCGGCGTCGGTGGTCGGCTCGCTGAGCGTGACGACCTTCCGCGGATCGCCGGGCACCTTGACCTTGCGGCCCTGGGCGTCGGTGATCTGGCGCGTGGTGGCCGCCGCGGCCTTCCCCTCGCCGCTGCCGCTCTCGCTGTCGTCGCCGCTGTCGCTGCCGCAGGCGCTCAGGAGCAGGGCTCCCGTGACGGCGGCGCAGGACACCAGGACCGCGCGGCGGGAGGTTCGGTTGGAGGACATGTGCGTGATGCTCCTAAGGGCAAGAAGAGTGGATCGGTGGTACGGAGGGCTAGTGGGTCCGGCCCAGCAGGCGGACCAGGGTGTCGGCCAGGGCGACGTGCCAACAGGCGTGGTCGTGGCCGCCGTTGAACTCGCGCCGGGTGACGTCGTAGCGGGCCGAGTGCAGGGTGTCGTAGAGGGCCCTGCAGTGGTCGACCGTCGCGCCTTCGTGCAGTCCGACGTCGAGGTGGACGGTGATGGGGCGGGGCGCGGCGGCCGCGTACCGGGTGACGAGCCAGGGCACGCCGAAGACGTGTTTCTGCGGCACGCCCGACGGGAGTCCCGGCCGCCACCACAGGGACGGCGACTGGGCGATGACGTGGCCGAACCGGTCGGGGCGCTGATGTCCTGCGTGCAGGGCCGTCATCGCGCCGAGGCTCTGACCGGCGACGACGGTGCGTGCCGGGTCTGCGGTGACGGGCCAGCGGCCGGCCGCCCAGGGCAGGAGTTCGTCGGCGAGGAACTCCACGTAGGCGTCGCGCGCGCCGAGTTCGCGGCCACGGGTGACGCGGTCGACGGCGTCCGGTGCGAACACCGCCAGCGGCGGCAGTTTCCGCTCGGCGATCAGTGCGTCGAGGGTGTGCTGCAACCCCATGCGGCCGAGCCACATGTCGCCGTCGCAGAGTGCCAGGACGGGCAGGGGGCCGTCGTCGCGGTGGTGGCCGGGGGGCAGGTAGACCCAGACGTCGCGGTGGCCGCCGAGCGCCGCGGCTGCCGTGCGGTGCCGCTCCACGCGCCCTGCGGGTGTGTCGGCCGGCGGCCGTGACCACACCTCGGGGGGCGCGTCCGGCAGGGCGAAGACGGAGGAGTCGGTGACGCCCCAACGGGTGGGCCGGGTACGGGGGTTGAGCGGGTCACTGGAAGCGTGCACGGCGAGGGAGCGCAGGCGCGCCTGGAGGATGACCGGGTCGGCGGGCGGTTCGTTCGCGGAGATGTCGGCGGCGAGACGGTAGGTGCCGCGGTGGTCGGCGCGCAGCCGCAGCCCCAGGTGCCAGATGTCGGTGCCGGGGGCGTGCTCCAGGAGGGAACCGGCCAGATCGTCGCGGTCGACGAGCCGGTTGGCCATGAGCAGGACCTGCCGGGTGGCCCGGTGGCCGCGCCACAGGAAGGTGACGACCCGGTGGTCGGGCTCCCCGTCGGCCTCCTCGACGAGCGGGGTGCCGAGGCCGGAGACGTCCTGCCAGAACTCCTCGGCGATCCGGGCCCGTTGCGCGTCGTCCGCCCCGGTCAGGCGCTCCAGGAGATGCGCGATCCGTCGGCCGGTGGCACGGACCGGCCGGTGGTCCGGCAGGGTGGCGGGGGCCGCGGTCTGGACGCGCATGTCTCCTCTTCCTCCGTTGTGTCCCTCGGCGAATCCGTCCGCGGGGCAGGCAGGGCAGGCGGTTTCGTCAACGTAATTGTCAGCAGACTTGGTTAGGTTAGCCTAAGCTAATCACATGCTCACTGGAACCCGCCCCCGCCCGGGAGAAACAGCGCGAATACCGGCCACCCCCCGCAGCGGCCCACCGCGGCTTGCCGGTCTCGTCCTCGGCGTGGTTCTCCTCGTCACGGCGGCCGCGCTGTCGCTGGCCGTGGGCACGGAACACATCCCGCCCGGTGACGTGTGGTCCGGCTTGTTCTCGCCCTCGGACTCACGGTTCGACAACATCGTGCGCGAGCTGCGGCTGCCGCGGACCCTGATCGGGATCGCCATCGGCGCCGCGCTCGGCCTGGCCGGCGGCGTCATGCAGGTCCTGACCCGCAACCCGCTCGCCGACCCGGGCCTGCTCGGTGTGAACGCCGGGGCGTCGGCCGCCGTGGTCACCGCGATCAGCGTGTTCGGCATCACGTCGTTCACCGGATACCTGTGGTTCGCGCTGGTCGGCGCGTGCGTCGCCGCCGTCGCCGTGAACGCCCTCGGGGGCACCCGCTCGGCGACCCCGGTCCGGCTCGCCCTCGCGGGCACCGCCGTCAACGCGGCCCTGTTCGGCTACGTCAACGGCCTTCAGCTGTGGGACCTGAGCACCCTCGACTCGATGCGGTACTGGTCCGTCGGCACGCTCGAGAAACGCGACCCCGAACTCCTGCTCATCGCCCTGCCGTTGCTGATCACCGGCGCCCTGCTGGCGTTCGCGATGGCCCGGCCGCTCGGCGCCCTGTCGCTCGGCGAGGACCATGCCCGCGCCCTCGGTACCTCGGTGCGGCGCACCCGGGTCCTGTCCATCGTGGCCATCACGCTGCTGTGCGGCAGCGCCACCGCCGTGTGCGGGCCGATCGGCTTCGTCGGCCTGATGATCCCGCACGCGGTCCGCGCGTTCACCGGCCCCGATCCGCGCTGGATGCTCCCCTACTGCGCCCTGTTCGCCCCAGCCCTGCTGCTCGTCGCCGACGTGATCGGCCGGGTCGTGGTGGCTCCCTCCGAGATCCAGGCGGACATCGTCACCTCGTTCCTCGGCGGCCTGCTCTTCATCCATCTCGTACGCCGTCGGAAGGTGGCCCAGCTGTGACGACGCTGATCAGAAACGAACAGCGGCCGGTCCGCGCCGAGTTGCGGCGGGGCCGGCTGCGCGCGGGCCGCTACTCGCTGCGCTTCGACCCGCGTACGGTCCTCGTCTGCCTCGCGCTGATCGTCGTCACGGCGTGCCTGGTGGTGCTCTCCGTCGGCACCGGCACCTACGAGCTGTCGCCCGCCGAGGTGCTGCGGACGTTCGCCGGGAACGGACCGCCCGGCGCCGAGTTCATCGTGCTCGACCTGCGGCTGCCGCGCGCCCTGGTGGCCGTCCTGGTCGGCTTCGGGACGGGCATGGCAGGGGCCGTCTTCCAGTCGCTCACCCGCAATCCGCTGGGCAGCCCGGACATCATCGGCTTCGGCAACGGCGCGTCGGCGGGAGCCCTCGTAGCGATCATCTTCCTCAACGCGGGCGCGCCGCAGACCGCGCTCGGCGCGCTGGTCGGCGGGTTCGCCACGGCTGCCGCGGTCTATCTGCTGGCCTGGCGCCGTGGCGTGCACGGCTACCGGCTCGTCCTCGTCGGCATCGGTGTGTCCGCGGTACTCGGCTCGGCGACCAGCTTCCTCTACATCCGTGCGGACATCGGCAAGGCGGCGCAGGCGGCGAGCTGGATGATCGGCTCCCTCAACGACCGCGGCTGGAACGAGGTGAAGATGGCCGGGCTCGGCCTGGTCGTCTGTGTTCCCCTCATCCTGGTGTACGGGCGCCGGCTGACGATGCTGGAGATGGGCGACGACACGGCGGGCGCCCTCGGTGTGCCGCCCGAGCGCAGCCGGCTGATCCTGCTGTGCGTGGGCACCGGCCTGACCGCGATGGGGGTGGCCGCGGCGGGGCCGATCCCGTTCCTCGCGCTGGCCTCGCCGCAACTGGCCCGCCGCGTCACACGGGCGGCGGGACCGAACGTGCTGCCCGCAGCGTGGATGGGCTCCCTCCTCGTGACGGCCGCCGACCTGGTGACGCAGCGCGTGACCGGTTCCGCGCTGATGCCGGTCGGTGTGGTGACGGGGGTGGGCGGCGGTCTCTTCCTGGCGTGGCTGCTGCTGCGCGAGCGCAAGGCGCAGCATGTGTGACCGGACGCCTCGGCGGCCGTGAAAGGAGCCCCCTCGGTGATCGCCGAGGGGGCTCCTTCGTGGTCTCGGGCTAGACCGCCGTCTCGACCTCCTTGCGGGCGGTCGTCGGCGCCTGCGGCCGCGCGCTCTCCCACAGCCGGGCGTACACGCCGCCCAGGGCGAGGAGTTCGTCGTGCGTGCCGTACTCGACGGGCTTCCCGGCGTCCATCACCAGGACCCGGTCGCACCGGGCGGCCGTCGTCAGGCGGTGGGCCACCAGCAGGGCTGTCTTGTTCCGCGCGGCGCTGAACATGCCGTCGAGGACGGCGCTCTCCGTGCCCGAGTCGAGCATCGCGGTGGCCTCGTCGAGGAGCAGTACGTCGGGGCCGACGAGGGCCACCCGGGCCAGGGCGACGAGTTGCCGTTCGCTGGCCGACAGGTTGCCGCCCGCCTGGCGCACGGCGTGCCGGAATCCGCCGGGGAGCCGGGCGATGGTCGCGGTCGCGCCCACCGCCTCCGCGGCGGCGGCGACCTCCTCGTCGCTCGCGTCGGGCCGGCCGTAACGGATGTTCTCCGCGATGTCCCCCTCGAAGAGGTGGGCCTCCTGGGGGACGATGCCGATCCGCTGCCGGTATCCGGCCAGGTCGTAGCGGCCGATGTCGACCCCGTCGAGGCGCACCGTGCCGGACGCCGGGTCGTAGAACCGGGCGAGGATCTTCACCAGGGTCGACTTGCCCGCGCCGGTGGCGCCGACGACGGCGACGCTCCGCCCGGCCTCCAGGGTGAGGTCCGCGACGCTGATGGTGTCCTCGGCCGCCCCCTCGTAGCGGAAGGTCACGTCCCGCAGTTCGAGGTGCCCGCTGAACCGGCCGGACACCGAAACCGGGTCGGCGACGGGGCGCTGGGACGGCTCGGTGGCGAGCAGCTGGGTGACCTGACGCACGCTGGTGCGGGTCTGCAGATAGGAGTCGTAGATGGTCGAGAGCTGCTGGATCGGCCCGTAGAACTGCCCGAGCAGCAGCAGGAACGCGGCGAGTACACCGGTCGTGACCGAGCCGCCCGCCACGAGATGGCCGCCGGCCAGCACGACGAGCGCCATGGACAGTTCCGAGCAGAACGCCAGGAACGGGAAGTACAGCGAGATGTACCGCTGGCCCTTCACCTGGATGAGCCGGTTCAGGTTGGACAGGGCGCTGAAGTGCTTCTCGGTGCTGTTCTGCTTGCCGTGGGACTGGGCGACTCGCAGGCCCGCGACGTTCTCCCGCAGGGAGCTGTTCACCTTGCCGAGCTGGTCGCGCGCCTCCTTGTACGCGCTCGAACTCAGCCTGCGGAAGACCGGGGTGATCAGCGCGATCACCGGGAACGGTGCGAGGGCCGCGAGGGCGAGCCGCCAGTCGAGGACGAACATGGCGACCGCGATGCCGGCCATCGTCAGCAGGCTCACCAGCCCCTGCACCATGCCCTGTTGGAGGAACTTCGACAGGGAGTCGATGTCCACGGTCATCCTGGTGAGCAGGCTGCCCGCGCTCTCCTTCTCGTAGTGGTCGAGGCCGAGCCGGTGAAGATGCCGGTAGCTGCGCAGCCGCAGGGCGTACTGCACGGACTCGGAGGCCCGGGCGCTGGTCAGCGTCTGGTACGTGTAGACGAACCAGTTGACGGCGGCCAGCGCCAGGCAGATCGCGGCGATCCACCACACCGTGCTCATCGAGCCGGGCGAGATGCCGTCGTCGATGCCGCGCTGGAGCAGGACCGGCACGACGACACGCGCCAGCGCGTCGAAGGCGATCAACCCGAGCGCGACCGCGAGCAGGCCGCGCACCGGGCGCAGGATCGCCCCGAGGGTGGGGCGCCTCTCCTCGCCGACGTCCGCGATCACCGCGGACGGGAGTTCGGCGAGCCGGTCCCGGCGCCCTGCCGGGACCGCCTCCTCCTCGGTGTGCTCCCGCGCGGGCCACAGCTCGCTCGGTGTGCGGGCCGTGCGGGCGTCGATCTCGTCGGTGTCCCCGGCGATCAACTCCTGGAAGACGAGGCTGCGTTCGGCGAGTTCGGTGTAGGTGCCGCTGTCGGCGACGCGGCCGCCGTCGAGCACCACGATCCGGTCGGCGAGTTCCAGGGTGGAGCGGCGCCGGGCGATGAGGACGGTGACCCGGTCGCCGCCGACGTACCGCTCCAGGGCGCGGTGGATGGCGGCCTCGGTGGTGGCGTCCACGGCGGAGGTCGCGTCGTCGACGATCAGCACCGGCGGCCGCTTCAGCAACGCCCTTGCCAGAGCCAGGCGTTGGCGCTGGCCGCCGGAGAGGTTCTGCCCGCGCTCGGTCAGTTCCGAGTCGTAGCCGGACGGCATGGCCGAGATGAAGGCGTGCGCGCCCGCCGCCTCGGCCGCGGCGACGATCTCCTCGTCGGTGGCGTCCTCGTGCCCGTAGGCGATGTTCTCGCGGACACTGCGGGCGAAGAGGAACGGCTCCTCGAAGACGACGCCGACATGGGAGCGCAGGGATTCCAGGCGCAGCTCGCGGATGTCGGTGCGCCCGTCGGCGCTGCCGAGGGCGACGGTGCCGGAGGTGGCGTCGTAGAACCGCGGGATCAGCAGGGACAGCGTCGATTTGCCGGATCCGGAGGGGCCGACGACGGCGACGGTCTCCCCGGCTCCGACGCGGAACGAGACGTCGCGCAGGACCGGTTCGTCGTGCGTGTAGCCGAAGCCGACCCTGTCGAACACCAACTCCGTCGGGTTGTGCGGCAGTTCGGTGGCGCCGTCGTGGATCTCCGGGCGGGAGTCGATGAGTTCGAAGATGCGCTCGGCGGAGGCGCGGGTGCGCTGCGCGATCACCAGGTACGAGGCGAAGACCCGGGTCGGTCCGGTCAGCATGGTCAGATACGCGGCGAAGGCGATGAACGTACCGATGTCGATCGAACCGTCCATGACCAGGCTGCCGCCGTAGACCAGCACGGCGATCTGGCCGAGGACGGGGAGGGCGAGCATGGTCGCGCCGGGTGCGGCGTGCACCCGCATCATGCGCATGCGCCGGCCGAAGAGGCCGCGGGTGGCCCGGTCGAGCCAGCGGATCTCGCGCTCCTCCTGGCCGAAGCCCTTGACGACGCGGACGCCGTCGATGACCTCCTTGATGTGCTCGGTCACCTCCGCCGCGTCGTTGGCCGCGCGCGCGGAGGTCTCGAAGACCCGGCGCCTGGTCCACATGGCGACGGCGCCGAGCGCGAGGACCACGGCGACGGTGACCAGGGTCAGCCGCGGCGAGAGCCAGCTCATGGCGACGATGCCGAAGAGGTAGTACGTGACGACGGTCAGCGGCACGGGCAGCATCGTCAGCATCTGCTGGATCTGCTGGAGGTCGCTGTTGGTGCGGGAGATGACCTGTCCGGTGCGCAGCTTGTCCTGGCCGGGGCCGTCGAGTCGCTGGATGCTGCGGAACACGTCCTCGCGCAGGCCGTGCTGGACGTCGAGGGCGAGTTTGCCGCCGGTGAAGCGGCGTACGTAGTTGCCGACGAAGTCGATCGCGGCGATCAGGACGAGGCCGCCGGCCACCCAGGCGATGCCGCTGCTGTCACCGGCGACGGCCTGGTTCACGCCGTCCCGGGTCAGGAGCGGGCCGAGGGTGACCAGGACGATGCTCAGGATGGAGGAGAACACGATCGCGGCCATGAGCCGCCGACGCTTGAGGCAGATGCTCATCAGCCGCCGGAGCCAGCCGGGTCCTGTCGTGGGGAACAGTGGAGTCGGCATGGATCCTCAGAAGTCCTCGAGTGCGGGTACTGCCGTCCGGCCGGGCCGGGCGTCGCCCGACACGACGAGCTCGGCGAGGCGCCGGGCGACGACCGTCGGCGGGTCCTGCGCGCGCATCTCGTCGCGCACCTCGGCGGCGGCGGTGCGCAGCGACGTGTCGGTCAGCAGCCGGTCGATGTCGGCCTTGACGAGGCCATGCTCTGCCGGCACGAACCCACAACCCCTGTCCTGCACGGTCTTCGCGTTGACGGGCCGGTCCGCCCCCTGCCCGAACACGATCTGCGGGACGCCCGCGGACAGTGCGGTGAGGGTGTTGCCCGCCCCGCCGTGGTGGATGAATCCGGCGGCGCGGCCGAGCAGAGGGCCCATCGGGATCCACGACACGAGGCGGACGTTCTCGGGCAGCGAGTCGATCTCCTGCTGCCCGTGCCTGCCGAGGGACAGGACGAACTCGGCGTCCGATTCGTGGGCGGACTCGACGACCCACTTGATGAGGTCGATGCCGTCGACCATCGGCTTGAGGGTGCCGAGGCTGACGACGATGCGGGGCCGTCCGGTCTCGGCGCTCCACCAGTCCTCCAGGACGGTGCCGCCGTTGAAGGGCACGTAGCGCATCGGCCACAGGTCCGGCTCGTCGAGGACGCGCATGCTCGGCGGCGCTATGTCCAGCCACGCCAGGTCCTTCGGCGGGCCCGCGACGCCGTGCCGGGCGTAGGCCTCGTCCATCGACCTGGTGACGCCCTCGATGTGCCAGCGCTGGTGTCCGAAGCCGACGGTGTGCATGACGACGGGGATGTCGTACTTGGCCGCCACCAGCGGGCCCGCGACACCGAGCGGCGGATAGACGACGAGGTCGGGCTTCCACCGGCCGGCGAAGTCCACCAGGGCGTCGGCCATCTCGTCGCCGAAGAAGGAGAACCTTCCCATCTTGGTGCCCAGGTTGAGGCTTTTGCGGCGGCTCTCCCCCTGGCGGTACTCGTGCTCCGAGTCGAGGTCCGGCGCGGCGTCGAAACCGACAAGTCCGGCCTCGGCGACCCTTTTGGTGAAGTCTCCGGCACTGGCCACGACCACGTCGTGCCCCTCGGCGCGGAACGCCTGCGCCAAGGAGAGGACCGGGTACAGCAATCCGTACAGGGGCGGTCCGACGAACAGCACGCGCATAAGCTACTCCCGTTTGGTTAGGTTAGGCTTACCTAAGTAGCTATCACAAGTCTGTTGAAGGAGGCGAACTCGCCATGGCGAACGCGACAGCGGCGGCGGAACCCGAAAGTCCGCGACTCACACGGCTGTTGGGAGAGGTGCACGCGCGAGGGCGCGAAGCGCTCGACCTCTTTTGGCGGGAACTCGCCCAGGAGGGAGCGCCGTTGGTCGAACCGGTCCCCGGCGCCCCGCAAGAACGTCTGGTGACCGTCGTCTGGCGCGAGGACCGGCCGGTCGCGGGCGTATATCTCCTGGCCAACCGCGTCACCGACAAGCACCGCGCACGCCGCGGCATGATGCGCCGCCTCGACGGCACCGACGTCTGGTACGTCAGCCTGCGGCTGCCGCTCGGCCTGCGCTGCGGCTACCGCATCCACCCGTTCGGCCCGGACGATCCGCATCTGACCCCGGACGGGCCGCGCTCCGGCTCCTCCCGCGGACTGCCGGACGACCGCATGGACCCGTTCAACCGCCATGCCGACGGACCCTTCGGCTCCCTCATCGAACTCGACGGCGCGCCCTCGCTCACCGAATGGACCGAGGCCGCAGCCCCCTCCCCCGCGGGCCGGACCGACGCGTTCGACTTCACCGCCGCCGACGGGACGGGCTACCGCGTACGACGATTCGTCCCGGACACAGGTCCCAGCGCCGGCGCCGGGCTCGGGCTGCTCGTCGTGTTCGACGGCGAGCAGTGGTTCGACCGGTACGGGATCACCGGCGCCGTCACCTCGGCCGTCGCGGCCGGCCGGATCCCGCCCCTGGCCGTCCTCGGCATCGAGGCGGGGGCCGATCCCGCCGCGCGTATGCGCCAGCTCGGCGCGAGCACGCCCTTCATCGACATGCTGACCGACGAACTCCTGCCGGCCGTGACCGCCGAACTGCCCGGCTGGGCCGGGCCCCGGCGCACCGTGCTGTGCGGGCAGAGCCTGGGCGGACTCACCGCCCTCGCGACGGCCCTGCGCCGGCCGGCCGCCTTCGGCACCGTGCTCGCCCACTCCGCCTCCACCTGGTGGCGCCCCGGCATGACCGGACGCCCGCAGGCGGCCGCCGACGGGAGCGAGACCTGGCTGTACGAGCAGGCGTCCGCCGCACCCGTCGGCGATGTCCGCGTCCGCGTCGACGTCGGCTGCAACGAAGGCACGATGGTCGACGACCTGCACCGGCTGCACAAGCTGATGGAAGCCCGCGGATTCGACATCTCCCTGAACGTCTACACCGGCGGCCACGACCACTCCTGCTGGGCGGCCGCACTCATCGACGGCCTGGCGGACACCTTCGCCCGCAAGGACGCGCCGGTCAGGTGACACACGTACGCGCCCCGCGGCAGAAGGCCGTGGGGCGCGTGGAGCGTGTAGGACTACCGGATCAGGAGGTCAGTTCCGTGACCTTCCAGCGTTGGTTCGAGCCGGAGTTGGGCTGGTACGTGGTGACGGCCGCGCCCTCGTTCGTGGCCTGTCCGCCGACCTCCAGGAGCTTGCCGGTCCCCGCGTTGATGAGGGTGTACGTGCCGTCGCCGGTCGAAGAGACGATCCACCGTGCGGCCGCGTCCCGGCGCCCCTCGTCCTTCTCGACGACCGGGTTTCCGTCGCGCACGGCGAGCCGCTTGCCGCCCGCCGCGCTCGTGAACACGTACTGCTTGCGGTTGTCCGCGCCCTTGCCGCTGATCTGCTTCACCTGCCAGCGCTGCCCGGCCTCGGAGGCGCCCGCCTTGATGACGAGCTTGCTGCCGTCGTCGGCGACGCTGAGGTCCTTGCCGCTCTGTACGCCCGTCACCTCGTACGAGTGACCCTTGCGCAGGGTCGCCGCGTCCTTCGCGGTGCCGGACACCTGGTCGACGACGAACGATGTCACGGACTGAGCGGGCACCGTGAATGTGGCCTTCTTGCCGCTGACCGGGACCGCCTTGTGCCGCTCCAGCTTGCCATCCGCGCTGGTCACGACCGGGGTGACCGTGGCGCCCCGGCCGATCTTGGCGAACTTCGACAGGTCGAGCGTGACCGTACGGGCATCGGTCGTCCGATTCACGTGGACGACCGTCGCCCCCTTGCCGTCACCCGAGACGGCCGCGGCGCTGCTGGTGTCGTCCGTCTTGATCAGGCTGTCACCGGGCTGGATGTAGTGCGTGAAGTTGCGGGCCGTGTCGAACTTCGTGTTCGTACGGATCGGGCAGCTTTCGAGGGTGTCCTTCGCGGTGCAGCTGAAGGGGAGCTGGATCTCGCCCCAGTTGCCGCCCTTCGCGGACTCGCCGCCGGGCTTCATGTTGTCGTAGTCCTCGACTGGCTGCCAGAACACCCAGGCGGTGGGCTCCAGTTCGCGCAGGTCGTCGACCATCTGCTGGGCGAGCCCGAGGCCGGGGCGCATGTCGGTGAAGGACTGCCCGTCGCCCCAGTCGCCCTCCACCTCGCTCATCCACAACGGCTTGTCGGCCGCCTTGGCGAGGTCGCGGACCGTGGTGCGGCCGCCGGTGCCGTACGTGTGGACGTTCATCTGCGCGACGAGGCTCTTCACGTCGGCCGGGTAGCTGTTCCAGTTCGTCGAGAAGAGGCCCGGGTTGGTCTCGTCCATCGCGGCGATCTCCGCGCCGGTCCGGGCCTTCTTCAGCGCCGGGGCGAGCGCCTTGATGACCTTCTGCTGGAGCTCGGGGCCTATGTGGGCCCCTTCCTGGCGACCGCCGGTCGGTTCGCCGTCGGCCCCCAACTGCGTACCCCAGTAACCGGTGTTGGGCTCGTTGAACGGGTCGACGGTGTCGACCTTGATGCCCTCCGCCTTCTCCAGGCGCTTGGTGACCCCGGCGACGTACGCGGCGAAGTCGTCGACCGACTCGGTCTTGAGCTGGTCCTTGTTCGCGTCGAAGTTGCCGGAGACGTAGCCGCTCTCCGTCATGAAGTACGGCGGGGAGTTGCTGAACGTCTCCCAGTGGTCGATGTCCTTCTTGATGCGCTCCACCCACCAGCGCTGGGTGGCGTCGGCGTCCGGGTTCCAGTCCGCCGCGTCGTCCGCGCTCCACCAGTCGGTGTCGGAGCGGGTGGTGCCGGCCGGGGCCTTCCACCAGCCCTCGACCGCGCCGCCCGCCCGCAGGTAGTCCTTCACGTCGGGGGCGTTGCCGCCACCGATGTTGTAGCGGGCGATGTTCAGGGCCAGTCCGTCGTCGCCGAAGAGCAGGTCGGCGAGCTTCTCGCGGATCTCCTTCGGATAGCCGCCGGTGACGTTCGCGAACCAGACGAGGCTAGTGCCCCAGCCCTCGAACCGCTGCTGCTGGTACGAGGGGTCGGGCGTGACCGTGACGGCCGCGGTCGCGGCGGTCACCGGCGGCGCGGTGGTCAGGGCCGCCCCGGAGACCAGGGCGGCGGTGCCGACGAGGCCGAGGAGGCGTCTTGTGCGGGTACGGCGTGCCAACGTGTTCTCCCAACGCGAGGGTGCGGATGAGTAGTTGGTACTGGAGATGGAGCTGGAGCTGGAGCTGGTCCCGGTCCTGGTTCTGGTACTGGTAGGGCCGCGTGTGCGGTGGTGCGGCTCAGCGGGCGGGCTGCCGCAGGACGGCGACCTCGCGCGGCGGCAGGACGAGCCCGTCGGCCGGGGCCGGGCCGATGAGCACGTCTCCGGTCACGCCGGGCAGCGACACGGACTCGTCGCTGCGGTTGACCAGGAAGAGGTAGCGGTGGTCCGCGTCGCGGCGGACCGTCGACTCCACCAAACCCTGTGCTTGGGACGGGAGTTCGGCGGTGACCCCGGTCGGCGCGAGCAGATCGGGGAGGAGGGTGGCGAGGCCCTCGACGCCCAGGCGCGTGGAGACGTACGCGGCCGAGCCGCCACCCGTGGCGCGGCGGGTGACCGCGGGGCGCGACGCGTAGGAACCGGTCCGGTAGCGGGCGAGTACCTCGACCTCCGGACCGGTCACGTCGATCCGGTCGGTCCACAGGGACCCGGCGGTCCCGTTGTCGAGGTCTACGGAGGAGCCGTCGAGCAGCGGCCCGAACTCCTCGACACGGATGCCGAGCAGCTCCCGCAGCGCGCCCGGGTAGCCACCGAGCCAGATGTGGTCGTTCTCGTCGACGATCCCCGAGAAGTACGTGGTCACGAGGTGGCCGCCGGACTCGACGTACCGGGTCAGCTCCTTGCCGAGCGTCTGCGGCACCACATGCAGGACCGGCGCGATCACGACGTCGTACGAGGAGAGGTCGGTGCGGTGGGCGGGCACGACGTCGGCACGGATACCGAGGCGCAGCAGCGCGGAGTACCAGTCGAGGGCCTCGCGGTGGTAGTCGAGGCGCGCGGTGGGGTGGGAGTCGTGCTCGCTGGTCCACCACGAGTCCCAGTCGAAGAGGACGGCGACGCGGGCGGGCTCGCGCACCGACCCGGCGATCGGCGCGAGCGCTTCGAGCGTGCTGCCCAACTCCGTTACAGAGCGGAAGAGTTCGCTGTCGGCGCCGGCGTGCGGCAGCATCGCCGAGTGGTACTTCTCGGCACCGGCCGCCGACTGCCGCCACTGGAAGAAGCAGACGGCGTCGGCGCCGTGCGCCACGTGCAGCAGCGAGTCGCGGGCCAGCTCGCCGGGCGTCTTGGCCAGGTTGACCGGCTGCCAGTTCACGGCGCTGGTCGAGTGCTCCATGAGGAACCACGGGCGGTGGCCCGCGATACCGCTGGTCAGGTTGGCCGCGAAGGACAGCTCGTCGCGGTCCTGCGGCCCGGGGATGACGTAGTGGTCGTTGGCGACGAAGTCCACCTCCGCGGCCCAGTCCGCGTAGTCCATACCCTTGGTGCCGCCCATCACCATGAAGTTGGTGGTGACCGGCACCTCCGGGGTCAGCTCGCGCAGGACCGCGCGCTCGGCCAGCAGATGCTCCTTCAGCGCGTCCGAGGAGAACCGCTTGAAGTCGAGCTGCTGCGTCGGGTTGGGATGCGAGGCCGCGAGGCGCGGCGGCAGGAGCTGGTCCCAGTCGCTGTAGCGCTGCGACCAGAACGCCGTCCCCCAGGCGTGGTTGAGGGCGTCGAGCGTGGTGTAACGGCGGCGCAGCCAGGCGCGGAAGGCGCGGGCGGCGTCGTCGGAGTAGTCGTAGACGTTGTGGCAGCCCAGCTCGTTGTTGACGTGCCAGGCGACGAGGGCCGGGTGGTCCGCGTACCGGGTCGCCATCTCGCGCACGAGGCGCAGCGCGTGCTCGCGGAAGACGGGTGAGGTGGGCCGCCAGTGCTGGCGCGCGCCGGGCCAGAGCGTCTCGCCGGTCGCGGTCACCGGGAGGATCTCGGGGTGCGCGGTGGTGAGCCACGGCGGCGGGGACGCGGTGGCGGTGGCCAGGTCGACGCCGATGCCGCCCGCGTGCAGCAGGTCCATCACCTCGTCGAGCCAGGCGAAGTCCCAGCTGTCGGCGGTGGGCTGGAGTCTCGCCCAGGAGAAGATCGCCAGGGAGACGACGTTCACCCCGGCCTCGCGCATCAGCCGGACGTCCTCCTCCCACACCTCCCGCGGCCACTGCTCGGGGTTGTAGTCGGCGCCGTACCCGATCCTTCGGGTGCCGTCGGGGCCCTTCGCGTACGGGAAACGGGAGGTGAGGGGGGCGGTCATCAAGGTCCTTCCAGACGACGGACGAGCTGAGGTGCGGGGTCGAGCGAGTGCGCGGCGGCTACTTCTCGACGGTGAAGCCCTGTTCGGTGCCGTACTTCACGGACGCGTCCTGCCACGACTTGAGGCCGGCGGTCAGCTTCGTGCCCGAGATGTAGGCCTTGCCGACGGTGTCGTTGAAGATCGAGTTGGCGTACACCTGGTAGGGCAGGTACTTCCAGTCGGCGGGGACGTTCTTCGCGGACTCGGCGAAGATCTTGTTGGCCTTCTGGCCGCCGAAGTACGGGAACGCGGTGTCCTGGAACGACGAGGAGTTCAGGTCCTTCGTCGTCGCCGGGAACGCGCCGTTCTTGATGCGGGTCTGCACGCCCGCACCCGAGTTCGCGTACTCGACGAAGGCGTACGCGAGCTCCTTGTTCTTGCCCGCCTCGGGCAGCGCGAGGGAACTGCCGCCGTTCTCGGAGCTGGCGTTCGCGCCCTTCGTCCACTGCGGCAGCGGCGCCACGCGCCAGTCGCCGGCCGCGTTCTTCACGCCGGAGGCGAAGTTGGCGGGCATCCAGGCCCCGATGGGCAGCGTGGCGATGGTGCCGTCACCGAGACCCTTGTACCAGTCGTCGCTCCAGCCGACGACCGGCGAGACGAGCTTCTCGTCGATCAGCTTCTGCCAGGTGTCGGTGTACTTCTTCGCACCCGCGTCCGTGAAGTCGATGCCGACCTTCGTGCCGTCCACCTTGTACGGGTGCGAACCCGCCTGCCACAGCAGGCTGGTGGTCATGCCCGCGTCGCCGACGTCGCTGGTGATGTACGCCTTCGGGTCCGCCTTGTGCAGCTTGCGGCCCGCCTCGACGTACTCGTCCCAGGTCGTCGGGACGGCGATCTTGTGCTTGTCGAAGACCTTCTTGTTGTAGAACAGCGCCATCGGGCCCGAGTCCATGGGCAGGCCGTAGACGCCGTCGCCGGACTGCACCGAGTTCCACGGGCCTGGCGAGTAGGAGTCCGCCAGCTTCTCGGCGCCGTAGGCCTTCAGGTCGTCGATCTGCTTCGTCAGGGCGTACTGGCCGAGCGCGTAGTACTCGATCTGCGCGACGTCCGGGACGCCCTTCTTCGCCGAGATCGCGTTCGACAGCGCCTTGTACTGGTCGTTGTTGGTGCCCGCGTTGACCAGCTTGACGGAGACCTTCGGGTGCTCCTTCTCGAAGTCCGCGGCGACCTGCTTCAGGGTGGGCTCCCACGCCCACACCGTGACCGTGCCGCCCTTCTTCAGCGCGGCCTCGATGTCGGCCGCACCCACCTGCTTCTGATCGGAACTGTCGCCGTCGGAGCCGCCGCAGGCGGTCGCCCCGAGGGCGAGGGCGGCGACGAGACCTATGCCGCGCAGGAGGCGGCGGGTGTGCTTGGGCATGCTGGGGCTTCCACTTCGTCGTGGGTCTACGGAGGGTTCGGGGGCTCGGGTGGTGTGGTGCGGGTGAACTGCCTTGTGGTGCCTACTCCTTGACGCTTCCGGCGGAGAGGCCGGACTGCCAGTACTTCTGGAGCAGCAGGAACGCGGCGATCAGCGGCACGATCGTGAGCAGCGAGCCGGTGACGACCAGGTTGAAGACGGCCTCCCCGCCGGCCGTCTGCGCCTGTTTGTTCCAGGCGTCCAGTCCGAGGGTCAGCGGGTACCAGTCGGGGTCCTTCAGCATGATCAGCGGCAGGAAGTAGTTGTTCCACGTCGCGACCGTGGTGAAGAGGAGCACGGTGACCGTGCCGGGCGCCAACAGCGGCAGCGCGACCTGGAAGAAGGTCCGCAGCTCGCTCGCCCCGTCGATGCGCGCCGCCTCCATCAGCTCGGCCGGGATCGCCTCGGTCGCGAACACCCACATCAGATACAGGCCGAACGGGGAGATCAGCGACGGAATGATGACGGCCCAGGGTGTGTCCGTCAGGCCGATCTTGCTGAACATGAGGAACGTCGGGACCGCGAGCGCCGTCGTGGGCACCGCCACCGCGCCGATGACGACCGCGAACACGGCCCGCTTCCCGGGGAACTGGAACTTGGCGAGCGCGTACCCGCCGAGAACCGCCAGGAAGGTCGCGCCGCCCGCACCCACCACCACGTACAGCAGCGTGTTGAGGAGCCAGCGGCCGAAGACTCCGTCCTGGTACGTGAACGTCGTGCTGATGTTGTCCCACAGCGCGAAGTCCCCGTCGAACCACAGACCGAACGAGCCCGCGAGCCCCTCCTGCGTCTTGGTCGCACTGATCAGCAGCCACAGCAGCGGTACAAGGCTGTAGAGCAGGACGATCGCCGTGAGCACGGTCAGCAGGACGCTGCGCCGGGGGCGGCCGGGGCTGTGCCGCTGTCTCGGGGTGCGCAGGCGCGGGGGCGCGGGCTTTTGTTTTGCGGGTGTGGTCGCAGGGGCTTCGGTGGTGGGTGTGGTTGTGGCTGTGCTGGTCTGTCCCGCCAGATCCGGCATCCGGCTCACGCTCCCTTGCGCATGCCGCGCAGCTGGACGACGTAGGCGACGATCATGGTGATGACGCCCATGACGATGGCGACCGTCGCCGAGTAGTTGTGCTGCTGACCGGAGAAGGACAGCGAGTACGTGTAGTAGTTCGGGGTGTAGTCGGTGGTGATCGCGTTCGGCGCGAGCTTCTGGAGGATCGCGGGCTCGTTGAAGAGCTGGAAGCTGCCGATGATCGAGAAGATCGTGGCGATGACCAGGGCGCCGCGGATCGCCGGGAGTTTGATCGCCGAGATGACCCGCCACTGGCCCGCGCCGTCGATCTCCGCGGCCTCGTAGAGCGAGTGCGGGATGACGCGCAGCGCGGAGTAAAAGATCAGCATGTTGTAGCCGACGAACTCCCACGTCACGATGTTGCCGATCGACGCGAGGATCAGGCCGGAGGAGAGCGGGTCCGGCAGGCTCAGCCCGAACGCGTCGTTGATGTCCCCGACCAGGCCGAACCGCGGGCCGTACATGAAGCCCCACATCAGGGTCGCGACGACAGCCGGCACCGCGTAGGGCAGGAAGACCGATATCCGGAAGAAGTCCTTGCCGTACAGCCGGCCGCTGTCGACCGCCAGGGCCACGAGCAGCGCGATGCCCAGCATGATCGGGACCTGGACCAGGAGGAAGAGACCGACCCGGGCCACGCCGTCCCAGAACTGGCCGTCCTGCAGAGCCTGTTGGTAGTTGTCCAGGCCGACGAACGTGGTGCCGCCGATGAGCTGGGTGCGGAACAGGCTCAGGTAGACCGAGTACGCCAGGGGCGCCAGGAAGACCAGGGCGAAGACGAGCACGAAGGGGCCGATGAACCCCCAGCCCGTCCATGAGCGGCGCGTCCGCCGCACCGGCGACCGGGCCGGGCGCCGGCCTGCGGCGGCCGGCCGTTGAAGCGTCGTCATGTCTCGCGTCCCTCGCTCATGCGTCCTGCCATGCGTCCTGCCATGCGTCCTGCATGGATGGTGCCTGGATGTTTGCGTAAACATCTCTGCGTGCAGACGTGTCGGCGGCTGTTATGTTTACGTAAACATTCGGTGGCGGAATGTCTACACTGCTCTGCGGAGGACGGTCAAGAGTCGTCCGCGGAACGACCGACACAGCTGGTTGGGACGGCATGGGAGCAACGGACAACGCCGCGGCACGCACACCGCGCCGTACACAGAACGCGTCGATGGCGGACGTCGCCCGGGTCGCGGGGGTCTCCTCGCAGACCGTGTCCCGCGTCTCGAACGGGTTCCCCGGCGTCAACGAAGAGACCCGGGAGCGGGTTCGCGCGGCGATGAAGGAGTTGGGCTACCGGCCCAACAGCGCGGCCCGGGCCCTCAAGCGCGGCGACTTCCGCACCATCGGCGTCATCACCTTCACGCTGTCCACGACCGGCAACATGCGCACCCTCGAGGCCATCGCGACCTCCGCCGCGCACGAGGGGTACGCCGTGACGCTGCTGCCCGTCGCCGTGCCCACCCAGGACGAGGTGCGCGGCGCCTTCTCCCGCCTCGGCGAGCTCGCCGTCGACGCCGTCATCGTCATCATGGAGGTCCATCTCCTCGACTCCGCGCGGCTGTCGCTGCCGCCGCACGTGAAAGTCGTGGTCGCGGACTCGGACGCCGGGGACCGGTACGCCGTCGTCGACACCGACCAGGCGGGCGGCACGCGCGACGCCGTACGCCACCTCCTCGGCCTCGGCCACGACACCGTCTGGCACCTCGCCGGGCCGTCCGAGTCGTACGCCGCCCAGCGCCGAACCGACGCCTGGCGCACGGCACTTGAAGACTCCGGTCGCGTGGCGCCGCCCCTCGTACGCGGCGACTGGTCGGCCGAGTCCGGCTACCGGGCCGGCCTGCGCCTCGCCGAACACGCCGACTGCACCGCGGTGTTCGCCGCCAACGACCAGATGGCGCTCGGGCTGTTGCGCGCCCTGGACGAACGCGGGCGCCGGGTCCCCGAGGACGTCTCCGTCATCGGGTTCGACGACATCCCCGACTCCGGGTCCTTCCAGCCGCCCCTGACCACCGTCCATCAGGACTTCGCCGAAGTCGGGCGCCGCTGCGTCGAAAGCGCGCTGCGTCAGGTACGGGAGAGCGAGGCTGAGCGGGGGACAACGCTTGTGCCTACGCGGTTGGTTGTGCGGGGGAGTACGGGGGCGCGGCGTTCAGGGGCGGTTGAATGTGGGGGTCACGGTGGGGGTGAGGGTGGCGGGGAGGGTGGCGGTGAGGGTGGCGGTGGAGCCTGAGTTCAGGCCGTGACTCCTAGTCCCTCCAGGACCACGGCGCCCGGCAGGCCTGCGAGCGCCTTGCCCGGGACGATCAGTTTGCCTCGGCGGGTGCCGCTGCCGATCAGGACGTACGGGAGGTCCGCCACCGCCGCGTCCACCAGGACCGGCCAGTCCGCCGGGAGGCCGATCGGGGTGACGCCGCCGTACTCCATGCCCGTCTCGCCGATTGCCGTGTCCATCGAGGCGAACGACGCCTTGCGCGCGCCCAGTTGGCGCCGTACGGCTCCGTTCACGTCCACCTTCGTCGTGGAGAGCACGACGCATGCCGCGAGCGTGCTCTCGCCGCCGCGCTTGCCCGCGACGACCACGCAGTTCGCCGACTGGGCGAGGAGTTCGGGACCGTAGTGCTCGACGAAGGTCGACGTGTCTGCCCACTGCGGGTCCGTGTCCACGTAGACCAGGTCCTGGGCCGGGGCCGTGCCACGCCAGTTCCGGATCGCTTCCGCGACGGGGCGCGTGAGCAGGTCGAGGGCGTCGGGGGCCGGACGGGCGTCGTCGAAGGTGCCGATGGGTGCGCGCATGGCGGCACGCTAACAGCCGCCGTGCGGGCGGGTTCTGGGCGTCTCAGCGTACGAACGGCACCGAGACCGCCATGACCAGACGGGTCTGGACCTTCCCGTCGTTGCGGTACTCGTGCGGTACGTCCGCCTCGAACGTGACGCTCGCTCCTTCGGGCACCTTGTGGTGGGTGCCGTCGACCACGAGGGTCAGCTCGCCCTCCGTGACGTGGAGCAGTTCGACCGTGCCCTGGGGGTGGGGGTCGGAGGGGCTGCCGTCGCCGGGCTGGAGCAGCCAGTCCCACATCTCCAAGGGGCCTGGGGCTTCGGTTCCGGCCAGGAGGCGGTGGTAGCTGCCTGCCTCCGTGGACCACAGGCGCACCGCTTGTTCTGCGGGGACGATTCTTACTTTGGGGCCCTGCTCGTAGTCGAGCAGTGTGGTGATGCTGATGCCTAGCGCGTCGCCGATCTTCACGACCGTGCCGATGCTCGGGTTGGTGCGGGCCTGCTCGATCTGGATGAGCATGCCGCGGCTGACGCCGGCCCGGGTGGCGAGCACGTCCAGGGTGAAGCCGCGCTCGGAACGCCAGTGTTTGACGTTGCGGGCTAGTGACTGGGTCAGGAGGTCGAGGTCCGACACGTTCCGTCCAAGATTCGAGACTACGGCGTTCAGCGAACTGTACTGCGGTGGGTTGGGTGGGGCCGGGTCGGTGTACCTCCTCGGCCGGTTCGGTCTCCACCCCCGTTGTCCGCCATAGGCGAGTGGGCCGGGACTGGGTTCCCGCGGAGTCCTGCGGGGGCACACCGACCCGTCCCCACCCGTACGTCTCGTACGTGGCTGCACGCCGGAACACCGGAACACAGCACCCTGCCCCGATCTGGGCAATCTGCCGCCGCCGCTCCCCCGCCCCGCCTTGGCAATCTGCCGCCACCGCTGAACCCCGCCCCGCCTTGGGCAATCTGCCTCCCCCAGGCTCCGCCCGGGGGGGACCCCCAGGGCGGCAGGGTGGGCAAGGCGGCACCCCAGCGCCGGGCGCGTCCTCACAACCGGGCCCCACCCCTACCCCGCCGGCGACACCTCCGCTCCGGGCGCGTCATGGCAATTGGCCCCGCCAAAACGCCGGCGCCAGCACCCCAGCGCCGGGCGCGACCCAACAACAGCAGGCCCCGCCAGAACACCCCGGGTCAAATGCGGTAACGGCGGAGCGCCGGGGTCGTCAAGGTCAGCGCCCCCATGGCCACGACCACGAGAACGCCCCCGCCGACCACCGCCGCCCGCGGCCCGAACGCCGAGCCCGCCGCACCGTGCAGCACGTCCGCCAAACGAGGGCCGCCCGCCACCACCACTGTGAAGACACCCTGCATCCGGCCCCGCATCTCATCCGTCGCCGCGGACAGCAGGATCGCCCCGCGGAAGACCATCGAGACCATGTCGGCGACACCGGCCACGGCCAGGAACACCACCGCGAGCCACAGGCTCCCGCTCAGACCGAACCCGGCAATCGCCGCGCCCCACGCGACAACCGCGCCGATCACCATCCAGCCATGCCGCCGAGCCCGCGAGAACGTACCGGAGAACAGTCCCCCGACCACCGCCCCGATCGGGATCGCCGCGAAGAGGAGACCGAGAGCCAGGCCCTCGCCGTACGGGGCGTACGTCTCGGCCGCGAGCTGCGGGAACAGGGCACGGGGCATGCCGAAGACCATCGCGATGATGTCGGCCAGGAACGACAGCAGCAGCACCTTGTGCGCCGAGATGTAGCGGAACCCGGCCGCTATCTCGCGCACGCCCGCCCGCCGCTTCGTCGTCGCGTCGAGGGGCGGCAGCGCCGGGAGGCGGTAGACCGCCCATACCGTGACGCACAGAGCCAGCGCGTCGATGAGGTACAGCTCGGGCAGGCCGATGACCGGGATGAGGACCCCGGCGAGGAGCGGGCCGACCACCTGGCCGGTCTGCATGACGGTCGAGCCGAGCGCGTTGGCGGCGGCCAGTTCGCCCTCGGGGACGAGCCGGGCGATGGACGCGTTGCGCGCAGGGGCGTTGAGGCCCCAGAACGCCTGCTGCATCGCCAGCAGGATCATGAGCGTCGCCACCGAGTCGAGCCCGGCCACGGCCTGCACCCAGAACAGCACCGAGGTCACGGCGATACCGCAGTTGGTGATCAGGAGGAGCTTGCGGCGGTCCATGGTGTCGGCGATCGCCCCGCCCCACAGGGCGAACACGATCAGCGGCAGCAGACCCGCCATGCTCGCGGCGCCGACCCACGCCGAGGAGCCGGTGATGTCGTAGATCTGCTTGGGCACGGCGACCGCGGTGAGCTGGCTGCCCACCGCCGTGACGATGGTCGACGACCACAGGCGGCGGTACGCGGGGATGCGCAGCGGGCGGGTGTCCATGGCCCAGCGGCGCCAGCCTCGTCGCGGCGTTCCCGTCTCCTCGGATGCGGCCGTGCCCTGCGGGTCGGTGCCGGTGCTGCTTTCGCTGGTGTCCACGGGCTTCCTGGTTGCTCGTTACATCTATCGGGGCCAAGGTTCACTATCGCAGCATCGGACGGACGTACGGAATGCGGCCTCGGTACGGCTCTGATCGTGCCGTTCGGGATCGGAGGCGGGCGCTCACGCTCCCGCGATCAGCATGATTCCCATCGCGATCATCGTGGCGGCGACCAGGCCGTCCAGGACCCGCCAAGCGGCCGGCCGCGCCAGATAGCGGCCCAGCAACCGCGCGCCGAAGCCGAGCGCGACGAACCAGCACAGGCTGGCCAGCACCGCGCCGAGCCCGAACGTCCAGCGCATCGGCCCCCGGTCGGCGGCGACGGAGCCGAGCAGGAACACCGTGTCCAGGTAGACGTGCGGGTTGAGCCAGGTCATCGCCAGACAGGTCAGCACCGCCCGCCGGCGCGACCCCACCGCCTCGCCCTCCGCACGCAGCGCCCCGGCCGGCTTGAGGACCCGGCGGGCGGCGAGTGCCCCGTAGCTCAGCAGGAACAGGCCACCGATCCAGCCGATCGCGGTGAGCGCCTGCGGCCACGCGACCACCACGGCGCCGACGCCGCCGACCCCCAGCGCGATGAGCGCCGCATCGGACAGGGCGCAGATACCTACCACGGCGAGGACCGCGTGGCGGCGCACCCCCTGGCGCAGGACGAAGGCGTTCTGGGCGCCGATGGCGACGATGAGCGAGAGGCCGGTGCCGAAGCCCGCGGCCCCGGCGGTGAGTGAAGCGGTCATGGTCTCGACGGTAGGTTCGCGATCAGCGCGCGTACAGCTAAAGATTTTTACGTAGCATTAGCGCTCGTAATGGTTCCGGAGCTGCCTCTCGAACAGGTGCGTACTCTCCTCGCGGTGGTCGACGAGGGGACGTTCGACGCTGCCGCCGCCGCGCTGCACGTGACTCCGTCCGCGGTCAGCCAGCGGGTCAAGGCGCTGGAGCAGCGCACGGGCCGGGTTCTTCTGGTGCGTACGAAACCGGTGCGGCCGACCGAATCGGGCCAGGTCGTCGTGCGGTTCGCCCGGCAGCTGGCCCGTCTCGAACGGGACGCGCACGCCGAGCTGGGCCTGAGCCCGGAGGACGGGGCTGCCCGGGTGTCGGTCGCGGTGAACGCGGACTCGCTCGCGACCTGGTTCCTGACAGCGCTGGCGCGCGTGCCGCAGCAGCCCCGGATCTGTTTCGAGCTGCGCCGCGAGGATCAGTCCCGTACGGCGGAACTGCTCCGGGACGGCCGCGTGATGGCCGCCGTGACCTCCTCGCCGGATCCCGTGGCGGGGTGTTCGGTGCGTCCTCTCGGGCGGATGCGGTACATCGCCGTGGCGCACCCGGATTTCGCCGGGCGCCATCTCGACGGGCCGTTGTGCGAGGTGCTCGCCGCCGCGCCGATCATGACCTTCGACCGCGGCGACGACCTGCAGGACGCCTTCGTACGCGAGTTGTACGCGGGTGAGGCGGGCGGCGGGCGTGTCTCGGCGAGCGCGGTCCGGCATGCCGTTCCCACGTCGGAAGGGTTCGTCGAGGCCGTCGCGGCGGGGCTCGGCTGGGGCATGGTTCCCGAAGTGCAGGCGGAGCCGTTGCTGCGCGCCGGTCGTCTGGTGCAGCTCGCGCCCGAGCGGCCGGTCGACATCCCGTTGTACTGGCAGCAGTGGAAGCTGGACTCCCCCGCCCTCGCCGCGGTGGCCGCCGCGGTCCTCACCACGGGCGCCGAGGCGCTACGCGGTTAGAGCCTGCCATCGGGAAGTCCGGAGTTCACAGGCCCTGGGTCTCCCCCAGCTCCCCCAGGGCCACCAACTGTTCCGGCGTCATCCCGGAGGGGATCGGCCGCGGCGCCGGGGTGCGCAGCGGCGGCTGCCAGCCCGCCTCCGCGTCCCACGTGCGTACGGTGCGGGCGGGTGCCCCGGCCACCACCGCGTGGTCCGGCACCTCGCCGCGCACCACGGCCCCGGCCGCGACGACGACGTTCCGCCCGATCCTCGCGCCCGGCAGGATCACGGCGCCGGTGCCGATCCAGCAGCCAGGACCGATCTCCACCGGTTCCATCCGGGGCCACTGCTTGCCGATGGGCTCGTGGGGATCGTCGTAGGAGTGGTTGGTGGAGGTGATGTAGACGTAGGGGCCCATGTACACGTCGCGCCCGATCGTCACGGTCGTGTCGGCGATGACATGGCTGCCGCGTCCGATGACGACCCCGTCGCCGAGGGTCAGGATCGGTTCGGGTCCGAGGTCGAGGTCCGGCATCATGCCGGCGGTCAGGGTGACCTGTTCGCCGATGATGCAGTGGGCGCCGAGCCGGATCCACGGCTCCCCGAACACCGTGCCCTGCGGGAAGGACAGCTTCGTGCCGTGCCCGATCGCGCCGAAGCGGTGGCCGCCCGGCTGCTCGGCGGTGACCGCGCCCGTGCGCTGCACCCAGCGCCAGCCGGCCTGTACGACGCGATGGCCGAGCCCGCCCCTGGAGGACCGTCCGGCTGACGAGAACGCGTTCCACTTCATCGGCACGGCGCCACGTTACTCATCCGTACCGTCCGGCCCCACCTCGACGAGCTGTGATCTTCACCCCACGGGTACGGTTCGCTCAGGCGCGACGCACGCAGGCAACGTAGGGAGCGGCACCCGATGGGAAGCACTGGCCACGAGGCACTCGTCACCGGTATCGGCGGCAAGGATCCCGAGGTGGACGCGGAGGCGTTCACGGCGCCGACGTCCGTGGTGATCGGCGAGGTGACGCTGCGCGCGGGCGCGAGCGTCTGGTACGGGGCGGTCCTGCGGGCCGACTGCGGGCCGATCGAACTCGGCGCCGACAGCAACATCCAGGACAACTGCACCGTGCACGTCGACCCCGGTTTCCCGGTCTCGGTCGGCGAGCGCGTCTCCGTCGGACACAACGCGGTGCTGCACGGCTGCACCGTGCAGGACGACTGCCTGATCGGCATGGGCGCCACCGTCCTCAACGGCGCGGTGATCGGCGCGGGTTCCCTCGTCGCGGCCCAGGCACTGGTCCCCCAGGGCATGCAGGTCCCGCCGGGCTCCCTGGTCGCCGGCGTCCCCGCCAAGGTCAAACGCGAACTGACCCGGGAAGAACGAGAAGGCATCACCCTCAACGGCACCCTCTACGTGGAGCTCGCGAAAGCCCATAAAGACACTCACGCGAAGGGCTGAGCGGCCCCGGCAGGAAGCGCCCTGCAGGGGCGCGGGGAACTGCGCACTCCAGCGACGACGGGCCCGCGCGATGAACCCGCCCCTGCTCGGTCCCGGCGAAGCCCCTAGTCCCCGGCAACCACAGCTTCCGGCTCGGCGGCAGCCACCTTCGCCGCACGCCGCTTCATGAACAGCATCGAACCCACCCCGAACAGCACGGCCGCCCCGAGCCCCACGTACGAGAACCGCTTCAGCCAGTCCTCGGCGACGATCCCCAGGTAGTAGATGACCGCGGTCGTGCCGCCGGCCCACACGATGCCGCCGAGGAAGTTCGCCGTGAGGAACTTCCAGTACGGCATGTGCAGCACACCCGCGAGCGGCCCGGCGAAGATCCGCAGCAGCGCGATGAAGCGGCCGATGAAGACGGCCCACATGCCCCACTTCTCGAAGGACCGCTCCGCCGTGGCGATATGGGCGGGCCCGAAGTGCTTGGGGAACTTCCGCCCCAGCTTGGCGAGGAGCGGCCGTCCGCCCTTGCGCCCGATCGCGTATCCGATGGAGTCGCCGATGACGGCGCCCGCGGTGGCGCAGATGCCGAGGACGACCGGGTTGACGTCACCGTGCTGCGAGGACAGCAGCGCGGCCGAGACGAGGACGATCTCACCGGGCAGCGGAATGCCCAGACTCTCGAAGCCGATGACCCCGGCCACCAAGGCGTAGATGGCGACCGCCGGAATCGTGTCGAGCCATTCCTGGACGTGCAACGCCGTCGCCTCCCGTACCCAAAAAATCCGTGTGCCCCGCATGCGCTCCCCACCGGCCGCGCACGCCGGGCAGCCTACCTGCTCCCTATGACGCCGTCGGGTCCCCGGCATGAGGGACGCAGGAAGCCC
>NZ_BAAATS010000040.1:250536-286237 GCF_039533535.1 Streptomyces kunmingensis
GCGGCGGGGCTTCCATGTCGCGCAGCTCTGAGTCGAACCAGGGCTAGGACCGCGGGTTCTGCCCGCCGTCCCCGCCGAACTGGTCCCTCAGCTTGTCCTGGCCCGTATCGACCTGGTTGCTGTACTTGCCCTGCGTCTTGTCGTCCACGAAGTCGCCGGCCTTGTCGATTCCCTTGCCGGCCTGGTCCTCGTGGCCCTTCAACATCTGCTTGAGCTTGTCCATCACGGACATGGTCGGCCTCCTCGGTTCGAGCCGTTGTCTCCAGCATGGGCGCTCATCGGCGTCCCCGCATCCGCAGGAGGTCGGCCAGGAGGAGAGGCGGTCAGCTGTTGGGGCGCAGGGTCCAGACCACCGTCATCTCGCCGGTCACCGCGCCGTCCTCCCGCTGGATCGCGATGGCCACCGGGAACTCGGGGCGCTCGCCCGCGTCCAGCTCCGCGACCACCTCGGCGGCCGGGCGGCCGAGCGTCGCCGTGGCGGTGACCCGGCCCATGGCCAGCTTCTTGTACGCGATGTCGGCACTGACGGCCAGCGGCACGGCGCGCGAGAGCTGGTCCCCGAAGGCGGCGAGGACGATGGCGCCGCTCGCGGACTCGCCGAGTGTGAACATCGCGCCGGCGTGCGGGCCGCCGACGTGGTTGTGGTAGTCCGCCTGGTCCGGGAGGGCGACGACCGCCTTCTCGGGTGTGGTCTCGAGGAAATCGAGGTTCAGGGTGCGGGCCATCGGCACCGTGGCGGCGAGCATCTCGCCGATCGACATCTGGTCTGCGCTCATGGCCCGCATGTTACCCATGGGTAGCAATTCTGGCCATCCTCATCGCGCGGCGGAACCGTTGCACGTCCGGTACAGGGCGGGGACCTCGGGGGCCCCACGACCCTCTATCGTTTACGGCCATGTGGCCAGGACAGCAGCCGCCCGGGGGCGAGCAGAACCCGCAGGACGCGAACAACCCGAACTACCCCAGCAATCCGCCGACGCCGAACCCGTACCAGCAGCCGGGGTACCCGCAGCAGCCGAACCCCTATCAGCAGCAGGGGTACCAGCAGCCGAACCCGTACCAGCAGCAGCCGGCCTGGAACGCGCCGACGACGCCGCTCGGCGCGCCCCAGCCGCCGAACAAGGGCGGCGGGGACAACCGCACGAAGATCGTCGCGATCGTCGCGGCGGCCGCCGTCGTGGTAGCGGCCGGGGTGACCGGATTCCTGGTGCTCGGCGGGGACAAGGACGACGACGCGAAGGGCGGGGACGACAAGAAGCCCGCCGCCTCGCAGTCCGCGAGCCAGAAGCCGAGCGCGACCGAGTCGACGTCGGCGGGCGACAATCCGCGCGGTGGCGACAGTGCCGTCAAGCCGGTCATCGCCGGGTGGACGCCGGTCGTGAACACCAAGCACAAGACGGTGTTCGACGTCCCGCCGGGCTGGGAGGTCAGTTCGGGCGGCGCGGACCAGATCATCGGGTTCGAGTACGACTACGAGGACAAGAAGGGCAAGAAGGAGCACAGCATGACGACTGTGTCCGCTCCTGCCGAGTACAAGTCCAAGTGGTGCTCCGACGACTCCGACAAGGACGGGCGCAAGGAGGACACCTCGCTCGCCGGCGTCGGCACCCGTGGTGAGAACGGCGCGAAGACCGCCGCTCAGGCCGCCGAGAACCGCGTGCCGTGGTGGATCTACGGCGGGTACACCGAGCCGGACATGAAGTCGGTCAAGCCGGGCAAGGCCGAGGACTTCACCAACGCCCAGGGCGTCTCGGGCAGCCTCATCAAGGCGACGTCCGTGGAAACGCCGCAGAAGGGCAAGTGCGCCAGCGACGGCAAGGCGGTCGTCTTCGCTTTCCAGAACGAGGCCGGGGACTTCGTGTCCTGGGACCTGTGGGGCGCCAAGGGCGTCAAGGACGAGCTGGACGACGCGACGATCGACAAGATCCTCAGCTCGGTCCGTTTCTACAAGGACCCGACCGCCTCCTGACCGGCTCCTCTCGACCGGCCCGGTCCGTACGAGAGCAAACGGTTTGGCAAATGGGCGTGCGGCGGCGATAGTCCCTCAGTGACCTCAGCCGCCTCCCCGTCTTCTCCGCCCTCCCCGTCCGGGCAGCGCCCGCGCCGTCGTCCCGCGTGGGCCGGACGGAACTATTCGCTGCTCGCCGTCGCCGCGTTCATCACGACGCTCGGGGCGCACGGCGCGCTCATCGCGTCGGCGTTCGCCGTGCTCGACGCGGGCGGCGACGGCGGCGACGTGGGGCTGGTCGCCGCGGCGCGCACCCTGTTCCTGGTGGTCTTCCTGCTGGTCGGCGGCGCGGTCGCGGACCGGCTGCCGCGCCACCATGTGATGGTCGCGGCCAACGCCCTCAACTTCCTCTCGCAGGGCGCCTTCGCGCTGCTCATCCTCCAGGGCGAGCCGAAGCTGTGGCAGATGATGGCGCTCAGCGCCCTCGGCGGCACGGGCCAGGCGTTCTTCAACCCCGCGGCCGAGGGCATGCTGATGGCCTCGGTCTCGGGAGAGCAGGCGAGCCGCGCGTTCGCGCTGTTCCGGATGGGTATGTCCGGCGCCGCGGTGGGCGGGGCCGCGCTCGGCGGGGCGATGGTCGCTGCGATCGGGCCCGGCTGGGTGCTCGCGGTCGACGCGGCGGCGTTCGCGGTGGCCGGTGCGCTGCGCATGTTCCTCGACGTGAGCCATATCGCACCGCGGGTGCCGGGCAGCGGGCTGCTCGCGGACATGCGGGACGGCTGGCGGGAGTTCGTGGGGCGGCCGTGGCTGTGGACGATCGTCGCCCAGTTCTCGGTGGTCGTCGCCGTGGTGGGCGCGGCGGAGTCGGTGTTCGGGCCCCTGGTGGCGCGCGACGAACTGGGCGGGGCCGGGCCCTGGGGCATCGCGCTCGGTGCGTTCGGCGTCGGCACGATCCTCGGCGGGCTGCTGATGATGCGCTGGAAACCGCAGCGGCTGCTGTTCGCCGCGACGCTGTCGGTGTTCTCGCTGGCCCTGCCGTCGGCCGCGCTCGCGGTGCCGGTGCCGCTCGGTGTCCTGATCGCCGTGATGTTCGTCAGCGGCGTCACGATCGAGATCTTCGGTGTCTCCTGGATCACCGCCCTGCACCAGGAGATCCCGGAGGAGAAGCTCTCCCGTGTCTCCGCCTACGACTGGTTCGGCTCGGTGGCGATGGTGCCGCTGGCGACGGCTCTCGCCGGTCCCGCGGAGTCGGCGTTCGGCCGGACGGCGTCGCTGTGGGGCGGCGCGGCCCTCATCGTCGTGGCCACCACCGCGGTCCTGTTCGTGCCCGACGTCCGCAATCTGCGTCGCCGCCCGCCGGTCGAGGTCGTGGCGGCGGTCGGGGCGGCGGGCGTGGCGGCGGGCGTGGCCGGACCCGTCGCGCAGAAGGCGGACCTCAGCCCACGCTGAAGGAGCCGCCCGGTGGTTCGGGTGAGGACACCGCGTCGGCGTCCGTGACGGCTTTCGCGTCGCCGGTGAAGCGGCGCAGCCCGTCCCCGTGCTCGACCCGCGCCGCGAACGCGTCGCGGGCGGTGCGGCGGGCCAGCTCCTGCACATCGAGCTCGCTCTGCGACGCGACGAGCACCGCGTTGCCGAACCGCCGGCCGCGCAGCACCCCGGGTTCCGCGATCAGGGCGACCTGCGCGAATACACCGGAGAACGTGGCCACTTGGGAGCGCAGGAACGTGAACGGCGCCCCGTCCGCGAGGTTGGCCGCGTAGCAGCCGCCCGGTCGCAGGACCCGCCCGGCCTCGCGCGCGTACGCCTCGGTCGTCAGATGCGCGGGCACCCGCGAGCCGCCGAACACATCGGCCACGAGGACGTCGACGGAGTCGTCCGGCGCGGCCTCCAGCCACTGCCGGGCGTCGGCGCCGTGGACGGTGACGTCCGTACCGGCCGGCAGCGGAAGGTGCTCGGCGACCAGGTCGAGCAGCGCCCGGTCCGCGTCGACGACGTGCTGCCGGGACCCGGGCCGGGTCCCGGCGACGTAGCGGGGCAGGGTGAGGGCGCCTCCGCCCAGGTGCAGCACGTCGAGCGGCTGCCCGTCCCGCGCGGCGCAGTCGAGGACGTGCCCGAGCCGGCGGGCGTACTCGAACTCCAGGTGGGTCGGCTCGTCGAGGTCGACATAGGACTGCGGCGCCCCGTCCACGGTGAGCAGCCAGGCCCGGCGCCGGTCCACGTCGGGCAGCAGCTTGGCGGTGCCGTGGTCGACGACGCGGGTGACGGGTATCGGCTCGGAGTCAGGAGCGTGCTCGGGGTCGGAAGCGTTCACCTGCCCATTGTGCCGGGGACCGGCCCCGCCCCGGGCGGCGTACGGGTGTGTGGCCGGGCCCAGAGGCCCGGCCACACACCCCGGCTCACTCGATGACGGCCGTCACCGTGCCGGCGCCGACGGTGCGTCCGCCCTCGCGGATCGCGAAGCCGAGCCCGGACTCCAGCGGCACGTCACGGCCGAGCTCGACCGTCATGGTGACGGTGGAACCGGGCCGGGCGACCGCCGTCTCGCCGAGGTCGACGTCGCCGACGACGTCCGCGGTCCGCAGGTAGAACTGCGGCCGGTAACCGGTGGCGAGCGGTGTGCTGCGACCGCCCTCCGCCGCCGACAGGACGTACACCTGCGCGGTGAAGCGGCGGGCGGGCCGGACGCTGTCGGACTGCGCGACGACGTGGCCGCGCCGCACCGCGTCGCGGGGCACGCCGCGCAGCAGCAGCGCCACGTTGTCCCCGGCCTGGGCCTCGTCCATCGGCTTGCCGAAGGTCTCGATCCCGGTGACCACGGTCTCCCCCTCCTTGAGGGTCTCGGCCCCGTACACGCGGACCCGGTCGCCCATCCGGATCCGGCCGCGCTCCACGGCGCCGGTGACGACGGTGCCGCGCCCGCTGATGGTCATGACGTTCTCGACCGGCATCAGGAACGGCGCGTCCACGTACCGCTCCGGCATCGGGACGTAGGTGTCCACGGCGTCGAGCAGCGCCTCGATCGACGCCTCCCATCGCGGGTCCCCTTCGAGGGCCTTGAGCCCGGAGACGCGGACGACGGGCACGGAGTCGCCGCCGTAGCCGTGCGCGGAGAGCAGTTCGCGGACCTCCAGCTCGACGAGGTCGGTGAGCTCCTCGTCGCCGGCGTCCGCCTTGTTGACGGCGACGACGATGTGGTCGACGCCCACTTGGCGGGCGAGCAGGACGTGTTCGGCGGTCTGCGGCATGATCCCGTCGAGCGCGGAGACGACGAGGATCGCGCCGTCGAGCTGGGCCGCGCCCGTGACCATGTTCTTGATGTAGTCGGCGTGACCGGGCATGTCCACGTGCGCGTAGTGCCGGGTGTCCGTCTCGTACTCGACGTGCGCGATGTTGATGGTGATGCCGCGCTGCGCCTCCTCGGGCGCCTTGTCGATCCGGTCGAACGGTACGAAGGTGCTCGCGCCGCGACCCGCGAGGACCTTGGTGATGGCGGCGGTCAGGGTGGTCTTGCCGTGGTCGACGTGGCCCATGGTGCCGATGTTCAGGTGCGGCTTGGTGCGCACGTATGCCGTCTTGGGCATGGCTGGGTGGTCCCTTCCGGAACATCTGAAGTCATTCAGATACGCGAGGGCCTCCTGCGGGAGGCGGGGACCCCTGAACCCTGCCGACCCTCCCCCTGCGGGGTCCGCCGGAATGTCCGGAGAGGGTCAGCTTCGCGCGCCGTCGGCGGCTGCTGCGAGAAGGACGGCAGCCTGAGCAGCGTCCGCGACTGCGGACGGAGCTGCGAGGAAGGCGTGCCGGAACATGTGCAGATCATCGCCGACGGGAAGGGCCGCGTCGAATGGTTTTAAGGGCCTGCTGACAGAGGCTCAGCCCGTGACTCAGCGGGTCACTCAGCCGGAAAAGGTCCGAAAGTGAGATACAACCTACGGCGATCTTATGTATGTGTCAGTTAGTCTCCCCGGATGTTCGAACCCGCTGTCGCCCGTCCCTCCGGCCTGGCCGCGCGTTGCACCAGAGTCCTGTTCTCGCCCTGGTCGAGACTTTCGCTCCTGGTCGCGCTGCTGGCCGCCGGCGCGACGTGTGTGCTGCTCTTCGAGCCGCAGCGGTTCCTGTCCGGCGGATGGCAGGCCGAGGTGGGCGGCGCGCTGGCCGTGGTGCTGTTCGCCGTGGCCTACGGCGTGTGCACGGTCGCGTTCATGCCGCGCCCCGTGCTGAACCTCGCGGCGGGCGCCCTGTTCGGCTCCCAGCTCGGTCTGCTCGGGGCGCTCGGCGGGACGGTGCTCGGCGCCGGGCTCGCCTTCGGCCTGGGCCGGATACTCGGTCAGGACGCGCTGCGCCCGCTGCTGCGCGGCCGCTGGCTCAAGGCGGTGGACGGCCAGTTGAGCAGACACGGTTTCCGCTCGATGCTGGCGGTCCGGCTCTTCCCCGGCGTCCCGTTCTGGGCGGCCAACTACTGCGCGTCGGTCTCCCGGATGAGCTGGCCCGCGTTCCTGCTGGCCACCGCGCTCGGCTCGATCCCGAACACGGCGGCCTACGTGGTGGCGGGGGCCCGTGCGTCGACGCCCACGTCCCCGGCCTTCCTCATCGCGATGGGCTTCATCACGATCACGGGTCTGGCGGGCGCACTGGTGGCCTGGCGAAAGCGGCACAAGCTGCGGGGCCCGGCCTGAAAGCCTGACTCGCCCTTCAGGCCCGGCCCCGGGTCCTCAGTCCGTCCGGTACACGTCCAGTCGGCCGCACATCCCGAACTTGCCGCGCGCGGACGGCACTTCGGACCGTACGACGGCGTCGGCGAGGTGACCGGCGTCACCGGCCGCGAGCCGGTCCAGTTGGTGCCCGGTCGCGGCGGACGCGGCGGCCGCCCCCTGCTCCCACCGGGCACGCCACGCGTCGAGCCGATGCCGTACGAGGGCGGCCGCCGCCTCGTGGAAGGCGGGCAGCTCCTTCGGTTGCTCGCGCAGCCGCAGGTATCCCTCGATCGCGAGGTCGCGCCGGGCCCGGGCCGCCCGCTCCTGCTCCGCCTCGGAGACGTCGGCGGGGATGGCCGTGGCGGCGGCGTACGTCTCGGGGTCGGTCAGGTACTCGGGCGGCAGCGTGAGTACGGCGTCGCCCGCCTCGGGCAGCCCGCTGTTCTGCATGAGGACGACGATGCGCAGGCCGCCGTCCTCGTTCACGAGCCGGTGGATGGTGCCCGGCGTGAACCAGGCGACGGTGCCCGCCGCCAGCGGCGTCTGCTCGAAGCCGGAGGCGGTGAGCGTCTGGACGGCGCCGCTGCCCGCCGTGACGACGTATCCCTCGCTGCACGTCTGGTGCATGTGCGGGGTGCCGCCGCACAGTCCGTCGGCGGCGGGCCAGTCGTACACGGACAGGTGGGAGACGGCGACGCCGCCGGGCAGCCCCTCGAAGGTCTCTGCCGTGTTCGGGCCGCTCACCACGGGTGCTCCTCCAGGTACTTGCTGATCTCTTCGCGTTCCCATGCCCCGTCGGCGACGACGACGCGGTAGCGGCGGGTCAGGGTGGCGCCGGGTTTCAGGACGAGTTCGTCGAAGTAGGCGAAGGAGGGCGCCACCGCGGCGAACGGGTCGTTGCGCACGAACCAGTGCGCCGGATGCGCGCCGCTCTCCCCCGCGTGGTCGTTCTCCGGGGCGTGTTCGAAGACGAGGGTCGCGTGGCCGTCGGCCCCGTCGTGCTCGGCGCTGTACGCGAGCCAGGGCGCCTGCGTGCCCATGACGTCGGGCCCCTCGGCGTCGGCCGTCTGGACGCGGCCGTCGCGGAAGGCGCGCGGGCCGCGCCAGAACAGGCCGGTGTAGCCCGCCATCTCGCGGCCGTGGGTGGTGGGGCTGCCGAACCGCAGCGGCTCGGCTCGGCGGTTGGTGACGGCGCTGGTCCAGGTCAGCGCGTAGGACCCGGCGGCCGGGTCGACGTCTCGCACCTCGATGCGGCGCGCCTCCTCGGCCCACAGCTCCCCGTCGTACGGGTGCCAGGTCAGCCGCTCGGCCAGGGTGAACCCGTCGCTGTCCGCGCCGAGCGTGTCGAAGCCGGCGTGGGCCATGGAGCCGACCCGCTCGGGCAGTGCCAGGTACCCCTCGCCGTGGACGTAGGAGTTGCCGCCCCACAGGTTCTGGCCCGAGAGGTGGGAGGCGGTCATCTGCAGGCCCTTGTGCCAGCGGTGGTCGTTGGGCCGGTAGTCGGTGACGATGTCGCCGCCGAGCGTCCTGATCGGGTGGAGGTAGGGCTTGGGGGCTTCCCAGGCCGCCTCGGGGCGGTAGACGTAGGCGAACAGTTCGACGCCGGTGGTGGGTTCGGTGACGGTTACGCGGTCGCCGTGGGCGTGGACGACTTGCAGGGTCTCAACCATGGGCAGCGGCCTCCTGGGTGGGCGCCCAGCCGGGGGCGCCGCCGTGCAGGGCGGTGTAGTACGGGTCGCCGGGGCCGATCTCGCCGGCGCGGACGGTGACGTCGGTGAACGCGGACTTGTAGAGCGCGGAGATCAGCTCCAGGCTGGTGCGCCCGTCGGGCCCGCTGCTGCGCGGCCGTTCGCCCGCGCGGAGGGAGGCGACGAGTTCGCGCAGCTGGGCGAGGTGGGAGCTGGGCACGTCGGTGCCGAAGTCCTGCCAGGAGGCGGCCGTCGCGTCGGGGACGTCGCGGGCCGGGGTGACCGTCCAGTCGGCGTTCTTGTAGCCGTAGAGGTGGGTCAGTTCCAGGGTGGCGCGCTCGCAGTCGATGCGGATGCGGCTGACCTCGTCGGGGCTGAGGACGCTGTTGACGACGGTGGCCATCGCGCCGCTCTCGAAGCGCACGAGGGCGGTCGAGACGTCCTCGGTCTCCACGTCGTGCACGAGCCGTCCGGCCATGGCCCGCACCTCGGACCACGGCCCGAGGATGTCGAGCAGCAGATCCATCTGGTGGATGCCGTGGCCCATGGCCGGTCCGCCGCCCTCGGTGGCCCAGCGGCCGCGCCAGGGAACGGCGTAGTAGGCGGTGTCCCGGTGCCAGGTGGTCTGGCAGTGGGCGACGAGGGGCCGGCCGACCTCGCCCTTGGCGAGCAGGTCGCGGACGTGCCGGGCGCCCGAGCCGAACCGGTGCTGGAAGACGATGGCCGCGTACGGCCCGCCCTGCGCGCCCTCGGCCGCCTCGATGGCGTCGAACTCCTCCAGGGACGGCGTCGGCGGCTTCTCGCACCACACCCAGGCGCCGGACTCCAGGGCGGCGACGGTCTGTTCGCGGTGCAGGGTGGGCGGGGTGCAGACGGTGACGAGGTCGGGCCGCTGCTCGTCGAGCATGAGCTGGAGGTCGGTGTACGGGTGCGGGACGCCGCCGTCCGCGCAGAACCGGCGTACGGCGTCGTCGTCGATGTCGACGGCCGCGACGACGTCCAGTTCGCCCTCGGCGGCGAGCTGTTGCAGCGCGGGCAGATGGCTGCCGCGGGCGATGCCGCCGGTACCGATGACGGCGGCTCTGAGGCGATGGGTACGGGGGCCGGAGCGAGCTGGTGCGGGTGTGCTGCCCATGGGCGCGATCAACACTCCATCGGGTGCGGTGACGGGACCTGACGCGTGAGAGGCGGCGCGTGCAGCGGGTGACGGCGGGTGCCGTCCCCTTATAGCAAGCGCTTTCCCTCCGGTCGACGCTATGCGGCCGGAGGGACGGGGGTCAACAGGGCAGAGAGGGTTGATGGCGTCTCAGCGGGCGCAGGCCCGGTGCCAGCGCGAGGGTGACGGCCACGGACACGCCCGCCAGGACCGTCATGGCCGTCGACGGTGACAAGACCTCGGCGAGCGCGCCCGCGAGGAGCGCCGCCAGTCCCTGCGCCGAGAGCATCCCTGCGGTGTGCAGTCCCAGCGCGTGCCCGCTCAGTTCCTCCGGCGTCAGCGCCACGAGGCGTTCCTGGAGCAGCAGACTCGCCGCGTATCCGACCGAGGCGAGGGCCACGGCGACCGCGGCGAGCGGCAGCGCGGGCCGCACCGCGAACAGCAGGTACGGCGCGGCCAGCAGCAGCCGCAGGGGCGCGGCGAGGCGGGCACGCCAGTACGGCGGCAGGAGGCGTCCCCCGAGGGCGTCCCCGGCGAACATGCCGAGGGCGGCGGCCGCGAGCAGCAGGCCCGCGTGCCGGGGATCGTAGGGGACGAACAGGGCCTCGCAGCCGACGATCAGTCCGTTCGGCACCCAGAGGGCGAGATACACGTACCGGCGCGGGCGGGACGACCACAGGCGGGCGTTGCCGCGTACCGTCTCCGCGATCGAGGGGCGACCGGCGGCTCGCGCCTTGCGCCGGGTCAGGCCGAAGCGGGCCACGGCAGCCGACAGGCCGTACAGGGCCGCGGAGATCAGCAGGGTGCCGCGCGGGGACAGGGCCTGGACCAGGAGGCCGCCGAGCGCGTAGCCGAGGATCTGGCAGGTGCCGGTGCTCATGTTCAGGGCCGAGCGTCCGAGCAGGTAGCCGTCGCGGTCGAGGAGGTCGGTGAGCAGGCCGTAGCGGACGCCGCCACCGAGGGCCGCGGGGACGCCCTGGGCGAGGACGAGGGCGAGGGCGACCGCCGTGGGCAGGCCCGGCGCGGCCTGCACGGCGGTGGCGGCGCCCAGGAACAGCGGCAGTCCGGCGAGGGCCGCGCGCGGGGGCAGCCGGTCCGCCGCCGACAGCAGCGTGAACGCGCCCACGACCTGGGCGAGCGCCGGGCCGAACATGGCCAGCGCGGAGAGCAGCGCCGATCCCGTCGAGGCGTAGACGAGCGAACCGAGAGCCAGGCCGCCGACGGTCCGGGCAGCGGTCTGGAGCGAGCAGGCAAGGAAGAACGGCGGGTATTGGGGCGTGGCGAACAGGTCCCGGTAAGTACGCATGGACGGAGGCTGCGGGGCCCCGCGCCCACGGCGTTAATGTTTCGCGGACCGGCGAAACAAGGAGCCGGCTGTGCTGTGCTTCTTGGGAGGGAGGCGTCCTTGGGCGTCTCTTCGGGAGGGAGGCGTCCGTGGGCGTCTGGCAGGTCGACGCGGACACGCTCGCGGGCAGCCGGTTCGTGGTGTCGTCGCTGGCGGAGACGGTCGCGAGCCTGAAGAAGCTCGCCGATCCCACCGCCGCGCACCCCGGCGAACGGCAGTGGCTGGCCGCGCACCTGCCCGCCTATCGTGCGCGCCTTGCCGCGGATCCGGTGACGGCGCAGCTGGTGACCGCCGCGTTCGGGGCGACCTGGACCGCGGACTTCGTCACGCCCACCCCGGCCGGCCTGCGCGACCTCGACCTGGACGACGGGCTCGCCCGGATCCGCGCCACCCCGCCGCACGTCGTCCGCGCCGACCTCGCGGTCTCCTCCGCCGGCCCGCTGCCCGCCGCCCTGGCCCGCGCCGGCGACCTCGCGGAGCGCACCGCCGCGCTCCTGGCGTGGGTGTGGCGGGAGACGGTCCGGCCGCAGTGGACGTGGCGGCGCCGGGTCATCGAGGCCGATGTCCTCGCGCGGACCCGCCAGCTGACGCTGGGCGGCTGGGCGGCGGCGCTCGACGGGATGCTGCCCGCCATGCGCTGGCTGGGCGACGGGCGCCTGCGGATCAACGCGCACGACCATCCGCCGCGGGACATCTGCGGGGCACGGCTGCTGTTCGTCCCGGTCACCCCGAAGCAGGCCTGGTTCTCGTGGGAGACGGGCGCCGACCGGTACGCCGTGGTGTACCCGTGCGCGGGCGCCCTCGCCGACGCGGGCCGGGCCGTGCCGCCCTCGGGGCTGGCCGCGCTGATCGGCCCGGCCCGCGCGCAGGTCCTCGTCCTGCTGGAACAGCCCATGACGACCTCCCAGTTGGTGGCCCTGACGGGGCAGGGGCTCGGCTCGGTCGGCCGCCACCTGAAGGTCCTGCTCGACGCCCGTCTCGTACGGCGCCGGCGCGCGGGGCGCTCGGTGCTGTACTACCGCGCTCCGGCCGGGGACACGCTCCTGGCGGCGCAGCGGGAGGGCGGGGGACCCCGCACCGGCCCGTGAGGACGGTTCACGGACTTTTGGTGCCTGTCGGGCCGACCCCGTGGCGAGCCCGTCACTTTCGGGCGCTACGCTGCCCACGCGTGCGCCCGCGCCCCCTGGGGCAGGTGTTCGCTCTTCCCCGCCTGGCCCGCGTTCGCGGCCGGTCCCGCCCAGCCACCTGGATCGCGTAGCCACCTCATGTCTTGGTTCGAATCATTCATTCTCGGACTCGTCCAGGGACTGACGGAGTTCCTCCCGATCTCGTCGAGCGCCCACCTTCGCCTGACCGCCGCCTTCGCGGGCTGGAGCGACCCGGGCGCCGCCTTCACGGCGATCACCCAGCTCGGCACGGAGACCGCGGTGGTGATCTTCTTCCGCAAGGACATCGGGCGGATCATCTCCGCGTGGTTCCGCTCGCTGACCGACCGGTCCATGCGCGGCGACCACGACGCGCAGATGGGCTGGCTGGTGATCGTCGGCTCGATCCCGATCGGCGTGCTCGGCGTGACCTTCAAGGACCAGATCGAGGGCCCGTTCCGCGATCTGCGGCTGACGGCGACGACGCTCATCGTGATGGGCATCGTCCTCGGCGTCGCCGACCGTCTCGCGGCCCGCGACGAGACGGGCGGCCGGCACCGGGCGATCCGCAGCCGCAAGGAGCTCAAGGACCTCTCCGTCAAGGACGGCCTGATCTACGGCCTCTGCCAGGCGCTGGCCCTGATCCCCGGTGTCTCCCGCTCCGGCGCGACGATCAGCGGCGGCCTCTTCCTCGGCTACACCCGTGAGTCGGCCGCCCGCTACTCGTTCCTTCTCGCCATCCCCGCGGTGCTCGCCTCCGGCGTCTTCGAACTGAAGGACGCGACCGAGGGCGGCCATGTCTCGTGGGGCCCGACGATCTTCGCGACCCTGATCGCCTTCGGTGTGGGCTACGCGGTCATCTCCTGGCTGATGAAGTACATCTCCAGCAAGAGCTTCATGCCGTTCGTCTACTACCGGATCGCCCTCGGCATCGCCCTGTTCGTCCTGGTCAGCATGGGTGTACTGAGCCCGCACGCGGCCGAGTCCGCGGGCTGAGCCCCGCTCCCGCGGGCGCCGTCACCAGGCCACGGGGCCCTGCGCGTCGAAGTAGCCGCCGGTCGGGCCGTCGGGCCCGATCTGCGCCATCCGGACGATGATCTCCGCGCCCTCGGCGACGGTCTGGACTCCGGTGTTGCCGTTGAGGTCCGTCTTGGTGAAGCCCGGTTCGACGGAGTTGATCCGCAGCTCCGGGAACGCCTTCGCGTACTGCACCGTGAGCATGTTCACCGCGGTCTTCGAGGCCGGGTACGCGATGCCCGGATAGCCGTACGCCGGGGCCGCGGGGTCGGTGACCAGGGCCATCGAGCCGAGGCCGCTGCTGACGTTCACGACGACGGGGGCGGTGGAGCGGCGCAGCAGCGGCAGGAACGCGTGGGTGACGCGCAGCGTGCCGTAGAGGTTCGTCTCGAACAGCGGGCGCAGGGTGTCGACGGTCTCGTCGGCGGCGGTGACGATGCCGTTGCCGTCCGTGCGGCCCTCGATGCCGGCGTTGTTGACGAGGACGTCCAGCCCTCCGTTGGTGTCGATCGTGCGTACCGCGGCGGCGACGGACGCGTCGTCGGTGACGTCGATGAGGAGGGGGCGGGCGCCGAGCTCCGCGGCGGCGCGGCGGCCGCGCTCCGCGTCGCGGCTGCCCAGGTAGACGGTGTGGCCCGCGGCGAGGAGACGGCGGGCTGTCTCGAATCCGAGGCCCTTGTTGGCTCCGGTGATGAGTGTCGTGGTCATGGGTCCAGATTCCGTCCGGGCCCCCGGATCAGCCAGCCGCCCCGTCTTCCTGGGACTGCCGGTACCAGGAAGTTCCGTACCAGGCGATGCACAGCTCCGGCTCGCCGGTCTGGCGCCGCCCGGCCCCGGGACAGTGCCGGCCACGCTCACGCCGAGCGTCCACCGGCTGCTGGAGCGGCTGACCGGCACTGCCCCGGGGCCGGGCGCCCTCAGGCGCGACCCCACCAGCGCCAACTTCGGCTCCTATTCGATCACTTGGCGCACCTGAGTGCTCGCTCAGGGTTCCCAAATGGTCGTACCGCACGTAGCCTTGGCACATGCCGCCTGTCACGTCTGCTTCTGTGCGGTCTGCCGACGAGGTGAACGAGCAGATCCGCGCTTTGTGGCTGCGCACCGGCGGTCGGCTCTCCGCCGAGCAGCGCGCACAGTACGAGCGGCTCGTGACGGAGTGGGCCGACGCCAAGCGCGCCGAGGTTCTCAGGGCCGCCTGAGCCGAGCCCCCCTTCATGGACCGGCCGTTCATAGCCCGGCCGGTCGTGGCCCGGCCGGTCGTGGCCCGGCCGCGGCCGGATTCAGCGGCCGCCCGCCACCCGTACGACCGTGCCCGTCGTGTACGCGGCGTCGTCCGACAGCAGCCAGGCGATGGCCGCCGCGACCTCGTCCGCGCTGCCGGGACGACGCAGCGGGATGCCCGGGCCCGCCTGCGCGGCCCGGTCGGGCGCGCCGCTCGCCGCGTGGATCTCGGTGTCGATGATGCCCGGAGCCACCGCGTTGACCCGTACGCCGGCCGGGCCGAGCTCCTTGGCCAGGCCCAGCGTGAGCGTGTCGACGGCGGCCTTGGACGCGGCGTAGTGCACGTAGTCGCCGGGGCTGCCGAGGGTGGCGGCGGCGGAGGACAGGTTCACGATGGCGCCCGCCCCGGCGGCGCTCATGTCCCGGGCGGCGCGACGGCAGCAGAGCAGCACGCCGAGGACGTTGACGTCGACGACGCGGCGCAGATCCTCCGTGCTCGCCTCGGCCAGCGGGCCGAGGGCCGAGGTGACGCCCGCGTTGTTGACCAGGCCGGTGAGCGGCCCGATCCGGTCCACCGCCTCGTCGAACATCCGCTCCACGTCCGCCTCTTGAGAGGTGTCCGCACGCAGCACGGTGCAGCGGGCACCGGCGGCGAGCACGGCGTCGGCGACCCGCGCCGCCGCGCCCTCGTCATGGACGTAGGACAGCGCGATGTCGTGTCCGTCGCGGGCGAGCCGCAGCGCGGTGGCGGCGCCGATACCTCGACTGCCACCGGTCACCAGGGTGTGCGGGCGACGGGTGCCGGAGCTGGGACTGGGACTGGGACTGGGACTGGGGCCGGGACCGGAGCTGGGGCCGGGACCGGAGCTGGGGCTGGGGCCGGAGCTGGGGCTGGGGCTGGGGCTGGGGCTGGTCAAGAGGTCCTCCCTGACGGCCGACGATGATCAACTCGCGCGGGGCGCACCGTACCAGCGCCATTTCCCTACGCGTTCACGCCCCGGGAGGTCTCCGCGCCCGGTCAGCCACAGCAGGGCCGGCCAGGGTTCGGCGTCATCGGGGGCGTCGGGGAAGAGACGGTGCAGCGCCCGGGCGCAGAGGTCGGCAGGCGGCGGCGCGAAGTGCGCACCGAGCCCCTGGGTCAGGTCGTGGGCGTGCAGCAGCGTCTCGACCACGCCCATGGCGGCGAAGCCCTCCGGGTCGCTGATCCCGAAGACGTGATGGGCACGCGCGGTCACCGGGGTCGCCCGCGCGACGGCGGCGAGCAGCCCGCCGCAGTCCTCGAGCACCTGAAGGAGCCCGGCCGGACCGGCCGCCTTGTCGGCGGTGATGGTGTTGGCCGGCCCTTCGGGGCGCCGCCGCGACGCGCCGAGGGGCTCGCGGTCGTCCGTGGAAGGGCGCAGCGAACCGATCCGGGCCGCGTACCAGAACAGGTCGTCGGCGAGGTGCTCGCCGGTCTCCCAGCACGTCCACTCCAACGATCCCGCCGGGACGTCCCAGTCGGCGTCGAGCGCGGGGCGCAGCGCGGCCACGGCGAGTCCGACGGCCAGGGCCACGTCGTCGCCGGTGACGGGCCCGGGATCCTGCACCGTAGGGGTGTTCGACTCTGCTGACATGGGGCGACCGTAACAGTGATCCTTCCGGCCGCCCCCTGGGTTTTCGCCCCGCCGGGTCAGGCCTTGCCCTGGCCCGCCTTCTTGGCGATACGGCGCCTCTGGCGCGGCGTCAGTTCCTTGCGGTCCGTCTGCCGTCCGTACACGGCCTTGCGATCGGCGTTTTTCATCAACTGCCTCCGAAGTAAGCCAAGTTGACGGGGCTTCCGGTGGGCGCATGCTACCGGTGGAGATCCCGGACGCGCACGGGCCTTGGCTGGGCGCACCGGGGGCTCGACACTTGGCCGATGACGCAGCGTGTGGAACTGGCGACGGTCCTGGACCGGCTCGCCGTCGACGAGTTGGTGACCGGATACGCGGTGGCCGTGGACGACGGCGACTGGGCGGCGTACCGCGCCCTGTTCGCACCGGACGGCCGCGCCGACTACCGGGCCGCCGGTGGCGTGGAGGGCAGCGCGGAGGAGATCGCGCGCTGGCTGACGTCGACGATGGAGCTGTTCCCGATGCGCCAGCATCTGATCGTGAACCGGCTGGTGCGGTTCGATTCCGTCGACCGGGACATCGGTGACACCGCGCACGCCCAGGCCGACTACATCAACCCCATGCGCTTCGCCGGCGAGGGCACGGCGCCGGACTTCGTGTGCGGCGGCCGGTACACCTTCGGGCTCGTCCGTACGCCCAGCGGCTGGCGGCTGCACCGGGTGACCGTCCAGGAGAAGTGGCGGCGTGCCCCCGAGCGGGCCGCCGGCGGGGCGTGACCGTCCGCCGTGCCCCGTCCGGCGTGCCCCGTCCGGCGCCCACTGTCGTTGATCGTTTCCGGGGCGCACACTGAGGGCACGCGACGGGAGTCATCGGGCGACGGCCGACAACGTCCGGTCTCGTCGGGTGGTTGCTGATGGCGTTCAGTGACGTTCGATGGCGTACGAACAGGGAGGCGCGGGCCCATGGAGCGATGGCGGGAGCGGCTCGGCTCGTCGCCCTGGTGGCGTGGCGGTGCGGCGGTCCTCGCGGGCGCGCTGCCCGCGCTCGCGTTCCCGGCGCCGTCACTGTGGTGGTTCGCGTACGTCGCTCTCGTGCCCTGGATGCTGCTGGCGCGTTCGGCGGGCTCCCCGCGCCGCGCGGCACTCGACGGCTCGCTCGGCGGCCTCGGCTTCATGCTCGCGGTGCACCACTGGCTGCTGCCGAGCCTGCACGTGTTCACCGTCGTCATCGCGGCGCTGCTCGGCGCGCTCTGGGCGCCGTGGGGACTGCTGGTGCGCAGGCTGCTGCACGGCACGCCCGCACCGGGCCGGGCGGTGGCCGCGCTCGTGGCCGTCCCGTCGGGCTGGCTGATGGTCGAACTGGTCCGTTCCTGGCAGGGGCTCGGCGGCCCATGGGGGCTGCTCGGCTCCAGCCAGTGGCAGGTGACGCCCGCGCTGCGGCTCGCCTCGGTGGGCGGCGTGTGGCTGGTCAGCCTGCTCGTGGTCGGCGTGAACACCGCGCTCACCCTCCTCGTCGTCGCGCGCGGAGTACGGATCCCCGCCCCTGTCGTCGCGCGCGGGGCACGGGTCCCCGCGGTGGCCGGGCTCATGGCGACCGTCACCGTCACCGGCGCCGCCTGGGCGTGGGCGCCGCGCCCGGAGGCCGACGGGCAGCTCGACATCGCCGTGGTGCAGCCCGGCGTGATAGCCGGCGCCGACAGCGCCGGGCGCCGGTTCGACCGCGAGGAGGAACTGACCCGTCAACTCGCGGGCCGGGACGTCGACCTGGTGGTGTGGGGCGAGAGCAGCGTCGGCCACGACCTGACCGAGCGCCCCGACCTGGCGCGCCGGATCGCCGCCCTCTCCCGCGCCGTCGGCGCGGACGTCCTGGTCAACGTCGACGCGCGCCGCCCGGCCCCCGGCACGGACGCGAGTGGCAGGGGCATCTACAAGAGTTCGGTCCTGATCGGCCCCGACGGCCCGACCGGCGAGCGCTACGACAAGATGCGGCTCGTCCCGTTCGGCGAGTACGTGCCCGCGCGCTCACTGCTCGGCTGGGCGACCTCGGTCGGCAAGGCCGCGGGCGAGGACCGCAAGCGCGGCACCCGCCAGATCGTCATGGACGCACGCCACGGCGACCGGGACCTGCGGGTCGGGCCGCTCGTCTGCTTCGAGTCGGCGTTCCCCGACATGACCCGCGCGCTGACGCGGGACGGGGCGCGGCTGCTGCTTGCCCAGTCGTCGACGTCGACGTTCCAGCACAGCTGGGCGCCCGGGCAGCACGCGTCGCTCGCCGCGGTGCGGGCCGCGGAGACCGGCCGGCCGATGGTCCACGCGACCCTGACCGGGGTGTCCGCGGTGTACGGCCCGAACGGCGAGCGCGTCGGTGACTGGCTGCCGACCTCGGCGAGCGCGGCCCGCGTGTACACGGTGCCGACGGCCCACGGCAGCACGCTGTACGTCCGCTTCGGCGACTGGCCGGTGCATGCGGCGGTGGCGGTCCTGGTGGTGCTGGCCGCGGCCGAGGCGGCGCGCCTGCTGCGGCGCCGGGCATCAGCACCGGCATCGACATCGACAACCGAGGCGCCGTCCGCCCGCGCTTACGAGGGTCGGTAAGTCAGCCGGCGGCCAGGTGCTGCACCTCGCGGACGACCCGCTCGCACAGCTCGTGCGTGGCGAGCGCGTCTCGGGCGCTGAGCACCTTGCCCGCGCGGACGGCGTCGAGGAAGGCGAGTACGACCTGCTCGATGCCGCGCTGGCGGGCGACCGGCACCCAGTCGCCGCGGCGGCGCACGGTCGGCTGGCCCTTGTGGTCGATGACCTCGGAGAGGTTGACCACCTGCCGCTTGGTGTCCTGCCCCGACACCTCGAGGATCTCCTCGGTGGAGCCGCTGAGCCGGTTCATGACGCCGAGCGCGGTGAAGCCGTCGCCCGCGAGCTGGAGCACGACGTGATGCAGCAGCCCGCCCTCGACACGGGCGCGCACGGTGACGTCGTCGACCGTGCCGGGCACGAGGAAGCGCAGCGTGTCGACGACGTGGATGAAGTCGTCGAGAACCATCGAGCGCGGCTCCTCGGGCAGCCCGACCCGGTTCTTCTGCAGGAGGATCAGCTCACGCGGGTGCTCGACGCACTGCGCGTACCCCGGCGCGTAACGCCGGTTGAAGCCGACGGCCAGGCTGACACCGTTCGCCTCGGCCAGCGTCACCAGCCGCTCGGAATCGGCGAGTTCGTAGGCGAGGGGCTTGTCGACGTACGTGGCGACGCCCGCCTCCAGGAGCCGCGTCACGATCTCGGGGTGCACGGCGGTCGGCGCGTGCACGAACGCCGCGTCGAGGCCCTGCGCGAGCAGCGCGTCCAGGTCCGTGTGGCGCTGCGCCTCCGGGATGTGGAACTGGTCGGCGACGCGCGCGAGCGTCGCGGGCGTACGGGTCTGCAGATGCAGTTCCACCCCGGCCAGCGTGGTGAGCACGGGCAGATAGGCCTTCTGCGCGATGTCCCCGAGTCCGATGCAGCCGACCTTCACGTCCCTGTACTCCTCTGTGGCTCTGTTATGTGGCTTTTGCTTGGCTCTGCTCTGTAGCTCTGCTCTGTAGCTCTGCTATGTAGCTCTTGCTGGCCGCGTCCGGTCCGGCTCCGTCGCGTCCGGGCAGCATACGGGGCGGCCCCCGCGCCTACACCGAGCCGCCCGCGTCCACGTACGGCCGCCGCTGCGGAGGGTGCCAGTCCGCGATGCCGTCCATGCCGCGCAGCATCAGCGCGGGCCCGACGAGGCCGGCGGCCCGGATCGCGGTGTTGCGCAGGGCGATGCCCGGCCGGCCGGCGAGCATGCTCAGGCGGCTGACCGTCCTTGCCTTGCGCGCGACCATCGTGGTGCGCGGCAGCCGCTCGCGGGTGTATCCGGCCAGGTCGAGCGGGGCGCCCGGGGCGGCGTGGTGCGCGAGGACGACCGCGTCCTCGATGGCCTGGTTGCCGCCCTGGCCGAGCGTCGGCGCCATCGCGTGCGCGGCGTCGCCGAGGAGGGCGACGCGACCACGGTGGAAGGCGGGCAGCGGTTCGGCGATGTGGTGGACGTCGTGCCGCAGCACCTGACCGGGCTCGACCGCGTCGAGGATCGCGGGGATCGGATCGTGCCAACTCCCGTACCGGCGCAGCAGTTCCGCCCTCTCGTCCCCGTCCCGAGCGGTCTGCCCCGGCGGGACCTTCGCGGCGGCGTACGCGTAGACCGTGCCGTCGGCGAAGGGGTGCGTGCCCCACAGGTGACCGGGCCCCCAGCTCTCGTGCTCCACGAAGGAACGGCCCAGCGGCGGTACGAGGACACGCCAGGTGGTGAATCCGGCGTACGTGGTCCCGGGGTGCGCCGGGAACAGGGCGCCGCGCACCGCCGACCGGATCCCGTCGGCGCCCACGACCAGCTCCGCTTCCAACTCGCCCTCCGGGGTGGTGACCCGGGCCGGGCGGCGTGGATCGGCCGGGTCTCCGGCGTCGGCGAGGCGCGCGTCGGACGCCGTGCGCACGGCGTCGGCGGGCAGCCCGGCCGCCAGCCTGCCGACGAGGGTCGCACGGTGCAGCAGGACCAGGGGGCCGCCGAACCGCTCGGCCGCGAGGGCCGGATCGGCCCGTGACAGCCAGCGGCCCTTCGGGGTGAGCAGACCGCCGTCGCCCTCCCACGCGGCGAGCGAGCGGATCTCGTCACCGAGTCCGACCACGTCCAGGGCGCGCTGCGAGTTCGGCGCGAGCGAGATGCCCGCCCCGACGGGCTTCAACTCGCGCGCCCGCTCCAGGACGGTCACCTGCCAGCCGCGCAGATGCAGTGCCAGAGCCGCGGTGAGCCCGCCGATGCCGCCGCCGATCACGACGGCCCTGGCCTGGGCCCGCGCCGCCTGCGGAGGTGTACGCGGCGCTGTGCTCTCTGCGTTCTCGGCCGATGCCATGACGTCTCCTTGAGTCGGCTCACTACGCCTGTAGCAATGGCTCGCTACACCTGTAGTGACGGCGCACTACGCCTGCAGTGACGGTGCACTACACCCGTAATGACGGCTCACTACAGGTGTAGTGATCGGACACCATGACCGTACTACACCTGTAGTTGGCGCGATAGATTGCTCTCATGCCCCGTATCACCGAACCCACCGACCCCGCCCTCCCCCGCCCCGACCGCATCGCCGACGCCGCCCTGGTGCTGCTCGCCGAGCGCGGCATGCGCGGCCTGACGCACCGCGCGGTGGACGAGGTCGCTCATCTGCCGCAGGGCTCCACGTCGAACCACGCCCGGACCCGGCTCGCCCTCCTCGAAGCGGCCGTGCGGCGGCTCGCGGTGCTCGAGGGCCGGGTGCTCGCGGTGGACGAGCTGCCCGGCCCCGCGAGCGGTCTGCCCGCCCTGATCGACGGCATGGCCCTCGCCCTGCACCGCTACCTGACGGTCAACCCGCAACTCCTGGTCTGCCGCTACGAGTTGGCCCTGGAAGCGACGCGCAGGCCCGAGTTGCGCACGTTCTTCGACGACGCGGGCAGCCGGTTCCGCCGGCCGCTGACGGAGCTCCTGCGGGCGGCGGGGTCGAAGGAGCCCGAGCGGCACACCCTGTCGCTGGTCGCCTGGACCGAGGGGACGATGTTCTCGTGCGTGGCGGGCTCGTACCACACGGCGGTGCCGAGCCTCGCGGAACTCCGCAGGGGATACGGGGAGTTGCTGCGCGGCATGCTCGACTCCCCGGGTGCCTGAGGCATCCGCCGTCACCCGTGCGGGGCAACCTGGGCCGCTACGGTTCCCTCCCCACGGTCGCGTCCAGCAAAGTGGCGCGGGTGCCCGAAAAGCCCAGCTCAGCCGTGCTCCTGTGGACGGTGGCCGCCGTCGTCACCGCTGCCGCCACGTCCGGATGCATGAGTGTCCGCACCCCGACCGCCCCGGCCGCGCCCTCGCCGTCCGTCACCGCTCCGGCGCCCCGCCCCGACGGCCACGCCGACCGGCCGCTGGTCCAGGCCCCCGCGCGGGAGGCCCTGAAGCGCACGGGCCCCTCCCCGCACCGTGCCCCCGCCGCCCCGCGCACCGAGGCCCCGCCGCCGCCTCCCCCGCGTACGGCGGCCCCGCCCCGGCGCGCGGCCCCGCGGCAACCCGCGCCGCACACGGCCCCACCCCGACGCAAGCCCGCGCCCCCGGCCGCCCCGAAGCCCCCTGCCCAGACGGATGTCTGTGCCCTGGGCCGGCAGTACGGCGGCTGGGACCCGGACAGCCCGCAATCCGTCATCTGCCGCGACACGTACGGCGGTTGACACACAGGGCGCTCGCTCGCGTACGGCGCGCACACCTCTCCACCGAGACTCACCGAGACTCACCGAGCCGACAGAACCTGAGGGCGCCCCCTCAAGCACCCCGCCGCGGCGGCCCCAGTGGGTCGCCGCCCGGGCGGCCCCCCTCGTCCCCGTCCTCACCGAGGCCCCCGCCGGGGCCTTCAGCAGGGCCCTCGCCGAAGTCCCCGCTGTTTCCGCCCGGCAGCCCGGCCACCTGCTGTTCGAGCCGGGTGAGCGCGGCCCGCACCCCGTCCCCGTACCCGTCGTCACCCAGGGCGTCGGCCACCGCCCAGGCCCGAGCCAGCTGGCTCCGGGCCGCTCCGGGGCGGCCCAGCTTCACATAGTCCGCCGCCAGATTGAGGTGCAGCGACGGATACAGGGCCCGCAGCGCGAGGGGCTGCGCAGAGGGCCGCTCGTGCTCCGCGAGCCGCTCCCCCGTCAGCCCGTCGGCCGCGGACAGCGCGCGCAGGTCCCAGGCCAGCTCGTCGGCCGGGTCGTCCTGGGTGTCGGCCAGGTAGTGCGCCAGCGTGCAGCGGTGCAGCGGGTCGCCGTCCTCGCCGATCTCCGCCCACAGGCCGAGAAGGCGGTCCCGAGCCTCCTCGCGGTCCCCGGCGTGCGCCAGCATGACCACCTGCCCGATGCGGGTCGTCATGGCGTCGTCCGCCGCCTGCTCGCGCTGTGCTGCCACCGCTCCTCCAGACTCCCTGCCGGTCGGGCGCCGACCGGGCCACCGACGCTAACGGCCGCCACCGGAAATCCAGGTCAGGCGCGGCTCAGCCCAGATTCGGGATGCGCCAGTCGATCGGCTCGTGGCCCTGCGCCGCGACGGCTTCGTTGATCTGGGTGAAGGGCTGCGAGCCGAAGAACTTCTTCGCCGACAGCGGTGAGGGATGCGCGCCCTTCACCACGATGTGCCGCTCCGTGTCGATGAGAGGGAGCTTCTTCTGCGCGTAGTTGCCCCACAGGACGAAGACGGCCGGGTCGGGGCGGTCGGCGACGGCCCGGATCACGGCGTCCGTGAACTTCTCCCAGCCCTTGCCCTTGTGCGAGTTGGCCTCACTGGCACGGACCGTCAGCACCGCGTTCAGCAGCAGGACGCCCTGCTCGGCCCACGGCATCAGATATCCGTTGTCCGGGACGGGGGTGCCCAGCTCGGCCTGCATCTCCTTGTAGATGTTCCGCAGCGACGGCGGAGTCCGCACGCCGGGCCGCACCGAGAAGCACAGCCCGTGCCCCTGCCCCTCCCCGTGGTACGGGTCCTGGCCGAGGACGAGGACCTTCACCTTGTCGTACGGCGTCGCGTCGAGCGCGGCGAAGACCTCCTCCCGGGGCGGGTAGACGGGGCCCTTCGCGCGCTCCTCCTCGACGAACTCGGTGAGCTCCTTGAAGTAGGGCTTCTGCAGCTCCTCGCCGAGGACGCCGCGCCAGGACTCGGGCAGCATCGCGGTGTCGGTCACGTCAACAACCTCCGGGGTACGGGCACTTGCACGACCACGCGCGTGTCCCCACCCGCCCGGCCGTTTTCGACACCCCCGAACCTACCGGCGCCCACTGACATCGACGGCCCCGCCCTGGATCCGGCCCCGGGTCCCGCCCTGGACGCCGTCCGCCGGGACCCGCCCTCACCAGCTGGTTTTGCGCTGCAGCTCCCACATCATCATGATCGCCGACGGGTCGAGGGCACGTTCGCCGCCGGAGATCTCGTCACTGGCCGCGATGTACTGCTTGCCCTGCCACAGGGGAAGCAGCCGGGAGTCGTCCGCCATGATCTGCTGCGCGCGCTCGAACTGCCGCACCACCGCGCCCCGGTCGCTCTCGCGGCGCGACTGCGGAAGCAGCTGGTCGGTGATCTCGGGCGACACGTAGGGCGTGCTCACCGCGTTCTCCTCGCCCACGAAGGGCGCGATGAAGTTGTCCGCGTCCGGGAAGTCCGGGAACCAGCCGCGCCCGAACACCGGGTACTCACCGTCGCGGTACCCCTGCTCGTACGTCTTCCAGGGCCGGCTCCTGAGCGTCACCGTGAACAGCTTCGACGCCTCCAACTGCTCCTTGAGCGCGGCGAACTCGGGCTCCGTGGCCGATCCGTAGCGGTCGGTGGTGTACCAGAGGGTGAGCGGTACGGGTGCGGTGATGTGCGCCTTGGAAAGGATCTCGGCGGCCTTGGCGGGGCTGGGGTCGCCGAAGTCGTCGAAGAAGTCGGTGGTGTGACCGGCGAGGCCCTTGGGGACCATGGAGTACAGCGGTTCGACGGTGTCCTTGTAGACCTCGTGCGCGATGGCCCCGCGGTCGACGACCTGTGCGACGGCCCGGCGCACGGCACGTCTGCCCGCCCACGGGTCCTTCGCGTTGAAGACGAGGTAGCTGATCTCCGTGCCCGCCCCCTCGACGAGTTGCAGGCCCTCCGCGTCGCGCTTGCCCTGGAGGTCCACGACGTCCCCGGCCGCGAGACCGCGGAAGGTCGCGTCGATCTCCTGGGACTTCAGGGCGGCGACCATCTCGGAGGAGCGCTGGAAATAGCGGATCGTCACGGCGTCGTTCTTGCGCTCCGCGAACCCCTTGTAGTGGGAGTTCTTGACGAGCCGCGCCTCCTTGTCGTCCGTGTAGGCCTCCAGCGCGTACGGGCCGGACCCGGTGATCCTGCCGTCCGTGCGCAGCTCCTTCGCCGGGTACTCCGCTGGGTCGACGATCGACATCGCCGGGGTGGCGAGGACGAACGGGAACGTCGCGTCCGGCTTCTTCAGATGAAACGTCACTTCGCGATCGCCCCGGGTCTCGACGCGGTCGAGGCTGCCGAGCAGGCCGTTCGGTCCGCCCTTGACGCCGATCGCGCGGATCCGGTCGATCGAGTACTTGACGGCCGCGGCGTCGAGCCGGTCCCCGTCGGAGAACCGCATGCCCTCACGCAGTCGGCAGTGGTAGACGCGGTTGGCGGTGTCCTTGAAGGAGCACTCGGCGGCGTCGGCCTCCGGTTCCGCGGCGCCCGAGGGGAAGGCGACCAGGGTCTGGTACACGTTGCGGAAGAGTTCCCAGGAGCCGTCCCAGGAAGCCGCGGGATCGAGCGTGCTCGGCGCACTCGTGGTGCCGACCACGATCGGATTCTCGTCGTCGGAACCGCCTGATTGCACCAGTCCGCACCCGCCGACCAGCGCGATCGACGCCGTCGCGGCCAATGTGCGTGGGGCAAGCAACCGTTTGAACACGCGCACGCTCCTCGATCGGCCATGCCAGAGGTCGGCAGACCATACCGCAATACCCCGCCGGTTCAACTGTCTGAATCGACGGGGCATTTGAGCGGTGAGGACGTTTGTCAGGCGTTGTCGGCGTTGTCGTCCGATGCCCGCGAACCCGCCCCGCGGGACGTCAGCCGACGCCCGCGTTGAGGAAGATGCCGCCGTCGACGACGAGCGTCTGCCCGGTGATCCAGTCGGCCTGGTGCGAGGTGAGGAACGCGGCGGCGCCGCCGATGTCCTCGGGCACCCCGAGCCGGTCCAGCGGGTAGGCGGCCGCGGCCTCGGCCTCCCGGCCCTCGTACAGCGCCTGCGCGAACTTGGTCTTCACGACGGCCGGCGCGATGGAGTTGACCCGCACCTTGGGCGCGAACTCGTGCGCCAGCTGGAGCGTGAGGTTGACCATGGCGGCCTTGCTCATCCCGTACGCGCCGATGAAGGGCGAGGGCGCGACGCCGGCGACGGAGGCGATGTTGACGATCGCACCGCCGTTCTCGCTCTGCCACGCCTTCCACGTCTGCTGCGCGAAGCCGAGCGCGGAGACGACGTTGGTCTCGAAGACCTTGCGCGCCACGTTCAGGTCGAGCTCGGCCATCGGGCCGAACACCGGGTTCGTACCGGCGTTGTTGACGAGGAAGTCGACGCGGCCGAACGCCTCCATGGCGCGCTCGACGGTGGCGGCCTGGTGCGCCTCGTCGTGTGCCTTTCCGGCTACGTAGATGACGCGGTCGGAGCCGAGGGACTCCACGGCCTCCTTGAGCGCGTCCTCGCCGCGTCCGGTGATGCAGACGCGGTCGCCGCGGGCGACGAAGGCCTCGGCGATGCCGTAGCCGATGCCGCGGCTGGCGCCGCTGACGAGGGCGACGTTGCCGGACAGGGGCGGGAGTTCAGTAGTCGTCATGTCCGTTGCCTCCGGGCCTAGTTGAGCGGTCCGCCGGCTACGTACATGACCTGGCCGGAGACGAAGCCGGCCGCGTCGCCCGTGAAGAAGGCGATGGCGTTGGCGATGTCCTCGGGGCGGCCCACGCGGGCCACCGGGATCTGGGTGGCGGCGGCGGCCTGGAACTCCTCGAAGCCCATGCCGACGCGGTCCGCGGTGGCCTTGGTCATCTCGGTGACGATGAAGCCGGGGGCCACGGAGTTGGCGGTGACGCCGAACTTGCCGAGCTCCTTGGCGAGGGTCTTGGTGAAGCCCTGCAGACCGGCCTTGGCCGCGGCGTAGTTGACCTGGCCGCGGTTGCCGAGCGCCGACGACGAGGAGAGGTTCACGATGCGGCCGAACTTGGCGTCCACCATGTGCTTCTGGACGGCCTTGGACATCAGGAACGCACCGCGCAGGTGCACGTTCATGACGGTGTCCCAGTCGGAGGCGCTCATCTTGAACAGGAGGTTGTCGCGCAGGACGCCCGCGTTGTTCACGAGGATCGTGGGCGCGCCGAACTCCTCGGCGATGCGCGCGACGGCGGCCTCGACCTGTGCCTCGTCGGAGACGTCGCAGCCGACGGCGAGGGCCTTGCCACCGGCGGCGGTGATCTTCTCGACGGTGTCCTTGCAGGCGGCCTCGTCGAGGTCGATCACGGCTACGGCGCGGCCCTCTTCGGCCAGCCGGATAGCGGTGGCGGCGCCGATGCCGCGCGCCGCTCCCGTGACGATCGCTACGCGCTGCTCAGTGGTGGACATGCTCTCGGTCTCCTCGCCCTAGAGGGCGGTCGCGTCACCGGAACGGGTGAGCGACCGCTTAGTACCCTGTGCGGGTGACGCTAGAAGCCCTGGCACCCGGTGTCAACGTACCCACCGGGTGCCCCTGATCACTCAGCGGACGAGCAGGGCGAGCAACCGCTCCGCCTCGGCCGCCGGATCCGCTGTCAGACCGGTGTGCACCGGCCCCGGCTGCACCACGGTCGAGCGGGGCGCGATCAGCCACCGGTAGCGGCGTCCCGCGTCGTCGGCCGCGGCCTGACCTGCGCTGTCGCCACCACGGCAGTGCCGCTCGACGGCGCCGAGGAGCGCGCGCACGCCGACCACGTCGGCCTCGGGGTCGAGGGCAAGGAGTCGGGCCTCGTCGAGGTGCGTGAGCGCGGTGACGAAGGATCTGGCGCGGCAGTACACGATGACGCCCGCGTTGATCTGCTCCCCGCGCTCGACGCGCGGCACGACCCGCAGCAGGGCGTACTCGAAGACGTCGCGCTCGTTCACCGTGTCGCTCCCTGCGTCACCCAGCCGGTCGTTCGCGTGGCATCGGCCGCGCCGCTCTCGGGCAGCGCGACGCGTTCGTGGACGGTCGCGGCGCGCTCCGCCAGCATCTCCACGTACGCGCGCCGGACCGCGTCGGGTCCGTCGAACCCGGGCTCGTCGGTGAGCCAGACGTCGGGCACATCGGCGGCCGCTTGAGCCAGGACTTCCTCGGTGACCAGCGGCGCCAGCTCGGCTGCGGCCCCCGCGACGTCGGGCCCGAACGGGGCGAGCGCGTGGTCGGTGGCGTCGTACGGCCGGGCCGCCCAGGCGGGTGCGCCGCGCCAGTTGTGGTGCCAGATCATGGTGGCGCCGTGGTCGATGAGCCACAGGTCGCCGCCGTGGACCAGCATGTTGGGGTTGCGCCAGGACCGGTCGACGTTGTTGATCAGCGCGTCGAACCAGACGACCCGGCCGGCTTCCTCGGGCGCCACGGTGTACGCGAGCGGGTCGAAGCCGAGCGCGCGCGGCAGGAACCGCATCCCGAGGTTGGTGCCGCCGCTGGCCTTGAGCAGCTCCTGCACCTCCGGGTCGGGTTCGCCGAGCCCGATGACCGGGTCCAGGTCGAGGGCGACGAGCTCCGGCACCCGGAAGCCGAGCCGGCGCGCGAGCTGTCCGCAGATCACCTCGGCGACCAGTGTCTTGCGGCCCTGTCCGGCCCCCGTGAACTTCATGACGTAGGAGGTCAGATCGGAGGCCTCGACCAGGCCTGGAAGCGATCCGCCCTCCCTCAATGGGGTGACATATCGGGTCGCCGTGACTTCGGTGAGCATGCGCCCAGGTTATGAGATCGGCGAGACGTTGAACGCTCCGGGATCACGGCACGTACGGGAAAGCACCCCCACGGGATCCAGGTCCGCCCATCGAAAGGAACCGAGAGCATGACCGCTTCACAACCATCCGCGCCCCTCGGCCCGGCGCCCGCCCGGCGCACCGTCGTCGCGGCGGTCGGCGCCGTGGGGATCGCGGCGGCGCTGACCGCGTGCGGCGACTCGAAGGACGGCTCGTCCGAACCCGCGGGCAACGCCGCGTCGGCCGGAGGCGGCGGGAGCGAGGAGCTCGCCAGGACGTCCGACATCCCGGAGGGCGGCGGGAAGGTCTTCGCCGACGCGGGCATCGTGGTGACGCAGCCGAAGAAGGGCGAGTTCAAGGGGTTCGACAGCACCTGTACGCATCAGGGGTGCGCGGTGACCAAGGTGGAGGCCGGCACCATCGACTGCCCGTGCCACGGCAGCAAGTTCTCCATCGAGGACGGCAGCGTCAAGAACCCGCCGGCCACCCGGCCGCTGCCCGAGAAGAAGATCGCGGTCAGCGGCGACTCGATCAGCCTCGCCTAGGGCGTTTCCACGCGGCGAGCACGTCCGGCGTCGTCGTCACGGTGGCGACGAGGGCGAGCGTGTTGCGGATCATCGCGGGGGTGTAGTCGGAGGGCACCCCCGCGATCGCGTCCTTGGGCACGACGACGGTGTAGCCGAGGTTCACGGCGTCGAACACGGCGTTCGGTATCGCTACGTTGGCGGAGACCCCGGTGACGACGAGGGTGCGGCAGCCGAGGTTGCGCAGGAGCGGGTCGACGTCGGTGCCGGCGATCGGTGAGAGCCCGTGCAGGCGGCGGACGACGAGATCCTCGTCCGCGACCTCGATCGGCGGCGCGATCCGCACGGCCTTTGTTCCCGCGAGCTGCTGTACGGGGAGGCGCTCGGCGGCGCGGAAGAGGCGGCCGTTGCGGTTGGCGCCGCGGCCGTCGGGGCGGCGCTCGGCCACGGCGTGCAGTACCTGGACCCCGCTCTCGTGGGCGGCGGCGACGAGCCGCGCGACATGGACCAGCGCGCCCGACGACCGCGCCTCCGCGGCGAGTTCGGGCAGGGCGCTCTCGGTGCCGACGACGCCCTGCTGGCATTCGACGGTCAGCAGCACGGTGCTCGCCGGGTCGAGCAGTTCGGCCAGGTCCTCGCGCGTCGGCATGGCTCCCCCTGTCCCCTCGGCCTGTGCGTCGGCTTCCGCACCGGCCTCTGCACAGACGCTTTCAGGGTGCTGGAGACTAGCCACCATTGCGCGGGGAGGGAAGAGGCCGCATGCTGCCTTTCTGACGCGCCGTCAGCCGATGGACAGGGAGCACCCATGACCACCACCCAGCGCCGGGGTCGCAAGATCATGATGACCTCGCAGGAGCTGGACACGTTCCTCACCGAGCAGCGCACCTGCCGCGTGGCCACGGTGTCGGCGGACGGAACACCGCACGTCAGCCCGCTGTGGTTCCTCTGGGACGGGTCGTCCCTGTGGCTGTACTCCCTTGCGCGCAGCCGCCGTTGGGCCGATCTGCGGGCCGACGGTCGCGTGGCAGTGGTGGTCGACGCGGGCGAGGAGTACGGCGAGCTGCGCGGCGTCGAGCTGTCCGGGCGCATCGAGTTCGTCGGCGAGTCCCCGCGTACGGGCGAGCCGTGCCCCGAACTCGACGCGGTGGAGCGGCCGTTCATGGAGAAGAACTTCGGTCTGTCCGAGGTGTTCCACGACGGCCGGCACGCCTGGGCCCGACTGGCCCCGGACAAGATCGCGTCCTGGGACTTCCGCAAGCTGGCGGATCTGTAGGCGCGCAGAAGCCGCCGGGGAGGGGGCGCAGAGCCCCCGGGGTGGACGTATCAGTCCCTGTCCGCCGACTGGCCGAGGTCTGCGCCCACCTTCTGCAACGCTTCCACGGCCGCCCGGATCGAGGGCCGGCGGTCGGCGTCCGCGCGCCAGACGACGTACACATGGCGCCGTACCTGCTGTCGGACCGGCACGGTCACCACACCCCTCGGCATCGGGTCGCGGCCGAGCAGTGGGGCCACGCATACACCCAACCCGGCTGCGACGAGACCGAGTTGGGTGTGTGTCTCAGCGGCTCGATGGCCGACCTGCGGCTCGACGCCCTTGGCGCGCAGTGTGAACAGCAGCCACTCGTGACAGAACTCGCCGTCGCCCCAGGTGATCCATTCGTCGTCGGCGAAGTCCTCCAGGCGGACCTCGTCGCGGTCCGCGAGCGGATGCCCCTCGGGCATGGCGATGTCCGCCGGATCGTCGAGGATGCTCGCTTTGGCCAGTCCGTCGGGCAGCGGCATCGGCTTGTTGTGCCAGTCGAGTACGACGGCCATGTCGAGGTCGCCGCGGATCACCCCGGCGACTCCGGCCTCCGGCTCCAACTCCTGTGATCGCACGCGCAGTTGAGGGTGCTCGGCGCGTAGCGCGGCCAGCGCGGCGGGGAACAGTCCGCGTGCGGCGGTGGGGAACGCGGACAGGCGCAGCTCGCCGACGACCTGGCCACGCTGTGCCTCGAGGTCGGACTGGGCCAGCTCGACCTGCGACAGGATGCGCGCGGAGTGGTCGGCGAGCAGCCGCCCGGCGTCGGTGAGACGTACTCCGCGCCCGTGCTTGGCGAGCAGCTGCTGGCCGACCTCGCGCTCCAGCTTCGTCATCTGCTGCGACACGGCCGACGTCGTGACGTGCAGCGCGTCGGCGGCGCCGCTCACCGAGCCGTGCCGGGCCAGCGCGTCGAGCACACGCAGCCGCTCCAGGTTCAACATGTAAGCGATGCTAATGGATACCGCGCAAGAAGTCTCGCTTGTGCTAAGGAGATGGTGGCCGCGATCCTTACGTACATGAGCACCGTCACCCCGCCCACGAGCGCCACCACCCCGTCCTCGGACACCGCCACCACGTCGCCGGGCACCGCCACCCCGTCGCCGAGTGGTGTCACGCCGCCGACGAACACCGCTGCCCGTACCGCACAGGCCGACGCGTCCACTCCCCCGCCCCGCCGCGCCCTCGACTGGCGTGTCCGCTTCGGGGTGCTCTCCCTGATCTGGGGCTTCAGCTTCCTGCTCATCAAGGTGGGCACGGACGGGTACGCCCCGTTCCAGGTGACGCTCGGGCGCCTGGTGTTCGGCACGCTGGTGCTCGCCGCGGCGCTGGCGGTGAAGCGGGAGCGGCTGCCGCGCGGCGCCCGGACCTGGGGGCACCTGACGGTCGCGGCGTTCCTGCTGAACGCGCTCCCCTTCTCACTGTTCGCCTTCGCCGAGGAGACGATCCCCTCGACGCTGGCCGGCATCTGCAACGCGACATCGCCGCTGTGGGGCATGGCGCTGTCCCTGGTCGCGCTCTCGGAGGACCGCCCGACCCGGCGCCGGGTCGCGGGCCTGGGCATCGGCTTCCTGGGCGTGCTGACGGTCCTCGGCGTCTGGCAGGGCTTCCACGGCCTGGACGTGACGGGCACGGCGATGGCGCTGCTCGCCTCGTTCAGCTACCCGGTCGGCTGGATCTACCTCCGCCGCACGCTGGCGAACTCGGGCCACTCCCACCTGTCCATGACCGGCGCCCAGCTGCTGCTCGCCACGGTCCAACTGGCCGTCATCACCCCGCTGTTCACGTCCTGGCCGAGCCACTTCCCGGTGATTCCGCTCCTGTCGATCATCGCCCTGGGAGCCCTGGGCACCGGCCTGGCGGTCCTCATCCAGTACGGCCTGGTCGCCGAGGTCGGTCCGACGACCGCGCAGATGGTCACGTACTTCATCCCGGTCATCGCGACCGCGGCGGGCGTCGCCGTGCTCGGCGAGTCGCTGAGCTGGTCCACCCCGGTCGGCGCGGTGATCGTCCTGGCGGGCGCGGCCCTCACCCAGTCCCGGGCCCGCGCCCGGTCGTGACCCCCTCCCGAGGTCCTGGCCCGACCCGTCCGACGCGTCAGGCGTAATACCTGGCCGGGGCGGGTCCGGCCGCCGCCACCGCCGCGGCCACCACGTCCGCCACCGCCCCGATCTCCTCGGCGGCCAGCCGGGAGACGGTGATCCGCACACCAGGACCGGCGTCCGTCCGGAACCGGGCGCCCGGCGCGACCGCCCACCCCGCGTGCAGCAGCCGCGCCACCGCGCCGGTCTCGTCGGGGACCGGAACCCACACGTTCATGCCGCTGCGCCCGTGCGCCTCGACCCCCCGCTCGGCGAGGGCCGCGATCAGCGCGTCGCGCCGCTTCCCGTACGAGGCCGCGACCGCCCCCGCGTCCACGGCGCCGCTCGCCCACAGTCCGGCCACCGCCCGCTGCACGAGCCGGCTGACCCAGCCGGGGCCGAGCCGCTGTCGGCCGCGCACCCTATCGACGGTGACGGCGTCGCCGGTGAACACGGCGAGCCGCAGATCCGGCCCGTACGCCTTGGCGACGGAGCGGACGAACGCCCAGTGCTGGGTGGTCCCGGCCAGCGGGTGCGTCGGCAGGTCGACGATGCCGTGCCCGTGGTCGTCCTCGATGAGCAGCACGTCGCGATGGGCCGCGAGCACCGTACGCAGGGCCTTCGCCCGGGCTGCGCTCAGCGCGGCGCCGGTCGGGTTCTGCGCCCGGTCGGTCACGACGAGGGCCCGCGCCCCCTCGCGCAGCGCGCGCTCGACGTCGTCCGGCAGCGGCCCTTCGTCGTCCACGCCGACCGGTACGAGGCGCAGCCCGAGGGCGGGCACGAGGTCGAGCACGCTGCCCCACCCCGGGTCCTCGACCGCGACCGCGTCCCCGGCTCTGAGGTGCGCGGTCAGTACGCGCTCGATCACGTCCAGCGACCCGGACGCGACGGAGACCGGCCCGTCGGGCACCCCGTCGCGGTCGAGATCGGCCCGCGCCCGGCGTACCAGCTCGGGGTCCAGGGGGTCGTCCCCGTACATCACCGGTTCGCGGTCCGCCGCGGTTGCCGCGGCGGTGAAGGCCTCGACGAGCGAGGGCAGCAGCGCGGTGTCCGGGTTGCCGTCGGACACGTCCCGTACGCCCGGCGGCACGTCCACCCGGATGCGTTCCCGTGCAGTGATGGCCGGTTTCTGACGCACCCTGCTGCCCCGGCGTCCCGCCGTCTCGATCACCCCGCGCTCGCGCAGGGTGCGGTAGGCGGCCGCGACCGTATTGGGGTTCACCCCCAGGTGCAGCGCCAACTCCCGCATCGGCGGCAGCAGTTGACCCGGCTCCAGGTCGCCTTCGGTCACCGCGCGCTCGACGCTCGCGGAAATCTCCGCCGCACGCCGCCCCTTGATCCGATACTCTTCTAGCACAAACCACAGTTTGCACTAGTGCAATGGAGTCCGCAACATGAGTGTCGCCCCCGAGCCGTCAGCCACCGCCTACGCCCCCACGGCGCGCACGGTACCGACCCGCTCCAAGGAGCGCGCCGGCTACGACCGCGCCCTGGTGCACTCGATACTCGACGGGGCGTACGTCTGCCATCTCGGCTTCGTGCGCGACGGAGCCCCGGTCGTCCTGCCCACGCTCTACGGCCGCGTGGGCGAGCGCGTCTACGTGCACGGCTCCACGGGTTCGCGCCCGCTGCGGATGGCCGGACAGCAGGACCCGGGGCTGCCGGTGTGTCTGACGGTGACGCATGTCGACGCGCTGGTGCTGGCCCGCTCCGCCTTCCACCACTCCATCAACTACCGCTCCGTGGTGATCCACGGCATCGCACACCAGGTCACGGACTTGGACGAGAAGCGCCTCGCCCTGGACGCGCTCGTCGACCACGTGGTGCCGGGCCGGGCCGCCGACTCCCGCCCGGCCAACGCCAAGGAGCTCGCCGCGACGGCCGTGCTCAGCCTCGACCTCGCCGAGGTGTCGGCGAAGCTGCGCACCGGCGGCCCGAACGACGAGCCCGAGGACCTGGACCTCCCGCACTGGACGGGCCTCGTCCCCCTGCGGCAGAGCCACGGCCCGCTCGTCCCGGCGGACGACCTGGCCGACGGCATCGACGTCCCCGCCTACCTGCGGGACCTGTGAAGCCGATAACCACTCATCCGTAGTTCACCCGCTGGAGCGGTCGCTTCCGACGTACGACCCCCGGCCGCGGGCCTCCGCCACGGCGAGTCCGAGGACCGCGGCCAGCATCAGGGCCGTGCCCGCCACCGTGGCCGCCGTGAGCCGCTCCCCCAGCAGGGTCACGGCGATGCCGGCCGCGCACACGGGTTCGAGCAGCATGATCACGGACACCGTGGCGGAGCGCACGACGGCCGCGCCCGCGAAGTACAGGGCATAGGCGAGCGCCGTCGGCACGGACGCCGTGTACGCGAGCAGGCCCAGGACCGCCAGAGGGTGCGCCGTGTGCGGGACCAGCCCCTCCGCCGCGCCGAACGGGAGCAGCACGAGCGAGGCGACCGCGAAGGTGCCGAGGGTCGTGCCGAGTTGGTCGCCGGTCCGGCCGGTACGCCCGAACCACCGGGTGAGCAGCGTCATCACGGCGTACCCGGCCGCGGAGGCGAGCGCCCACAGCACGCCGAGCGGCCGCACGGTCGCGTCGCCGCCGCCCAGGACCAGTACCGTGAGCCCGCCGAGCGCGCCCGCGACGGCGATCACCCCGCCGCGGCCGAGCCGCTCCCCCATCGTCAGTCGCGCGCCGATCGCGATGAGCACGGGGCCCGCGCCGAGCGTGACGACCGTGGCCACGGCGAGCCCGGTCGCCCCCACGGCGGCGAAGTAGGCCGTCTGGAACACGGTCAGGCACAGGCCGAGCACGACGAGCCGGACGGCTTTGCGGCCGGCCGGTCCGACCGGGACGGCGGCAGGCCGGCGCCGCACCACCCGGGCGGCCACGAGCAGCACGAGCCCGCCGGCGCACCGCCAGAACGAGAGGGCGGCGGGACCGAGGTCGCTCTGGCGGAACACGACGGAGGCGGCAGCCCCCGCGGTGCCCCAGGCGACACCGGCGACGACGAGGTACAACAGGCCGCGCGCCACGGGAAGCCGCGGCGCGCAGGGGACGGAGGAGCGGGGCACGGCTGAGCCGGCCGAGACAGCGTTCGACACGTGGATCTCCACGGAAGAGGGCCCCACCGCAGCGGGAACCAGGGACACGGACCGTCCATCGCGGGCGGCCGTGCCCCACCCGGGACGTGCCCGAGCCGAAAGATCTACGTAAGCAAAAGATCTACGTAAGAGAGCGGCCGCCCGCGCCAAGGCCCGGCAGACGGATCCGTCCGGTCGCGGAGGGATCGACGCCCGCCCACGGGCGGTCCGGCGGATCAGGCAGCACCGACCGGACCGGCACCGATCGGTGACGGTCTCGAAGGCGGCGGCGGATCGCCGAACGTACCCGGGTCCGGCTCAAGGCCGGACAGGGCCTAGGCGCAATGCCGTGACTCTGTTGGTGATCTTGTCGGGGTGCTGACGGCGGTCGCTGGCGGTGGT
>NZ_BAAATS010000041.1:0-1110 GCF_039533535.1 Streptomyces kunmingensis
AGATCAAAGCAACACGTTGATTCTCTGCGAACCCTTACGAGCTGGTGCGTGATTGCGTTGGAGACGTGGGTGCCTGATTTGGGGGTTTTCTTCAGCCGGTGGTGTTGCGGTCGGAGACGATGCCGGCGATGGCCTGGTAGGTGGCGGGCAGGTTCTCTCGGCGGTGGGTCCAGCGGGCCAACTGCTTCCAGCGTTTGTGGTCGGCGAGGGCGTGTTCGACGGTGATGCGCTTGGAGGAGTGCCGGTGTCGGGCTCGTAGGCGGGCTTCGAGGACCTCGGGTGGGCTGATCTTGTTTCCCTTCCTGGGCGGGGTTACCGCTTGGCCGGGATGGTCGCGACGGAGCCCGAGGTAGCCGTCGTCCAGGAGGACTTCCACGTCGTGAAAGTGCTGGAAAAAAGTACCGATGCCTTCTTTGCGTGCGGCGGTTGCGTCATGCATCCGCCCTGGTCGCAGGGCATCGGTCCAGAGCGTGCGGCCTTGATGGTCGGCGACGACGGTGGCCTTCATCGTGTTCTGCTTCTTCTTCCCTGAGACGAAAGCACGGCGTCCGCCGCGGCTGGCTGGGGGCCGACGGACCTGGACTTCGGTGGCGTCCTGCCGCAGCTCGATGCCTTCGGCCTGCGCGTATGCGAAGACATCCGCCAGGGTCCGCAGCCGCAGGCCGGGCCGGTCTGGAACCGCGCATCCCCGCTCTGCCAGTAACCCTCGTATCTCGCCGATCGCACGGGTGATGGTGGAGCGGTCGACGCCGAAAAGCAGCCCCAACACCGCATGTGGCAGGTCGTGTCGCAGGTGAATGAGCGTGGCCACGAGCCGGTCGACGAACATCAGCCGGTGCCGGACACCGGCTCCTGCCTCACGCTTCCTGGCCCCGCCGCGAGCTTCGTGACGACGTCCCTCGACCACGGCCTGCCACGGGCCGGCCAACTCCTCAACCAGGGACGCGAGATGCCCCCGCGAGACCCCCGTGAACACCTGATGCGAGAGAACCATCCGACTGACCATGATCGCCACATCCGGATCATGACACCGACCAGCAAGAACACGTCACCCGCAATCACGCACCAGCTCGTAAGGGTTCGCAGAGAATCAACGTGTTGCTTTGATCT
>NZ_BAAATS010000042.1:0-126527 GCF_039533535.1 Streptomyces kunmingensis
CGGCGGTGACAGCGTGCCCGAGACCCGGCGCAACGTGACCTCGTACCTCGACAACCTCCAGATCCGGTGAGCGCGCCGAAGGTCGTTCTGGTCGGGCCGATGGGCGTGGGCAAGTCGACCGTGGGCGGCATGCTCGCGGAGCGGCTCGGCTGCCTCTTCCGGGACACCGACGACGACATCGTGACCGCGCAGGGCCGGGCCATCGCGGAGATCTTCGTCGACGAGGGCGAGGCCCGCTTCCGAGCCCTGGAGAAGGCCGCCGTCGCGGCCGCTCTCGCCGAGCACGACGGGGTCCTCGCCCTGGGCGGCGGCGCGATCCTCGACGCCGACTCCCGGGCGCTGCTCGCCGGCCACCAAGTCGTCTATCTGTCGATGGACGTCGAGGAGGCGGCCAGGCGGACCGGCCTGAACGTGGCCCGGCCGCTGCTCGCCGTCAACCCGCGCAAGCAGTGGCGCGAGCTGATGGAGGCGCGGCGGCATCTGTACACCGAGGCGGCCACGGTGGTCGTCGCCACCGACGGCCGTAGTCCCGACGAGGTGGCCCAGGCCGTCCTCGACGCACTGGAGTTGAAGCAGGCATGAGCGAGCAGTCCGAAGCGGCCGAGCAGATCACCCGGATCCAGGTCGGCGGCACCGCAGGCACCGATCCGTACGAGGTGCTCGTCGGCCGCCAACTCCTCGGCGAGCTGGGCTCGTTGATCGGCGACCGGGTCAAGCGGGTCGCCATCGTGCACCCCGAGGCGCTGGCCGAGACCGGGGACGCGCTCCGCGCCGACCTGGCCGAGCAGGGCTTCGAGGCCGTCGCCATCCAGGTGCCCAACGCCGAGGAGGCCAAGACCGCCGAGGTCGCCGCGTACTGCTGGAAGGCGCTCGGCCAGTCGAACTTCACGCGCTCCGACGTGATCGTCGGCGTGGGCGGCGGCGCCACCACGGACCTCGCGGGGTTCGTGGCGGCGACCTGGCTGCGCGGGGTGCGCTGGATCGCCGTCCCGACGACCGTGCTCGCCATGGTCGACGCGGCGGTCGGCGGCAAGACCGGCATCAACACCGCCGAGGGCAAGAACCTGGTGGGTGCCTTCCACCCGCCGGCCGGCGTGCTGTGCGACCTCGCCGCGCTCGACTCCCTCCCGGTCAACGACTACGTGTCGGGCCTGGCCGAGGTCATCAAGGCCGGGTTCATCGCCGACGAGCGGATCCTGGAGCTCATCGAGGAGGACCCGCAGGCCGCGCGCACCCCGGCGGGACCGCACGCCGCCGAGCTGATCGAGCGGTCCATCAAGGTCAAGGCCGAGGTGGTCTCCGGCGACCTGAAGGAGTCGGGCCTGCGTGAGATCCTCAACTACGGGCACACCCTCGCGCACGCCATCGAGAAGAACGAGCGCTACAAGTGGCGGCACGGCGCGGCCGTCTCGGTGGGCATGCACTTCGCCGCCGAACTGGGCCGCCTCGCCGGGCGCCTGGACGACGCGACCGCCGACCGGCACCGCACCGTTTTGGAGTCCGTCGGCCTCCCGCTGAGCTACCGCTACGACCAGTGGCCCAAGCTCCTGGAGACCATGAAGGTCGACAAGAAGTCCCGCGGTGATCTGCTGCGTTTCATCGTCCTCGACGGCCTCGGCAAGCCCACCGTCCTGGAGGGCCCCGACCCCGCCGTCCTCCTCGCCGCCTACGGTGAAGTGGCCGAATAGCGCCGCTCGTTCGGCACCGGGCACGTTGTGACCTCCCCGGCCGTTCACACAACGGCGGCCGGGGACGGTACCGTTCGGTAGCGCCCTGATCGCCGGCGCCCTATTGACGGTTGTACGAGACGGAGTGGCACCGGATGCAGCACGCAGTGGGATCTCCGCTGCCACCGCCCCATCGGCCGGGGCACGGGCCGGCCGGCCCCTGGCCCGTGGCGCCGCAGGCCCAGCAGCACCCCGGGGCACCCGGCTTCAACGGAGCTTCGCACCCTCCGCCGGTCCCGCCGCACCCCCAGGCGCCCCAGGCTCCGCACCCCCAGGCGCCCCAGGCTCCGCACCGGTCGGCGCCGCCGCAGCGCGACACGACGGGGCACGTCCAGCTCCCGCCCGGCGGCCCCGTCGCCGTGCCGAGCCCGCCGCCCGCGCAGGCTCCCGCCGATCCGGCCGCGACCACCCTCGCCGTGCTGCTCATCGGGCCCGCGGGCGCGGGCAAGACCAGCGTCGCCAAGCACTGGGCGGAGCGCCGGCGCGTGCCCACGGCGCACATCAGCCTCGACGACGTACGTGAATGGGTGCGCTCGGGGTTCGCCGACCCGCAGACCGGGTGGAACGACAACAGCGAGGCGCAGTACCGCCTCGCCCGCCGCACCTGCGGCTTCGCCGCACGCAACTTTTTGGCGAACGGGATCTCCTGCATCCTCGACGACGCCGTCTTCCCGGACCGCCCGGTCGTCGGCCTCGGCGGCTGGAAGCGGCACGTCGGCCCCGGCCTGCTGCCCGTCGTCCTGCTGCCGGGCCTGGAGATCGTCCTGGAGCGCAACGCGCGGCGCAGTGGCAACCGCCGTCTCAGCGACGAGGAGGTCGCCCGTATCCACGGCCGCATGGCCGGCTGGTACGGCTCGGGCCTGCCGATCATCGACAACTCGCAGCTCGACGTGGCCGGCACGGCCCAGGTACTGGACGAGGTGCTGGCCCGCGCCATCGCGAGCCCGCCCCAGTGGTGAGCACACCCCGGGCGGCGGACACGGTGACGCCCGTCCGGACGCGCTGAACCGGCCGCCCGCGGCGCCCGCTCGTACGCTCGGCCTCATGGCAGAGGTGTACGCGGCACGACGGGACCGGCTCAGAGAGCGCGCGACAGCGGGTGGCAGCGCTGCCGCTCTCGTGTCGCGCTCCGCCAACGTCCGCTATCTCACCGGAGCGGCACCGCCGGGCGCCGTGCTGCTGCTCGGCCGGGACTCCGGCGGCAGCGGCGACGTCCTGCTGTGCGGGCAGCCGCCGGGCGGGCAGGTCACCGAGGGGCGGACCGACGAGGAGCTGCGGGTGCAGGTCCTGGCCGCACCCGCCGGGGACCCGGCCGTCGCCGCGGCCGAAGTGGCGCTCGCGCAGGGCGCCGACTCGCTCGCCGTGGAGGAGCACCATCTGACGATGGCCCGGCACCGGGCGATCGGTTCGGTCGCCCCCGCTCTGCTCCTCTCCGATCTGAACAAGGCCGTCGAGCAGTTGCGGCTGGTCAAGGACGAGGACGAGATCGCCTGTCTGCGGATCGCCGCGGAGATCGCCGACCAGGCGCTGGGCGAGCTGCTCGAGTCGATCCTGGTCGGGCGCACGGAGCGCCATCTCGCGCTGGAACTGGAGCGTCGACTTGTCGACCACGGTGCGGACGGGCCGGCTTTTCCCACCTGTGTGGGCACGGGTCCGAACTCCGGCCGCGGCGGTCAACGCCCCAGCGACCGCCGGGTCGAGGAGGGTGACTTTCTCTCGGTGTGCCTGGGCGCCACCTACCGCGGATACCGCTGCGAGATCGGCCGGACCTTCGTCATCGGGACCGCGCCCGCCGACTGGCAGATCGAGCTGTACGACCTTGTATTCGCCGCTCAGCGGGCCGGACGGGAGAGTCTGCTGCCCGGCGCCGCGTGCCGTGAGGTGGACCGGGCCGCCCGTCACGTACTGGACGCGGCAGGGTATGGTGACGGGCTCGCACAGTTGACCGGGCACGGCGTAGGACTCGAAATCGACGAGGACCCGCAGTTGGCCCCCGCGGCCATGGGTAAACTGGACGCTTGTGTGCCGGTCACCGTCGAACCGGGGGTCCACCTCCCGGGCCGGGGCGGTGTCCGGATCGATGACACGCTCGTCGTTCGCCCCGAGGCGGACGGCGGACCCGAGCTACTCACCATCACGACCAAGGAGCTGCTCGCGCTCTAGCCGGAGGAATCCGGCCGGGGGCCGAGCGACTGCCCCGGGGTCGTCCACGTCAGTCCAGGAGATTCCGCAACCGTGGCTTCCACGAACGACCTCAAGAACGGCCTGGTGCTCAAGCTCGACGGGGGCCAGCTCTGGTCCGTCGTCGAGTTCCAGCACGTCAAGCCCGGCAAGGGCCCGGCCTTCGTGCGCACCAAGCTCAAGAACGTGCTCTCCGGCAAGGTCGTCGACAAGACGTTCAACGCCGGCGTCAAGGTCGAGACGGCCACGATCGACAAGCGCGACATGCAGTTCTCCTACATGGACGGCGACTACTTCGTCTTCATGGACATGGAGACCTACGACCAGCTGCACGTCGACCGCAAGGCCGTCGGTGACGCCGCCAACTTCCTGATCGAGGGCTTCACCGCCTCCGTCGCGCAGCACGAGGGCGAGGTGCTCTTCGTCGAGCTGCCCGCCGCCGTCGAGCTCGTCATCCAGGAGACGGAGCCGGGCGTCCAGGGCGACCGCTCCACCGGTGGCACCAAGCCCGCCATCCTGGAGACCGGCCACCAGATCAACGTGCCGCTCTTCATCACCACGGGCGAGAAGATCAAGGTCGACACCCGTGACAGCGGCTACCTCGGCCGGGTGAACAGCTAACCGTGGCTGCCCGTAATACGGCCCGCAAGCGAGCCTTCCAGATCCTCTTCGAGGCCGACCAGCGCGGCGCCGACGTCGTGACGGTCCTCGCGGACTGGGTCAAGAACTCGCACAGCGATCCTCAGCAGCCGCCCGTCAGCGAGTACACGATGGAGCTGGTCGAGGGGTACGCCCCCAAGGCCCGCCGCATCGACGAGCTCATCTCGCAGTACTCCGTCGACTGGACGCTGGACCGGATGCCGGTCGTCGACCGCAACATCCTGCGGCTCGGCGCCTACGAGCTGATCTGGGTCGACGGAACGCCGGACGCCGTGGTCCTCGACGAGGCTGTCTCGCTCGCCAAGGAGTTCTCGACCGACGATTCCCCGGCGTTCATCAACGGACTTCTGGCCCGGTTCAAGGACCTGAAGCCGACGCTCCGCCGCGACGAGGCATAACCGCCACTTCACCGCAGAGCACGCGTAACACCGCAGGCCCGAGGCAGAACTTGAACATTGTTCTGCTTCGGGCCTGGTGCGTTCCCGGCCGCCTCATTAGGTTCTGGCCATGCCTTCCACCGGCCCCGGCGGCCGCAGCGGTCTCGGCGCCAGGGTGCGTGTCGGCTACGGCCTGGGCTCCTTCGCCACCGGCACGTTCGGCACCGTCCCCGGCCTGCTGCTGCTCTACTACCTGACCGACATCCTCGGCGTCGGCGCCGGCCTGGCGGGACTGCTCGTGTTCCTGCCCAAGGCGTGGGACGTCCTGCTCAACCCGTGGATAGGCAGCCTCTCCGACCGCAGCACCCGGACCCGCTTCGGCCCCCGCCGCTCGTGGATGCTGCTCGGCGCCCTCACGATGCCGCTCTGCTTCGCCGCCATGTTCGCGGCGCCGGGCCTCGACGGCGGGCCCGCGGCCGCCTACGTGGCCGTGCTCTTCCTGCTCACCGCCTCCGCGTACGCCTGCTTCCAGGTCCCCTACGTCGCGCTGCCCGCCGAACTCACCGCCGATCCGGACGAACGCGCCCGCGTCATGTCCTGGCGCGTGGCGTTCCTGGCCGTCGCGATCCTGCTGTCGGGGGCCGTCGCACCCCTGCTGGCCGGAGCCACCGCCGAGGACCGGGGCAGCCCGGGCGGCTACCGGCTGATGGGCGCGGTGATCGGCGCCCTCCTCGCCGCCGGGATGCTCGCCGCCGTGGCCGCGACCGCGGGGACCCGGAGCGTCCTGCGGGCGACGAGCGAGCCCGGCCTGCGCGCCCAGCTCCGGGCGGCCCGCGGCAACGCCCCCTTCGCCTGGCTGCTCGGCGCCTTCGTCACGCAGGCCGCGGCGACCGGCCTGATGCTGGCGGGCACCCAGTACTTCGCCACGTACATTCTCGACCGGCCCGGCGCCACGACGCTGCTCTTCATCTGCCTCATCGTCCCGTCGTTGCTCGCGATGGGGCTCTGGCTGGCGATCGGACGCCGCGCCGGCAAGCGGAACGCGGCCATCTGCGCCTCCCTCTGCTTCCTGCTGGGCGCCCTCGGAGCGGCGGCCGGCCGCGAGCTGCCGACCGCGCTGATCTACGGAGCCGTCGCCGTGGCCGGGGTCGGGTACGCCGGTATGCAGATGCTGCCGATGGCGATGCTCGGTGACGCGATCGCCGCCGACGCCTACACGAGCGGCCGGCGCAGGGCCGGGGTCTTCACCGGCCTGTGGACCGCGGGCGAAACCCTCGGACTCGCCCTGGGCCCCGGACTGTTCGGGCTCGTGCTCGCGCTCGGCGGCTTCGCCTCGTCCGACGCGGACCACCGCGTGGCCCAGCCCGACTCCGCGCTCACCGCGATCGTCGTCGGCTTCGGCGCCCTGCCCGCCGCACTGCTCCTGCTCAGCCTTCCGCTGCTGGCCCGCTACCGCCTCACCGAGGCCGAACTGGTCCGGCTGCGCGACGCGGCCGGGGCCGGCCCCGCCGTCCGATCCGACGGAACCGCATGACGACCGGAGTGTGTGCATGACGACCGACCCGATCCTGTCGCGCCTCGCCACGCTGCGCGCGAGCGATCTGCCCGTCCGGGGCGGACGCACGATGGCGTACGTCTACGACTCCGGGCTCGACGGGCTCGAAGAGCTGGCGAACGCCGCGCACGCCGCCTTCGCCGGGGTCAACGGGCTCGACATGACGGCGTTCCCGAGCGTCGTCGAGCTGGAGAACGACCTGGTCCGGCGGGCCACCGCGCTGCTCGGCGGCGGCGCGGGCACCTTCACCAGCGGCGGCACGGAGAGCTGCCTGCTCGCGGTCCTGACGGCGCGTCAGCATGCCCGTAGGACGCGGGGGGTGACCGACCCCGAGCTGGTCCTCGCCGACACGGCGCACGCCGCGTTCCACAAGGCCGCCGAACTCTTCGGGCTGCGCGTGGTGAGCGTGCCCGTCGACCCCGCCACCTTCAAGGTGCGCCCCGCCGACCTGGCCGCGGCGATCACCGACCGCACCGCCCTGGTCGTCGTCTCGGCTCCCTCGTACGCGCACGGCGTCATCGACCCCGTCCCGGAAGCGGCGGCCGAGGCGGCCCGGCGCGGGGTGCTCTGCCATGTCGACGCCTGCATCGGCGGCTGGTACCTCGGGCACCTGCGGGCGGCGGTACAGGGCGGGGGATTTACCCAGGACGCGCCGGAGATACCGGAGTTCGACCTGTCCGTCCCCGGTGTGACCTCCCTCTCGGTGGACCTCCACAAATACGCGTACACCGCGAAGGGCGCCTCGCTCCTGCTGTTCCGGGACGCCGAACTCCGCCGCCATGGCTGGTTCGCGCACTCCTCCTGGCCCGGCTACCCCGTGGTCAACTCCACGCTCCAGGGCACCAAGCCGGCCGGACCGCTCGCGGCGGCCTGGGCCGTGACCGAACACATCGGCGCCGAGGGTTACGCCGCGTTGTCGACGCGCGTACACCGTGCGGTCCGTGACCTCGCCGAAGGCATCGAGAGGATCGACGGGCTGCGACTGCTCGCGCGCCCCGAGGCGTCCCTGCTCGCGGTCGCCGCCGACGACGACGCCGAGGGTGCGGAGGTCGATGTGTTCGTCGTGGCGGACGAGATCCGGGGGAGTGGCTGGTACCTCCAGCCCCAGCCCGTGTTCGGGGCATCCCCGGCCAATCTGCATCTGACCGTGACCGCGGCGGTGGCGGACGAGGAGACCGTGGGGCTGCTCCTCGCCGAACTGGAGAAGGCCGTGGGCCGGGCGCGGGCGGCCGGTCCCGTACGGGTCGACCCGGCGATCGTCGAAGCCGCGGCCGCGCTGGACCCCGACGCGCTCACCCCGGAGGAGGTCGAGGTGGCGCTGGCCCTCGCGGGCGTCGGCGCGGACGGGCGGCTGCCCGAGCGGATGGCGCCGGTGCTCGCCGTCCTCCAGGCGCTGCCGCCGAAGCTGGGCGAGCGGCTCCTGCCCGAGGTCATCGGGCGGCTCTACCAGCCCTGAAAGGCACCCCGAGAGACCCCTGGAAGACGCCAAGGGGCGGAGCCGGTCGGCTCCGCCCCTTGGGACGTGACGTTTCTTCGGTAGCGGCCGGGATCAGGCCTCTTCGTGCGCCACCGCACGCCGCGCGTCGGCGTCGAGGACGCCCCAGCTGATCAGCTGCTCGGTCAGGACCGAGGGCGACTGGTCGTAGATGACGGCAAGGGTGCGCAGGTCGTCCTGGCGGATCGAGAGCACCTTGCCGTTGTAGTCACCGCGCTGCGACTGGATCGTGGCGGCGTACCGCTGCAACGGGCCCGCCTTCTCCGGCGGCACGTGGGCCAGGCGCTCCAGGTCCAGGACGAGCTTCGGCGGGGGCTCGGCCGCGCCGCCGGGGGTCGTGCCGGGCAGCAGCTCCTGCACCGGAACCCCGTAGAAGTCCGCCAGCTCGGCAAGGCGCTGCACGGTCACGGCACGGTCGCCGCGCTCGTACGACCCGACCACGACCGCCTTCCAGCGTCCCTGGGACTTCTCCTCGACACCGTGAAGGGAAAGGCCCTGCTGGGTACGGATCGCACGGAGCTTGGCCCCGAGCTGCTTGGCGTATTCGCTGGACATATAGCTCCCCGGACACTGCATCACTGTGCGGCTGAACCGCGTGGCTGGTAACTCACTGTGAGGTTACGCAGCGTTACTTGGCCGCGTCAAGCCGAATGGTCCGTACCGACCTTCTCCCAAATCGGGCGATCTCGCACCTTCAGGGAGGTGATCGGCGAGGTTCGGCGGCTGGTAGTCTGGTTGGCGCAATTCCGACGTCCTTTAAGATCCGTCCCGTGAGGCGGAGAAGGGGGTCCGTTTCGTATGGACACGCAGAATTCCGACGCCAGGTCCGTTCTCGAAGGCCCTGACATCGCGCGGGTACTGACCCGTATCGCCCACGAGATCGTCGAGCGCGCCAAGGGCGCCGAGGACGTGGTCCTCCTGGGCATCCCCACGCGGGGCGTCTTCCTCGGCCGCCGCCTGGCCGAGAAGCTCGAAGAGATCACCGGCCGCACCGTCCCCGTCGGCTCGCTCGACATCACGATGTACCGGGACGACCTGCGCATGCACCCGCCGCGCGCCCTCGCCCGCACCGAGATCCCCGTAGACGGCATCGACGGCCGCCTCGTGGTCCTCGTCGACGACGTGCTCTTCTCCGGCCGCACCATCCGCGCCGCCCTCGACGCGCTGAACGACATCGGGCGCCCGCGCGCCGTGCAGCTCGCGGTCCTCGTCGACCGCGGCCACCGCGAACTCCCGATCCGCGCCGACTACGTGGGCAAGAACCTCCCCACGTCGCTGCGGGAGACGGTCAAGGTCCAGCTCGCCGAGGAGGACGGCCGCGACGCCGTGCTGCTCGGTGCCAAGCGGGACTCCAAGGCGGCCGAGCAGTAGCACCCCTTCGCCGTGCGTTTCCTCGTACGGCCCGAAAGGTGTGCCTGCGCGCGCCCGTATGCCCCAAATCTCCTGAACCTCCCTACGGAGCACCCCCGATGATGCGACACCTCATCTCGGCCGCCGACCTCACCCGCGACGACGCCGTCCTCATCCTCGACACCACCGAGGAGATGGCCCGCGTCGCCGACCGGCCCATCAAGAAGCTGCCCGCACTGCGCGGGCGGACCGTCTGCAACCTCTTCTTCGAAGACTCGACCCGGACCCGGATCTCCTTCGAGGCCGCCGAGAAGCGCCTGTCCGCCGACGTCATCAACTTCGCCGCCAAGGGCTCCAGCGTCTCCAAGGGCGAGTCCCTGAAGGACACCGCGCAGACCCTGGAGGCGATGGGCGTCGACGCCGTCGTCATCCGGCACGGCGCGTCCGGCGCCCCCTACCGGCTCGCCACCTCCGGCTGGATCGACGCCCCGGTGATCAACGCGGGCGACGGCACCCACCAGCACCCCACCCAGGCGCTCCTGGACGCCTTCACGATGCGCCGCCGCCTGGTCGGCGCGGACGCCGGGCTCGGCAAGGGCCTCGACGGCAAGCGCGTCACGCTCGTCGGCGACGTCCTGCACAGCCGCGTCGCCCGCTCGAACGTCGACCTGCTGCACACCCTCGGCGCCGAGGTCACCCTCGTCGCGCCGCCGACCCTGCTGCCCGTCGGCGTCGAGACCTGGCCCTGCGAGGTCTCCTACGACCTCGACTCCACGCTGACCAAGTCCGACGCGGTGATGATGCTGCGCGTCCAGCGCGAGCGCATGAACGCCGCGTTCTTCCCGACCGAGCGCGAGTACTCCCGCCGCTACGGCCTGGACGGCGACCGCATGGCGAAGATGCCGGAGCACGCCATCGTGATGCACCCCGGCCCGATGGTCCGCGGCATGGAGATCACCGCCGAGGTCGCCGACTCCGACCGCTGCACGGCCATCGAGCAGGTCGCCAACGGCGTGCACACCCGGATGGCCGTCCTCTACCTGCTGCTCGGCGGCGCCGAGCCCGCCGTCACCCACTCTCGTACCGAGGAGAAGTAACCATGAGCAAGATCCTGATCCGTGGTGCGAAGGTGCTCGGCGGCGAGGCACAGGACGTACTGATCGACGGTGCCGTCATCGCCCAGATCGGCACCGGGCTGAGCGCCGACGGCGTCGACGAGGTCGTCGAGGCCGACGGCAAGGTCCTCCTGCCGGGCCTCGTCGACCTACACACGCACCTGCGCGAGCCGGGCCGCGAGGACTCCGAGACCGTCCTGACCGGCACCCGCGCCGCCGCCTCCGGCGGCTTCACCGCCGTCTTCGCCATGGCCAACACCTTCCCGGTCGCCGACACCGCCGGCGTCGTCGAGCAGGTGTACCGGCTCGGTGAGCAGCACGGCTACTGCGACGTGCAGCCCATCGGCGCCGTCACCGTCGGCCTGGAGGGCAAGAAGCTCGCCGAGCTCGGCGCCATGCACGAGTCCACCGCGGGCGTCACCGTCTTCTCCGACGACGGCAAGTGCGTCCACGACGCCGTGATCATGCGCCGCGCCCTGGAGTACGTGAAGGCCTTCGGCGGCGTCGTCGCCCAGCACGCGCAGGAGCCCCGCCTCACCGAGGGCGCCCAGATGAACGAGGGCACCGTCTCCGCCGAGCTGGGCCTGGGCGGCTGGCCCGCCGTCGCCGAGGAGTCGATCATCGCCCGCGACGTGCTCCTCGCCGAGCACGTCGGCTCCCGCGTGCACATCTGCCACCTGTCGACCGCCGGGTCCGTGGAGATCGTGCGCTGGGCCAAGTCCCGCGGTATCGACGTGACCGCCGAGGTCACCCCGCACCACCTGCTCCTCACCGACGAGCTGGTGCGCTCCTACGACCCGGTCTACAAGGTCAACCCGCCGCTGCGCACCGAGAAGGACGTCATGGCGCTGCGCGAGGCGCTCGCCGACGGCACGATCGACATCGTCGCCACCGACCACGCCCCGCACCCGCACGAGGACAAGGACTGCGAGTGGGCCGCCGCCGCCATGGGCATGGTGGGCCTGGAGACCGCGCTGAGCGTGGTCCAGCAGACGATGGTCGAGACGGGCCTGCTCGACTGGGCCGGCGTCGCCGAGCGGATGTCCGTCAAGCCCGCCGAGATCGGGCGGGCCACGGGCCACGGACGCCCCGTCTCGGCAGGTGAGCCCGCCAACCTCGTTCTGGTCGACGCCGACTACCGTGGAAGCGTTGACCCCGCGGGCTTCGCCTCCCGCAGCCGCAACACCCCCTACGAGGGCCGTGAGCTGCCGGGGCGCGTCACCCACACCTGGCTGCGGGGCAAGGCCACCCTCGCCGACGGGAAGCTCGCGTGACACCTCTGCACCCCATGGCCAGCCCCATGACCAGCTCCATGGTCCGCCTGGCCGCCGAACAGAAGTCGGCGGACGTGACCGACTGGGCCGACCGGATCGGCTGGATCGTCGGACTGCTGCTCTTCATCGCGCTCGTCTACTGGCTGATGCGCCAGGGCTGGAAGTGGCGCGGCACCCTCCAGGGCGACCTGGCGCCGCTCCCGCAGTCGCCCGAATCGCCGGGCGAGCCGAAACTGACCATGAGCGGCCGGTACCACGGCTCCACCACCGCGGGGCAGTGGCTCGACCGCATCGTGGCGCACGGACTCGGCACCCGCAGCCGCGTCGAGCTGACCCTGACGGACGCCGGTCTCGACGTCGTACGCCCCGGAGCGAGCGACTTCTTCGTCCCGGCCAAGGCGCTGCGCGAGGCCCGGCTCGACAAGGGCATCGCCGGCAAGGTCCTCACGGAGGGCGGTCTGCTGATCGTCACCTGGGCGCACGGCGACAAGCTGATCGACTCCGGGTTCCGCTCCGACCACGCCGCCGAGCAGGCCGAGTGGGTCACCACCTTGAACGACATGATCAAGACGGACGACACGAACGACATGGTCGAGACGACCATCACGACGGAAGGCACCGCACGATGACCACCTCCACCAGGGGAGCCGCGAAGGCTCCCGCCGTTCTCGTCCTGGAGGACGGCCGGGTGTTCCGCGGCCGCGCCTACGGGGCCGTGGGGGAGACCTTCGGTGAGGCCGTGTTCTCCACCGGCATGACCGGCTACCAGGAGACGCTCACCGACCCGTCGTACGCCCACCAGATCGTGGTCGCGACCGCCCCGCAGATCGGCAACACGGGCTGGAACGACGAGGACGACGAGTCGGCCCGCATCTGGGTCTCCGGCTACGTCGTGCGCGACCCCGCCCGGATCCCCTCCAACTGGCGCGCGAAGCGTTCGCTCGACGACGAGCTGGTCGCCCAGGGCATCGTCGGCATCAGCGGCATCGACACCCGCGCGCTCACCCGCCACCTGCGCGAGCGCGGCTCCATGCGCTCCGGGATCTTCTCCGGCGAGACGCTGCCGACCGACGCCGAGCTCGTCGAGCGCGTCCAGGCACAGCCCGGCATGAAGGGCCTGAGCCTGTACGAGGAGGTCGCCACCAAGGAGGCCTACGTCGTCCCGGCGATCGGCGAGAAGAAGTTCACCGTCGCCGCCATCGACCTCGGCATCAAGGGCATGACCCCGCACCGCATGGCCGAGCGCGGCATCGAGGTGCACGTGCTCCCGGCCACCGCCACCGAGGAAGAGGTGTACGCGGTCGAGCCCGACGGCGTGTTCTTCTCCAACGGCCCCGGCGACCCGGCCACCGCCGAAGGACCGGTTGCCCTGATGAGTGCCGTCCTCGCCCGCAGGACGCCGCTGTTCGGCATCTGCTTCGGCAACCAGATCCTCGGCCGCGCCCTCGGCTTCGGCACGTACAAGCTGAAGTACGGCCACCGCGGCATCAACCAGCCGGTGCAGGACCGCACCACCGGCAAGGTCGAGGTCACCGCGCACAACCACGGCTTCGCCGTGGACGCCCCGCTCGACAAGATCAGCGAGACGCCCTTCGGCCGCGCCGAGGTCTCCCACGTCTGCCTGAACGACCAGGTCGTCGAAGGTCTCCAGCTGCTCGACCAGCCGGCCTTCTCCGTCCAGTACCACCCCGAGGCGGCCGCCGGCCCGCACGACGCCGCGTACCTCTTCGACCGCTTCTTGTCTTTGATGAACACTGCTCAGGAGGGCCAGCGTGCCTAAGCGCTCCGATATCCAGTCCGTCCTGGTCATCGGCTCCGGCCCGATCGTCATCGGCCAGGCAGCCGAGTTCGACTACTCAGGCACCCAGGCGTGCCGCATCCTGCGGGCCGAGGGCCTGCGGGTCATCCTGGTGAACTCGAACCCCGCGACGATCATGACCGACCCGGAGATCGCCGACGCCACGTACGTCGAGCCGATCACCCCCGAGTTCGTCGAGAAGATCATCGCGAAGGAGCGCCCCGACGCGCTCCTGCCGACGCTGGGCGGCCAGACCGCGCTCAACACGGCGATCTCCATGCACGAGCAGGGCGTCCTCGAGAAGTACGGCGTCGAGCTCATCGGTGCCAACGTCGAGGCGATCAACAAGGGCGAGGACCGCGACCTCTTCAAGGGCGTCGTGGAGGAGGTCCGCAAGAAGATCGGGCACGGCGAGTCCGCCCGGTCCGTGATCTGCCACTCCATGGACGACGTGCTGAAGGGCGTCGACACCCTCGGCGGCTACCCCGTCGTCGTCCGCCCCTCCTTCACCATGGGCGGCGCCGGTTCCGGCTTCGCGCACGACGAGGAGGAGCTGCGCCGCATCGCCGGTCAGGGCCTCACCCTGTCTCCCACCACCGAGGTGCTCCTGGAGGAGTCCATCCTCGGCTGGAAGGAGTACGAGCTGGAGCTGATGCGCGACAAGAACGACAACGTCGTGGTCGTCTGCTCCATCGAGAACTTCGACCCGATGGGCGTGCACACCGGCGACTCGATCACCGTCGCGCCCGCGATGACGCTGACCGACCGCGAGTACCAGCGGCTGCGTGACATCGGCATCGCGATCATCCGCGAGGTCGGCGTCGACACCGGTGGCTGCAACATCCAGTTCGCGATCAACCCCGAAGACGGCCGCGTCATCGTCATCGAGATGAACCCGCGCGTCTCCCGCTCCTCGGCCCTCGCCTCCAAGGCCACCGGCTTCCCGATCGCGAAGATCGCCGCTAAGCTGGCCGTCGGCTACACGCTGGATGAGATCCCGAACGACATCACCGAGAAGACGCCGGCCTCCTTCGAGCCGACGCTCGACTACGTGGTCGTGAAGGCCCCGCGTTTCGCCTTCGAGAAGTTCCCCAGCGCCGACTCCACCCTGACCACGACCATGAAGTCGGTCGGCGAGGCCATGGCGTTCGGCCGGAACTTCACCGAGGCCTTCCAGAAGGCGCTGCGCTCCCTGGAGAAGAAGGGCTCGCAGTTCACCTTCGTGGGGGAGACCGGCGACAAGACCGCTCTCCTCGAAGAGGCGGTGCGCCCGACCGACGGCCGGATCAACACCGTCATGGAGGCGATCCGGGCCGGTGCCACGCCCGAGGAGGTCTTCGACTACACGAAGATCGACCCCTGGTTCGTGGACCAGCTCTTCCTCATCAAGGAGGTCGCCGACGAGCTCGCCGCCGCCGAGCGCCTCGACGCGGAGCTGCTCGCCGAGGCCAAGCGCCACGGCTTCTCCGACCAGCAGATCGCGGAGCTCCGCGGCCTGCGCGAGGACGTCGTCCGCGAGGTCCGGCACGCTCTCGGTGTCCGCCCGGTCTACAAGACGGTCGACACCTGCGCCGCCGAGTTCGCCGCGAAGACGCCGTACTTCTACTCCTCCTACGACGAGGAGAGCGAGGTCGCCCCGCGCACCAAGCCCGCGGTGATCATCCTCGGCTCCGGCCCCAACCGCATCGGCCAGGGCATCGAGTTCGACTACTCCTGCGTCCACGCCTCCTTCGCGCTCAGCGACGCGGGCTACGAGACCGTGATGGTCAACTGCAACCCGGAGACCGTCTCCACCGACTACGACACCTCCGACCGCCTGTACTTCGAGCCGCTGACGCTGGAAGACGTGCTGGAGATCGTGCACGCCGAGTCCCTCGCGGGCCCGATCGCGGGCGTCGTCGTCCAGCTCGGCGGCCAGACCCCGCTGGGCCTCGCCCAGGCACTCAAGGACAATGGCGTCCCGGTCGTCGGCACGCCCCCCGAGGCGATCCACGCCGCCGAGGACCGCGGCGCCTTCGGCCGCGTGCTCGCCGAGGCCGGGCTGCCCGCGCCGAAGCACGGCACCGCCACCACGTTCGCGGAAGCGAAGGCGATCGCCGACGAGATCGGCTACCCGGTCCTCGTCCGCCCGTCCTACGTGCTCGGCGGCCGCGGCATGGAGATCGTCTACGACGAGACCCGCCTGTCCTCGTACATCGAGGAGTCGACGGAGATCAGCCCGAGCCGCCCCGTGCTCGTGGACCGCTTCCTCGACGACGCCATCGAGATCGACGTCGACGCCCTCTACGACGGCGAGGAGCTCTACCTCGGCGGCGTCATGGAGCACATCGAGGAGGCCGGCATCCACTCCGGCGACTCGGCGTGCGCCCTGCCCCCGATCACCCTCGGCGGCTTCGACATCAAGCGCCTGCGCGCCTCCACCGAAGCCATCGCCAAGGGTGTCGGCGTCCGCGGCCTCATCAACATCCAGTTCGCGCTCGCCGGGGACATCCTCTACGTCCTGGAGGCCAACCCGCGCGCGTCGCGCACCGTCCCCTTCACCTCGAAGGCGACCGCGGTGCCGCTCGCGAAGGCCGCCGCCCGCATCTCGCTGGGCGCCACCGTCGCCGAGCTGCGCGCCGAGGGGCTCCTGCCGAAGGCCGGTGACGGCGGCACGCTCCCGCTCGACGCGCCGATCTCCGTCAAGGAGGCCGTCATGCCGTGGTCGCGCTTCCGCGACATCCACGGCCGCGGCGTCGACACGGTCCTCGGCCCGGAGATGCGCTCCACCGGCGAGGTCATGGGCATCGACACCGTCTTCGGCACGGCGTACGCCAAGTCGCAGGCGGGCGCCTACGGGCCGCTGCCGACGAAGGGCCGGGCGTTCATCTCCGTTGCCAACCGCGACAAGCGCTCGATGATCTTCCCGGCGCGCGAGCTGGTCGCCCACGGCTTCGAGCTGCTCGCCACCTCCGGCACCGCCGAGGTCCTGCGGCGCAACGGCATCAGCGCCACCGTCGTGCGCAAGCAGTCCGAGGGCGAGGGCCCCAACGGCGAGAAGACCATCGTCCAGCTGATCCACTCGGGCGACGTCGACCTCATCGTCAACACCCCCTACGGCACCGGCGGCCGCCTCGACGGCTACGAGATCCGTACGGCGGCCGTGGCCCGCTCCGTGCCCTGCCTGACGACGGTCCAGGCGCTCGCCGCCGCCGTCCAGGGCATCGACGCCCTCAACCACGGCGGCGTGGGCGTGCGTTCACTGCAAGAACACGCGGAACACCTGACCGCGGCCCGCGACTAGCAGCCCACGAGGGGGACACCGGAAACGGTGTCCCCCTCTTCATGAGGCCACCTGCTCATGAGCACCCCCTAGGACTTCAGCCATGTACAAGCTGTTCTTCAATCTCGTCTTCAAGCGCATGGACCCCGAGCAGGCCCACTACCTGGCCTTCCGCTGGATCCGCCGCACGGCCCGCACCCCCGTGTTGCGCACCTTCGCGGCCGCCGCTCTCGCGCCGCGCCACAAGGAGCTGCGTACCGAAGCCCTCGGCCTGCGTATGCACGGTCCTTTCGGGCTCGCCGCCGGTTTCGACAAGAACGCCATCGCTGTCGACGGCATGGCCATGCTCGGCTTCGACCACATCGAGATCGGCACCGTCACGGGCGAGCCGCAGCCCGGCAACCCCAAGAAGCGCCTCTTCCGCCTCGTGCAGGACCGCGCGCTCATCAACCGCATGGGCTTCAACAACGAGGGCTCGCTGGCCGTCGCCGCCCGCCTCGCCTCCCGCAACCCGGTCTTCAGGACGACGGTCGGCGTGAACATCGGCAAGACCAAGGTCGTGCCGGAGGCCGAGGCCGCCGCGGACTACGTGAAGTCGACCGAGCGCCTCGCCGCCTTCGCCGACTACCTCGTCGTGAACGTCTCCTCGCCCAACACCCCGGGGCTGCGCAACCTCCAGGCCACCGAGGCGCTGCGCCCGCTGCTCACGGCCGTGCGCGAGGCCGCCGACCGCACCGTGCGCTCGCGCCGCGTCCCGCTCCTCGTGAAGATCGCGCCGGACCTCGCCGACGAGGACGTCGACGCCGTCGCCGACCTGGCCGTCGAACTCGGCCTGGACGGCATCATCGCCACGAACACCACGATCTCCCGCACCGGCCTCGCCACCGAGGGCGACGTCGTGAACGAGACCGGCGGGCTGTCCGGGGCGCCCCTCAAGAAGCGCTCCCTGGAGGTCCTCAGGCGCCTCTACGCGCGCGTGGGGGACCAGGTCACCCTCGTGGGCGTCGGCGGCATCGAGAACGCCGAGGACGCCTGGCAGCGCATTCTCGCCGGTGCCACGCTCATCCAGGGCTACAGCGCCTTCATCTACGAAGGCCCGTTCTACGCCCGCGCGATCCACAAGGGCCTCGCCGCCCGCCTGAACGCCTCCCCGTACGCCACCCTCGCCGACGCGGTCGGCGCCGATGTGAAGAAGGTCTCCGCATGACGGCCCTGGAACCCTTCGGCGCCCGCCTGCGCCGCGTCATGGACGAGCGCGGCCCGCTCTGCGTCGGCATCGACCCGCACGCCGCCCTGCTGTCCTCCTGGGGCCTCGGCGACGACATCGCGGGCCTGGAGTCCTTCACCCGTACGACCGTCGAGGCCCTGGCCGGCACCGTCGCCGTGGTGAAGCCGCAGTCCGCGTTCTTCGAGCGGTTCGGCTCGCGCGGCGTCGCCGTCCTGGAGCGCGCCGTCGCCGACCTGCGCGCCGCCGGCACCCTCGTCGTCATGGACGCCAAGCGCGGCGACATCGGCTCCACCATGGCCGCGTACGCGCAGACCTTCCTGCACCCGGACTCCCCGCTGTTCTCGGACGCCCTGACGGTGTCGCCGTACCTGGGCTACGGGTCGCTGAAGCCCGCCGTCGAGCTCGCGCGCGAGTCGGGAGCGGGACTCTTCGTCCTCGCGCTCACGTCCAACCCGGAGGGCGGCGAGGTCCAGCACGCGGTGCGGGCCGACGGCCGCAACGTGGGCGCCACGATGCTCGCGCACCTCGCCGAGGAGAACGCGGGGGAGAGCCCGCTGGGTTCCTTCGGCGCGGTTGTCGGCGCGACCCTCGGGGACCTGTCCTCCTACGAGCTCGCCGTCAACGGTCCGCTGCTCGCTCCCGGTATCGGCGCTCAGGGCGCCACGGCCGCCGATCTGCCGAAGGTGTTCGGCCCGGCCGTGCGCAACGTCGTACCGAACGTGAGCCGTGGCGTCCTGAAGGCCGGGCCGTCCGTGACGGCGCTGCGGGACGCGGCCGTCCGCTTCGCGGACGAGGTGCGTGAGGCGGTCGAAGGCGCCTGATGAGAGGCGCTGGAGGGTGGCACTCCGTGCCGACCTTTGGCCTCGCGTCCGAATCTTGACCGATTTACTGGTTGTTTTGTCTGAAATGCACAGCTCGACAGAGGCTGACCAGGACTTTTCGTTCGTTCTCGCTGACTCGGACGGCCTTGGCCGCTAGTCTCCGTCGAGAGGTGTGGGGCGACTAAGTTCCTCACCGGTCCGTATCCGACAGTTTCGACATCCGAGGTGACGTAGGCGTGGCTCTTCCGCCCCTTACCCCTGAACAGCGCGCAGCCGCGCTCGAGAAGGCCGCCGCGGCTCGCCGGGAGCGGGCCGAGGTCAAGAATCGACTCAAGCACTCCGGCGCCTCCCTCCACGAGGTCATCAAGCAGGGCCAGGAGAACGACGTCATCGGCAAGATGAAGGTCTCCGCCCTCCTGGAGTCCCTGCCGGGCGTGGGCAAGGTCCGCGCCAAGCAGATCATGGAGCGGCTCGGGATCTCCGAATCCCGCCGGGTCCGCGGTCTCGGTTCCAACCAGATCGCCTCCCTGGAGCGCGAGTTCGGCAGCACCGGAGCCTGAGCGCCACTGGCCGGCCCCCGGGCTGGTCCGGGCACTCCGGAACAACTGGAATAATCGCTGCATGAGTGAACGTCCGCGGCTGACCGTGCTCTCCGGCCCCTCCGGGGTCGGCAAGAGCACGGTCGTCGCCCATATGCGCAAGGAACACCCCGAGGTCTGGCTCTCGGTGTCGGCGACGACCCGCAAGCCGCGCCCCGGCGAGAAGCACGGAGTCCAGTACTTCTTCGTCACCGACGAGGAGATGGACAAGCTGATCGCCAACGGCGAGCTCCTCGAGTGGGCCGAGTTCGCGGGGAACCGCTACGGCACTCCGCGAGGCGCCGTCCTCGATCATCTCGAGGCCGGCGAGCCCGTACTTCTCGAGATCGACCTCCAGGGCGCACGCCTGGTCCGGGAGTCGATGGCCGAGGCGCAGCTGGTCTTCCTGGCCCCGCCGAGCTGGGAGGAGCTGGTCCGCCGGCTCACCGGGCGCGGTACCGAGGCCCCCGACGTCATCGAGCGCAGGCTCGGGGCCGCCAAGATCGAACTGGCCGCCGAGTCGGAGTTCGACACCACCCTGGTCAACACCTCCGTCGAGGACGTGGCGCGTGAGCTGCTAGCCTTGATGAAAGTTGTTTGATCTTCACCGTAGTGACCATTCCGGTCCCTACCCCAGTCTTTAACCATCGGAAGGCAGAGCGTGTCCTCTTCCATCACCGCGCCCGAGGGCATCATCAACCCGCCGATTGATGAGCTTCTCGAGGCAACCGACTCGAAGTACAGCCTGGTCATCTACGCCGCCAAGCGCGCGCGTCAGATCAACGCGTACTACTCGCAGCTCGGCGAGGGCCTCCTCGAGTACGTCGGCCCGCTGGTGGACACGCACGTCCACGAGAAGCCGCTCTCGATCGCCCTGCGTGAGATCAACGCGGGCCTGCTGACGTCCGAGGCCATCGAGGGCCCCGCGCAGTAACGCCCGAACCGCTTCACCACAGGCCCGACAGCCCGGCTGTCGGGCCTGTGGTGTGTCATGGAGTCGTACACACACGCACGCGGGGAGGCACGGACGGTGGAGACAGTGGAGACGGTCGGCAAGCCGAAGGTCGTACTGGGCGTCAGCGGCGGCATCGCCGCCTACAAGGCGTGTGAACTGCTGCGGCGCCTCACCGAGTCCGGCCACGACGTGCGCGTCGTCCCCACGGACTCGGCGCTGCACTTCGTCGGCGCCGCGACCTGGTCGGCGCTCTCCGGCAACCCGGTCTCCACCGAGGTCTGGGACTCCGTCCACGAGGTACCGCACGTGCGGATCGGCCAGCACGCGGACCTCGTGATCGTCGCCCCGGCCACCGCCGACATGCTCGCCAAGGCGGCCCACGGCCTCGCCGACGACCTCCTCACCAACACCCTGCTCACGGCCCGCTGTCCGGTCGTCTTCGCGCCCGCCATGCACACCGAGATGTGGGAGCACCCGGCGACCCAGGAGAACGTCGCGACGCTGCGCCGCCGCGGCGCCCTCGTCATCGAGCCCGCCGTCGGCCGTCTGACCGGCGTCGACACCGGCAAGGGACGCTTCCCCGACCCGGTCGAGATCTTCGAGTACGTACGCCGTGTGCTGGCGCGCGGCGCCGACGCGGCCGTCTCCGACCTGGCCGGCAAGCACGTCGTCGTCAGCGCGGGCGGCACCCGCGAACCCCTCGACCCGGTCCGCTTCCTCGGCAACCGCTCCTCGGGCAAGCAGGGCTACGCGCTGGCCCGTACGGCAGCCGCCCGCGGCGCCCGGGTCACCCTGCTCTCCGCCAACGCGGCGCTGCCCGACCCGGCCGGCGTCGACGTCGTCCACGTGGGCACGGCCGTGCAGCTCCGGGAAGCGGTCCTCAAAGCGGCGGCCGACGCCGACGCGGTCGTCATGGCGGCGGCCGTGGCCGACTTCCGCCCCGAGGTGTACGCGACAGGCAAGATCAAGAAGAAGGACGGCGAGGAGCCCGCGCCGGTCGCCCTCGTCCGCAACCCGGACATCCTCGCGGAGGTGTCCGCCGACCGGCAGCGCCCCGGTCAGGTGGTCGTCGGATTCGCCGCCGAGACCGACGACGTCCTCGCCAACGGCCGCGCCAAACTCGCCCGCAAGGGCTGTGACCTGCTCGTCGTCAACGAGGTCGGGGAGCGCAAGACCTTCGGCTCCGAGGAGAACGAGGCCGTGATCCTGAGCGCCGACGGGACGGAGACCCCGGTCCCCTACGGCCCGAAGGAAGCCCTCGCGGACCGGATCTGGGACGAGGTCGTCCGGCGTGTCTGAAAACCGGCCGATCAGGGGCGCCCAGTAGTCTTCCGGAGACCGTCCGTCGTGTCGCAGAATGCCGTGTCGCAGGTCACAGCCCTCCCAAGTGGCGAGACACGTGGTCCGGCGGACGAGTGTGACCGATAAACTGGTCTCGGACGCCGCCGGGCGCAGCTCCCGGCAGTCCATCAATGATCAGCCAGCAGCCGCTGCAACCACAGGGAGCGTTGTGTCCCGTCGCCTGTTCACCTCGGAGTCCGTGACCGAGGGCCACCCCGACAAGATCGCTGACCAGATCAGCGACACGATTCTCGACGCACTGCTCCGCGAGGACCCCACGTCCCGCGTCGCCGTCGAGACGCTGATCACCACCGGACTGGTGCACGTGGCCGGCGAGGTCACGACCAAGGCGTACGCGCCGATCGCGCAGCTCGTGCGCGACAAGATCCTCGAGATCGGCTACGACTCCTCGAAGAAGGGCTTCGACGGCGCTTCTTGTGGCGTCTCGGTCTCCATCGGATCGCAGTCCCCGGACATCGCGCAGGGCGTCGACACGGCGTACGAGAACCGTGTCGAGGGCGACGACGACGAGCTGGACAAGCAGGGCGCCGGCGACCAGGGCCTGATGTTCGGCTACGCGTGCGACGAGACGCCGAACCTGATGCCGCTCCCGATCCACCTCGCGCACCGCCTGTCGAGCCGCCTCTCCGAGGTCCGCAAGAACGGCACGATCCCCTACCTGCGTCCCGACGGGAAGACCCAGGTCACCATCGAGTACGACGGTGACAAGGCGGTCCGCCTGGACACGGTCGTGGTCTCCTCCCAGCACGCCTCGGACATCGACCTCGACTCGCTCCTCGCCCCCGACATCCGCGAGTTCGTCGTGGAGCCGGAGCTGAAGGCCCTCCTCGACGACGGCATCAAGCTGGAGACCGAGGGCTACCGCCTGCTGGTCAACCCGACCGGCCGCTTCGAGATCGGCGGCCCGATGGGCGACGCCGGCCTCACCGGCCGCAAGATCATCATCGACACGTACGGCGGCTACGCCCGGCACGGCGGCGGCGCCTTCTCCGGCAAGGACCCGTCGAAGGTCGACCGCTCCGCCGCGTACGCGATGCGCTGGGTCGCCAAGAACGTGGTGGCCGCCGGTCTCGCCACGCGCTGCGAGGTCCAGGTCGCCTACGCGATCGGCAAGGCCGAGCCCGTCGGTCTCTTCGTGGAGACCTTCGGCACGAACGCGGTGGACACGGACACGATCGAGGCCGCGATCACGGAGGTCTTCGACCTGCGCCCGGCCGCGATCATCCGCGACCTCGACCTGCTGCGCCCGATCTACTCCCAGACGGCCGCCTACGGCCACTTCGGGCGTCCGCTGCCCGACTTCACCTGGGAGAAGACGGACCGCGTGGACGCGCTGCGCAAGGCCGCGGGCCTCTAGGTCCCGGCTTCCGACGCCCGCGGGCCCGGCTCTCCTTCGGGAGGGCCGGGCCTCCGGCGTTTTCCCGGGCCTTTCGCTGTCGGTCCCCTCTGGTAGGAATGCACCTGTGAGCAGCGAGAACGACACGCCCGAGGGGCCCGGCGGCGGCGAGCCGGAGCAGCTCGCGTTCATTCGGGAGAGCGTGCGCAGGGCGAAGGCGCCGAAAGCGAAGCCGCGGACGTGGCGGGGTGCGGCCCTCGCCAAGGAGCTGCCGGTGGCCCGGGTCCTCGTCGACAAGGGAGTGCTGCACCTCGACCGGTACTTCGAGTACGCGGTGCCGGAGGAGCTGGACGCCGTCGCACAGCCCGGGGTGCGGGTGCGGGTCCGCTTCGGCGCCGGGTCGAAGAACGTGCGGGACGGGCGGCGCGAGGGCGGCGGCCTGATCGACGGGTTCCTGGTGGAGCGGGTCGCCGAGGCCGAGTATCAGGGGCCGCTGGCCGCACTCGCCCAGGTCCTCTCGCCCGAACCGGTGCTGGACGCCGCGCTGTTGGGGCTGACGCGGGCCGTGGCCGACCGGTACGCGGGGAGCCTCGCGGACGTGCTGCAGCTCGCGGTGCCGCCCCGGCACGCCAAGGCGGAGGCGAGGGAGTTCCCACCGCCGCCGGCTCCTCCGGCCGCGCCCGAGCCCGGATCGTGGCAGCGCTACGAGCGCGGGGCCGATCTGCTGGCGTCCCTGGCCGCCGGGGGCGCGCCGCGCGCGGTGTGGACCGCGCTGCCGGGGCCCGAGTGGGCGGCGGAGATCGCCCGGGCCGTGCAGGCGACCCTCGCCTCGGGGCGGGGCGCCCTCGTGGTCGTCCCGACGGTGCGGCTCGCGGCGCGGGTCGATGCCGCGCTGCGGGAGACGCTCGGGGAGGGACAGCACGCGCTGCTGACCGCCGACGCCGGGCAGCAGCGGCGCTACCAGGAGTGGCTCGCCGTGCGCCGGGGCGCGGTACGGGCCGTGGTGGGGACGCGGGCCGCCATGTTCGCTCCCGTACGGGATCTGGGACTTGTCGTCGTGTGGGACGACGGGGACGGGCACCACAGCGATGAGCGCGCGCCGTTCCCGCATGTGCGCGAGGTCCTGGAGCTGCGGGCCACGCGCGACAAGTGCGCGTTTCTGCTGGGCGGTTGGAGCTGCACCGTCGAGGCGGCCCAGCTGGTGCGCAGCGGCTGGGCCGCCGCGGTCGCCGCGCCCAGGGAAGCCGTGCGCAGGACCGCCCCCCTGGTACGGACCGTGGGGGACCTCGATGTCGCCAGGGACGAGGCGGCGCGGGCCGCCCGACTGCCCAGCATCGCCTGGGACGTGGCGCGGGCCGCCCTGCGCGACGGGCCGGTGCTCGTCCAGGTGCCGCGCCGCGGCTACGTGCCGCGCCTGGCCTGCCAGCGGTGCCGGGAGCCCGCCCGCTGCCGGCACTGCGCGGGCCCGCTGGAGGCCCGGGAGGCCACCGGCGTGCTGGCCTGCGGCTGGTGCGGCCGGGAGGAGGCGAACTGGCACTGCGGCGAGTGCGGCGGCTCCCGGCTGCGGGCGCAGGTCGTCGGAGCGCGGCGCACCGCCGAGGAGCTGGGCCGGGCCTTCTCCACGGTGCCGGTTCGGACGTCCGGGCGTGAGCAGGTGCTGGACACGGTGTCGGGGGCGCCCGCGCTGGTCGTGAGCACGCCCGGCGCCGAGCCCGTCGCCGAGGGCGGGTACGCCGCCGCGCTGCTGCTCGACGGATGGGCGATGCTCGGGCGGCCCGATCTGCGGGCGGGGGAGGACGCGCTGCGCCGCTGGATCGCCGCGTCCGCGCTGGTCAGGCCCCAGGAAGCGGGCGGCACCGTCGTGATCATGGCGGAGCCGACGCTGCGCCCGGTGCAGGCCCTGGTGCGCTGGGATCCGGCCGGGCACGCGGTGCGGGAGCTCGCCGACCGGGCCGAGCTGGGTTTTCCGCCGGTGTCCCGGATGGCGTCGGTGAGCGGGGCCCCGGACGCGCTCGCCGACTTCCTCGGTGCGGTCGAACTGCCCGCGGACGCCGAGGTGCTGGGTCCTGTGCCGCTGCCCGACTCCGGACCGGGCGCTTCCCGGCGGCCGGGGGCGCCTCCGGCCGGTGAGCAGGGGGAGCGCGTCCTGGTGCGGGTGCCCCCCGGCAGCGGCGCCGTCCTCGCCCGCGCCCTCAAGCAGGCGCAGGCCGCGCGGATGGCGCGCGGCGGGGTCGAGCCGGTGCGAGTGCGGGTGGACCCGCTCGACATCGGGTGACCGGGGCCGGATCGGGCTGCCGCGGGGGTGTCGACGCACCACTGCCTCCCCGCACCGGGTGCGGGGAGGCAGTTTCGGAACTCGGCTCAGCCGTTCCGGGGGCCGGGGAAGGCGCCCGGCCGGGCCTCGTCGCGCAGGACGGGGCTGCCCGCGGTCGGCTGGCTCGGCATGGCGCGGGCGGCGGGCACCGACGGCAGTGGCCCCGCGCCCAGCGGCAGGGCCGGGCGCGGGGACGTAGGAGTGTCGGTGGCCCGCTCGGCGTCGGCCGCCGCCTGCGTGACCGCCCTGCGGGCCCCGTACCGGCGGTGCACCGCCTGCTTGGTGACTCCGAGAGCGGAGCCCACCGCGTCCCACGAGAAACCCAGCGAACGGTCGAAGTCCACGGCGGCGGTCACCAGGGTCTCGACGCTGTCCCGCAGCTCCTGGGCGAGACGGACGGTCGGGGCGGGTGCGCGCCCGTAGACGACGAACCCCGCGGAGGGGCCGGAGCGGCGCGGGCGGTAGACGTTGCCGAGCTGGGCGGTGAGGGTGCGCAGTGCGTCCACCTGCCGGCGGACCCGCTCGATGTCCCGCACCAACAGATGCAGGCTGGCCCGTGCCTGGGCGTCGTGGGTTGCGTGGTCGGCCATTTACAAGCCTCTCGAACCGGCGATGAAAAAAGGAGGGGGCCGCGCTCGCAGCAACGACAACTTCCGTTGACGATCGAGTGATCACGGCCCCTGGACTGGTCAACTCTTTCTTGACCAACGCGCCATCCAGTGAGGGGTCACGCTGTTCGGGCGCATCCGCATATGCACGGGGCGCACGTTCAGGCGTGCGCCCCATGTGTGACCGCCGCGGGACCGCCATAGACTGGTGCGCTGCCCGTGACCCTGCCCCGAGAGGCCGTTAGCCCCTGATGAAGCTTGTCTTCGCCGGCACCCCCGAGGTCGCCGTTCCCGCTCTGGACGCCCTGATCGCCTCCGACCGGCACGAGGTCGCCGCGGTCGTCACCCGGCCGGACGCCCCCGCGGGGCGCGGCCGCCGTCTCGTCGCCAGCCCGGTCGCCGAGCGGGCCGAGGAAGCCGGGATCGAGGTGCTCAAGCCCCAGAAGCCGCGTGACGAGGAGTTCCTCGCCCGGCTGCGCGAGATCGGCCCGGACTGCTGCCCGGTCGTCGCCTACGGGGCGCTGCTGCCCAAGATCGCCCTCGACGTGCCCACGCGCGGCTGGGTCAATCTGCACTTCTCGCTGCTGCCCGCCTGGCGCGGGGCCGCGCCCGTGCAGCACGCCGTCATGGCGGGCGACGAGATCACCGGCGCCTCCACCTTCCTCATCGAGGAGGGCCTGGACTCCGGACCCGTGTACGGCACCGTGACCGAGCCGGTCCGCTCCACCGACACCAGCGGCGACCTGCTGACCCGCCTCGCCTTCGCGGGCTCCGGGCTGCTCGTCGCGACGATGGACGGCATCGAGGACGGCACGCTCAAGGCCGTGACGCAGCCCGCCGACGGCATCTCGCTCGCCCCGAAGATCACCGTCGAGGACGCCCGGATCGACTGGGCGGCGCCCGCCCTGCGCGTCGACCGGGTGGTGCGCGGCTGCACGCCCGCGCCGGGCGCGTGGACCGAGTTCCGGGGCGAGCGGCTGAAGGTGCGCACGGCCGTGCTCGCGCCGGACCGCACGGATCTGGCGCCGGGCGAGCTGAGCGTCGGCAAGAAGAACCTGCACGTCGGCACCGGATCGCACGCCGTCGAGCTGCTGTGGGTGCAGGCCCAGGGCAAGAAGCCGATGGCCGCCGCGGACTGGGCGCGCGGGGTGCGCATCACGACGGGCGAGCGGCTGGGCTGAGGCGCCGGCCCCCTGGCCCAACACCGGGCCCGGGGGCCGGGCGGGCGGGCCGCGACGTAGTCTGGGAGGGTTCATTTCGGCGGACGACCTCTGCGTACCGCCCGTACGACCCCACCAGCGGAGCACCTTTGAGCGACCAGCCGACCTCGTCGAATCGCCGTCCCCAGAAGGCCGGTACGGCCGGGAAGCCCGGCGGGCCCGGACAGTCGGGCAAGCCCGGCAAGCCGCACCGCCGCCCGAAGAAGGACCCCGTGCGCATCCTCGCGTTCGAGGCGCTGCGCGCCGTCGACGAGCGGGACGCCTACGCGAACCTCGTCCTGCCGCCGCTGCTGCGCAAGGCGCGCGAGAAGGGGGAGCAGGAGGGGGCCGAGAAGTTCGACGGCCGGGACGCCGCGCTCGCGACCGAGCTCGTGTACGGGACGCTGCGCCGCCAGGGCACCTACGACGCGATCGTCGCGGCCTGCATCGACCGGCCGCTGCGCGAGGTCGACCCGCCGGTGCTCGACGTGCTGAACCTGGGTGTGCACCAGTTGCTCGGGACGCGCATCCCGACGCACGCCGCCGTGTCGGCCTCCGTGGAGCTGGCCCGGGTCGTGCTCGGCGACGGGCGGGCCAAGTTCGTCAACGCCGTGCTGCGCAAGGTCTCGCGGGACGATCTCGACGCCTGGCTGGAGCGGGTCGCGCCGCCGTACGACGAGGACCCCGAGGACCATCTCGCCGTGGTCCATTCGCATCCGCGATGGGTCGTCTCGGCGCTCTGGGACTCCCTCGGCGGTGGCCGCGCGGGGATCGAGGACCTGCTGGAGGCGGACAACGAGCGGCCCGAGGTGACGCTCGTGGCGCGGCCCGGGCGGACCACAGCCGACGCCGTCCTCGCCGAGGTCGGTGAGGAGTCCGGGCTGCCGGGCCGCTGGTCCCCGTACGCGGTGCGGCTGGCCGAGGGCGGCGAGCCGGGGTCGTTCGACGTCGTGCGGTCCGGGCGGGCCGGAGTGCAGGACGAGGGCAGTCAGCTCGTCGCCCTTGCTCTCGCGAACGCCCCCCTGGAGGGCCGGGACAAGAAGTGGCTGGACGGCTGCGCGGGCCCCGGCGGCAAGGCCGCCATGCTGGCCGGGCTCGCCGCCGGGCGCGGGGCGACGCTGCTCGCCGCCGAGAAGCTGCCTCACCGGGCAGGTCTCGTCGCGAAGGCGCTCGACGGGAACCCGGGGCCGTACCAGGTGATCGCCGCCGACGGCACGCGTCCGCCGTGGGGCCCCGGCACGTTCGACCGGATCCTGATGGACGTGCCCTGTACGGGACTCGGCGCTCTGCGACGCCGTCCCGAGGCGCGCTGGCGGCGCCGCCCGGAGGACCTCGAGGGGTTCGCCCCGCTCCAGCGGTCCCTGCTGCGGATGGCGCTGGAGTCGGTGCGCGTCGGCGGCGTCGTCGGGTACGCGACGTGCTCCCCGCACCTGGCCGAGACACGGGCGGTCGTCGACGACGTGCTGAAGTCGGTGGGCGGCGCCGAACTGATCGACGCGCGCCCGCTGATGGAGGGCGTGCCCGCGATCGGGGACGGCCCCGATGTGCAGCTGTGGCCGCATCTGCACGGCACCGACGCGATGTACCTAGCGCTGATCCGGCGCACCGCCTGACTCCCTGGACAGTGCGTGGGGCCACCACACGCGTGGCCCCACATCCAGGAACAGCGCCGTCACCAGGACCGAGCGCACGATGAAGGTGTCCAGGAGGACGCCGAGCGCCACCGCGAAGCCGATCTCGGCGAAGGCCACCATCGGCAGCGTGCCCAGGGCCGCGAACGTGCCGGCCAGGACCAGGCCCGCCGAGGTGATCACGGCGCCGGTCGCGGCCAGGCCCGTGACGACACCCGGCCGCGTGCCCTGCCGGGCGGCCTCCTCGCGGATGCGGGTCGTCAGGAAGATGTTGTAGTCGATGCCGAGCGCCACCAGGAACACGAAGACGAACAGCGGGAAGTCCGTCGACTCGCCCGCGTAGTCGAAGAGGTACCGGAAGGTGAGCGCGCTCACGCCGAGCGCGGCGGCGAACGACAGGACGACCGTCCCGATCAGCAGCAGCGGGGCGATCACCGCGCGCAGCAGCAGTCCGAGGATCAGCAGCACGACCACCAGGACCAGCGGGATGACCAGTTTGTTGTCGTGGGCCGTCGCGCGGTCCATGTCGAGCAGGGTCGCCGGGCCGCCGCCCACCTTCGCGTCCGCGTCCGGCACCTCCCGCACCGCGTCGCGCACCCGCTGCACCGTGTCCCGGGCCGCCTGGCTGTCGGACGGGGCGGCGGTCGTCGCCTCGAACAGGATGCGGCCGTCGTGCTCGCGCGCGGTGTTCGGCGGGACGGTGATGCTCCGCGCCACCACGCCTTCGGTGGTCGCGACGGCGCGGCGCACCTGTGGGCCCTGCGCGCTGTTCGCGACGACGACGAGCGGATCGCCGGTGCCCGCCGGGAAGTACTTCTCCGAGATTTCCTGGCCGGCGATCGAGTCCGGTTTGTCCGTGAACGAGTCGGCGTTGCTGATGCCTTCCGCCCGCAGCTGGAGCAGGCCGAGGGAGAGGATGGCGAGAGCCACCGCCGTCGCCACCCAGACCACGCGCGGGCGCCGGGCGATGCGGCGGCCGATCCGCGCCCAGGTGCCGCGCTCGGTGGGTTCGGCGGAGCCCATGTGCGGGACGACGGGCCAGAAGAGCCAGCGCCCGAAGACCACCAGCAGGGCCGGGAAGAGCGTCAGCATGGCGAGGAGGCCGATGGCGACGCCGATCGCGGCGACCGGGCCAAGGCCCCGCGTCGAGTTCATGTCGGCGGTGAGCAGCATCAGCATGCTGACCACGACCGTCGCGCCGGACGCCAGGACCGCCGGGCCCGCCCGGTGCAGGGCGAGCGCCATCGCCTCGTGGCGGTCCTCGTGCCGGCGCAGCTCCTCCCGGTAGCGGGCGACGAGGAGCAGCGCGTAGTCCGTCCCCGCGCCGAAGACGAGGACGGTCAGGATGCCCGCGCTCTGTCCGTTGACCGTCAGCCCTCCGTGCTCGGCGAGCAGATAGATCAGCGCCTGCGCGGTGAACAGGGCCGCCACCACGCTCACCACCGGCACCACGAGCAACGTAGGACTGCGGTAGGTGAACAGCAGGATCACGATCACGATGCCGAGGGCGGACAGCAGCAGCGTCGAATCGATGCCCTCGAAGGCCTCGGAGAAGTCGGCCGAGGTGCCGCCGGGCCCGGTGATGTGGATCGTGAGCCCGTCCGCCGACCTGCCGGTCGCGTCCCGTACGGAGTCCACGGCGGGCGCGATCCGCTCCCAGCCCTTCTCGTCCATCGTCACCGGGATGGCGATCTGCGCCGCGGACGGCCGCAGGGGCCTGTCGTAGACCGGGCCGCGGGTCTCGGCGCCGCGCAGGCCGTGGTCGCTGAGCTGCCTGAGCTGGCGGGCGTCCGCCGCGATCCGGGCCCGGTCCGCGACGGTCAGGCCGCCCTCCCGGGCGTAGATCACGATCGCCGGGACGACCTCCGGCCTGAAGTCCTTGGAGAGATCGAGGACTTGGGTCGACTCGGCCGATCCCGGCAGCCAGGACTGGGCGTCGTTGTCCTGCGCGTCCGTGAGTTTCTGGGCCAGCGGCGCCACTCCCACGATGATCACCAGCCACAGCAGCAGCACGAGCCACTTGCTGCGCCGTCCGCACACCAGCCACGCGACCCCGTGTCGCGTCTTCGGCCCGGTGGCCCGGGCATCGGTCCGTACGTCCGCCATGGCGCCCCCCGCTGCGTCCGTCGCGGTGCTTCCTGTCGGCCTGCTGTGGGCGGCCCAGAATGGCATGGGAGGGCACGGCTCGGCATCGGTTGCGCCTCCAGGTCCAGACCGGGGCGGGCGAGGGCCGCCGGGCATGGCAGGGTGGGGGCATGGCTCAGATCAACCCCAGCATCCTTTCCGCGGACTTCGCCCGCCTTGCCGACGAGGCCAAGGCCGTCGAGGGCGCCGACTGGCTCCATGTCGACGTCATGGACAACCACTTCGTCCCCAACCTCACGCTGGGGGTCCCGGTCGTAGAGTCCCTCGCGCGGGCGACGGACACCCCGCTGGACTGCCATCTGATGATCGAGAACCCCGATCAGTGGGCGCCCCAGTACGTCGAAGCGGGGGCGGGCTCCGTCACCTTCCACGCCGAGGCCGCCGCCGCTCCGGTCCGGCTCGCCCGCGAGATCCGCGCCAAGGGCGCCCGCGCCTCCATGGCCCTCAAGCCCGCCACCCCCGTCGAGCCGTACGAGGATCTGCTCCCCGAGCTCGACATGCTGCTGATCATGACGGTCGAGCCGGGCTTCGGCGGGCAGGCGTTTCTGGACATCATGCTGCCGAAGATCCGCCGGACCCGGCAGCTCATCGCCAAGCACGGTCTCGAACTGTGGCTCCAGGTCGACGGTGGCGTTTCGGCCGCCACGATCGAGCGGTGCGCCGAGGCCGGGGCGGACGTCTTCGTCGCCGGATCGGCCGTATACGGAGCGAACGACCCGGCAGAGGCGGTACGTGCACTGCGCACCCAGGCGCAGAGCGCGACGGCGTCCGCAGGATGGGCATGCGGCCACTGAGCCACGGATACATGAACGCCGTCCATCAGGGCTGATCAAGCCCGAAGGATCTGCAAGGATGAACGGCGTATCCAGGTTGTGAACGCAGTGAGTCGTGCAGAAGAGAAGTGAGGAGATCGCCGTGTCCGCATCATCGGCAGGTCGGTCAGCCCTGCGGATGGGACCCGCGGAGCTGGTGCAGGCGGCTGCCATGGCCCGTCGCTTCTATCTGGAGGGCAAGTCCAAGATCCAGATCGCCGAGGAGTTCGGTGTCAGCCGCTTCAAGGTGGCGCGGGTCCTGGAGACCGCCCTGGAGCGAGATCTCGTACGCATCGAGATCCGGGTCCCGGCCGAGCTGGACGCCGAGCGCTCCGACGCGCTGCGCGCCCGCTACGGCCTGCGGCACGCGGTGGTCGTCGAGTCACCGGCCGAGGCGGAGGAGTCGCCCGACCCCGAGAACCTCGGCGAGGTCGCCGCGGACCTGCTCGGCGAACTGGTGAACGAGGGCGATGTCCTCGGCCTCGCCTGGGGCCGCTCCACCATCCACATGGCCGCGGCCCTCGACCGCCTCCCGCCCTGCACCGTCGTGCAGTTGACGGGGGTCTACGACGCCGGGACCGCGGAGCGCGGATCGGTGGAGGCCGTGCGGCGCGCCGCCCAGGTGTCCGGCGGCGACGCACACCCGATCTACGCGCCCATGCTGCTGCCCGACGCGGCCACCGCGTCCGCGCTGCGCAACCAGACCGGGATCGCGCGCGCCTTCGAGTACTTCGACAAGGTCACCGTGGCGTGTGTGTCGATCGGCTCGTGGGAGCCCGGCATCTCGACCGTGCACGACATGCTCAGCGACGAGGAGCGCGCGCACTACGCGTCCCTCGGGGTCGCCGCCGAGATGTCCGCGCACCTCTTCGACGCGCAGGGCCGCCGGGTCGGGCGGGACCTGGGGGAGCGGTGCATCACGGTCGAGACGGACCGGCTGCGGCGGATACCTGAGGTTGTGGCCATCGCGGGTGGGCAGCGGAAGGCTGCCGCCATCGACGCCGTGCTGCGGTCCGGGCTCGTGACCAGTCTGGTCACCGATACCGCCGCGGCCGATTTTTTGCTCGCGGCGGGGGCTGCGCCGAAGTCCGCGTTGCAGCGGGCCGATCCGGATGAGTGAGCCGGGGTCAATTCGGGGCTCTGCCCCGGACCCCGCTCCTCAATCGCCGGAGGGGCTTGAGGGGGCGGAGGGGCTTGATTCGGCTGTGCGGTTTCTTGATCTTGACGGGGTCGAGGGCAAAGAGGGGTTCATGGAGCGCTGTGCCTCTGCCCTGAGCCTGCCGGAGTGGTTCGGGCGGAACTGGGACGCGCTGGCCGACTGTCTCGGTGATTCCGGGATCTGGCCGGACTCCGCGCACGGGCTGGTGCTCGTCGTGACCGGCTGGGAGGCGTTCGCGGGCCGTCACCCGGGGGAGTGGGCGACGGCCCGCGCGGTGTTCGTCGAGGCGATGGAGCGGCGCCGGGGCACCGACGCCCCCCTCACCGTGGCGCTCGGCCTCGGCTGAGCCCGGCCCGAGTTCCCCCTCATCGTGGTAGCCCGCGGTGGGCGGTCCTGCGTACGGGGCCCGACCGGGCCGCACCGCCGCCCGCGCCCCCGAGGCGTAGGAGCCGGCTCCCCCGGCCCGGCCGAGCGGGATCGGACCGCGGCCGCCGGGCCCGCTCGGCCGGAGCCGCTCCCGCTCCTTGAGGAGCGCTTTTGTCCGCGCGCCCGGCCCGGTCACCCGGTGCCCGGCTTCGGTCGGTCGGCTCCGTGCGTCGTCCGTCATGGCGGATCCCGTCCGGTCGAGAGGGTGGCACGGAAGGTAGGCGCACCCTCCCGGTCCGGCAAGGCATCTTGGATGATCATCCGAGCCGGGTCGGTGACCTTGGGATGTTCGGCCCGGAGACGGAGCAGGCGGGGCCGTGGGAAAATGAAGTACGTGCTTTGTGCCCCGGAGGATTCCTCCTGGGCACCCCTTCTACCGACTGGGATGTCCGCACGTGCGTTTCCTCAATGACATCAAGCCCGCGTACGACCTGACGTACGACGACGTCTTCATGGTGCCGAGCCGGAGCGCCGTCGGCTCCCGCCAGGCCGTCGACCTGTCGTCGCCGGACGGCTCGGGCACCACGATCCCGCTGGTCGTCGCCAACATGACCGCGATCGCCGGACGCCGCATGGCCGAGACCCTCGCCCGCCGCGGCGGACTCGTCGTCATTCCCCAGGACATCCCGATCGAGGTCGTCACCGAGGTCATCTCCTGGGTCAAGACCCGCCACCTGGTGCTCGACACCCCCATCGTCCTCGCGCCGACGCAGACCGTCGCCGACGCCCTGGCGCTGCTGCCCAAGCGCGCGCACAACGCCGGGGTGGTCGTCGACGACGAGCTGCGTCCCGTCGGCGTCGTCACCGACCAGGACCTGACCGGCGTGGACCGCTTCACGCAGCTCTCCGAGGTCATGTCCCGGGACCTGGTTCTCCTCGACGCGGACATCGACCCGCGCGACGCCTTCAACAAGCTGGACGGCGCCAACCGCCGCTACGCCCCCGCGGTCGACAAGGACGGCAAGCTCGCCGGCATCCTGACCCGCACCGGCGCCCTGCGCGCCACGCTCTACACCCCGGCCACCGACGCCGACGGCAAGCTGCGGATCGCGGCCGCCGTGGGGATCAACGGAGACGTGGCGGGCAAGGCCAAGCAGCTCCTGGACGCGGGCGTCGACACCCTCGTCATCGACACGGCCCACGGCCACCAGGAGTCGATGATCAGCGCCATCAAAACGGTGCGCGCGCTCGACCCGCAGGTCCCGATCGTGGCGGGGAACATCGTCGCCGCCGAGGGCGTGAAGGACCTGATCGAGGCCGGCGCCGACATCATCAAGGTCGGTGTCGGACCCGGCGCCATGTGCACCACGCGCATGATGACCGGCGTCGGCCGCCCGCAGTTCTCCGCCGTCATGGAGTGCGCCGCCGAGGCGAAGAAGTACGGCAAGCACGTCTGGGCCGACGGTGGCGTCCGTCACCCGCGCGACGTCGCCATGGCGCTCGCCGCCGGCGCGTCGAACGTGATGATCGGCTCCTGGTTCGCGGGCACCTACGAGTCCCCGGGCGACCTCCAGCACGACGCCAAGGGACGCGCGTACAAGGAGTCCTTCGGCATGGCCTCCGCGCGCGCCGTGAAGAACCGGACCTCCGAGGAGTCCGCCTACGACCGCGCCCGCAAGGCGCTCTTCGAGGAGGGCATCTCCACCTCCCGGATGTTCCTCGACCCGGAGCGTCCGGGCGTCGAGGACCTGATCGACTCGATCATCGCGGGCGTCCGCTCCTCCTGCACGTACGCCGGTGCCAACTCGCTCGCCGAGTTCGAGGAGAACGCCGTCGTCGGCATCCAGTCCGCCGCCGGTTACGCCGAGGGCAAGCCGCTGCACGCCAGCTGGAGCTAGTCGCAGGGGCGGCGCGGGTCAGACGGCCGGCGCCGCCCATCCCGCCTCGATGCGCTTGCCGTCCGGCACCGGCAGGACCGCGAGCCGCTCGGCCAGCCGTTCCACCATGTGCCAGCCGAAGCCGCCGCCCCCGCCCATGTCCGGGGCGCGCGGCACCGGCGGGCGCGGGTCGCCGTCCTCCACGGCCACCGAGAGGCCGCCCGCGTCCACCCGTAGCCGCAGGCGCGCCAGGGCGCCGGTGTGCCGGGCCGCGTTGGTGACCAGCTCCGAGACGACGAGCAGCACCGCGTCGGCGTCGGCCCACGGACAGTGCTCGGCGAGGAACCGGGCAGCCGCGCCCCGGGCCTGTGTCCCCGTCACGGGGCCGTCCACCACGATCTCCATAGTCGACAGCTACCCCATCGCCGGATCTTCATGGTCACCGGTCGCGGTCCGGGCGTCCGGGACGAGGACCGTGTCCAGGCCCGTGATGCGGAAGATCCGCTCCACGACGGCGGAGAGGCGGCGCACGGCCAGCTCGGCGCCGCGCTCATGGAGCGCGCCGCGGGCCCGCAGCAGCACGTTGATGCCGGCCGAGTCGAAGAACTGCACGCCCGACAGGTCGAGGGTCACGGTCGTGCCGGCCGGGGCGGCGAGCGCCGTCACCGCCGCGAGCAGGTCGGGGGCCGTCTCGTAGTCGAGGTCACCGCTGAGCGTGATGACGGGCCCGTCGGGCTCGTCCGTGACGGTGCAGGACAGCACGGTGTGCGGCCCGTCGGGTATGGGCTCGGGTGCCGCGTGTTTCATCGGCTTCTCCGTACGGTCAGGGCGAGCGTGTCGTCGGGGTGCAGGATCACGGTGTGCATCTCCTCGGCCAGGGCGCCGGGGATGTCGTCGGTCGGGCGGTGCCGGTGCCGGACGGCCGCCGACACGAGCCGGCGCTCGCCTTCGTAGGGGTCGCGGCGGCTCTCGGTGAGGCCGTCCGTGTACAGCACGAGCAGGTCGCCGGGGGCGAGGTCCTCGTGCCACAGCCGGTCGCTGCCGGCCATCGGGTAGCCGATGCCCCGGCCGCGTACCTCGAGGAACCGGGCGGTGCCGTCCTCGGAGACGAGCAGGGGCGGCGGGTGGCTGCCGTTGGCGAGGACGACGTGGCCCGAGGCCGGGTCGAGGCGGACCAGCAGGACCGTCGCCATCAGCTCACGGTCGTAGGGCAGCAGGATCTCGTCGGTCCGCGCGACGATCGTCTCCAGGGGGTGGCCCTCCAGGGCGAGCGTGCGGACGGCGTGCGTCACGTTCAGGGCGCTGCTGGTACTGGTGAGGCCGTGGCCGAGGGCGTCGACGACCGTGATGTGCACGGTGCCGTCGGGGAGCTGGAACCAGTCGTACAGGTCGCCGCCGGTCGGGGCGTCCGTACCCGCGGGCGCGTAGTGGATGGCCAGTTCGAGCCCGTCGACCTTCATCGGCCCGGGGCGAAGCGCGTCCTCCAGTTCGCGCAGCATCTGGCCGTGGGCGCGGCGCAGTTGCTCGTCGCGCTCCTCCAACTGGACGTACAGGGCGAGGACCCCGCTGTTCGTCTCGTCCAGTTCATGGGTGAGCCGGCGCCGGTCGGCCTCCAGGGCGTCGGCGCGGGCGACCGCGATCCGCAGCTCCTCCTCCAGGAGTTCGGTGGGGGAGGGGTCGGCGGACTCCAGGGCCGACGGGCGCCGCTGTCCGGGCAGCGGTACGTGCCACACCGTGGTGCCGGCCTCGTGCCGCCCGGGCAGCGGCAGCGCCTCGACCGGTGCCGCCCAGGGCGTCTGCGGGGCGCGCAGCCGTACCGTCAGGGACTGGCGGTGCGTGGTCTGTTCGTAGGAGGACTCCAGCGTCACGGGCCGCCCGGCCCGCAGTTCGGCCTCCGCGACGCGGGCCACGGAGAGCGTCAGGCGGGTGCGCAGCTCGGCGGAGAGCCGGAACGTGACGGCCAACGCCCGTACGGCGGCCCGTAGTTCGGCCGGGGAGCGGTGGGTCGTGCGCTGCGCAGGCGCGGCCGCCCGGTCGGTCATGAATTCCTCCTTGCCGCCCCGGTGACCAGGGCGGTCGCGTCGTCCCGTGCCGAGCGGTGGCCATGGCCCAGGGCCGCGGCGAGCAGCCGGGGCGGCAGCCCCAGCAGGAACGGGGTGGCGGTGTCCGCCCAGCGCGCGGCGATCCCGTCGCTGTGCAGCACCGCCGCGCTCGTCCCGGGCATGGGCAGGGAGACCGGGCGTGGCCGCGGCATGTTCCAGCCGACCACGCCGGGCTGTCCCGCGGCCCGGGGGCCGACGCCGTCGTGGTCGACGAGCAGCAGCCGTACGTTGCCGACGCCGCAGTGTTCGGCCGTGCCGGGCCGCAGCCGCAGCAGGCCGATCGCGGCGCCGCGGCCACCGCGCAGCGCTCGGTCCATCGCCGTGAGCAGCTCCGGCAGCGGCCGCTCCGGGCCCTCGTGGAACACCCGCACGGCGGCGGCGCTCGCCTCGGCGGCTTCGACGCCGTGCCCGAGCCCGTCCACGACGACCGCCGTCCGGCCGCCCGGCGCGTCCGCCACGGCCGCGCTGTCCCCGCACGCCTCCTCGCCCCGCATCGGCAGGCAGAGCAGGCCGAGGTCGGCCCGCGCCGGACCGGCCCCGGGTGCGTGGAAGCGGGCGCAGATGAGTGTGCCGACGCCGGGCAGGGTGCGCAGCGTCAGCTCGTCGGCGAGCCGGCGCAGCGCGCCCATGCCGGAGCCGAGGGTTCCGGTGGTGCTGTAGCCGTCGACCATCGCCCGGTCGGGGCTCGCCATGCCGGGGCCCCGGTCGACGGCGATCACGTCGAGCCCGCCGTCCTGCGGCAGACGTTGCACGTAGACGGCGCCGCCGACCGCGTGCCGCAGCAGGTTCCCGGCGAGCTCGCTGGTGAGCACCGTGGCCCGCTCGACGGTGGTGGAGCCGAGTCCTGCCGCCCGCGCCGCGTCCCTGGCCAGCGTCGTCGCGTGGTGCACGGCGCTGGAGTGGTCGACGACGACGTGCGCGGTCACGGCGACGTCGGCGAAGGCCGTCACCGCACCGTCCAGCGCGCCACGGTGACCGTCGTGCCGATGCCGGGACGGGTGTCGACGTGGAACTCGTCCATCAGCCGCCGCGCACCGCCCAGGCCGTGGCCGAGGCCGCTGCCGGAGGTCCAGCCGTCCGTCATCGCGGCGCCCATGTCCGGGATGCCGGGCCCCTCGTCCTGGATGACGAGGCGGATCCCGTCGGCGCCGCGCCGCTTGAGGAGTTCGACGGACAGGGTGCCGCCGCCTCCGTGGATGTAGGCGTTGCGGGCCAGTTCGCTGGCGGCGGTCACCACCCGGGTCTGGTCGACGAGGCCGAAACCGCATTCGACGGTTGCCGCGCGCACGGCATGACGGACCGTCAGCAGGTCGTCCTCCGAGCGTACTTCGTACTCCCGGCGGACGGCCACCTGGGCCGGGCCGTGGTGCATCGGGTGTGCGGCAAGCTCATCCGACATGGTCACGGCCTGCGCCCTCCGGGGTCCGCTGCCAGCCGAGCGCGGTCAGCCCCTGCTCGGCGTTGAGCGCCGTCTCCACACCGGTGAGCTGGATGCCCAGTTCGACCAGGGTGATCGCGACGGCGGGGCGCATGCCCGCGACGATGACCCGGGCGCCCAACAGCCGGGCCATGTTCGTGAGTTCCATGAGGGTGCGGGCCACGAACGAGTCGATGAGCTCGAGCCGGGAGATGTCGATGAGGACACCGCGGGCCCGGTCGGAGACGATCCGTTCCGTCAGCTCGTCGGTGAAGGCGACCGCGGACCGGTCGTCCAGCTCGTTGAGCAGTCCCGTCACCAGGACGTCGGCGAGCCGCAGAATGGGTACGCCCGTCGGGCGGGGAGTGGTCATCGCGGTGCCGACCCGGTGACCGCGAAGCCGACGGCGGGCTGGTCGGTCAGTTTCACCGCGTCGGCGAGCGCGTCGGCGAGCGTCGCACGGGTCAGGATGGTGGACAGGTCGATCCCCAACTGGGCGATGGTCTGGGCGATGGGCGGACGGATGCCGCTGATGACACAGTCGGCGCCCATCAGGCGGACCGCGTTGACGGTGTGCATGAGGTGCTGGGCGACCGCCGTGTCGACGGTCAGCACACCGGTGATGTCGATGATGGCGATCTTGGCCTCGTCGTCCTGGATCGCCTGGAGCAGGGACTCCATGACGATCTGGGTGCGGGCCGTGTCCAGCGTGCCGATCAGCGGGACGGCCAGCACGTGCCGCCACAGCCGTACGACGGGCGTGGACAGCTCCATCAGCTGGCGGCTCTGGCGCTGGATGATCTCCTCGCGCCCCTCGACGTAGGTCTCGAAGGACAGGGCGCCCGCGGCGTCGAGCATCCGGTTGACCAGGACGGCCGCCGAGAACAGTTCGCTGGTGTCGCGCGTGGTGTGCTGCACCGCCGCCAGGAGCGCCTCCTTGAGGGAGAGCACGGCGAGCGCGGTGTCGGTGGGGGTGGCCCCGGCCCGCACCCGGCGCAGGGAGAGCTGGGTCACCGTCGTGCGCAGATTGTGGTGCGACGTCACCAGGCGTCCGGCCGGGGTGTCACTGGCCAGCGCCTCGGTGAGGGCGTCGATGAGCAGATGCGCCTCCTCGCGCAGTTCGCTCTCGGTCATGTCGGTGCCGAGGGCCGCCTGCTCCAGCTGGAGCAGCGTCCACCGGTCGGCGATCTGCCCCTCCTGGTCGCGCAGCGCCTCGAGCAGCAGATTGCGGATATCGGTCTCGCTGGTACTCACAAGCCCCTCTCACACCGTTCTCTCCGACGGCCTCTATGCATCCTGCACATGATGCACACATCGAACGTTTGTAGCACCGACTCGGGGCCGACGCGTAGCCGTCCCGTACGCGGCCGATGATCGGCGCTGCACGGGACGGCCCGACCGTGTACCCCCGAACCGCGGGTTCAGTCCCCGACGTCAGGTGTGACGGTGGGCACAGGTGCGTGCAACAGACGAAACGGACGCCGCAACGAATGCCCGGGCCCGGGCGATCCGCGCAACGATCACCCGCGGGCGCGCAAGGTTGCTGCATTACAGCTGGGAAGTCATGTCCTCTAGAGTCATCCGCTGTACGTGGCACGGCGGGGGACTCCTGCGCGGCGGTCCGGGTCGGAGTGTGACCACCGCCATGCGCTCCCTCGCCCCGCCCCGACCCCAACCGGCAGCGATGAAGGAGCCAGTCCGTGCTCGACCACGGCGCACCCCCGCGCACCCCGCAGACCGACCCCGCAGCCGCGGGCCTCGGCGCCCGTCTGATGCGCCGCAAGCCGGTGGAACGCCTGGTCGACGAGGGCGGGCGGGGTGAGGGCGGCTCGCTGCGGCGCTCGCTCGGACTGTGGCAGCTGACCATGATCAGCATCGGCGCGACGCTGGGCACCGGCATCTTCGTCGTCCTCGGCGAGGCGGTCCCGAAGGCCGGCCCCGCCGTCACGCTGTCCTTCGTGATCGCGGGCCTGACCGCCCTCTTCTCGGCCCTCTCCTACGCCGAGCTGGCCGGCTCCATCCCGGTCGCGGGCTCCTCGTACTCGTACGCATACGCAACGATGGGCGAGCTGATCGCCTGGGTCTGCGGCTGGTGCCTGGTCCTGGAGTACGGGGTCTCCGTCGCGGCCGTCGCCGTCGGCTGGGGCGAGTACCTCAACGAGCTGCTAGACGGCACCATCGGCGTCACCATCCCGGACGCGCTCTCCGCGCCGCCCGGCGACGGCGGCGTCTTCAACCTGCCCGCGCTCCTCGTGGTGCTGCTCGCCATGGCGTTCCTGCTCGGCGGCGCCAGGGAGTCCGCCCGCGCCAACACGATCATGGTCGCGGTGAAGATCGTGGCGCTGCTGCTGTTCTGCGCCATCGGCCTCAAGGGCTTCCAGTCCGGCAACTACGAGCACTTCATGCCGCTCGGGATGGCCGGCGTCAGCGCCGCCGGGGCCACGCTGTTCTTCTCCTACATCGGCTTCGACGCCGCCTCCACCGCGGGTGAGGAGGCCAAGAACTCGCAGCGCGATCTGCCGCGCGCCATCATGCTCTCCCTCGTCATCGTCACCGCGCTGTACGTCCTCGTCGCCGCGGTCGCCGTCGGAGCCCGGCCGTGGAAGCAGTTCAGCGACTCGGAGGCCGCGCTCGCCGGGATCATGAAGGACGTGACGGGCCAGTCGTTCTGGGCGACGCTGCTCGCCGCCGGCGCGGTCATCGCCATCGCGTCCGTCGTCCTGACCGTGCTCTACGGGCAGACCCGCGTCCTGTTCGCGATGAGCCGCGACGGGCTCGTGCCCAAGGTGTTCTCCAAGGTCCACCCGAAGAGCGGGACGCCGCGCGTCAACACCGTCATCGTCTCCCTGTTCTGCGGGGTGCTCGCCGCGGCCATCCCGCTCGGCCAGCTCGCCGACGCCACGAGCATCGGCACGCTCTTCGCCTTCGCCCTGGTCAACATCGCCGTGATCGTGCTGCGCCGGACCCGGCCGGACATGAAGCGCACTTTCCGGGTGCCGCTCTCGCCGGTGCTGCCGGTCATCGGCTTCGGGCTCTGCCTGTGGATGATGGGCAGTCTGTCCGTGATCACCTGGATCGTCTTCGGTGTCTGGATGGCCGTCGGCCTCGTGTTCTACTTCTGCTACGGGATGCGTCGCTCCCGTCTCGCGGCTCCCGCGGCCGCCGAAGCCTCGGAAACACAGAAGTGAACCGCCTGCCTTGCTGAACGATCTCGACGAACGCATCGTGCACGCCCTCGCCGAGGACGCCCGCCGCTCCTACGCCGACATCGGACAGCTCGTCGGCCTCTCCGCGCCCGCCGTGAAGCGGCGCGTGGACCGGCTGCGGGCCACCGGGGCGATCACCGGTTTCACCGTGCGGGTCGACCCGGCCGCGCTCGGCTGGGAGACCGAGGGGTTCATCGAGATCTACTGCCGCCGCAACACCTCGCCGGACGCGATCCGGCGGGGCCTGGAGCGGTATCCCGAGGTCGCCGCCGCCTCCACCGTCACCGGTGAGGCGGACGCCCTCGTCCAGGTCTTCGCCTCCGACATGCGGCACTTCGAGCGGGTCCTGGAGCGGATCGCGGGGGAGCCGTTCGTCGAGCGGACCAAGTCCGTGCTCGTACTCTCCCCGCTGATGCGCCGCTTCACCTCGGGCTCTCCCGTCTGATCCCGCGCAACAGATCGCCGTTCCGGGCCCGGCGCGCGCAACGGATCGCACGCACAGACGCAACGGACCGGTCTTCCCCGCCGGCCTGACGGAAACGTACCGTCGTACCGGTCGCGGGCAGTCCCCGGCGACCCTCCCTCCCAGTCGTATGTCGTACGTCGTACGTCGTACGTCGCTGAGCACAACCATGCCGTCGTCGCCGCGCACCCGTATCCGCAAGGAGCCCGTACCCCATGACGTCCACGGTGCCCACCGCCGTCCAGCACACCGAAGCGCAGCCGCCGATCACCATGTTCGGCCCGGACTTCCCTTACGCGTACGACGACTTCCTCGCCCACCCCGCGGGCCTCGGGCAGATACCGGCGACCGAGCACGGCACCGAGGTCGCGGTCATCGGCGGCGGCCTGTCCGGCATCGTCGCCGCGTACGAGCTGATGAAGATGGGCCTCAAGCCCGTCGTGTACGAGGCGGACAAGATCGGCGGCCGGCTGCGGACGGTCGGCTTCGACGGGACGCCGCCCGACGCGGCCGGGCTCAGCGCCGAGATGGGCGCGATGCGCTTCCCGCCGTCGTCGACGGCGCTCCAGCACTACATCGACCTGGTGGGCCTGCGGACCCGGGCGTTCCCCAACCCCCTCTCCCCGGCGACCCCCTCGACCGTCGTCGACCTCAAGGGCGAGAGCCACTACGCCGAGACGATCGACGACCTGCCGCAGGTCTACCGCGACGTCGCCGCCGCGTGGAACGCCTGCCTGGAGGACGGCGCCGACTTCACCGACATGAACCAGGCGATGCGCGAGCGCGACGTGCCGCGCATCCGGGAGATCTGGTCGCAGCTCGTCGAGAAGCTCGACAACCAGACCTTCTACGGGTTCCTGTGCGACTCCGAGGCGTTCAAATCCTTTCGGCACCGGGAGATCTTCGGCCAGGTCGGCTTCGGCACCGGCGGCTGGGACACCGACTTCCCGAACTCGATCCTGGAGATCCTGCGCGTCGTCTACACCGAGGCCGACGACCACCACCGCGGCATCGTCGGCGGCTCGCAGCAGTTGCCGCTGCGGCTGTGGGAGCGCGAGCCCGGGAAGATCGTGCACTGGGCTCCCGGTACCTCGCTCGCGTCGCTGCACGCGGACCGCACACCGCGGCCCGCGGTGACCCGGCTCGCCCGCACCGCGGGCAACCACATCACGGTCACGGACGCCGACGGTGACATCCGTACGTACCGGGCCGCGATCTTCACCGCGCAGTCGTGGATGCTGCTCTCCAAGGTGGCTTGCGACGACGCGCTGTTCCCGATCGACCACTGGACGGCGATCGAGCGGACCCACTACATGGAGTCCAGCAAGCTGTTCGTCCCGGTCGACCGGCCGTTCTGGCTGGACAAGGACGAGACCACCGGCCGCGACATCATGTCGATGACGCTCACCGACCGGATGACGCGCGGTACGTATCTGCTGGACGACGGGCCGGACAAGCCCGCTGTCATCTGCCTCTCCTACACGTGGTGCGACGACAGCCTGAAGTGGCTGCCGCTCTCCGCCGGCGAGCGGCTCGAAGTCATGCTCAAGTCGCTCGGAGAGATCTATCCCAAGGTCGACATCCGGGGGCACATCATCGGCAACCCGGTGACCGTGTCCTGGGAGAACGAGCCCTACTTCATGGGCGCCTTCAAGGCGAACCTGCCGGGGCACTACCGCTACCAGCGGCGCCTGTTCACCCACTTCATGCAGGACCGGCTGCCCGAGGACCGGCGCGGCATCTTCCTCGCCGGCGACGACATCTCCTGGACGGCCGGCTGGGCCGAGGGCGCCGTGCAGACCGCGCTCAACGCCGTATGGGGCGTGATGCACCACCTGGGCGGCGCCACGGACGCGACCAACCCCGGCCCCGGCGACGTGTACGACGAGATCGCGCCCGTGGAGCTCCCGGAGGACTAGATCCCGGCCGGATGCCGACCGGGTCCCGACTAGATCCCGGCGGCCCGCGCCTTCTCGTACACCTCCGACGCGACGTCCTTCAGCTCCTGGGCGTCGCGGAGCGGGCCCTGGAGCTCGACGAGGATCTCCTCCAGGCCGACCTCGCTGTGGGCGTGAAGGTCCTCGACGATCTGATCGGTGCTGCCCTGGAACGGGCGGCGGTCGTCGGCCGTGTACGTCTCACGCGTATAGAGCGTGTTCGCCCGCAGCACGCTCTGGAGCGGAGCCGTGCGGCCCCGCTCCTCCGCCAGGGCCCGCAGGTCCGCCCACTGCTTCTTGAGGGGCTCGACGCCGGCGGCCGCGGGCATCCAGCCGTCCGCGTGGTCCACAAGGCGGCGCGCCGCCCGCGGGGTGTTCGCCGGAAGGAGGATCGGGAGCGGGCCGGCCGGCTTGGGCCCGACCACGGACGGGGCGATGGTCGTCAGCTCGCCCTCGTACGTCACCGGGTCCGGGCCCCACACCGCGCGGCACACCTCGATCAGCTCGTCCAGGACCTTGCCGCGCCGCTCGAAGGGGGCCACGGCCGCCGCCGCGTACTCGTCGTGCGACCAGCCGGTGCCGAGACCGGCGACGACCCGCCCGCCGCTCGCCGCGTCCAACGAGGCGAGGGAACGGGCCAGTTGGAAAGGTCCGTGCAGCGGCGCCACCAGGACGCTCGTGCCGAGCCGGGCGCGGGAGGTGGCGGCAGCGGCGAGGGTGAGCGTGACGAGCGGGTCGGCGACCGAGCGATAGTGGTCGGGCCAGGGCAGCCCCGGGATCCCGTAGAGCCCCTGCCGGGCGGGCTCGGGGAACAGGATCCGCTCGAAGACCCACAGGCTGTCGTACCCGGTGGCCTCCGCGGCGCGCGCCACCTCGGGGACGTCACGGCCGAGGTCGTACTGCTGCATCTGCGGGAGGCCGAGGCCGAGTCGGGTCGCCATACCGTGCTCCTTCGTCGCATGCGCATCGGAACGCTTCGGGTGTCACACCGTTCAACGTGCAGCTGCTGCCGGGGAGTTCCGTGCGCGCGGGGCGATGCTCAGTCGGGGAGCGGGGTGAGCAGCATGCGGCTCACCAGGCCCACCGAGGTGTCGAGACGATGGGCGAACTCGGCTGCCACACCCGGCAGTTCGCGCAGGGCCCACAGGGCGCGGGCGGCGCCCCACGCGGCGTCGCGGGCCCGCTCCAGGCTCCACGAGCCGAGCAGATGGGTGAGGGGATCGGCGACCTGGAGCAGATCGGGGCCCGGCATCAGCTCTTCGCGGATGTGCTCCTCCAGCGTGACGAGGAGGTCACCCACGCGCTCGAACTCGTCCTCCAGCGCGGCCGGTGCGCAGTCGAGCGTACGACAGGCGTCCACTACGGCAAGCGCCAGATCGTGGCCGATGTGCGCATTGATGCCCGCGAGCGCGAACTGCAGCGGACGTACGCCGGGATGGCGGCGGAACTGGAGCAACGGGCGCCAGCACGCGGGACCGCGGTCCCCGGGGGACGCCGCGTCGACCGCCGTGAGATAGCGCTCGGCGAAGCGGACGTCCAGCGTGATCGCCGCGGTCCGGTCCGGGAAACCGCCCGCGGGACCGCTGTCGATGGCCCGGCCGACCGCCTCCGTGACAGAGAGATAGACCCGGTTGAAGACCGCCACACCGTCCCGGGGCGGCAGGTCCAGGGCGAGCGCGCGCATCCGCGCGATCACCGCGTCGACCCCGGCCCCGGCCGGAGTGTGCGTCGTTGCGGACCGTTCCAGCTGCGCCATGGACGAAGGGTCGCAGCCGTGGGCCGGCGCCGGTGCCGGCCTGCCGGACGCTTCCCCATAACGAGCGAACGGCCGGCCGGTCCGGGGTTACGCCTTGTCGTTCTTGTCGTACGTCGATGTGCCCGAATCCAGCAGGGGCTCCTGCGACTTGAGGTGCGCGGGGGCCATCGCGCGCAGTGCGTGGTAGCCGGTGATCACGACGATCGTGCCGAGGGCGATACCGCTGAGGGAGAAGGTGTCGGTGAACTTCAGGGAGACGTTGCCGACGCCGATGATGATGCCCGCGGCGGCCGGCACCAGGTTCAGCGGGTTGCGCAGATCCACCTTGGCGTTGATCCAGATCTGCGCGCCGAGCAGGCCGATCATGCCGTAGAGGATGACGGTGATGCCGCCGAGGACGCCGCCCGGGATCGCCGCGACGATCGCGCCGAACTTGGGGCACAGGCCGAAGAGGAGGGCGAAACCGGCCGCCGCCCAGTAGGCCGCCGTCGAGTAGACGCGGGTCGCGGCCATGACGCCGATGTTCTCGGAGTACGTGGTGTTGGGCGGGCCGCCGACCGCGGTGGAGAGCATCGAGGCGGCGCCGTCCGCGGAGATCGCGGTGCCGAGCTTGGCGTCCAGGTTGTCGCCGGTCATCTCGCCGACGGCCTTCACGTGCCCGGCGTTCTCCGCGATCAGGGCGATGACCACGGGCAGCGCGACGAGGATCGCGGACCATTCGAAGGACGGCCCGTGGAAGGTGGGCAGGCCGATCCAGTCCGCTTTGCCGACCGCGGAGAAGTCCAGACGCCAGTGGTCGACGGCCTCGGTGCCGCCGTTGACCGAGTGGATCTTGCCGAAGATCCGGTCGAAGAGCCAGGAGATGACGTAGCCGAAGATCAGGCCGAGGAAGATCGCGATGCGTGACCAGAAACCGCGCAGGCACACCACGGCCAGACCGGTGAACAGCATCACGAGGAGCGCCGTCCACTGGTCGGCCGGCCAGTACGTGGAGGCCGTGACCGGCGCCAGGTTGAAGCCGATCAGCATGACGACCGCGCCGGTGACGATCGGCGGCATCGCGGCATGGATGATCCGCGCCCCGAACCGCTGCACCGCGACGCCCACGAGGAACAGCACGACACCGACGACGAAGACGGCCCCCGTCACGGTGGCGCTGGAGCCGCCCTGCGCCCGGATCACGGCCGCGACGCCCACGAAGGAGAGCGAACAGCCCAGGTAGCTGGGGACCCGGCCGCGCGTGGCGAGCAGGAAGATCACCGTCGCGACGCCGGACATCATGATGGCGAGGTTCGGGTCGAGCCCCATCAGGACGGGCGCGACGAACGAGGCGCCGAACATGGCGACCACGTGCTGCGCGCCGAGGCCGATCGTGCGCGGCCACGACAGCCGCTCGTCGGGGCGGACGACGGCACCGGGGGCCGGGGTGCGCCCGTCGCCGTGCAGTTTCCAGCGCACGCCGAGGTCCATGTGAGTTCTGCTTTCTGTGGTTTCCGTGGCTCGAAACGATCGCTTCATGTTAGAGGCACGTAAGTGCACGTACGTACGAGGACGTGACGCCCTTCTTGTTGCGGTGCGGGCGGAGGTCTACGCTCACTCGCACTTATCCGTGAACATCGTTCAGATACATGTCTGAGTGGAGTCGTGTGATGCGTGCAGGACCGATGCGTGCAGGACCGATGCGTGCGGGACCGATGTGTGCAGGACCGTTGCGTGCAAGACGTCGGATGCGCATCGGCGCGGCCGCGGCCGCTCTGGCGGCCGTCCTGATCCCGGCCGCGGACGCCGCCGCTCGCGAAGCAGCCCCCGGAACCGCTGTCCTCGACGGCAAGCGACTCCAGCAGACGAAGCTCCGCCTCGACCATGGCGACCGGCAACTCAGGCGTGCGGTACGGGACTTGACGACGCGCGCCGACGGATGGCTGGACCAGGGCCCGTGGACCGTCGTCGACAAGCCGAAGCCCGCGCCGGGCGGCGACGTCCACGACTACCTCAGCCAGGCCCCGTACTGGTGGCCCACCACGAGCCCCACCGCCGACAACCCCTGGGGCTGCCCGTACGTGCAGCGCGACGGGCAGCGCAACCCCGAGGTCGACACCGGCACCGACCGGCAGGACGTCGAGAAGGTCTTCGACTCCACGTACGACCTCACCCTGGCCTGGTACTACACGGGCAGGAAGCAGTATGCGGTCAAGGCCGGGCAGGTCCTGCGCACCTGGTTCCTCGACGCCGGCACGCAGATGAACCCGAACCTGGACCACGCCCAGTTCATCCCCTGCAAGTACGACGGCCGGGCCATCGGCATCATCGACTTCTCGCAGTCGTACACGAGCGTCGTCGACGCCGTCGCCCTCCTCGCCACCGGAGCCCCGGGCTGGTCGAAGGCCGACCGCGCGGGCATGGGGCAGTGGAACAAGGACTTCCTCGACTGGCTCGTGCACAGCGACTTCGGCAAGCAGGAGGGCGCCGCCGACAACAACCACGGCACCTTCTACGACATGCAGGTCGCCGCCCTCGCCTACGCGACCGGTGACCGGGATCTCGCGCGCCGCACCGTCCTCGACGCCCGCGGCAAGCGCATCGACGCGCAGATCGCGGGCGACGGCACCCAACCGCAGGAGCTCGCGCGCACCCGCAGCTGGCACTACTCGACCTTCGACCTCGTCGCCTATACGCGGCTCGCCGCCATCGGACGGCACGTCGGCGTCGACCTGTGGAGCCACGAAGGGCCCAACGGGCAGAGCCTGTTCAGGGCCGTCGACTACCTGCTGCCCGCGGCGACGGGCGAGCGTGCCTGGCCGCACCCGGAGCTGGAGTTCCACCGCTTCGCCGCGAGCGACGTCGTACAGGCCGCCGCCGACGCGGGGGACGCGGCCGCGCGCAGGGCCGTCCCGAAACTTCAGGCGCCGCCCGGCGGTGACCTGTGGGCGCTGCGGCCCGCGGCCGAGCAGCTGGACTCGATCGCCGGGTGACCCACGTCCACCGGCCCCCGACGCCTGAGCCGGGGGCCGGTGGCCGGTGGCCGGGGGCCGGTGGGAGCGTGCGGGGGACGTTACTTCGTGTGGACCACGGACGGGTCCGGCTCCGCCGCGCGGGTGCGGTCGGCGCCGCGCAGCACGCCCGCGAACACCATCAGACCGCAGGTCAGCGCCGTCACCAGCCCGAACGACACCACCAGGCTCGTAGCGTCCGCGACCGTGCCGATGGCCGACGGCGCGATGAGGCCCGAGGTGTACGTGATCGTGGCGACGCCCGCGATGGCCTGGCTCGGGTTCGGTCCGCTGCGCCCGGCCGCCGCGAAGGCGAGCGGCACGACGACCGCGATGCCGAGACCCAGCAGGCCGAAACCGGCCATCGCGACCGGCGGATTCGGGGCCAGGACCACGAGCAGCGCGCCGGCCGTGGCCATGACACCGCTCACCCGCACGGTGCGCACCGCGCCGAACCGGTCCACCACGGCGTCCCCCGCGATCCGGGCCACCGCCATGGTGAGCGTGAACGCCGTGGTGCAGGCGGCCGCGAGCCCCGCAGAGGTGTCGAGCACGTCCCGCAGATACACCGCCGACCAGTCCAGGCTCGCGCCCTCCGCGAAGACGGCGCAGAACCCGACCGCGCCGATGAGCAGCGCGGACTTCGGCGGCAGCGCGAAGCGCGGCGGCGGCTCCTCGTCCTCCGTGGGCCGCAGGTCGAGCACCCACTGGCAGGCGATGAGCCCAGCCGCCGTGAGCACCGCCGCGGCCAGCAGGTGATGCAGCCTGGCGTCGGCGCCCATGTGCGCGGCGAGCGTGCCGCCCGCCGAGCCGATGAGCGCCCCCACGCTCCACATGCCGTGCAGGCCCGACATGATCGATTTGTCGAGCCGGGTCTCGATCTCCACGCCGAGCGCGTTCATCGCCACGTCCGACATGCCGGCCGAGGCTCCGTAGACGAAGAGGACCGCGCAGAGCGTGAGCAGGTTCGGGGCGAGCGAGGGCAGGACCAGGGCCAGCGTCCACAGGGCGAGCAGCCCGCGCAGCGCCGTCCGCGCGCCGAACCGGTGGCTCACGCTGCCGGCCAGCGGCATCGCCACCGACGCGCCGATCGCCGGGAAGGCGAGCGCCAGACCCAACTGGCCCGCGCTCACGCCCGCATGGTCCTGGATCCAGGGCACGCGGGTCGCGAAAGACCCGGTCACCGCCCCGTGGACGCAGAAGACGGTCGCGACGGCATAACGCGCCCGCTTCACGTTCCCCAGCGTGTAGGTCACTTCGCTCATCCGGTGGGCCCCTCCCAGTACGTCCCCATACGCGCCCCGCGCGTGTCCCATGCGCCTCCGTAGTGGCGCGGCGCCGCCGTAAACTATCAGGAACCCTGCCTGATAGTTACCCCCTTTCGGCGTAGGATCCGGCCATGCCCGCATCGCCGAGGACTGCCCGAGCCATCAACGACCGGCTCGCGCTGCGCTTCCTCCAGGACGAAGGCCCGCTCACCGCAGGGCAGTTGAAGGACCGCACCGGCCTCTCCCGGCCCACCGTCGCCGACCTCGTCGAGCGGCTCACCGCCTCCGGGCTCGTCACCGTCGTCGGGGAGGCGGGCGCCCAGCGGCGCGGCCCGAACGCCCGGCTGTACGGGATCGTCGCCGACCGCGCGCACCTCGCGGCGCTCGACGTGCGCACCGAGGGCGTCCGGCTCGTCGTCGCCGACCTGCTCGGCGCGGTGCTCGCCCGGGCGGAGCTGCCCGTCGAGCCCGGCGAGGAGACGGGCGCCGCGGTCGAGCGTGCGGTCGCCCTCCTGGAACGTACGGCTAAGGAGGCCGGCGCCGAGCGGCTGCACACGGTCGGCGTCGGCGCCCCCGGGCTGATCGACCCGGCCTCGGGCGAGCTGCGCGACTCCTCCGGCCTGCCCGAATGGCACCGGCAGCTGGTCGCGGCGCTCCAGGAGCGGCTCCCCGCGCGGGTGCTGGTGGAGAACGAGACGAACCTCGCGGCCCTCGCCGAGCAGCGCGACGGGGCCACCGCGGACCGGGACACCTTCGTGCTGCTCTGGCTCGGCCTGGGCATCGGCGCGTCGGTCGTGCTCGACGGCAAGCTGCGGCGCGGCGCCTCCGGCGGGACCGGGGAGGTGGGGTTCCTGCCCGTGCCGGGAACGGCCGGGCTGCCCTCCGCCACCCGGTGCGACGGCGGCTTCCACTCTTTGGCCGGATCCGCCGCCCTCCTCGAACTGGCCGCCGCGCACGGCCTCGTGGGCCCCGGGCAGCCGGTGGAGCGAGCGGCCGGCGTGGTGCGGGACGCCGTGGCATCCGGCGCGGACGGGTTCCTCGACGCCCTGGCCGACCGGGTGGTCCTGGGCGCCGCCGCCGTCGTGGCGGTGCTCGACCCCGGGTGCGTGGTGCTGGCCGGGGAGGTCGGACGGGCCGGGGGCGAGGCGCTGGCGCGGCGGGTCGCGGAGCGGCTGACGGCGATGTCGCCGCTCGCGACGGAGGTACGAGCGGGAGCGCTCGGCGGCGAAGCGGTACTACGCGGCGCGCTGCTGATGGCCCGCGAGGCCGCCCAGGAGGACGTCTTCGGCCCGGGGGGCCGGGGGGCCGCCGCCTAGGGGCGGGGGCGGGTGCCCGCTGCCGGGAGTGGGGGACCGGGCGCCCGTCGTCGGGAGCTGAGCCCCGGATGCCCGGCGCCCGGCCTCGCCCGGGTCAGCGCGTGACGCGCTTGTCCAGGTACTCCTCGAACGTGCCCTTGCCCACGGCCTGTTCCGGGGCCAGATGGCCGCCCGTGCGGAACGAGCGGTACGTCTTGCCCGCCAGCGGAACGCTGAGCACCGGTCGCCGCTTGCCCTCCGCACGCAGATACGCACGGGCCAGGTCGGGGAACGAGCGGACCTCGGGCCCGCCCATGTCGGCCACCCGCCCCGCGGGCGCGCCGAGCGCCAGCTCGGCCAGCCGGTCCGCCACTTCGGCCACCTCGATCGGCTGGTCGTCGATGTGCGCGGGGAGCAGCATCACCGGCGACTTCGCGAAGCTCTCCAGCATCGTGCGGACGAGATCGTGGAACTGCGTCGTGCGCAGCACCGTCCAGCCGAGCCCGGACTCCTCGATCAGCCACTCCACCGCGTGCTTCGCCTTGTAGTAGCCGAGCGGCACCCGGTCCACGCCGACGATCGAGATGTAGACGAGGTGCGGTACACCGGCCCCGCGCGCGGCCTCGATCAGATGGCGCGCCGCCCGCTCGTCACCGCCCCGCGGCGTCGAGGCGCAGTGCACGATCGCGTCCACACCGTCGACGGCCCGGCCCAGCGCGGGCCCGCCCTCCCGCAGGTCCACCGCGTACGGCTCGGCGCTCCGGCTCAGCACCCGCACCTCGTGCCCGTCGCCGCGCAGCCGCTCGGTGACGAGCCGGCCGAGCGTTCCGGTACCCCCGGTCACCAGGATCGTGGTCACCGCTGCATCAGCTCCTTCGGACGCGGGACGCTCCCTCGTGGAGCGCCCGTCACCAGCTGAGAACCGACGGGACGGCGCGAACGTGACAACCGTGGGGGACCAATTTCGGGCGGGGGTTCAGGATGCGGCCAGTTGCCGGGTGACGAACCCGAGTTTGTCCGGGTTCATCACGGCCCGCGCGGTCACGATGGCGCCCTCGCGCACATCGAACGTGACGACCGCGAAGACCGCGTCCCCGGTCGTGGCGACCACCGCCGCGTCCCCGTTGACCTCGGCGACCGTGACCTCCAGGTCCGCCGGGAACCGCTCCCGGGTGCCGAGCAGGAACCGCAGCACCTTCTCGCGCCCCTCGACCGGCCGGCGCGCGGCGCTGACCTTGCCGCCGCCATCGCCCCACCAGCTCACATCGGCGGCCAGGGTCTTCTCCAGGGCCGTCAGATCACCGGCCCGGGCGGCCCCGACGAACGCCTCCACCAACTCGCGGTGCACCCGCTCGGACGGCTCGAACCTGGCGTCCGGCGTCGTGACCCGGGCCGCCGCCCGCCGGTACAGCTGACGGCAGTTCGCCTCGCCCAGGCCGAGGACCCCGGCGATCTCCCGGTAGTCGTACGCGAACGCCTCCCGCAGCACGTACACCGCCCGCTCCGTCGGGGTCAGCTTCTCCAGGAGCAGCAGCAGGGCGTACGACACGGAGTCGCGGCGCTCGGCCGACTCCATCGGGCCGAGCGTGCCGTCCGAGGTGAGGACGGGCTCGGGCAGCCAGGGGCCCGCGTACTGCTCACGCCGGACGCGGGCCGAGGTGAGGCGGTTGAGGCAGAGGTTCGTGACGACCTTGGCGAGCCAGCCACCCAGATGCCCGACCGCCCCCGGCTCGGTGGCGCTCAGCCGCAGGTACGCGTCCTGGACCGTGTCCTGCGCCTCCTCGGCGGAACCCAGCATCCGGTAGGCGAGCCCGAACATCCGCGGGCGAAGGCTCTCGAACTCCTCGGCCGTCCGGCCCGGTTCTGGCGAAGTCGTCACGCCCTCAGCCTGCCAGAACGGCTCGCAGGGCCCGCGATCAGGCAGGCCGGCCGGTATTCCCGGTCACCGGCGAAAACCATCGAAGTGGCCTGTGAGTCAGCCCACAGCATTCGCATGCATGCACATCGATCGGACGTGGCACACTGGCCGTGTACCAGAAGCAGCGCACTCCGGGGTCGGTGAAAGTCCGAACCGGCGGTTACAGTCCGCGACCCGGTCACTTCCAGTGGCCGGTTGACCAGGTGAAATTCCTGGACCGACGGTTAAAGTCCGGATGGGAGGCAGTGCGCGGCGGGCGGGCACCTCTCGGTGCGCGTCGCCGTCTGTTTCGGGCATCGTCCACCCCAGGTGGGCGGTCCCGTCGTTCGGTGTCGCTCCCGGTGACCGGTGTCGCAGCCCGTACGTTCTGTCGTCGTCGAACGACAGTGCCCCGGAGTCCACGCCCCGAAGAGGGAGGACCCGGGAAGTGTTCACCGGAATCGTCGAAGAGCTGGGCGAGATCACGGCGGTCGAGAATTTCGGCAGCCCGGTCGAGGCATCCCGCTTCCGCGTCCGCGGCCCCGTCGTCACCGAAGGCGCCAAGCACGGTGACTCCATCGCGGTCAACGGGGTCTGTCTCACGGTCGTGGAGCACGACGGCGACTCGTTCACGGCGGACGTCATGGCCGAGACCCTCAAGCGCTCCAGCCTCGGCGCGCTGGGCACGGGCTCCCGCGTCAACCTCGAACGGCCGATGATCGCCGACGGCCGCTTCGGCGGCCACATCGTGCAGGGCCACGTCGACGGCACCGGCACGATCATCGAGCGCCTCCCCTCCACGCACTGGGAGATCGTCAAGATCTCGCTCCCCGCCGAGCTGGCCCGCTACGTCGTCGAGAAGGGCTCCATCACCGTCGACGGCGTGAGCCTGACCGTCGTCGAGGCGGGCGCCGACTACTTCACCCTCAGCCTCATCCCCACCACCCTCGACCTGACCACGCTCGGCATCAAGCAGCCCGGCGACCCGGTCAACCTCGAGGTCGACGTCCTCGCGAAATACGTCGAGCGGATGCTCGGTTACCAGGGCAGCGACCGGGAGAACGGCCGGGAAGGCACTCAGGGGGGCACCCAGTGAACTGGCTCAACACCGAAGCGTTCACCCTCTTCGACCAGCACATCCTCTGGTCGGACATGATCGGCAACACCATCGGCCTGATCGCTCTCGCGCTCGGCTGGCGCCGCTCCATCTGGACCTGGCCCGCCCAGCTGATATCCGGCGCGATCCTGCTGACCGCGTTCGCCACCGCCCACCTCTCCGGCAGCGCGGGCAAGCAGCTCGTCGTCATCGTCGTCGCCCTCTTCGGCTGGTGGCAGTGGAACCGCGGCAAGGGCACGGCGCAGGACGGCTCGATCGCCGTCCGGTTCGCCACCTGGCGCGAGCGCGGCGCGCTCGTCGGCGCCGCGGCTCTCGGCACCCTCGCCGTCGGCGGCCTGTTCACCGCGTTCCCGACGCTGTCCTGGGACCCGTGGCCGGACGCGTACATCTTCGTCGGCACCGTCGTGGCCATGTACGCCCAGGCCCGCGGCATGGTCGAGTTCTGGTTCGCCTGGCTCCTCGTCGACCTCGTCGGCGTCCCGCTGAACTTCGCCAACGGCTTCGCCTTCTCCGGCTTCGTCTACGTCATCTACGGCGCGCTCGTCCTGTGGGGCATGCGCGACTGGTGGCTGCGGTCCCGCGCCGCCGCGGCCACCGCCCCCGCGCTCGAAGGAGCCCACGCATGAGCACCGCAGCCCACCTGTACGACGTGTCCGCCGATGCCGACCTGAGCCTCGACCCGGTCGAGCAGGCCCTGCGCGACATCGCCGCGGGCCGCCCCGTCGTGGTCGTCGACGACGAGGACCGGGAGAACGAGGGCGACCTCGTCGTCGCCGCCGAGAAGATCACGCCCGAGATCGTCGCCTTCATGATGAGCGAGTGCCGCGGCCTGATCTGCGCCCCCATGGAGGGCGACGAACTGGACCGGCTCGACCTCCCGCAGATGGTCGGCAACAACACCGAGTCGATGAAGACCGCGTTCACCGTCTCCGTCGACGCGTCCGGCGCGCACGGCGTCACCACCGGCATCTCCGCCGCCGACCGCGCCGCCACGCTCCGCCTCCTCGCGGGCGGCACCGCGCAGCCGGGCGACTTCGTCCGCCCCGGCCACATCTTCCCGCTGCGCGCCAAGGCGGGCGGTGTCCTGGCCAGGAACGGCCACACCGAGGCCGCCGTCGACCTCGCCCGCCTCGCGGGCCTGCGCCCCGCCGGCGCCATCGTCGAGATCGCCGGTGAGGACGGCGTCATGCTGCGCCTGCCCGAGCTGATCCCGTTCGCCCGCAAGCACGGCCTGACGATCATCTCCATCGAGGACCTGATCGCCTACCGCCGCTCCGCCGAGCCCACGGTCAAGCGCGAGGCCACCGTCCAACTCCCCACCGCCTTCGGAGAGTTCACGGCGTACGGCTACCGCTCCACGGTCGACGGCGTCGAGCACGTCGCCCTCGTCCACGGCGAGGTGGGTGACACCCCAGGCGACACAGGCGACACACACGACACGGACGACACCGAGCCCGTCCTCGTGCGCATCCACTCCGAGTGCCTTACCGGCGACGTCTTCCACTCGCTGCGCTGCGACTGCGGCCCCCAGCTGGAGGAATCCATGCGCCGCATCGTGGAGAACGGGCGGGGCGTGGTCGTCTACCTGCGCGGCCACGAGGGCCGCGGCATCGGCCTGCTCTCCAAGCTGCGCGCCTACGAGCTCCAGGAGCGCGGCCGTGACACCCTCGACGCCAACCTGGAGCTGGGCCTGCCCGCCGACGCCCGCGACTACGCGGCCGGCGCCCAGATCCTCGATGACCTGGGCGTGCGCACCGTGCGCCTGATGACCAACAACCCCGACAAGACCGACGCCCTCACCCGGCACGGCCTCACGGTCACCGCCCGCGAACCGATGCCGATCACGGCAGGCGAGCACAACCTGCGCTACCTGCGCACCAAGCGGGACCGGATGGGCCACGACCTGCCCTGGCTGGACACGCCCAAGACGTCCGCCTGCACCGACCAGTAACTCTGCAACCCCCTTAATTCATCTACGTACGTACGAGGAGAAGCGCGTGAGCGGCAAGGGTGCCCCCGAACTGAGTGTGAAGAACTGCGGCGACCTGCGCGTGGCCGTCATCGCCGCCCAGTGGCACGAGAAGGTCATGGACGGTCTCGTCGACGGCGCCCTGCGCGCCCTGACCGAGCTGGGCATCAGCGAGCCCACCGTGCTTCGCGTCCCCGGCAGCTTCGAGCTGCCGGTCGTCGCCAAGGTCCTCGCGGGCCGCGGTTACGACGCGATCGTCGCGCTCGGCGTCGTCATCCGTGGCGGCACCCCGCACTTCGAGTACGTGTGCCAGGGCGTCACCCAGGGCCTCACCCAGGTCTCCATCGACACCGGCGTCCCCGTCGGCTTCGGCGTGCTGACCTGCGACACCGAGGAGCAGGCCTTGGACCGCGCGGGCATCGAGGGCTCCCGCGAGGACAAGGGGCACGAAGCGGTCACCGCGGCCGTGGCCACCGCCACCACGCTGCGTACCGTCTCCGAGCCCTGGCGTTAACGGCTCGGCAGGGCCGCGTAAAGTAGGGACCACCATGTCCAATAAGACGTTCGAGGAGCTCTTCACCGAGCTCCAGCAGAAGGCCGCCACCGGCGACCCCGCCACTTCCCGCACCGCAGAGCTGGTCGGCAAGGGCGTCCATGCCATCGGCAAGAAGGTCGTCGAGGAGGCCGCCGAAGTCTGGATGGCGGCCGAGCACGAGGGCAAGGAAGCCGCCGCCGAGGAGATCTCGCAGCTGCTCTACCACGTCCAGGTGATGATGGTCGCCCGCGGCATCTCCCTCGACGACGTGTACGCCCACCTCTGAGCCGGCCCGCCGCGCTCGCCCAACCCACCCTTCACGCAAAGGAATCCGACCTCATGCTGCGCATCGCCGTCCCGAACAAGGGTTCACTGTCCGGACCTGCGTCGGCGATGCTCCATGAGGCCGGATACCGCCAGCGCAAGGAATCCAAGGAACTCGTCACGGTCGACCCGGGCAACGAGGTCGAGTTCTTCTACCTGCGCCCCAAGGACATCGCGATCTACGTGTCCTCGGGCAAGCTCGACATCGGCCTCACCGGCCAGGACCTGCTGATCGACTCCGGGGCCAACGCCGAGACGATCCTGCCGCTCGGCTTCGCCCGCTCCACCTTCCGCTTCGCCTCCCGGCCCGGCGCCGTCAAGGACCTCGCCGACCTGGCGGGCAAGACGATCGCCACGTCGTACGAGGGCATCGTCGGCAAGTACCTCGCCGAGCACGGCGTGGACGCCTCCGTCGTGCACCTCGACGGCGCCGTGGAGACCGCCATCGAGCTCGGTGTCGCCGACGCCATCGCGGACGTCGTGGAGACCGGCACCTCGCTGCGCAACGCGGGCCTTGAGGTCTTCGGCGAGCCGATCATGAAGTCCGAGGCGTGCGTCATCCGCCGCAAGGGCGAGGGCTCCGAGGACCCCAAGGTGCAGCAGTTCCTGCGCCGGCTCCAGGGAGTCCTGGTCGCCCGTACGTACGTGATGATGGATTACGACTGCCGCGCCGAGCACCTGGAGAAGGCCGTCGCCCTCACCCCGGGCCTCGAGTCGCCGACCGTCTCGCCGCTGCACAACGAGGGCTGGGTCGCCGTGCGCGCCATGGTCCCCGCCAAGGACGCGCAGCGCATCATGGACGACCTGTACGCCCTGGGCGCGCGGGCCATCCTCACCACGGCCATCCACGCCTGCCGCCTCTAGGGACCGCGAGCCATGCCCGAGCCCCTCGACCCTCCCGCCCTTCCCGTCACCTTCCGGCCCGGGCGCACCCGCGTCATCCTGCACGCGCTCGGCGCCGCCTGCTTCGTCGTGATCACCGTCATCGCGCTGGTCCTGGACACCATGAGCCCGGCGGAGCGGACCAGCTTCGTCTTCACCGCGGCCCTGTTCTGGGGCGTCCTCGGGCTGCTCGCGCGGCCCAAGGTCGTCGCCGACGAGGACGGCGTCACCGTCGTCAACATCGCCCGCAGCCGGCGCCTCGCCTGGGCGGAGATCGTCCAGGTCAACCTGCGCCCCGGCGACCCCTGGGTGTTCCTGAACCTGACCGACGGCACCAGCCTGGCCGCGATGGGCATCCAGCCCGGCATCGCCCGCCAGAGCGCCATCCGCGATGCCAAGGCCCTGCGCGCCCTGACCGAGTCCCGAACCGGGGTCCAGGGCTGACTCAGGCCACCGCGCCCTGCCGGGCGACCTCCGGGTCCCCAGCCGGTGTGGGTCGGTTCGTGGTGGTCGGCGTTCGGTTCGTCCCCAGCCGGAGTGGTCGGTTCGTGGCGGTCGGGGTCCGGGTTCGGGGTTGTGTCGGGGTCCGGGCCCCTGACGCCCGCCCCCCGGACTTGATTAATCTGGTGGGGGAGCGTGCGTCGTGTGCACGCTCCGCCCCTGACGCGCCCGGACGGGTGGCCGGGGGTTCCTGCTAGTCAAGGAGTGACTCCCTCCAGCGATGGACGGATCGTCCGGCAGTACCTGCGCCGCCCCCTCCCGACATAGCGCGCCTCTCGCGCGTACGTCCCCGGAGGCGGCGGCATGACCATCCCGTTGCTGCTCCTCGCGGCAGCCCTCCTCCTGATCCTCGCCAACGGATTCTTCGTGGCGGCCGAGTTCGGCCTCGTCACCGTCGAACGCCAGGACGCCCAACAGGCGGCGGACGCCGGCGACAAGCGCGCCCGCACCGTCGTCGAAGCCCTCAAGGAGCTGTCCTTCCAGCTCTCCGGCACGCAGCTCGGCATCACCATCACCTCACTGGTCGTCGGCATGCTCGCCGAACCGGCCCTCGCCGAACTGCTGCACGGACCCTTCACCGCCCTCGGCCTCCCCGAGGGCGCCGTCGGCGGCGCCTCCGTCGTCGTCGGCATGCTGCTCGCGTCCGCCGTGCAGATGGTGATCGGCGAACTGGTCCCGAAGAACTGGGCGGTCTCCAGGCCGCTCCAGGTGGCCCGCTTCGTGGCAGGCCCCCAGCACGCCTTCGCCCGCCTCTTCCGCCCGGTCATCGCCCTGCTCAACACGGTCGCGAACCGCCTCGTGCGGATGCTCGGCGTCGAACCGGCCGACGAACTGGCCTCCGCCCGCACCCCGGGCGAACTGGTCTCACTCGCCCGGCACTCCGCACAGGCGGGTGCCCTCGAGCAGGACACGGCCGACCTGTTCGTGCGCACCCTGTCCCTCGGTGAGCTGACCGCGCAGCACGTCATGACGCCGCGCGTGAAGGTCAGCGCGCTCCAGTCCTCCGCGACCGCGGAGGACGTCATCAACCTGACCCGCGCCACCGGCCTCTCCCGCTTCCCCGTCTACCGGGAGCGGATCGACGAGGTCATCGGCATGGTCCACCTCAAGGACGCCCTCGCGATGTCGGCGCACGAGCGGCTGCGCACGCCCGTCGTCCGGATCGCACAGGCCCCGCTCATGGTCCCTGAGTCCCTCCCCGTCCAGCCGCTCCTCGCGCGCCTGCGCAGCGAGCAGCCCATCGCCGTCGTCGTCGACGAGTACGGCGGCACGGCCGGGGTCGTCACCCTGGAGGACATCGTGGAGGAACTCGTCGGCGAGGTCCGCGACGAGCACGACCGGCTCGACCTGCCCGAACTGGCGGCGGCTCCGCCCGAGGACGGCCGGCCCGCCTGGGAGGCCGACGGCAGCTGCCGCGTGGACATCCTGCGCCGCATAGGCCTCGACGTCCCCGAAGGCCCCTACGAGACCGTGGCCGGCCTGGTCGCCGATCTCCTGGGCCGCATCCCCGCCCCCGGCGACCGGGCGGAACTGCCCGGCTGGCGCCTCTCCGTGCGCCAGGTCGGCCACTACCGGGCCGAGCGGGTCCGTATCGTCAAGCTCGCGGACGTTCCGCAGGCACTCCTCGAGGTGGCCCGATGAACGCCCTGCAACTCTTCTTCGCGGGCCTGCTGGTGCTGGCCAACGGCTTCTTCGTCGGCGCGGAGTTCGCCCTGGTCTCGGTCCGCCGCAGCCAGATCGAACCCCTCCCCGGCAAGCGGGCCCGCCAGGTCCTGTACGGCCTGGAGCACCTGCCGCAGATGATGGCGGCGGCCCAGTTCGGCATCACCGTCTGCTCGCTGACGCTGGGCGCGGTGGCGGAGCCCACGGTGGCGAAGCTGCTGGAACCCGTCTTCGAGGCGATCCACATCCCGCACGGTGTGATCCACCCGCTGGGCTACGTCATCGCGCTGGCGGCGGTGGTCTCCCTGCACCTCGTCATCGGCGAGATGGTGCCGAAGAACCTGGCGATGGCGGCGCCCGAGAAGACCGCGCTCTGGTTCAGCCCGGGCCTGGTCGCCTTCGCCCGGCTCTGCAAGCCGGTCACGATCGCGCTCGGCGCCTGCGCCCGCCTGGTCCTGAAGCTGTTCAGGGTGGAGCCGAAGGACGAGGTCGAAGCGGTCTTCACCAGCGAGCAGCTCAACCGCCTGGTGGAGGACTCCGGGCAGGCCGGTCTGCTCGGCCCCGAGGAGCAGGAGCGCCTGGAGGACGCCCTGGAGCTGGGCTCCCGCCCGGTCACCGACGTCCTCCTGGCCCGCTCGGACCTGGTCACGGTCGGCCCCTCCGTCACCCCGGCGGAGATCATCGCGCTGACGGCCCGTACGGGCTACTCCCGGTTCCCGGTCTGCGCGGACGGCGGCGCCTTCATGGGCTACCTGCACATCAAGGACGTCCTGGACCTCATCGACGGCCCCGACACGGACCGCGCCGTCCCGCAGCAGATCTGGCGGCCCATGACGACGCTGCGCGCCGAACTGCCCCTGGACGACGCCCTCACGGTGATGCGCCGGGCCGCCACGCACCTGGCCCAGGTGGCGGACGCGGCGGGCCGTGTCCTCGGCCTGGTCGCGCTGGAGGACGTCCTGGAGCTCCTTGTGGGCGAGGTCCGCGATCCGGCGCACCGGGACGAACCGCAGGTCCCTGCGGCCCGCAGGAAGCAGGAGGCGCTCACCTGAGAGGCTGCCTTCGAACGACCGGGTGAGACGGCCGCAGGCTCCCTACATCGCGGGATCCTGCGGCCCCCTCCCGGACAGCACCTCCCCGTACGCCTGCATGAGGTCGGGCAGCCGCAGGGTGGCCAGGTCGTCCCGGGAGGGATCGGTCAGGTATCCGGTGAGCCGCAGGTCCCGGTACGCGCACGACTTCTCGTACAGCGTCCGCAGGAACCGCCCGTTGCCCAGCTCGTCGATCCACCCCTGCTCCACCACGTGCCCGGCGATGGAGCGCAGCTCGTCGAGCGCCTCCTCGTCCCACGCGTCCCCGTTCTCCGCCGCCAGCACCTCGCCGATCGACGTCAGTTCCAGCGGACGGTACGAGGGGAAGTCGACCCGTGACGTGAAGCGCGAGGACAGCCCGGGGTTGGCCGCGAGCAGCCGGTCCATGCCCTCCGGATAGCCGGCCAGGATCACCACGAGGTGGTCGCGGTTGTCCTCGGCCCGCTTCAGCAGGACCTGCAGCGCCTCGTCGCCGTACGCGTCGCCCTTGCCGTACCCGGAGTTGGACAGCGCGTACGCCTCGTCGACGAAGAGCACCCCGCCGAGCGCCGAGTCGATCAGCTCGTTCGCCTTCACCGCGGTCTGGCCCAGGTACTCGCCCACCAGATCCGCGCGCTGTGCCTCCACGAGGTGGTCGCCGCCGAGCAGTCCGAGGGCGTAGAACACCCGGCCGAGGATCCGGGCGACCGTCGTCTTGCCGGTGCCCGACGGGCCCGAGAAGACGAAGTGGCGTTTCGGCGGCTGGACCGGCAGACCCTGCCCGGCGCGCAGACGCGCCATGTTCAGCTGCGCGGAGAGCGCCTTGACCTGGCGCTTGACGGGCTCCAGGCCCACCATCAGCTCCAGTTCGGAGAGCGCCTCCTCAAGCAGCACCGGATCGGCGGGGCCCGGCGGCAGCGGCACCTCGACCGGCACCACCGCCTTCTCCCGGACCATGTCGGGGTCCTCCGGGCCCGCGCCGCCCGGCGGCGGCAGATCGGGCTCGGTGACCTTCAGATCCAGCCCGTCGCTCGCGTACAGCGGCTCGGCCGACTCGCCGCCGTCCATCCCGTCCTGATAGCCCGTCAGCGCGAGCGGGGCCAGGTCCGGGCCGTCCGGGAAGTCCCCATACCCATCGCCCTCGGCGATCGCCGCGAGCCGCGCCGAGGTGTCCATGAACGCCGGGTCGACCCGGTGCACGGCCCGGTACAGCGGCATCGCCGCCGCCGAACGACCGGTGCCCTCGTGCGCCCTGGCCAGCCAGTACCGCAGCTCCTTGCGCTGCGGCTGCTCGCTGCGGCAGCGCATCAGGGCCGAGGAGAGCAGCGGCTCCGCCTGCCCGTACATCTCCAGGCGCACCCGTGCCATCCCGCCGAAGAGCCCGGCCTCGATACCGAGCATCGGATCGTCGATCAAGGAGTCGGTCTGCCGGACCAACTGGTCCCAGTCCTTGACCAGGTACGCCCGGCAGGCGTGCAGGAAGCGCACCTGCGGATCCGCGTCGGCCGGCGGCAGCGTCGAAAGCGCCCGGTCCAGCTCCGGCACATGGCGTCCGTCGAGCCAGTGCGAGGCGTGCGCGAGGAGCAGGTCGCGCGGATGCTCCAGGACCGGCTGCACCCACCAGCCGAGCCAGTACCAGGAGTTGAGCGTGCGGCGATGCCGCGTGCGCTGCTCCCCGAACCGGTCGCGGTGCCGGAACATCCGCAGCAGTGCCGTCGTCGTGTCGATACGCAGCGCGTGCAGCCCGAGCCAGCCGTCGGCCATCCCCGGATCCAGGCGTACAGCGGCCCGGAACTCCTCCTCCGCCTGCGGATACGCGCCCATCGTGTACGCGTCGACGCCCCGCAGCCAGGCGAGGTCGGCCGGGCCCGTCGGCGCACCGGTGCCGAAGTCCATCACGTCCCCCACAAGCCGTGCCCCCGATGAACCGCATTGTCATGGACGGGAGTTGTCACGATGCGGACAGGAACCGCTCCTTGGCCGCACCGAAGGCATCGTACCTGCGGGGGGCTGGTCGGCCGTAGGGCGCGACAGTGCCGGATCGCTGGGAGAGCCAGGGATTTCGCGCAGGTGAGCGCGGTGCCGCTTGGTGACCCTGGGTGAACGGCGAGCGCCTCGGCGCGGCCGGGAAAGGGCATTGCGGGCAGAACGAAGCCCCCGATCACGGGGGAACAACCGGGGGCTTCGCGTCTCGGGGCGGTCCCGAAAGGCCGCACATTGAGAACGTAAGTCCTGTACGGCCCCTGGGTCAAGCAGAGTTGAGGCACTCCGGGAAAGTGGCGGAAGGCCATTCTGAGGGGGTCAGCGCACCGCTGGCGGTTCATCACCCTGAGTGACGGTCGGGCGGTCGCGCGGTCCGCCACCGAGCCCCTCGCGCACCTCGTACCCCTGCGGGCACTCTCGTACCAATTCGTCGGCGAAGGGCCTGGACGGGTCCCGCGCGAAGTGCTCGCGTTCCGCTGGGATCCAGCCGTCCCAGAAGGCGTCCTGCGCCGCACCGTCCCGGGCCCGCCCGCGCGCCCACGACGTCTCGTCCGGCAGATCCATCCACAACAGCCGCGCCAGGGCGGGCCGCAGAGCGCGCCGGCCCGCGCCGACGCCCTCGACCAGGACCACGTCCGCGGGCGGCAGCGCCGCCACGGTGTCGAAGCGCCGGGCGTGCCAGTCGTAGGTCTCGTAGTGCGCCGTGTCGCCCCGGGAGAGCGGGCCGAGCACCTGCTCGCGCAGCCGGTCCGTCCAGGCGAAGAGGGCGTCGTGGCTCGCGAGGTCGTCGAGCCGCAGCACCGGCGCGCCGCCGAGCGCCTCGGCGAGCCGCACCGCGAACGTCGACTTCCCGGAACCCGCGTGCCCGTCGATGCCGACGAGGCGCACGGGGCCGCAGGAGGCGGGCAGCCGGCGGACGCGGTCGGCGTACTGGCCGAGAGGCAGGCGACGTGGGTTCACGGCGGCAAGGGTACGTCGGGCCCTGCCGGGGTTTCATATGCGCCGCCGCAGGTCATTCCAGTGGTGGAGACCAATATTGGTGGGCCGGACAGGGTCCGCAACGCTGGTGGAAGACCTGTCCCGGCGGCCATAGTTGGCGCACTGTTCCACCGGGACCGCACCCGGCCCGTCCGCACCGTACGCCCGTTCCGTCGACTGGGGGATCCACCCGATGAACCGATCCGCTCCGGACTCCCGTCCGTCCCGCAGAACCATGCTCGCCGCGGGCGTCGCGCTCGCCGCCACCACGGCCGCGGCGGGTGCCGCGCACGCCGCGGGCGGCTCGCCGGCCGCCCGAAAGAAAGCCCAGAAGCGCCTCGTGGACAACCGCACCTGGACGACGCACACCGACTGGCGCTCGGGCACCGGCAAGGGGACCCGCGCCGTCGCGGGCGCCCGCCCCGGCGTGACCCTCGCCAAGGCCGCGGGCCGGACGACGTACACCGACCCGCATCTGAACAGGACGGCCGAGTGGGAGTACGCCCAGTGGATCTCACCGGTCCACCGGCTGAGCGTGCCGGCCACCGAGGTCATCGCCTCCTGGAACGCGCACACCCCGGCCGGCACCTGGATCCAGATCGAACTCCAGGGCACGTACACCGACGGGGCGGCGACGCCCTGGTACGTCATGGGCCGCTGGACGGCCGGTGACGACGAGGACGTCGACATCCGCCGCACCTCCGTGGACGACCAGAGCGACAGGAAGTCGAGCGTCTGGACGGACACGTTCTCCATCGACGACACGGCCTCGGGCCTGCGGCTCGCCTCGTACAGCCTGCGCCTGACCCTGCTGCGCGCCCCCGGTTCGAAGGCCGCGCCGACGGTCTGGCGGCTCGGCGCGATGGGCTCGGACGTGCCGGATCGTTTCACCGTTCCGGCGTCCGCCCCGGGGCTCGCCAAGGAACTGGCGGTTCCGCGCTACTCCCAGAACATCCACTCCGGCCAGTACCCCGAGTACGACAACGGCGGTGAGGCGTGGTGCAGCCCGACCTCCTCGCAGATGATCATCGAGTACTGGGGCCGCAAGCCCACCGCCGAGCAACTGTCCTGGGTCGACCCGTCCTATGCCGACCCCCAGGTCTGCCACGCCGCCCGCCATACGTTCGACTACCAGTACGAGGGCTGCGGCAACTGGCCCTTCAACGCGGCCTACGCGGCGACGTACCAGGACCTCCAGGGCGTCGTCACCCGCCTCTCCTCACTGACCGACCTGGAGACTCTGATCGCGGCCGGCATCCCGGCCATAACGTCCCAGTCGTTCCTCAAGGAGGAGCTGACCGGCGCGGGATACGGCACCTCCGGGCACCTCATGACGGTCATCGGCTTCACCGCCGAGGGCGACGTGATCGCCAACGACCCGGCTTCGCCGAACGACCCGGCGGTGCGCCGCGTCTACAAGCGGGCGGAGTGGGAGACGATCTGGCTCCGCACGAAGCGCCACAACGCCTCGGGCAACGTCGTCTCCGGTACCGGCGGCGTCTGCTACCTGTACTTCCCGGCCCACCCGACCCCGAAGCAGCGCAAGGCGCTGGCGGCGGTGGGCGTGCGCTGACCGCCGAGTCGGGCCCCGCGCGGGCCCGACACCGGTTTCCCCCACGAGGGGGTCAGCCCGTGACGACCGGCTCCACCACCCAGTCCGGAGGCCCGGGCATCGGCGGGGTCTTCGCGCCGTAGGACGAGCGCCGAGCCGTCGTAGCGCATGCGCTTGAAGAGGTTGGGCTCGGTGGGCTCGGCGGGGGCCCCGTAGTCGTGGCGCCACTGGTCGTGGCTGCCGAAGGCGGATCTGCTCGGCACGAAGGTGGATGCCGAGCGCGACCTGCTCCACGAGCTGACCAGTGCAAGGGCCTGCGCCTCCAGGGCCACACCCAGGTCCGTGTCACCGACCAGGGCGCCGTACCGGTTGAAGGGGTACGGGCTCAACCGCCCGCGCAGTCAGGCCAGATGGACGGGCGCCAGGTCGCGGTACCGCTGGTCGGGGCCACCAGGGCATCGGGAACGACATCGCGGAGCGGCGGCCCGCCCGGCCCCTTGCTGTCGATCAACTGGAATCTGCCGATGGCCAGTTGAGCCAGTTGCGCCGCCCCCGGCTGCTCGGAGCCGTACGTCCAGCGGACTCGGCCGTCGGGCCGCGTGGACCGGTCGACGAGCCGCCCGTCGGCGATGGCCGTCAGCCCCGCCGGCGTTGGGACGCGAAAGGTGATCGGGGCCCGGCGGCTGGGGTGGTGGTCGGCCGGGAAGATCATCTTGCCGCCGTATCCGGTAGCCACCGTTGCCGTCGAGCGGGAACATCGGGTCGCCGAGCCCGGGAGCGCCGGGTGAGGGTGCGGCGGAGTGGTCGGCGGCCTGCGAGACGGCCGGACCGGTCAGTGCCGTGCTGACGTTCCGGGCCGGTTGTGCGTGACCAAGGTCTCGGTCGCAGAGCGACATTCCGGTGGCAAGGTGGTAGAGGCACCGGAGGGGGACCCAGGGCCACGCCGCGAGGCAGGCCCCCGGCGCCCGGGGGATCACGCCCAGGCCCACGAACCGAGTGAGTGAGACACCCATGACCGCAAGCTCCGTAGCCAGCACGGCCCCCGCCGCCTCGCGCGCCCGCACGGGCGGTCCGCGGGAGGACGGCCCCAAGATCCTCGAGCACCTCATGGGCTGGACCTTCGTCGTGGTGCTGGCGATGCTCGTCACGCAGACCGGCCTGATGTGACCTGAGCCATCCCGAAGAGCGCGACAGCGAGGGGCGGAGCCCGGTGGACCGGGCCCCGCCCCTCGCGACGTACCGCTACCGCATGGTGACTAGCCGACCGCCTTGATCAGCTCACCGTTCGCCGTGTCGCCGGACAGCTCCCAGAGGAAGGTGCCGCCCAGGCCCTGCTGGTTCTTGTAGTCCATCTTCCCGGCGATGGTCGCCGGAGTGTCGTAGCTCCACCAGTCGGTGCCGCAGTGCGCGTACGCGGTGCCGCCGACCGTGCCCGTGGCGGGGCACTTGGTCTTGAGCTCCTTGTAGTCGTCGATGCCCTGCTCGTACTTGCCGGCGGCCGGGCCGGTCGCCGTGCCGCCGGGCGCGTCCTGCGTGACACCGGTCCAGCCGCGGCCGTAGAAGCCGATGCCGAGCAGCAGCTTCGAGGCGGGCACGCCCGCGGCCTTGAGCTTGGCGATGGTGGCGTCGGTGTTGTACCCGTCCTTCGGGATCCCGTCGTACGCCTCGAGCGGTGAGTGCGGGGCGGTCGGCCCCTGGGCGTCCCACGCGCCGAAGTAGTCGTACGTCATCGGGTTGTACCAGTCGACGTACTGTGCCGCGCCCGCGTAGTCGGTGGCGTCCAGCTTTCCGCCCTCGGAGGCGTCGGCCGGGATGGCCGAGGTCAGCAGATAATCGCTGCCGAACTTCGAACGCAGCGCCGACATCAGGTTCTTGTACGCGTCGCGCCCGCTGGTGTCGCAGGTCAGACCGCAGGCGTTGGGGTACTCCCAGTCGATGTCGATGCCGTCGAAGACATCGGCCCACTTGGAGTTCTCGACCAGGTCGTAGCAGGACTGGGCGAAGGCGGCCGGGTTCTTCGCGGCCTCCGTGAAGCCGCCGGACCAGGTCCAGCCGCCGAAGGACCAGAGGATCTTGAGGTCCGGGTGCTTCTTCTTCAGCTTGAGCAGCTGGTTGAAGTTGCCGCGCAGCGGCTGGTCCCAGGTGTCGGCGGTGCCGTCCACGGACTGGTCGGCGGTGTACGCCTTGTCCGTCGCCGCGTACGAGTCGCCCATGGCGCACTTGCCGCCCTGGACGTTGCCGAACGAGTAGTTGATGTGCGTGAGCTTGTCGGCGGAGCCGGACGTCTCGATGTTCTTGACGTGGTAGTTCCGGTCGTAGACACCCCACTCGGTGAAGTATCCGACGACCTTCGAACCGGCCGCGGCCTGCGTGGAGTCGCGTTCCGTCTGTGCGGCGGCGCTGCCCGTGGAAGCCAGCAGTCCCGCGCCGAGAACGGCGCAACACGCGGCGGCGGCGAGCGACTTGAAGCGCGCGCGGGGGAGGTGCGGTCTGAGCATCGTGTCTCCTCGTGGGGGAGGGAGGACATGGGGGGAGGTGGTGCTGTGGACCTGCGTGAGCCCGGCTTTCCGCGTCTGTCAGGGGTGACATGAACGCGGTAAGTCGTTGAACGGAACAGTAGGAGGACTAGACCAGTGCGGTCAATGGTCCGAACCAATCTGACGCGGCGGTGCCCAGGGTTCGAAAAAGCTGGAGTAAGCGGTCGTTAACTGGTGACGCGGGGCCCGATCTCGGGAATACTCAACACGCCGCAGTGCTGGTCAGGCCCTCCCGAGACCCGGAAGGGCACCATCGGCCCGGTAGTGACCGCCCGGCAGCGCCGCCCCACCCCGCGCGCGCCGCCGAAGTGCCCGACCAGGAGGAGAGCGTCGCCATGCCGGAGCAAGGAGTCGAGCGTCAGCTGCCGACGGACGAGGCCAGGGACCTGCTGGAGCTTGTCCGCGACATCGCGCAGCGGGAGATCGCCCCGCGCGCGGCCGAGGACGAGGAGGCGGGCCGCTTCCCGCGGTCCACCTTCACCCTGCTTTCTTCCTCGGGCCTGCTCGGACTGCCGTACGACGCCGAGTTCGGCGGCGGCGACCAGCCCTACGAGGTCTACCTCCAGGTCCTCGAGGAGCTCGCGGCCGCCCGCCTGACCGTCGGCCTCGGCGTCAGCGTGCACTCGCTGGCGTGCCACGCCCTCGCCAACTTCGGTACGAAGCAGCAGTGCGCGGAGTTCCTGCCCGGGATGCTCGGCGGCGGACTGCTCGGCGCGTACTGCCTCTCGGAGCCGTCCTCCGGTTCGGACGCCGCGTCCCTGCGGACGAAGGCGGTGCGTGACGGCGACGGCTGGGTGCTCACCGGCACCAAGGCCTGGATCACGCACGGCGGAGTCGCCGACTTCTACACGGTGCTGGCTCGCAGCGGCGGTGAAGGCGCCCGCGGCATCACGGCGTTCCTGGTCCCCGGGGATGCCGAGGGGCTGAGCGCCGCGGCACCGGAGAAGAAGATGGGGATGAAGGGCTCGCCCACCGCCCAGGTGCACTTCGACGGGGTCCGGGTGGGCGACGCGCGCCGCATCGGGGACGAGGGGCAGGGTTTCCAGATCGCCCTGTCGGCGCTCGACTCGGGCCGGCTCGGCATCGCGGCCTGCGCGATCGGCGTGGCGCAGGCGGCGCTGGACGAGGCGGTGGCGTACGCGAAGGGGCGCACCCAGTTCGGCCGGCCCGTCGCCGACTTCCAGGGGCTCAGGTTCATGCTCGCGGACATGGCGACGCAGATCGAGGCGGGCCGTGCGTTGTATCTGTCGGCGGCCCGGCTGCGGGACGCGGGCAGGCCGTTCTCCAAGCAGGCGGCCATGGCGAAGCTACTCTGCACCGACGCGGCGATGAAGGTGACCACGGACGCCGTGCAGGTCTTCGGGGGATACGGCTACACCGCCGACTTCCCGGTCGAGCGCTTCATGCGGGAGGCCAAGGTGCTGCAGATCGTCGAGGGCACCAATCAGATCCAGCGCATGGTCATCGCCCGTCACCTCGCGGGTCCTGAAACCCGCTGAACTGCCCCGGCCGCACGATGGGCGCCACGAGCCGGGCCCACTCGGGGTCGTGGCGCCCCGGCAGGGTCTTGCCGCGCTCGGCCCAGGTGGCGATCAGGGCCCGGTAGAGGGGCGGGTCCTGCACGGGGGCTTGGTGGGTCTGATGTGCTTGGTGGGCCTGATGTGCCTGATGTGCCTGATGCGGCTGATACGTCTGATGGGGCTGCTGAACCGATTCTGCGGGGACAGGAACGAGGACACGCCTGCGACGGCCGGTGGGCGCGGGGGCCGGTGTCTGCGTCGGGGTCATGCCAGAGCAACGGGCGGGGGACGGGGCAGGTCACCGAGGGGCGTAATCGGGCGTCAGTTCACGGCATCACCGTGTGCGCGGGTCCGACGGGGTCCGGGCGAGGGCCGGGCGGATCCGGGGGAGTCCGGTTCGCCGAGGGGCATCCCGCCGAAGGCTTCCACCGGATCCGGGCGCCGGCCCGCTTCCGCACGCTGCACGCGCCGCTGCGGCACGCCGTCGTGATGCTCCGCGTCGCCCACCGCCGGATCCACTGCGGCGAGGCCGCCGCGCCCCCGGATCCGGACATGCTGATCCTGCACCACGGCAGCGTTGCGGGCCATGGTGCAGGGCAGTTGTTGGGGACGGTCTCCGGCCGGCTCAGGCGGCCCGGCGGCTCACCTGGAGCGGGACCTGCAGGGGGCGCGAACCGGGGCCGCCCACGTGCGAGAACGGCTGGGTGCGCCAGTCGAGACCCTGCGGCAGCGTCAACAGCAAGGAAGTGTCCTGCTCCTGAGCGCCCGTCAGCTCGTCCGCGGGCCGCGCCTCGGCCGCCGCGCGCCCGGTGCCCGCACAGACCGTGAGTCCGAACGGATTCCATGGCGAAGCGCACAGCGCGTGCTCGGGCAGGACGTCCTCGTCGGCCAGCAGCGCGATGGGCTGCGCGCAGTCCGGGCACAGGACCCGGTACATCTCGAAGGTGTCGTACGCGTCGTACGCGTCGGTGTCCTCTGCGTTCTCCCCGTCGAAGACGCCGGGTTCGACGCCCTCCGGCTGGGACTCGACGACTGCCTGCTTGCGCTGGCGCGCACCGGGGCGTCCAGGACGCTTCACATTCTGCATGGGAATCTCCCCCTCGGGTGGGCCGACCAGGAGCCGCGGCCCGACCACAGCAAGCACTTCCCGTCCCGTCCGCGAGGTAACCGCTTCATGCGTGCGGACACGGCCCAAAGCATGTGGTCTTCGTCACATGCCGATTGCAGGTGCCGGATGGGCGGTAGGCGTAACGGCCGTCCCGGGCCGCTAGGGCGCCGCTTCGCCCCCATCGCGGCGGCGCTCAGGTATCCGCGGCGATCACCGGCCCTGTAGGTTCTGCCGCATGGAGGAGCTCGACCGACAGATCGTGCAGCTGCTCGTCAAGGACGGGCGGATGAGCTACACCGACCTGGGCAAGGCCACGGGCCTGTCCACGTCGGCCGTGCACCAGCGGGTGCGCCGCCTCGAGCAGCGCGGTGTGATCCGTGGGTATGCCGCGGTCGTCGACCCCGAGGCGGTCGGGCTGCCGCTCACCGCGTTCATCTCGGTGAAGCCGTTCGACCCGAGCGCCCCCGACGACATCGCGGAGCGCCTCGCGGGCGTGCCCGAGATCGAGGCGTGCCACAGCGTGGCCGGCGAGGAGAACTACATCCTCAAGGTGCGGGTGGAGACCCCGCACGAACTGGAGAACCTGCTGGCGCGGGTGCGCTCCCTGGCCGGTGTCTCCACGCGCACGACGGTCGTCCTGTCGACCCCCTACGAGGCCCGGCCGCCCCGTATCTAGGGGCGAGCCGGCGAGCGGTCGGGAACCGGCTGACAAAAGGGACCCCGGCGCCCGCGCGGCGCACCCGGCACGGGACACTGTCCCCCATGAGCACGCCCCCCAGCACCCGCACCGTCCTCCTTCGACGCGGCGAGGTCCACAGCCCCGCCGACCCCTTCGCCACCGCAATGGTGGTGGAGGCAGGACACGTCGCCTGGGTCGGTTCGGAAGGCGCCGCGGACGCGTTCGCGGACGGCGTGGACGAGGTCGTGGACCTCGACGGCGCTCTGGTCACCCCGGCGTTTACCGACGCACACGTGCACACCACGTCGACCGGCCTCGCCCTCACCGGACTCGACCTCACGACCGCACGTTCGCGCGCCGAAGCCCTCACCCTCGTACGGGAGCACGCCGCGGCCCGTCCCGCCGACCGGGTCCTGCTCGGCCACGGCTGGGACGCGGCCCGCTGGCCCGACGACCGCCCGCCCTCCCGCGCCGAACTCGACGAGGCCACCGGCGGCCAGCCTCTCTATCTCTCCCGTATCGACGTGCATTCCGCCGTCGTGAGCACCGCCCTGCTCGATCTGGTCCCCGGCGTCACCGACCGGGTCGGCTATACCCCGGACGAGCCCCTGACGCGCGACGCCCACCACGCGGTACGCGCCGCCGCCCTCGGCGCGGTGGGACCGCAGCAGCGCACCGAGGCCCAGCGCGCGGCGCTGCGGCACGCCGCGTCCCTCGGCATCGGCTCGCTGCACGAGTGCGGCGGCCCGGACATCTCCTCCGAGGACGACTTCACCGGCCTGCTCGACCTCGCCCGCTCCGAGCCGGGCCCGCGCGTGGCCGGGTACTGGGCCGACCGCGACATCGAGCGCGTCCGTGCCCTGGGCGCGCTCGGCGCCGCCGGCGACCTCTTCGTGGACGGTGCCCTCGGCTCGCACACGGCCTGTCTGCACGCGCCTTATACGGACGCGGCTCACACCGGCACCGCCTACCTGTCGGCCGAGGACGTCGCCGCGCACGTCGTCGCCTGCACCGAGGCGGGTCTCCAGGCCGGTTTCCACGCGATCGGCGACGCCGCCGTCACCGCGGTCGTCGACGGGATGCGCGCCGCCGCCGCGAAGGTCGGCCTCGCGCGCGTGCGCGCGGCCCGGCACCGTATCGAGCACGCCGAGATGCTCACCCCCGAATCGGTCGCCGCCTTTGCCGAGTTCGGGCTCACCGCGTCCGTGCAGCCCGCCTTCGACGCGCTGTGGGGCGGCGAGGACGGCATGTACGCCGATCGTCTCGGCGCCGAACGGGCGCGCACGCTCAACCCGTTCGCGTCCCTGCTGCGCGCCGGAGTGCCGCTCGCCTTCGGTTCCGACAGCCCGGTCACCCCGCTCGACCCGTGGGGCACCGTCCGCGCGGCCGCGTTCCACCGCACACCCGAACACCGGGTCTCCGTACGCGCCGCTTTCACCGCCCACACGCGCGGGGGGTGGCGTGCCGTCGGCCGTGACGACGCCGGGATTCTGGTGCCCGGCGCCCCCGCGGACTACGCCGTCTGGCGCACCGACGAACTGGTCGTGCAGGCCCCCGACGACCGGGTGGCCCGCTGGTCGACTGACCCGCGCTCCGGCACACCCGGCCTGCCCGATCTCTCGCCCGGCGCCCAACTCCCCGTCTGCCTGCGGACGGTGGTGTTCGGACAGCCGGTCTTCGTAGGGCCGGACGAGTGATGTACCGGGGCGGCGCGCACCGGATCCGGCCCCCGCTCCCTCCCGTACGACCTGCGTATCCTCGGCCCTGACCAGGCGACTTCGTAAAGAGGCCCAGGTCAAACGGCTGTTGACAGACCGCGGAGGTCGGCGGGTAGGTTCGGCCGGGTCCACCACCTTTCGTACGACCGGGCGAACTACGCACTCGTAGAACGCAGGCCGGCGCCCGCGCCACGGGGTGCCGGAACGTTCCGGCCGGTCGGCGAGGTGCGACCCGGGTGGGGCCCGGGCGTTCAGTAGACAACGGCTTTCGGTCGACCCGCAGCCAGCGGGCCCCAGGTCGGCCCGAAGGACGTCCGGCCCCGATCCGCAGTGTCGGCCTGATCTGCGGTGCTCGCCACGACAGGCTCCGAGCACGACAGGCTCTAAGGTGGGTCCCCTGTGTACTGAAGTTCTAAGGGGAAGCTGTGAGCGACGGCGGTGGGCGCAAGTTCGGCCCTCTGGGTACGGCCTTGGTGATCATTCCGACCTATGACGAGGCGGAGAACATCACGTCCATCGTCGGCCGTGTACGGGCGGCGGTGCCCGCGGCTCACGTCCTGGTCGCCGACGACAACAGCCCCGACGGCACGGGCAAGCTCGCCGACGAGCTGGCCGCGGACGACGAGCAGGTCCACGTCCTGCACCGGACCGGCAAGGAAGGCCTGGGCGCCGCGTATCTCGCCGGGTTCGCCTGGGGCATGGAGCAGGGGTACGGCGTCCTCATCGAGATGGACGCCGACGGCTCCCACCAGCCGGAGGAGCTGCCGCGGCTGCTGACCGCGCTCAAGGGCGCGGACCTCGTGCTCGGTTCGCGCTGGGTGCCGGGTGGCCGCGTCGTGAACTGGCCCAAGTCCCGTGAGTTCCTCTCCCGCGGCGGCTCCACGTACTCGCGCTTCCTGCTGGACGTCCCGATCCGCGACGTCACCGGCGGATTCCGCGCGTTCCGCCGCGAGACCCTCGAAGGCCTCGGCCTCGCCGACGTCGCCTCGCAGGGCTACTGCTTCCAGGTCGACCTCGCGCGCCGAGCCGTGAAGGCCGGCTACCACGTGGTCGAGGTCCCCATCACGTTCGTCGAGCGCGAGCTGGGCGACTCCAAGATGAGCAAGGACATCGTCGTGGAGGCACTGTGGCGGGTCACCACGTGGGGCGTGGGGGAGCGGATGGGCAAGATCCTCGGCCGCCCCTCCGAGGGCCCCTCAGCCCGATCCTGAGAAGCCTCCTCAGAGACCTCCCTGAGAAGCCTCCTCAGGGACCTCCAGAGAAGCCTCCGGAGAGACCTTCTGAGAAGCCTTTGAGATGCCTCCCGCAAGTCTCCGGCGGGGCTCCTGGAAGGCTCCTAGGGGCTTCTGAAAGGCCGCTGATCTCCTGCTTACGCCACTCGGACGTGTCCCCAGGCACACTGGGGGCATGACCACTGGCACTCCGCCCCGCAACCAGCCCGCAGGGGCCCGGCGCTCCCGGGTCCGCACACTCCTTCCGCTCGGCGTCGCCGCGTGGGTGATCCTGGAGATCTGGCTGCTCACGGTGGTGGCGGGCGCGGTCGGCGGCTTCACGCTGTTCCTGCTCCTGGCGGGCGGCTTCGTCCTCGGCGCCGTCGTGATCAAGGCGGCCGGGCGCCGTGCCTTCCAGAACCTGAGCGAGACGCTCCAGCGTCAGCAGCGGCCGGAGGCCGTAGAGGCGGACGAGCAGCGCTCGCAGGGCAACGGGCTGCTGATGCTGGCCGGTCTCTTCCTGATGATCCCCGGCCTCGTCCTGGACGCCCTGGGCCTGCTGCTGCTCATCCCGCCGGTCCGTACGGCGCTGAGCCGCTACACGGAGCGGGCCATCGAGCGGAAGATGAGCACGGCGACCCGGAGCGCGTTCGGGGCCGCGTTCCAGCAGAGCCGCGGGGGTCCGGCCGGCGGCCCGGGCACGGTGATCCAGGGCGAGGTCGTCCGGGAGGACGAGAAGCCGTCAGACGGCCCGGACGGGTCGCACCCGCGTCCGCCGATCATGCCCTCGTAGGCCGGCCGCACAGGACGACCTCGTAGGACGACGGAGAACGGCCGGGGCCGGACACACGATGTGTGTCCGGCCCCGGCCGTCTATGTAATGCCGAGCGCCGTCGGGTCAGGCCGACTTGCGGCTGTCCCTCGGGTGGACCGCGATGTTCATCGCGCCCGAACGCAGGACGGCCAGACGCTCCTCGAGGACCTCTTCGAGCTCCTCACGGGTGCGCCGCTCCATCAGCATGTCCCAGTGCGTACGCGCCGGCTTCGCCTTCTTCTCCTCAGGGCCGTCACCGTCCACGAGAAGTGCCTGGGCCCCGCAGACCTTGCACTCCCACTCCGGCGGAATTTCGGCCTCCACCGAGAAGGGCATCTCAAAGCGATGTCCCTTCTCGCATGCGTACTCCACGGCCTGGCGCGGAGCCAAGTCGATACCGCGGTCCGTCTCGTAGCTCGTCACTACGAGGCGTGTACCGCGAAGAGCTCGCTCACTCATGAATCGTGCCTCCCGGGCTTGTCGCCCACAGGACAGGTGTCGCTGTCGTCGTCATCCGGTCAACGTCCGGTCGGCGGTAAAGATTCCCGTTCCGGGTCATGCGTCGCCGTCGTAGCCGCCCCTTGTTGTACCCACCGACGCCCGGTTTGTCACATCTGACACCAGATGTCACCTAGCGTCTGGCATTCTTGACGTGCAGTAACGGTACGCCTGGCAGGCCAACCGCGTACACTACCGGCCTTTGCCTTCAGGTGCTAAATCCGGGCCGGTACGGGATTTCCCGCGTCGCGGATCGCCTGCCGCACCGGGACCCGGGCGAGCAGGGCGAAACCGATCAGGAAGAACGCCACCAGGGACACGATCGCGTCCCGGTAGCTCCCGGTCAGCTGGTAGGCGAGCCCGAACACCAGGGGCCCCAGCCAGCTCATGCCCCGGTCGCTCATCTCGTACGCGGAGAAATACTCCGCCTCCTTCCGGGCCGGCACGAGATGCGAGAACAGTGACCGTGACAGGGCCTGAGTACCCCCGAGGACGAGACCGATGCCGATCGCCAGGACGAAGAACCACATCGCCGAGCCCGCGGGCAGGAAGTAGCCCGCACCGATCGTCACCGTCCACGCCACGAGGGAGCCCATGATCGTGCGCCGGGCGCCGTACGCGCGGGCCAGGCGGCCCATCGCCAGCGCCCCGACCACCGCCAGCACCTGCACGAGCAGCACGGCCACGATGAGCGTCGACTGGCTCAGTCGCAGTTCCTCGGAGCCGTACACGGACGCCTGCGAGATCACCGTCTGCACGCCGTCGTTGTAGACGAGATAGGCGAGGAGGAAGGAGAGGGTCAGCGGATAGCGGCGCATGTCCTTCACCGTGGCCACGAAGTGGCGCAGGCCCGGAGCCGTCCGTTCCTGCGCCCGCGCCGGTCGCCGGTCGCGCAGACGGCGTAGCGGGACCAGGGTGAACGCCCCCCACCACACGCCCGCCGACGCCAGACAGATGCGCACCGCCGTCGACTCCGAGACACCGAAAGTGTCGTGCGACAAATACAGCCACAGGTTCGCCACGAGTACGAGGGCGCCCGACGCGTAACCGAAGGCCCAGCCGCGCGAGGAGACGGCGTCGCGCTCCTCCGGAGGCGCGATCTGCGGCAGGTAGGAGTTGTAGAGCACCATCGAGACGGCGAGCGCGGAATTGGCGACCACAAGGAGCGCACCGCCGAGCAGATACCGCTCGCCTTCCAGGAAGAACATGCCCGCCGTCGCCGCCGCGCCCACATAAGCGGCTGCCGCGAGCAGCGGCTTCTTGCGGCCCGTGCGGTCGGCGGCGGCGCCCGCGAGCGGCATCACGAAGAGCGACAGGATCACCGAGAGCGAGACCGTGTACGCGAAGAAGGACCCCGCCCGGACCGGGATGCCGAGCGGGTGCACGAAGCCGTCCGCGTCGGCCGCCGCTTTCGCGACCGAGGTGAGATACGGGCCGAGGAACACCGTCAGGACGCTCGTCGAGTAGACCGAACAGGCCCAGTCGTAGAAGTACCAGCCGCGCTGCTCACGCTTGCGGTCGGCGAGGGCGGTCGCCCCGGTCGCCGTCTCCCGCGCGGTGTCGGTGCCCACCCGTGTCCCCTTGTGTTCCCCGTGGTACGGCGCCGCGCGGCGGTCCTCAGACCCAGGTGCCCCGGCCCTTGAGGACGTCGCGCAGCGTCTCGATGTGATCGGAAACTATGCCATCGACCCCGAGGTCGAGAAGCCGCCGCATCTCGTCCTCGTCGTTGACCGTCCAGACGTGGACCTGAAGCCCGCGCGCGTGGGCGGCCCGGACGAAGCGGCGGTCGACGACCCGGATCCCGTACTGCGCCACGGGCACCTGGGCGCACACTGCGGAGCCGCGCAGCGCGGCCGGTACCCCGTAGGACCGCAGGCGCAGCCCGAGCACCCCTTTGGTGCCGTACGACGTGGCCAGGCGCGGGCCGGCGAGGGCCTGGGCGCGGGCGACCCGGGACTCCGAGAACGAGCCGACGCAGACGCGGTCCCACGCGCGCGTGCGGCCGATCAGATCGAGGAGGGGGAGCAGCGCGGGCTCCGCCTTGACGTCGACGTTCCAGCGCACACCGGGGAAGGTCTCCAGCAGCTCCTCGAAGAGCGGCACCGGTTCGCTGCCCGCCACGCGCGCGTGGCGTACGTCGTCCCAGGGGAGGTCGGCGATCAGGCCGCCGCCGTCCGTGACCCGGTCGAGCGTCGCGTCGTGGAACGCGACGAGCCTGCCGTCGGCCGTGGCGTGCACATCCGTCTCGATGTAGCGGTAGCCGAGGTCGACGGCGCGGCGGAACGCGGCGACGGTGTTCTCCAGGCCGTCCGCCGCCCCGCCGCGGTGGGCGAGGGCGAGCGGCCCGGGATGGTCGAGGTAGGGGTGGCGTACGGGGTCGGTCACCGACGCAGTATCGCCCGGCGCGGTGACCTGACGACGACGGCGGCCGGGCCGGCGGGCGGCGCGGGGACGGCGAAGACCCGCAGGAAGAACTGGGCCAGCGGGCCGATGGCGAGGGCGTACACGACCGTGCCCACGCCGATCGTGCCGCCCAGCAGAAAGCCGGTGGCGACGACCGCGATCTCGACGGCCGTGCGCATCAGGCGCAGCGACCGGCCGGTGCGTCGGTGCAGCCCGGTCATGAGGCCGTCGCGTGGCCCTGGGCCGAACCTGGCCGCAATGTAGAGGCCCGTCGCGGCCCCGTTGAGCACGATCGCGGCCGCCATCAGCGGAATGCGCACCCCGTAGGCGCGCACGTCCGGGACGGCGGCCAGGGTGGCGTCCATGGCGAGTCCGACGACGAAGACGTTCGAGACCGTGCCGAGCCCGGGACGCTGCCGCAGCGGGATCCACAGGAGCAGCACGATCGCGCCCACGATGATCGACACGACGCCGATGGAGAGGCCCGTCAGCTCGGCGAGGCCCTGGTGCAGCACGCCCCACGGCTCCAGGCCGAGCCCCGCCTCCACGAGCAGCGCCGAACTGGCGCCGTACAACGCCAGCCCTACGTAGAGCTGCACGAGCCGGCGCACGACCGATCCGCCGGACGGTGTGGACAGTGACGCGGACACGCGGTCCCCCTGTGGTGGTAGTGGCCTGGCACATGACACTCTGTGGCTCGGTAACGCATGCCAACCATGGCCAATTTCGGAGAGGTGGACTGGTTCGCGTGGCGCAGTGGACTTCGGCGATCGGTTCGGCCCAGCTCGCTCGGCTGCTCACCTCGCAGCAGCCGCGCCCGGCCGGCCTGGGCACCCGTCGCCCGCCCGCCTACCGCGCTCTCGCCGACGGCATCCGGCTGCTCGTCCTCGAGGGCCGCGTCCCGGTCGCCACCAGGCTCCCCGCCGAACGCGAAATGGCGCAGGCGCTCTCGGTGAGCCGCACGACGGTCGCCGCCGCCTACGAGGCGCTGCGCGGCGAGGGGTTCCTGGAGTCCCGCAGAGGGGCGGGCAGCTGGACCGCCGTCCCCGCGGGCAACCCGCTCCCGGCCCGCGGTCTCGAACCCCTGCCGCCCGAAGCGCTCGGCTCGATGATCGACCTCGGCACGGCGGCCCTGCCCGCCCCCGAACCCTGGCTGACCCGCGCCGTCCAGGGCGCCCTGGAGGAGCTCGCCCCGTACGCCCACACGCACGGCGACTACCCCGCGGGCCTGCCCGCGCTGCGCGCGATGATCGCCGAGCGCTACACCGCGCGGGGGATCCCGACCATGCCCGAGCAGATCATGGTCACGACCGGCGCGATGGGCGCCATCGACGCCATCTGCCACCTCTTCGCGGGCCGCGGCGAACGGGTCGCCGTCGAGTCGCCGAGTTACGCCAACATCCTCCAGCTGATGCGCGAGGCAGGCCTGCGGCTCGTCCCCGTCGCCATGGCCGACGGCCTGGCGGGCTGGGACCTCGACCGCTGGCGGCAGGTCCTGCGTGACGCCGCGCCCCGGCTCGCCTACGTCGTCGCCGACTTCCACAATCCGACCGGGGCCCTTGCCGACGAGGAGCAGCGCCGTTCACTGGTCGACGCCGCGCGCTCGGCCGGCACGGTGCTCGTCGTCGACGAGACCATGACCGAGCTGCACTTCGACGCGGACCACGCGATGCCGCGCCGGGTCTGTGCCTTCGACCCCGGTGGTTCGACCGTGATCACCGTCGGCTCGGCGAGCAAGGCGTTCTGGGCGGGCATGCGGATCGGCTGGGTGCGGGCCGCCCCCGATGTGATCCGCAGCCTGGTCGCCGCGCGGGCCTACGCGGATCTCGGCACGCCCGTACTGGAACAGCTCGCCGTGAACTGGCTGCTGAGCACCGGGGGCTGGGAGGCGGCCGTGCAGCTGCGCCGCGACCAGGCCCGCTCCAACCGGGACGCCCTGGTCACCGCGGTACGCAGGGAGCTGCCCGCCTGGGAGTTCGACGTACCCGACGGCGGGCTGACCCTCTGGGTGAAGGCGGGCGGCCTGTCGGGTTCACGGCTCGCGGAGGTCGGCGAGCGGGTGGGGGTGCGGGTGCCGTCCGGACCGCGGTTCGGCGTCGACGGCGCCTTCGAGGGGTATGTGCGGCTGCCGTTCACCGTGGGCGGCGCCGTGGCCGACGAGGCGGCCACGCGGCTCGCGGCGGCGGCCCGGCTCGTCGGCGAGGGGCAGGGCGCGGGCGGGGACGTGCCGCGCACCCTGATCGCCTGACGGCTGCCGGGCGACTACCGCTCCGCCATCGCCTCTGCGCCCTCCGGGATGGCCTCCCGGGAGCTCGCCGCGTCCGTGAGTGTCTCGTTCGTGCGTGTCCCGTCCGTGAGCGTCCCTTCAGGGATCGCCTCGGCGGTGTTGCCACCGGAATCGGTGCGCACGGCAGCGCCGGGAGCCGAGTCCGCGGGAGCGGAGCCGGCGGGCGTCGCGTCGGCGGACGTGGCGTCCGCGGGCGTCGCGCGGTCCGGCAGCAGCGCGATGACCGCCTGCCGGTGCGCCTCGCTCGTCGCGTCGTCGTGCGGGTCCGGGGTGGCCGGCACCTGGAGGCGGTGCACCTCGCCGGTGCCGAGACGGGCGTAGCCCCGGCCGGGCGGGACGTCGGAGGTGGGCGTCGTCCGGGGCAGCGCGCCCAGGACGTCCTGGAGCTCCCCGGGCGTGGCCGGACCGAGCACCACGCGCGCGCGGGTGTGCTGGCCGACCGCCTCGCTGAGGGTGTCGAGGCTGTCGAACTGCTCCGCCACGACGACCGTCACACCCGCCGCGCGTCCGTGCCGCAGCGGGACCTGGAGCAGGGTCTGCGGGTCCGTGCGGCCGTCCGCCGCCGCCAGATGCGCGAACGCGGTGGGCCGGTCGAGCAGGATCCACAGGGGCCGCTTGATGTCGTCCGGCACCGGGTGGCCGGCCTGCCGCGCCCGGTTCGCCGAGATCAGCCGTCGCTCGGTCTCGTGCGCGGCCCATTCGAGACTGGCCAGGGCGCCGCCGAGCCCGGAGTCCACGGCGAGCACCCCGGACCGCCCGACCAGGCACGCGTAGTCGCCCGTGCCGCTGCCCTCGATGATCAGGACGTCGCCGTGCTGGAGGGCCTGGAGCGCGATCGAGCGCACGAGGGAGGTCGTGCCGCTGCCGGGCTGGCCGACGATCAGCAGATGGGGCTCGGTGGAGCGGACGCCGGTGCGCCACACGACGGGCGGCACGTCCCGCTGCTCCTCGCCGTCCATGACCGGGAGCGTGCGCTGGACGCCGGTCTCGTCGGTGAAGCCGAGGACGGTCTCGCCGGGGGACGTGACGAAACGCTGGGCGGCGATGTCCGTGGGTAGCGGTTCGAGGACCGTCACGGTCAGGTTGTTGCCCTCCTCGTCCCAGCCGAAGTGGTACTCGCGGCCCCGGCCCAGCTTGGCGTTGAGCAGCTGCTCGATGCGGGCGCGGGACTCGGCCTCGCCGTCGGTGAAGTAGGCGGGGTAGCGGATCGAGAGGCGGTCGAAGCGGCCGTCGCCGTCGAAGTCGTAGGTCTCGAAGGCCTTCTCCCAGTCGCCGCCGTGGGCGTACAGGGGACTGGGGTCCTCGGCGACCGAGAAGTACGGGACGAGTGCTTCGTAGAGCGAGGACAGCCGCTGGACCTGCGACTCGTCGGGACCGCTCGGCGCGGGCTGCTTCGGTTCGCGGCCCTTCCACGCGGCGGCCGCCATCAGGGAGACGAACGCCAGCAGCGGCCCGTACGGAAGAAACACCATGACCAGGACCACGGCACCCACCAGGAACAGCAGCGGTCCGCGCCGGTCCTTGGGGGTCTCCACCCACTTGCGCCGCCCGGCGGCTGCCAGGCGGCGCAGGCCACGGGTGATCGTGATGAGGGGATGGAGGACGTCGGTGGCGCTGTCGGCGGCCGTCCGTGCCATGTCCCGGCTTCGGGCGATCGAGGCGCTGCCGTTGCTCAGAATGCGGGGGAGAGGGCGCCTGGCCACGTCGGTCTCCTGAGGGTGGATGCGGGTGGGTGGACCGTCAGAACTTGATCCCGCCGAGCAGGCTGGCCAGGCTCGCGCCGCCCGCCTTGATGCTCGGGGCGATGGCCGTGCCCGCCAGATAGAAGCCGAGGAGGGCGCAGACCAGTGCGTGCGAGGCCTTCAGGCCGTCCTTGCGGAAGAACAGGAAGACGATGATGCCGAGCAGCACGACGCCCGAGATGGACAGGATCATGAGGTTCTCCTGGTTGATGCGGGGACAGTCACCATGAGTTCTTCCAGGCTCACAGCATGTATCCATACGACAAAAGGTGCAAATGGGTGGCATTTTGTGGATTTCACTCATTTGCCGGACGGTCGCCGCGTCGTGCCGTCCGCGCGGGCCGGCGGATGCCCGGCCGCGCCGATGGTGATCTTTGCCTCGTCGGGGTCGGCTCATGTGCCCCGGTGGGCAGTACTCTGTCGATTCACTCGTACGGCCGCACGGCTGTACCGGCACGTATGCGAAAGGCGGTCCGCGCGATGAGCGAAGCCCCCGACCCGGAGGTCGTGGAGCTGGCCACCAAGATCTTCGATCTGGCCCGCAGGGGCGAGAGCGAGGCGCTCCTGGGGTATGTGGACGCGGGCGTTCCGGCGAACCTCACGAACGACCGTGGCGACACGCTTGTCATGCTGGCCGCCTATCACGGGCACGCGGACGCGGTGCGTGCCCTGCTGGCGTGCGGCGCCGACGCCAACCGCGCCAACGACAAGGGACAGACCCCGCTCGCGGGCGCTGTCTTCAAGGGCGAGGAAGGTGTGATCCGGGCGCTGCTCGACGGGGGAGCCGACCCCGCCGCGGGGACGCCGTCGGCCGTCGACACGGCCCGGATGTTCGGCAAGACGGAGCTCGTCGAGCTCTTCGGTGCTTCCTGAAGCACCGGCTCTGACCAGGTAAAACGGGGGCGCAGGAAATGTGGTCGCGGCGGGCAGAACCGCTGGGTCATGATGACGGCGTGATTTACGGACGCGACGGTGGGGCAGGTGGTGCCCACGTGCCGCGCGCGCCGTGAACGGCCCGTACCGGGCCTTGGACGAGAGGCAGAGAGATGGTCTACAGCAAGCAGAAGACGGCGGGCGCTCCGACGTGTTGTCGCGTGGCCAGGTAGTTGCAGGTTCCCGGTTGCGTCGACGCTTGATGTGAGGCTGTTTCCCATGTTCGAACCGGTCATAGCGCCCAGCGGTACGCTGCTCGGCCTGCTGCAGCGGGGCCGCGGCGACGGCACCCTGCACGCGCTGACGGCACCGCGGGACGAGGCGCTCGCGGCTCTCAATCACTGTGTGCTGAGCGACCCCCGCCACGACTGGCAGGTGGAGAACCGCTCGCTCTACTACGCCCGCCTCTACCTCGACCTCCACGGCGAGCTCGGGGAGATCGAGCGGCACCTCTTCGATCCCGACGACCTCGTCGACACCGACGAGTGCCGTACCGGGCTCGCCCTCGCCGTCCTCGGCCACCTCGCGTCGTACGGCCGGCGGGACGCCCTGGAGCTGCTGCGCAGGTACGCGGCCTTCGGCGGCAGCTGGGCCTGGGCCCTGGACGAGCTGGCCCTGCGCGACGACGACGCGGGACTGCGCGCCCTCGCCGAGCCGATCCTCGCCCGGTTCCCGGCCGAGGACGAGGCCGACCTCGTCGCCGCCGTACGCGACGCCTTCGAGCCGCGGCCGTGGCGGCTGTGGGCCGAGGATCCGCGTCCCCACGTGGGGGCACGCGTGCGTGCCGCCCAGGAAGCCGGCTCGTTCGACCGCTGGCAACGACAGATGACGCCCTCCGGGCCCCGCCCCGAATGGAGCGTCCAGGCCGTCTTCGACTGGGCCCAGGAAGGCTTCGAGCGAGGGGCCGTCCTGTACGTGCCCGCCGCCCGCTGCCTGGGCGCGGTCGCCGGACCCGAGGACCACGCACAGATCGTGCGGGCCGCGCGGGACGGCTCGGACGGGGCGCGCTGCACCGCGCTGCGCTACCTCGCCGACACCCACGATCCCGAAGTGCTCGATCTCATCGAGGCCGCCGTCGAGTCACCCGCGCGCGTGGTGGTCGACGCCGCCCTCGACTCCTTCGAACGCATGCGCTCTCTCGCCGCCGTGGAGCGGGCCCGCCGCTGGGCTCGCCGGCCCGACGCCCTCGGCGCCGCCGCGGGCCGCACGCTCGCCTGCCGGGGCGGCGCCCAGGACAGCGAGCCGGTGCTCTGGGCCCTGCGTGAAGCGGTGCGCGGCGACGGCCCCGACGCCCCCACCCTGTGGCCCCTCGTCGACGGGGCCGGACGGCTCGGCATCGCCTGCGCCGTCCCCGTACTGCGCCATATCTACCGTGAGACGGCCTCCTCCCATCTGCGCGGGCACGCCGCCCGGGCCCTCGCCGTCACCGACCCCTCCTTCGCCGCCGGATTCGCCGTCGAGTGCCTGTGGGACTGCGAGGAATCCACCCGCGAGGTCGCCGCGCGGCACGCCGAGACCGGCGACACCCGCGTCGTCGACCAGCTGCGCCGGCTCGCCGCCGATCCGGCCGAGGAGGCCGAGGTGCAGACCGCGGTCCGCGCCCGGATCGGCCCCGACGCGACGGCCCTGTGACCGGCTGATGTACGGGAGGCGGCCGGACGGCCGCCGGCCGCCTCCCGCTGTTCGCCGCGGTCGCCCGCTGTTTCCCGGGCGGCGCAACGCTCATGGGACGTTCCTCGCCAGGAAAGATCCACGTTGACGTGGGCACGTCCGGCACGGCGACAACAACGGTATGCGTGTCGTCATCGTGACCGAGTCCTTCCCTCCTGACATCAACGGTGTGGCGCACTGCGCCCAGCAGACCGCGCGGCACCTCGCCGCCCGCGGACACGAGCCCCTCGTCGTCGCCCCGGCCACCGCCGCCGGACCCGAGGCGGACGCGGCAGCGCCCTGCCCCGTGGTCCGGGTGCCGTCCCTGCCCCTGCCCGGCTACCCGCAGGTCCGCGTCGCGCTGCCCAGCCGCCGCGTCGCCCAGGCCGTCGCCGCGCACCGGGCCCACGTCGTCCACCTGGCCAGCCCGTTCGTACTCGGCGTCCGCGGCATGGCGGCCGCGGCACGGCACGGCGTCCCCGCCGTCGCCGTCTACCAGACCGACCTCGCCGGCTACGCCCGTACGTACATGGGGGCGGGCGAGGCCGCGGCCTGGCGGCGCATCCGCAGCGTGCACGCCGCCGCCGACCGCACCCTCGCCCCGTCGAGCGCCGCCCGCCTCGACCTGGAGGCGCACGGAGTGCCCCGGGTGCGGCTGTGGCCGCGCGGTGTGGACGGCGCCCGGTTCCGGCCCGGGCGGCGCGACGCGTCGCTGCGCGCGGAGCTGGCGCCCGGCGGGGAACTGCTCGTCGGCTACGTGGGACGGCTCGCGCCCGAGAAGCACGTGGAACTGCTCGCCCGTACCTGCGGACTGCCCGGGGTACGGGTCGTCGTCGTGGGGGACGGGCCGAGCCGGGCCTCGCTGGGCGGCGCACTGCCCGGCGCCGTGTTCCTCGGACGGCGTACGGGGGACGAACTCGCCCGGATCTTCGCCTCGTTGGACGTCTTCGTGCACACGGGGCCGTTCGAGACGTTCTGCCAGACGGTGCAGGAGGCCATGGCCAGCGGGGTTCCCGTGGTCGCCCCGGCCGTCGGCGGCCCCCTCGACCTCGTCGCCCACGGCAGGACCGGGCTGCTCGTGCCGCCAGGGGACGCGGAGGCCGTGCGCGACGCCGTGTGGTCCCTGGCGGCCGACCCGGCGCTGCGCGCCGCCTACGGAGCCGCGGGCCGCGCCGCCGTCGTCGACCGCACCTGGGAGGCCGTCGGGGACCAGCTCGTCGAGCACTACGCCGAAGTGCTGCGCGCGCGGACGGCGGTGGCGGCATGAGCGAGGGCCTGCGCATCGTACGGCTGGCGAACTTCGTGGCGCCCGCCTCCGGCGGACTGCGCACCGCGCTGCGGGAGCTGGGCGCCGGGTACCGGGCGGCCGGGCACGAGCCCGTCCTGATCGTGCCGGGGCACCGCTTCTCCGACGTGGACCGCGCGCAGGGCCGCGTCCTCACGCTGCCGGGGGCACCGCTGCCCGGCACCGGCGGATACCGCGTGCTGACCGAACGACGGCGCGTGACACGGCTGTTGGAGGATCTGCGCCCCGACCGCCTGGAGGTCTCCGACCGTACGACCCTGCGCTGGACCGGCGAGTGGGCGCGGCGCGCCCGGGTGCCCGCCGTGATGGTGTCCCACGAGACCGCCCACGGCGTGCTGCGCACCTGGGGCATGCCCGACCGGGCCGCGCGGCGCGCCGCCGACGTGCTCAACTCCCGTACCGCGCACGCCTACGCGCGCGTGGTGTGCACCACGGAGTGGGCCGAGCGCGAGTTCGTCCGCATCGGTGCGCGCAACGTCGTCCGGGCGCCGCTCGGAGTGGACCTCGAACGCTGCCGTCCCCAGGACACGGACAGCGGCGTACGGGAGCGGCACGCGCGCGTGGGGGAGGTGCTGCTCGTCATGTGTACGCGGCTGTCCGTGGAGAAGCGGCCGAGCACGGGCCTCGACGCCGTGGCGGAGCTGCGCCGGCGCGGTGTGCCCGTGCGGCTCGTCGTCGCGGGGGACGGGCCGCTGCGCGCCCGCCTCGAACAGCGGGCGCGCGCACGCCGGTTGCCGGTCGACTTCCTCGGGCACGTCGCGGACCGGGAGGCGCTCGCCGCGTTGCAGGCCGCGGCAGACGTGTGCCTGGCGCCCGGGCCTGCCGAGACGTTCGGGCTCGCTGCCCTGGAGGCGCTGGCCTGCGGGACACCGGTCGTCGTCAGCTCCTCGTCGGCGCTGCCGGAGGTCGTGGGGGCGGCGGGCGCCGTCGCGGGTGACAGCGGTGCGGCGTTCGCGGCCGCCGTGCAGGAGGTGCTGGGCCGGCCCGTTCAGCACCGCAGGAAAGCGGCACGCGCGCGTGCCGAGTGCTTCGGGTGGGGCGCCGCCGTGGACGCCTTCCTCGCGGCGCACGAAGCACCGGTGCGAGTGCGCGAAGGGGGCGCGGCATGAAGGCGCTCAGGTTCGCCGCGCTCGGCGACTCCCTCACCGAAGGGATCGGCGATCCGGTCGACGGCGGGTGGCGGGGCTGGGCGGCGCTGCTCGCAGACGGCCTCGCGCCCGCCGGGACGCCGGTGGAGTTCCGCAACTTCGCGGTGAGCGGGGCACAGACGGCCGAGGTGCGCGGGCGGCAGCTGCCGGACGCGCTCGCCTTCGCGCCGGACATCGTGTCCGTCGTCGTCGGTGTCAACGACACCCTGCGCCGCACGTTCGACCTCCATGCCATGGCCGCCCACCTCGACGCCGTGTACGGGGCGTTCGCCGGCCGCGGCGCGATCGTCCTCACGGCGTGTCTGCCCGACCCCGGCGCGATGCTGGGGCTGCCCGGGGCCCTGGCCCGGCCTCTGGCGCGGCGGCAGCAGGCGGTCAACTCCGTGGTCCACGCCCTGTCCGAACGGCACGGAGCGGTCCATCTGCACGCCGCCGAGGGCGACTGGGTGGCGGACCGGGCCATGTGGAGCGTGGACCGGCTGCACCCGGGGGAGCGGGGGCACCGGTTGTTCGCCGCCCGCTTCCACGCGGTGCTGGCCGAGGCCGGGAAGGCACACGGCCCGGCGCCGGACACCGAGCCGCAGCGGCCCGCGCCGACCCGCTCGGCCGCTCTGCGCTGGCTGGCCACCGCGGGCACCGGATGGGTGGCCAGGCGCTGCACCGACCTGCTGCCGCAGCTCATGGCGCTCGCCGCCGACGAGGTACGGCACGGCCTGCGCGGCACCGGCGCCCGGCTCGACCTGCGCGCGTCGGCCGGAGTGGCCGCCGCCCTGTCGGCGCTGTCGGCGTCCGCCGCGGCGGAGGCGTCCGGGGCCGTTTCCTGAGGGGCCGCTTTTCCAAAGGATGCGGTCCCTTGATGCGGTCTCTCAAAAGATGCGGTGCTGTTCGTCGCGGGTGTCCGTGAGGAACATGTGGCCCGGTGCGTGGGTGATCGCGAACGGCGGCCGTGACGCCATCACGGCTGCCTGGGGCGTCACGCCACAGGCCCAGAAGACCGGTATGTCCCCTGGCGCGCGGTCCACCGCGTCGCCGAAGTCGGGCGCGTCCAGGTCCTCGATGCCGAGGGCGTCCGGGCACCCCAGGTGCACCGGGCTGCCGTGCACCGCGGGCATCAGGGAGCTCTCCCGGATCGCGGCCTCCAGCGCGTGTTGTGGCACCGGGCGCATCGACACGACCAGCGGGCCGTGCATCCGGCCGGCGTCGCGGCACGCGCGCGTAGTGACGTACATCGGCACGTTCCTGCCCTGCTCGATGTGGCGCAGCGGCACGCCGGCCCCGGCGAGCGCCCATTCGAAGGTGAAGCTGCATCCGATCAGGAACGACACCAGGTCCTCGCGCCAGAATCCGAGGACGTCGCCCGGTTCGGCGGCCAACTCGCCGTCCTGCCACACCCGGTAGCGCGGGAGATCCGTGCGCAGGTCCGCGCCCGGCGCGAGCGGGGTCGTCCACGCACCGGCGTCCGTGACGTCCAGGACGGGGCACGGCTTCGGGTTGCGCTGGCAGAACAGCAGCATGTCGTAGGCCCAGTCGGCCGGTACCGCGATCAGGTTGGCCTGGGTGTGGCCGCGCGACCAGCCCGCGGTGGGCGAGCTCGCGCCCGAGCGGAAGTGGGCGCGGGCCTGTCGCGGTGTCCAGGTGGCGGTGCGTTCTTCCGTACGGTTCACAGGAGTTCCTTTCCGCGGGTCTCCGGCAGTCCGAGCAGCGCGATGACGGCGAGGCCGTAGCCGATCGCCCCGAAGACCAGGGCACCGCCGACCCCCCAACTGTCGGCGAGGAAGCCGACGAGAGTGGGGAAGACCGCGCCGATCGCGCGGCCCGTGTTGTACGTGAAGCCCTGCCCTGTGCCGCGTACGGCGGTCGGGTACAGCTCGCTCAGGAAGGAGCCGAAGCCGCTGAAGATGGCGGACATACAGAAGCCGAGCGGAAAACCGAGCACCAGAAGGAGGCCGTTCGCGCCGTCCGGGATGTTCGTGTACGCCAGGATGCTCGCCGCGGAGAGCACCGCGAACAGGACGATGTTGCGCTTCCTGCCGAGCCGGTCGGTGAGGTAGCCGCCCGTCAGGTAGCCGAGGAACGCGCCCGAAATGAGGAAGGACAGATAGCCGCCGGTACCCACCACGGTCAGGCCGCGGTCGTCCTTCAGGTAGGTGGGCACCCAGGTGGCGAGCGTGTAGTAGCCGCCCTGGACGCCGGTGGACAGGAGGACCGCGAAGAGCGTCGTGCGCAGCAGACCCGGCTTGAAGATCGCCGTGAACGAACCCGTACGGGCGCTCGACTCGCGCTCCTGGGCGACCCTCGGGGCGTCCTGGACGCGGCGGCGCAGCCACACCACCAGCAGAGCGGGCAGCGCGCCCGTCCAGAACATGACGCGCCAGGCCAGATCCGCGTCCACGAACTGGAAGACCAGCGTGTAGACGATCGCGGCCAGCGCCCAGCCGACCGCCCAGGAGCTCTGTACGGCGCCGAGCGTGCGGCCCCGGTTCTTCGCGGAGGCGTACTCGGCGACGAGGATCGCGCCGATCGCCCACTCGCCGCCGAACCCGAGCCCCTGCAAGGCGCGGAAGACGAGCAGCGTCTCGTAGGTGGGGGCGAAACCGCAGGCCACGGTGAAGACGGCGTACGTGAGCACGGTGATCATCAGGGCTCTGACGCGGCCGATCCGGTCGGCGATCACGCCCGCGACCGCGCCGCCGACCGCCGAGACGACCAGGGTGACCGTGGTGATCAGCCCGGTCTGGCCGCTGTTCAGACCGAAGTAAGCGGCCAGCGCCACCATGCTCAGCGGCAGCGTGAAGTAGTCGTAGGAGTCGAGGGCGTAGCCCCCGAAGGCGCCCGCGAAGGCGCGGCGACCGCGCGGGCCGAGCTCGCGCAGCCAGCCGAACGTGCCGCCGGAATCGGGGAGTCGGGGACCGCCGGCCGTAGGGGCCGGGCCGTCGGGGAGAGTCGCGCCGGACGTCGGAGGAGTCGTGCTCATGAAGCACCTCGCAGGGGATGTGTGTGCGTGGCGGTGCGTACGGAATGAGCGGAAGCGCGGCAGAGGCCCCGGATCCGGGACCTCACCTGAACGCCAAGGTAGAGGATCGTTGAACGATCCCTCAATACCCATGTTGTCTCGTTCTTGTATCTGCGCTTGAATTCGGCCGTGGCCACGGAAGAACTGAACGCACTCGCCGACGACCGCGCGCTGCTGGGGCGCACCAGCACCGCCGAGCGCGTCGCGGACATCCTCAGGAGCCGGATCGCGGAAGGCTTCTTCCCGCCCGGCACCCGGCTGTCCGAGGACAGCATCGGGGGCGCCCTCGGTGTCTCGCGCAACACCCTGCGCGAGGCCTTCCGGCTGCTCACCCACGAGCGGCTGCTCGAACACCGGCTCAACCGCGGTGTCTTCGTCCGCGTCCTGAGCATCGACGACGTCGAGGACATCTACCGCATCCGGCGCATGATCGAGTGCGCCGTCGTGCGCTCCCTCGGCGAACCCCCGTACGCCCTCGACCGGGTCGCCGCGGCCGTCGCCGACGGACAGCGCGCCGCCCGGGCCCGCGAGTGGAAGGGCGTCTCGACCGCCAACATCCACTTCCACCGCGAACTCGTCGCCCTCGCACGCAGCGAGCGCACCGACGAACTGATGCGCAGCGTCCTGGCCGAACTGCGGCTCGCCTTCCACGTCGTGGACGACCCGCGCGGCCTCCACGAGCCCTACCTCGCCCGCAATCTGCGGATCGTCGAGACGCTCCAGGAGGGCCGCAGGGACGCGGCCGAGGCGCTGCTCGCCGACTACCTCGACGACTCCCGCGACGGGCTCGTCGAGGTGTACGGGCAGCGGGTCCCGGCGGACCTGTAGCCGCCCGCGGCCACCGTCGCATCTGCGTCGTTTCGACCGTTGTCAGACCCAGCGCCTAGTCTGTGCACCGTGACTTCGCCTGCCACCACGGAATCCGTTCCGCCCCAGCTCAGCGCGGGGCCGCGCCCCGCACCGGGGCCGGCCGCCGACGAAGGGCTCGCGCGGCGGCTTCGCGCGCTCGCCTGCACCGCGCCGCTGCACGACCTCGACGTGCGCAAGGCCAACCTCGCGGGCGAGTACTCGACGTACGGCATGGCCGAGGTGGCGCTCTCCGCGATCGACCTCGTCACACTGAACATGGACTTCGACACGGGCGCCGACCACGAGCAGATAGTGGCCCGGCTCGTGCCGCGCATCGCCGCCCAGGCACCGCAGCGGCCCGCCGCCGAGCACGAGCGCGTCGCCCGCTGGGTCCTGGAGAACCTGATCAACGTGGGCACCGTGGACCGCGGATTCCGCGCCGTGTACGGCACGTTCGCGACGGACGGCTCCTATGTGCGGCGCGACTACGACTTCAAGCTGATCGAGGAAGTCTCCGGTTACGGGGGCGGCGTCTATCTCCGCACGACCGACGAGGCCGTCAATGTGCTGGTCGGTGCTCTCGACACCGACGTCACCAGCGCGCAGATCGCCGCCGAGGTGAAGCTGGAGGTGCTGATCAGCCGCGGAAGGCTCGCGGACGCGCAGCTCGCCGCCGAGCAGGCCAGGTACCGGACCGTGCAGTACTCGGAGACGCTGCGCAGGGCGCTGGACGCGACGCGGCGCAATGTGCGCGCCGTGGACTGGCTGCGGGCCGTGCCCGACATGATCGCCGAGGCGCTCGACCACGTCGCCGACCGCTACCGCCATGAGAACGCGATCCTGACGAACATCCGCAAGGCCCGGGACGAGTCCGAGGACCCCGAGCAGAAGCGCCGCGCCGCCGAGCTCGTCGACATCGTCAAGGACTGCATCCGCCGCCATACGCAGCTCCAGTCCCGCCTCCTCGAAGCGGGCCCCCTGTTCCGCGCCGAGCAGGACCGGCAGGCGTTCGCCGGCCCCTCCGCTCGCGCGGGCCTCGACCTGTACGGACAGCTCGTCGCGCCCCTGCTGCCGCTGCCGGTGGAGAGCGCCCGCAAGGTGACCGACGCGTTCTTCGCGCGCGGCACCGGACTGCGCACCCCCGTCTCCGTCCGGGTCGGCGACCTCGTCGACATACTGCTGACCCCGCCGCTGGAGCGGGAGCACCTCGGCGCCGAGATGCCCGAGCCCGACCTCGTCGCCACCCCGGACGACAGCCGCTTCAGTGAGGAGCAGCTCGCGAGCGCCAAGGAACTGCTCGACCTGCCCGCGGACGCGCCGCGCCGGCTGTCCGGGCTGCTCGCCGAGGCGCGTCGGCGCGACACCGAACTGCCGTACCTGGTGGCCCTGTTGGCGGTCCACGCGGCGAGCCCGCCGGTCGGCACCGCCTACCGGCAGGGCGAGGGCAAGCTGCTGTTCGCCGTGGACGACGGCACCGAGCTCGACGACGAGGAGTTCGGCGGCGCCGACCTCATCGTGGGCACGGCGCTGCTCGACGCCGCGGGGATGGCGGCCGGCCGGACGGAGGCCGCGTGATGCGGGCCCACCGGCATGGAGGCACCGTGATGCCGGCCCACCCGCACGGAGGCACCGTCATGCCGGCCCACCGGCATGGAGGCACCGTGATGCCGGCCCACCCGCACGGAGGCACCGTCATGCCGGCCCCCTCGCACGTAGGAACCATGAAGGAGCACCGCCCGTGACCGAGCACCTTGAAGAGCACGCCGAGTGGGGCGAGCCCGAGGCCGCCGGCCCGGCCGCGGTGAGGGCCCCGGCGCCGGTCACGCCCGCCGACGCGGCCGACGCCGCCCGGCTCGTCTCCTTCGGCCTGCAGCCCAAGCTGGCGCCCTCCCGCGACCAGGAGTACGGCGAACTGCTGCGCCGCTACCGCGAGGACCCGCCGTTCGCGCGCCTCGCCGACGCCGTCGCCACCGGACTCGGCCTCGTCGTCCTGGAGGTCTCCCCGCGCGCGGGCATGGCCGTGACCGCCGCCGAGGACTCCGTCTTCGCCGTCCGCATGGGCGACTACGCACGCCGCACCGCCGCCGACTCCACCGACCGCTTCCTGCACGGCCTCGCCCACCTCGCGGTCGCCGCACTCGCCTTCCCCCGCCCCGAGGACCTCGCCGACGACGGCTACATCGGCCGCGTCAGTGTCAACGGGGTGGACGGCTTCGTCCGCCAGGCCTGCCGCAAGCTCGAGGAGCGGGCCGACGAGGAGGGCCTGAACACCGACCCGGCCACCGACGCCCCGGGCCTCGAAGCGGCCTGGCGGATCTGGGCGCGGCGCAGCTCCACCGGCGCCACCAAGGACGCGCGCCGCCTCGCCGGCTCGACGACCGGCATCGTCGCCAAGGCCGTCGCGTTCCTCACGGACTCCGGATTCCTGCAGAGAACCGGCGACGACGGCGGCGGCACGTACCGCACCACGGCCCGCTATCAGTTGCAGGTCCGCGACATGGCCGGCACCGCGGCCATGGCCGAACTCCTGGACCTCGGCGTGGTGGCAGTGACCGACGGCTCCGCGAGCCTGGTGCCGCCGATGGACGAGGACGCGGTCGAGCTCGCCGACGCGGGCCTGCCCTTCCACTCCTGACCGCCCTCCCACCGTCCGTCCGTACCTACCACGAGAGTCCGCCATGTACGAGCTGTCCCGGGTTCGCCTCTACTCCATCGGGCCGGCCGGTGCGCGCTACGCCGACACCGTGCTCGACCTGCGGGGCGTCGGCGCGCCCGTGCCCGACCCCGCGCCCGCCCAGGCGGAGTTCTTCGAGGACGAGCCCGTCGGCCCGCCGCGCCGCCCGGCGCCGGCCGGAGTGCTCTTCCTGGAGAACGGCGGCGGCAAGTCGGTCCTGCTCAAGCTGATCTTCTCCGTGATGCTGCCCGGCCACCGGAACACCCTGGGCGGTGCCAGCTCCGGTGTGCTGCGCAAGTTCCTGCTCGCCGACGACTGCGGACACGTCGCCCTGGAATGGCAGCACACACTCACCGGCGAATGCGTCGTCGTCGGCAAGGCCAGCGAGTGGCGCGGACGCCAGGTCTCCAACGACCCGCGGAAGTTCGCCGAGGCCTGGTACTCGTTCAGGCCCGGCCCCGGACTCAGCCTCGACTCACTGCCCGTCGCCGAATCGTCGGCCGTACGCCCCAGCGCCGAAGGTGCCTCCGGCGCGCGGGGCCGGCGCCGCACCATGAAAGGCTTCCGGGACGCCCTGACGGAGGCGGGCAAGTTCTACCCCCACCTCGAGGTGCACTGGGAAGAGATCCACGACCGGTGGAACGAGCACCTCGGTGAGCTGGGCCTCGACCCCGAACTCTTCCGCTACCAGCGCGAGATGAACGCGGACGAGGGCGAGGCCGCCGGTCTCTTCGCGGTCAAGAAGGACTCCGACTTCACCGACCTGCTGCTGCGCGCCGTGACGGACACCCGCGACACGGACGGCCTCGCCGACCTGGTCAGCGGCTTCGGGAACAAGCTGGGCCGGCGCGCCGAGCTGATCGCCGAGCGCGACTTCACCGCCGGCTCCGTCGATCTGCTCACCCGTATCGTCGAAGCCGCCGACACGCGGGCACGCGCGCGTGACGTCCACGCCGCCGCCGAGCGCCGCACCCGGACCCTCGCCCGCCGCCTGAGCGCCCGGGCCGGCGTCGAGCGCGGGCGCGCCTCGGACCTCGCCCAGCAGGTCACCGCCGCCGCGCACACCGTCACCGAGGCCGAGTCCGCGCGCGAGCGCAGCGCCCTCATCGCGGCCGAACTGGCTTACCGGCATGCCTCGTTGGCCCTCGCGGGGGCCGAGAAGGCCGCCGCCGCGCAGAAGCGCGAACTGGCCGACGCCCGCACCCTGCACTCCGCCTGGCAGGCCGCCGAAGCCGTGCTGCGCCACCGCGCCGCCTCCGACCGCTCCGCGCGCGTGGCCGCCGCCATCCTCGAGGCCGAGCGCGACGCCGCCCCCGCGCTCGCCGCCCGCGCCAAGGCCGCCGCCGAGCTGGTCCGGGCCCTGCACGGCGCCGCGGAGAAGGCCGAGAGCCATGCGAACGAGGAGGAGGAGCGCTCCGCCGTCCTCCAGGAGGCGGGCGAGACCGCGCACCGCGACGCGACCGTCGCCGCCACCGAGGCCCAGCGCGCCCGCAGCGAGCTCGGCCACCTGCGCCAGCGCCTGAGCGAGGTCGAGCAGGAGACCGCCGAGGCCGTCCGCGCCGGCTGGCTCGACGACAGCGCGCCCGACGCCGACCCGGCCCGCGCCGCACTCGCCGCCTCCGACGCCGAGAAGACGACCGTCGCCGCCTGGGACACCGCCCGCGAGGCCGCCGGCCGCGCTTTGGAGCACGCCCGCGAAGCCGCCTCCGTCGAGGCCCGCGCCGAGCTGACCGCGGCCCGCGCCGCCGACGCCGCGAGCGCCGCGGCCCACGCCTACGAAGCCGAGGAGCGGGCCGCCGCCGCGCTGGCCGGTGAGGAGCGGCTGGCCGAACTGCTCGGCGTGGACGGCCCGTCGAGCGCCGCCACGGCGGCCGACGGACCCCGCGCCACCGACGCGCCCCCCACCCCGCTCACCCCCGAAGACCTCGACAGCGCGGCCGACGACCTGGGGACCCTCCTCGACGACTCGGTCGCCTCCGCCGAGCGCCAGCTGTTCGAGCTGCGTACGGCCGCCGCCGACGACTCCCGCATCCTCGGCGCGCTCGGCGACGGCGGGCTGCTGCCGCCAGGACCTGACGTGCTGGCCACCGTCGAGTACCTCGGTGAACACGGCATCCCGGCCCTCCCCGGCTGGCGCTACCTCGCCCAGTCCGTCGACCCGGTCGACCACGCGCGCGTGCTCGCCGCCCGCCCCGAGCTGGTCGACGGCGTCATCATCACCGACCCGGCCTCCCACGCACGGGCCCGGGAAGCCCTCGCGGGCGCCGCACTGCTGCCCCGCTCCGCCGTCGCCGTCGGCACCTCCGCCGCGCTGCTCGCACCGACCCCCGCCGAGTACTCCTCCGACGAGGGCGGCAGCGGCGTCTTCCTCGTCCCGCCGAACCCGGCCATGCACGACGAGCACGCCGCCGACGAGGAACGCCAGGCACTGCGCGCCCGCGCCACCCGCCGCGACGAGTCCATCCGCACCCTCGCGGGGCGCCTCGCCAAGGACCGCGAGCTGGCCGCCCGGCTCAGCTCCTGGCGCTCCGGCTGCCCCGCGGGCCACCTCACCGAACTCGCCACCGCCGCACAAGAAGCCCGTACGTTCGCCGAGGAGACCGAGGCCGAGCTGGCCGAGGCCCGCACCGTGCGCGCCGAGGCCGATGAGGCCGCCGCCGAGGCGACCCGCGTGCGCGACGAGCGGCAGGACGCCGCCCAGCGCGCCCGCCGCGTCGCCGACGCCCTCGCCGGACTCGCCTACCGCCTGCGCGAGCGCGCCGCCTGGCAGGCCAAGGTCCGCGAACTCGCCGACGAGGCCGCCGAATCCGAGGCACGCGCCCAGACCTGCCTGGAGCACGCCCGCGCCGCCGACGAGGACCGGCGCTCCGCCCAGCGCTCCGCCGACGACACCCGCCGCACCGCCCGCGCGCTGCGCGCCGAGCGCGCCGAGATCGCCGGCGCCCCCGACGACGTACCCGAAGGGGAAGCGCCCAAGGCGTCGCTGCCCGCCCTGCGCGAGGCCTACCGCGCCGCCTCGCAGCTGTACGAGAAGGTCGGTGTCGGCGCCGACCTGCGCGCCGAGCAGGCCCGCGCCGAGAGCGACGAATCGGCCGCCCTCACCGAGCTGGGCCGGCTCAGCAACAAGGTGCGCACCCGAGCCGCCACGCTCCTCGAATCGCCCGACGGCTCCGACGGCCCCTCCCGGCAGGCCGCCGCCGCCCGCGCCGAGGAGCACGTCCAGCTCCTGGAGACCCGCGCCTCCACCGCCAGCGAGCAGCTCGGCCGGCTGCGCGGCGAGGCCGAGCGGCACGCGCCCGAGGACGGCGAGGCCCACACCGAGCTGCCCGAGGACCTCGTCCCCGCCGACGTCGAGCACGCGAGCACCCTGCTGCGCACCGTCACCACCGAACTGGCCGCCCGTACGGAAGCGTTGAGTACCGCCCGCGCCGCCCACAGCGAACTCCTGGACGCCCACCGGACCGCCGAGGACGGCACCGGCGGCTTCGAGGAGACGGCCGCACTCCTACGTGACCTGCTGCGCGACCACGGCGACGAGGAGCAGGAGGAACAGGAGCCCTACCCGGGCACGCTGGAGGAGGCCCGCACCGCCGCGGCCGAGACCCGCCGCTCGCTGCGTGGGTGCGCCGCCGACCTGTCCGCCGCCGAGGCCGCCGTCCGCGAGGCGAGCGACATCCTCGTACGGCACGCGAACTCCACGCGCTACGAGCAAGTGCGCACGCCTGCGCGGCAGCAGATCCGCGAACTGCCCGCATCCGCGCTGCCGGAGCACGCGCAGCGCTGGGCGGACGCGTTCGCGCCCCGGCTGCGCGTCCTGACCGACGAGCTGGCGCAGCTGGAGCGCAACCGCGACTCGATCGTGGACCGGCTGCGCGGCCTCGTCGAGTCCTCGCTCGCCACCCTCCGCTCCGCCCAGCGCCTCTCCCGCCTCCCCGAGGGACTCGGCGAATGGTCTGGGCAGGAGTTCCTGCGGATCCGCTTCGAGGAGCCCGACCAGGCCACGCTCACCGAGCGGCTCGGCGAGGTCATCGACGACGCGACGCGTGCGGCCGTGAAGAAGAACTCCGACATGCGGCGCGACGGCATGTCGCTGCTGCTGCGCGGTGTCGGCGCGGCCCTGGAGCCCAAGGGCGTCGCCGTCGAGATCCTCAAGCCGGACGCGGTGCTGCGCGCCGAGCGGGTGCCCGTCGGGCAGATGGGCGATGTGTTCTCCGGCGGCCAGCTGCTCACCGCGGCCATCGCCCTGTACTGCACGATGGCCGCGCTGCGCTCGAACGACCGGGGCCGCGACAAGCACCGCCACGCGGGCACGCTGTTCCTCGACAACCCCATCGGCCGCGCCAACGCCACGTACCTGCTGGAGCTCCAGCGCGCCGTGTCCGACGCGCTCGGCGTGCAACTCCTTTACACCACCGGCCTGTTCGACACGACGGCCCTCGCCGAGTTCCCGCTCGTCATCCGCCTGCGCAACGACGCGGACCTCCGCGCGGGACTGAAGTACATCAGCGTGGAGGAGCACCTGCGCCCGGGTCTGCCGCAGCAGGACCCGGAGGGGGAGACGGTGCATGGCGAGATCACGGCGACCCGCATGTTCAAACGGCCCGCCGACGCCGCCGAGTCCGCCGATTCCGTGGCGATCCCCGCGCCCGCCGCGGCCCCCGAGGCGGTCAAGCGGGACGCCTGAACGGAGGCTGGTCGGCGTCCAGTTGCTCTCTGAGCCATCCGTGGAAGATCCCGATGTGATGCTCGGTGGGCACGAGGACGCCGCCGTCGCGGTACGCGCGTGAGGCCATGGCCGGCTGGGTGCGTTCGCACGCCTCGAAATCCTGGACGTTGACCCGGTGGAACAGCTCGACCGACCTCGACACATCGGCCCCCGACGCCACCACCTCGGGCGCGTACAGCCAGTCGCACTCGACGACCGTACGGTCCTCGGCCAGCGGGAACATCCGGTGCAGGATCACATGGTCGGGCACCAAATTCACGAAGACCGTCGGCTTGACCGTGACCGCGTAATAGCGGCGGTCCCGCTCGGGCGGGACCAGGGGAAGCGTGCCGAAGCCGGCGCTGCCGTCGACGGTGAACCCCTGCACTTCGTCCCCGAACTCGACGCCGTGCCCCACGTAGTACTGCGCCGCGTAGCCCTCCGCGAACTCCGGCAGTACATCGGTGAGTTCGGGATGGATGGTCGCGCAGTGGTAGCACTCCATGAAGTTCTCGACGATCAGCTTCCAGTTGGCCCGCACGTCGTACGTGATCCGCTTGCCGAGGGCGAGTCCTTCGGTGCCGTAGTGGTCGATCGCGGCCGAGTCGCCGAGCCGCTCGACGGCCGCGGCCCGCACCGACTCCTCGAACGACGGGGGTTCGTCGGCCAGGCACACCCACGCGTACCCGAGCCACTCCCGCAGTGCGACCCGGACCAGGCCGTAGGCGGAGCGGTCGAAGTCCGGCATCCGCGCCAGATCGGGCGCCGCGATCAACGCGCCGTCGAGGTCGTACGTCCAGGCGTGGTACGGGCAGCGCAGGGTGCGCCGGACCTGGCCCTGCTCCTCGGTGCACAGGCGGGCGCCGCGGTGCCGGCACACGTTGAGGAAGGCGTTCAGGGCGCCTGTGCGGGAGCGGGTGACCAGGACGCTCTCGCGGCCGACCTGGACCGTGCGGAACGCGCCCGGCTTCTCGAGGTCGCTGGAGCGTACGGCGCAGAACCACATGCGTTCGAAGACGCGTTCCTGCTCGGTGCGGAAGAGGTCCGGGTCGGTGTAGTAGCGGCCCGGCAGCGTGGCCACCAGGCTCGGCGGCAGGGGGAGCGTCGGCATGGCGGCTTCCTCAGAGAGCGGGCGCCGCGGCGGGCGCGGCGGTGAGCCGGTGCGGGTCGAACAGCTCGATGGGGTGACCGGTGGCGCCGGTCAGCGCCAGATCGGCGACGATCTCCCCGACGACCGGCACGAACTTGAAGCCATGCCCGGAGAATCCGCAGGCCACCGTCACCGACTCCGGATGCGCGGGGTGCCGGGCGATGACGAAGTGCTCATCGGCCGTGGTGGTGTACATGCAGGTCGCGGCCGTGAGGAAGGCGCCGGGCAGGGCGGGGATACGTTCGGCCATGTGGTCGGCCATGGCGCGGATCTCGTCGTCGTGCACCGTGCGGTCGATCGTCTCCGGGGTGCATTCGGCGCCCTTGCGGAAGAAGGCGACCTTCGCGCCCCCGTCGGGGCCGTCGATGGCGGGGAAACCGTAGACCTGGGCGCCGGCCGCGTCCTCCCAGATGTAGATGGGATGGCTCTCGGGACGGAAGGGCGCCACTCCCGTGCCGGGCCGGAACCAGTACATGACCTGCCGCTCGATGGTGAACGGCACGCCGAGGTCGGTGAGCAGCCGCGGCGCCCACGCGCCCGGGCAGATCACCAACTGCCCGGCCGTGTACGTGTTCTCGGCCGTATGCACGCGGACGCCGTCCGCGCAGGGCTCCCAGCGCGTCATCGGCTCCTCGAAGTGCAGGTCGGCGCCGGCCCCGGTGGCGAGCTGGAGGTGCGCGGCGACGGTGTTCTCCGGGCGGACGAAGCCCGCTTTCCGCTCGAACAGGGCGACCTCGTCGTCCTGCGGCGTCAGCGTCGGGAAACGCCGCCGGATCTCCCGCGCGTCGAGCATCTCGTGCGGCAGATCCCACTGCCGGGCCGAGCGCAGCGAACCCTCGACCGCCCGGGAGCCGGGGCGGCCGATCATGACGCCGCCGCACAGCGTCGCGATGGAGCGACCGGTGGCCCGCTCCAGTTCCTCGTACAACTCGTAGGAACGCAGCAGCAGCGGAACGTACGCGGGATCCTCGAAGTACGACTGGCGCGTGATACGTGAACCACCGTGGCTGGAACCGCGGTTGTGCACCGGGCCGAACTTCTCCAGGCCGAGCACGCGGGCGCCGCGCGCGGACAGATGGTGCGCGGCGGCGCTGCCCATGCCGCCGAGTCCGATCACGACGACGTCGTAGGTGGGGGACATGGAACCGGGCCTCCAAGGCTGATCGAAGTCGAAGTCGGAGTCGACGTGAGGGTCGAAGAGTCGAAGTCGGAGTCAGGGGCGATGAGTCGGAGTCGAAGTCGGAGTCGAAGGGGCAGGTCAGCAGCGGATACGGGTCATCTGCGGGTCGAACAGCGGCTCGTCGGCGACGGTCGCCGGGACCTTCTCGCCGAAGTACTCGATGTGCACGGCGGAGCCGGCCGGCAGCGGCGGCAACCAGGCGTACGCGACACAGCGGCCCAGCGTGTAGCCGTACGCGGCACTGGTGACGTAACCGGCGGGCATGCCGTCCAGGTACACGGGCTCCTTGCCGAGGACGACGGCGGACGGGTCGTCGAGCAGCAGCGCGGTCAAACGCCGTTTCGGAAGCGGGAGTTGTGCGAGCGCGGCACGGCCGAGGAAATCACCGCGGTCCAGGCGCACGGCGAACCCGAGACCCGCCTCGTACGGGGTGTGCTCCTCGGTCACGTCGACACCCCAGGCGCGGTACCCCTTCTCCAGGCGCAGGCTGTTGAACGCCGACCGGCCTGCCGCGACAACACCGAGCTCCCGCCCCGCCTCCCACAGCGTGTCCCACAGGCGCAGCCCCAGATCGGCGGTCGTGTACAGCTCCCAGCCCAGCTCGCCTACGTAACTCAGGCGCAGCGCCGTGACCGGCACATGCCCGATGTACGTCTCCTTGGCGCGGAAGTAGCCGAAGCCCTCGTGCGAGAAATCGTCGCCGGTCAGGGGCTGGACGAGGGCGCGCGCGAGCGGGCCCCACACGCCGACGCAGCAGGTGCCGGACGTGATGTCGCGCATCCGGACGTCGTCCGGGGCGTGCCGCTCCAGCCACACCTGATCGGCCGGGGAGTTGGCGCCCACCTGGAAACGCTCGGCGGCGAGCCGGGCCACGGTCAGGTCCGAACGGACGCCGCCCTTCTCGTCGAGAAGCAGGGTGTACGTCACCGCGCCCGGCTTTTTCCGCAGATTGTTGGTCGTCATACGGTGCAGGAAAGCGAGCGCGCCGGGGCCGGTGACCTCCAGGCGGCGCAGCGGGGTCATGTCGTACAGGGCGACCCGCTCACGGGTGGCCCGCGCTTCGGCGGCCACGACGGGCGACCAGTGGCGGGCCGACCAGGGGTCACGGCCCCCGGCCCCACCGGTGCCGTCGGCCCCGCTGGTTTCGCCCGACTCCGTGACCAGCGCGGCGTTCGCCTCGTACCAGTGCGGACGCTCCCAGCCACCGCCCTCCAGGAAGTACGCGCCGAGCTCCTGCTGCCGGGCATGGAAGGGGCTGACGCGCAGGGGCCGCGGCCGCTCCATCGGCTGCAACGGGTGGATGACGTCGTACACCTCGACGAACTGCTGCGCTCCCCTGTCGCGCAGGTAGGCGGGCGAACGCTGGGCGTCCTCGAAACGGCTCAGATCGCATTCGTGCAGGTCGGTCGTTGCGTGCCCGTCGGCCATCCACTCCGCGACCGCCTTCGCGACGCCCGCCGCATGCGTCACCCACACCGCCTCCGCCAGCCAGAAACCACGCAGTTCCCGTGACTCGCCCAGCACCGGCATGCCGTCGGGGGTGAAGGAGAAGACGCCGTTGAAGCCTTCTTCGATGTCCGTGTTCCGCAGGGCGGGCATCAACCTCCGGCAATCCTCCCAACTGGGCGCCCAGTCCTCCTCGGTGAAGGGCAGCGACGACGGCATGTCCAGGTCCCGGGCGCGCGCCTCGTCGTAGGGGAGCACCGCGAACGGGTCGACGGACAGCGGCCGGTGGGCGTAACTGCCGATGCCGATGCGGTCGGTGTGTTCACGGAAGTACAGATCGCGGTCCTGGAAGCGGAGGATCGGCTTCGACGCCTCGGGGCGCGGATCGTCGGTGCGCGGATCGTCGGGGCACTGACCAGCGGGGCGCGGATCGTCGGGGCACGGGCCGGCGAGACGCGGACCGGCGGGACGCGGATCGTCGGTGTGCGGATCGTTCAAAACGGCCGGCTCCGGCAGCGGCTTCGTTCGCGCGTACTGGTGGGCGAGCGGCAGCAGCGGCACGTCGACGCCCGCCATCCGGCCGATCACCGGTCCCCAGAAACCGGCCGCCGACACGACATCGGTGGCCGGGAAGGTGCCACGGTCCGTGATCACGCCGGTGACGCGGCCGCCGTCCCGCTCGATACCGGTGACGGTGTGCCGGTCGAGGAATCGGGCGCCGCGCTCCTCCGCGCGCATCTGCTGGGCGCGGGCCGCGAGTACGGCGCGGGCCAGCCCGTCGTCGGGCGTGTAGAAGCCGCCGAGAATTATCGACTCATCGACAAGGGGCCAGAGTTCCTTGCAGCGGGCGGGGGAGACCAGTTCGGCGCGCACACCCCAGGAGGCGGCCCAGCCCGCTTTGCGGTGCAGGTCGGCCCAGCGCTCGGGGGTGGTCGCCAGTTCCAGGCCGCCGACCGGATCGAAGCAAAACACTCCGTCCACCTGGAGGGTGGAGAACTTCTCCACCGTGTAGCGGGCGAAACCGGTCAGCGTCTTGGACGGGCTGGTCTGGAAGACGAGCCCCGGCGCGTGCGAGGTCGAGCCGCCCGGCGCGGGGAGCGGACCCTGTTCGAGGACGGTGACGTCGTGCAGGCCGCGGGCGGTGAGCTCGTCGGCGAGAGAGCAGCCGACGATGCCGGCGCCGATGACGACGACCTTGCGGGAGGTGGTGGTTCCGGGTGCGCTGGACATGCCCCTCCTAAAGAAGCGACCTGCTCAGGACGTACGTCGCTGGGGACGGCGGCGTGGACAGGTGGCGGGCCCAACTCTGGCGTCGCTGCGCGGTTGTTGCGTATCGCGGGGTGCATTGCGCTATGAGAGACGGTGAGAGCCATAGTGGGAACGCCGGTCGGGGTCCGTCAAGGGGTCCGTCGAGGGGCCGGTCAAGGGGTCCGTCAAGGCGGGGCGGGGGCTGACGCGAACCCCGTCGGCTTCGTCCGAGGTCAGGGAGCGGAGATCAGAGGCCGTGGCCCATGCGGCGCGAGAGTTCGGCGGCGGCAGCCACGACACGCTTGGCGAGAGCCGGCCGGCTCTCCTCCGTGAGCCGGTAGACCGGCCCCGACACGCTGATCGCCCCGATGACCTTGCCGTCGTGCGACCGGGCGGGCGCGGCGACGGCGGCGAGCCCCAGCTCCAACTCCTCGACGGCGACGGCGAACCCCTGCCCCGCCACCGCCTCCAGCTCGGCCCGCAGGGCGGTCGTGCCGGTGATCGTGTGCTCGGTGTACCGCGGCAGCGTGCGCGCCAGCAGGCCCTCGCGGATCACCGACGGCTGGTGCGCGAACAGCACCTTGCCGCTGGATGTCGCGTGCAGCGGGGTGCGTCGGCCCAGCCAGTTCTGCGCGGTCACCGAGGCGGCACCGCGGGCCTGCATGATGTTGACCGCCATGTCCTCGTCGAGCACCGCGATGTTCACCGTCTCGCCCAGCTCGTCCGCGAGTTCACGGCAGACGGGCCCGCCCTCCTGCGAGATGTCCAGGCGCACCGCCGCCGCTCCCGCGAGCCGTAGCATCCCCGCGGCCAGGTAGTACTTGCCGCGCTCCTTGGCCTGCCCGACCAGGCCCCGGTTCTCCAGCACGCCGAGCAGCCGGAACGCCGTCGACTTGTGGACGCCCAACTCCTCGGCGATCTCGGTGACTCCGGCCTCCCCGTGCCGGGCGAGACTCTCCAGAACGCTCACGGCGCGGTCCACGGACTGGACGGCTCCGGCGGCGCCTCTGGACGGTTTTTCCGCGCCCGACGTACTCGAAGGATCGGATGCACCGGGTTCGACCTGCGGTTGCTTACGGGGCATGGCTCAACTCTCACCAGTTGGCGGCCCGTTGCCGGGGCGCATCTTCGAGAACCCCTTGACGCGGCGGGCTCCCGACTCGGATTCTGTTGCGCAGTGCGCTCCCTCGTGCGCTATGTGAAACAGCATGTTACCGAAGAGTCCTGGATCAAAAGCTCGAAAGATCAAAAGCTCGAAAGCTCAAGAGAGCAAGCGATCAACAACCAAGCGATCAACAATTAAGCGATCAAGGACCAAGCGATCGAGGACCCGGCGATCGACGATCGAGAGAACAAGAGGGGGGCCCGTGATTCCCGTCTGCCGCCTTGAAGACCTCCCCGTGGGCGAGTCCGTCCGCGTCGACACCGTCCCGCCCATCGCGGTGTTCCACGCGGAGGGGGAGCTCTACGCCATCGACGACACCTGCACCCACCAGGATGCCTCGCTGTCCGCGGGCTGGCTGGAGGGCTGTCAGGTTGAATGCCCGCTCCACGAGGCTTCATTCGATCTCCGCACAGGACATCCGACCTGCCTGCCGGCCCGCCGCCCCGTCCGTACCCACCAGGTGACCGTGGAGGACGGCGTGATCCACGTCCATCCCGCTGTCTCGGCGGACAGCGCGGCCTGACGTACGTCGGCCGTACTGCCCGGCTCCAACCCTGACTCTCGTCCCGACGGGTCCCCGCGAAGAGACGCGAAGAGACGCGAAGAGAGAAGAGAAGGGCACTGCCTCATGAGGACCGTGACCGTGGTCGGCGCCTCCCTCGCCGGGCTGTACGCGGCACGCGAGCTGCGCGCCCAGGGGTTCGACGGGCGGTTGGTGATCGTCGGTGAGGAGCCGCACCAGCCCTACGACCGGCCCCCGCTGTCCAAGGACTTCCTCACCGGCCGCGTCGGCGAGGACCGGCTCGCCCTGTCGGACGCCGAGGAGATCCAGGAACTCGGCGCCGAGTGGCTGCTCGGCGCCCGCGCCCGCTGCCTGCCCGGGCCGTCGCCGGCGGGCGTGCACACCCTGCGCACCCTCGACGACGCCCGCGGCCTGCGCGCCGCTCTGCTGAACGGTGCCCGGCGGGTCGTGGTCATCGGCGGCGGATTCATCGGCGCCGAGACGGCCTCGTCCTGCGTCGCCCTCGGTCATGACGTCACCGTCGTCGAGTCCGCACCGCTGCCTCTGCTGCCGCAGCTGGGCCCTGAACTGGCTGCAGCCTGCGCCGAGTTGCAGCGGCGCGGCGGGGCGCGGTTGCTCACCGGCGTGGGCGTGGCGCACCTGCTCGGCGCACCGCACGGGTCAGGCGCACGGCACGGGTCTGGCGCACGGCACGGGTCAGGCGCACCGCACGGGTCAGGCGCGGCGCCGCGCACCGAAGCACAGGCCGTGATGGGCGTGGAGCTCACCGACGGCCGGACGCTCCCCGCCGACCTCGTCGTGGTCGGCATCGGCGCCGTGCCGAACACCGACTGGCTGGTGGGCTCGGAGACAGCCGTGCGCGACGTTGTGCTCTGCGACGCAGGCTGTGTCACCTCCCTGCCCCAGGTCGTGGCCGTCGGCGACGTGGCCCGCGTGGGCGGCACCCGCGCGGAGCACTGGACCAGCGCCACGGCCCAACCCCGGGTCGCCGTACGCAATCTGCTGGCCGGTCGCACCGTGGAACGCGCCGACCCGCTGCCGTACTTCTGGTCGGACCAGTACGGCTCCCGTATCCAGTACGCCGGGCGCCGTCACGAAAGCGACCTCGTCCGCATCGTGGAGGGCTCGACACAAGAAGGCCGCTTCCTCGCACGCTACGAACGCGACGGGGTCACCACCGCCGTCCTCGCCGTAGACATGCCCCGCCCCTTCACCAAGGCCCGCCGTGAACTGGCCCGCGCGGAGGCGGATACACCGGCACTCGCCCCGTCCGCGCCGGGCACGACCCTGCGATAGCACCCCGGCGCCTACGGGTCACGTACGGCTCACGGATGCGTCAACTGCCCTGCCCCACCATGCCGGCGTATGCTCTCCGGCGCCTTCCGGGCCGAGCGGCGGGCCCGGCGGCGCTCCTTGCGCAGCCGGCGGGCCGTGCTGGCCGGGACCGAGACGACGCCGTGCCGCTGGTTCCACACCTGGCGCGTCACCCAGACGTCGAGCACGCCCCACGTGGCCACCACCGTGCTGGCCACACTGCTGAGCACCATGGGGAAGGCCAGCCAGGAATCGGCGAGCGTGCACAGGAAGGCGACCATCGCCTGTATCAACGTGATCGCACTGATGAGGACGGCCCGCACCGCGGCCGTCCGCACCGGATCGGGCATCCGGCGCCGCTTCGCCGGCTCCTCGATCCACAGCTGCCGCTGCTCCGCCATGTCGCTCATCACGCCACTCCCCACCGCTCCAGGCCCATGGCCCGATGCCCCCGCACCGGCCTGCACAGTGACTGCCCGGTTTGCTCTGCTTTATGTCACCTCTCGGTGCCGGCGCCGCGCTCCACGTACATCCTGTTGATAAGGACGCACGGCAGGCCGGAAAGATTCCCGAATTCGGACAACTGCCCTGATGTGGCTGCTGGAAGCAGCAATTTCCAGCCAACTGCCGTCGTGCGCCGTCCCAAAATGATCGTCGTCCAGCGCCGGATTCCCGGGATGCAATCTCCCGTAATGCCCGGACAACTCAGGGCGCCCGGCCGCACACGGGACCGGACAGCATCCGGACAGCCCTTCGAGTTGCTCCTGTCTCAGTAGTAGGCTCACGCCGTTTGTTGCCGTACATGTGTGCCCCTGACCACACGGGGCCGATCTGGGGGAGGCCATGCGCTTTCGCGGGAAGTCCATCCGCCGGAAGATCGTGGCGTTGTTGCTGGTGCCGCTCCTGTCGCTGACGGCTATCTGGGCCTTCGCCTCGGTGATCACGGGACGCGCCGCCATGCAGTTGCTCTCGGCGGGCAAGGCAGCCGACGCGATTGGCTACCCGCTGGTCGACACCGGCCGCGCCCTCCAGGAAGAACGCCGGCAGACCCTGGTCTATCTCGCCGACCCCCGGGCCTCGGACGCCCAGTCCGCCCTGCGGACCCGTCGCTCCGCCGCCGACGAACAGATGTCCCGGATCAAGCAGAAGGCCGCCGACACCGACCTGCGCGGCGACCTGAACGGCGAGGCGCGCGGCGCTCTGGACGCCGCAGTCGAAGGCTTCGAAGGCATCGAGTCGCTGCGCAGGAACGTGGACGAAGGAACCGTCACCCGCGCCCAGGCCCTCGACTTCTACACCCGCCTGATCGAGCCGACGGACGACTTCCTCCTCGGACTCACCGCCGTCGACGACTCCGAGGTGGAACGCCAGGGCCGCGCCGTCGCCGGCGTCATCGAGGCCCGCGAACTGCTGTCGCGGGAAGACGCGTTGATCGGCTCCGGCCTCGTCGCCGGCCGGCTCACCCAGGAGGAGCTGCGCAAGGTCTCCGACCTCGTCGCCCAGCGCACCCTCCTGTACGACACGCATCTCGCGCTGCTGCCCGCCGACGAGCGCGCCCTCTACCAGCGCTACTGGCGCAGCCCCGACACCAACCCGCTGCGCACCGCGGAGAACGCCGTCGTGACCGGGGTGCCCGGCACGCCCAAGGGCGTCACCGCCGCCGGCTGGGACAAGGCCTCGGAACTGGTCCTCGGTGAACTCGCCGACCGCGACACGGCGGCAGCCGAGCGCTACCAGGACCGGGCCCGCCCGATCGCCCTCAAGGTGTTCCTCCGGGCCGGAGTCGCCGGCGTGCTCGGCCTCCTCGCCCTGCTCGTCTCCCTGTTCCTGTCGGTCCGTATCGGACGCGGTCTCGTCCGCGACCTGCGCCGTCTGCGCCTGGAGGCCCACGAGGCCTCCGGTGTCCGGCTGCCCGGCGTGATGCGCCGCCTCGCCGCGGGCGAGCAGGTCGACGTGGAGACCGAGGCCCCGCGTCTGGAGTACGACAAGGACGAGATCGGGCAGGTCGGCCAGGCCCTCAACACGCTTCAGCGCTCGGCCGTCGAAGCGGCCGTGAAGCAGTCCGAGTTGCGGCGCGGCGTCTCCGAGGTGTTCGTCAACCTCGCCCGCCGCAGCCAGGTCCTCCTGCACAAGCAGCTGACCCTGCTCGACGCCATGGAGCGCAGGACCGACGACACCGATGAACTCGCCGACCTGTTCCGCCTCGACCACCTGACCACCCGCATGCGCCGTCACGCGGAGGGCCTGGTGATCCTCTCCGGGTCCGCGCCGTCCCGGCAGTGGCGCAAGCCCGTGCAGCTCATGGACATCGTGCGGGCCTCCGTCGCCGAGGTGGAGGACTACGAGCGCATCGAGGTGCGCCGCCTGCCGCGGATCGCGGTGACCGGCCCCGCCGTCGCCGACCTCACCCACCTGGTGGCCGAGCTCCTGGAGAACGCCACGGTGTTCTCGCCGCCGCACACCGCCGTCCAGGTCCTCGGCGAGCGCGTTGCGAACGGTTTCACCCTGGAGATCCACGACCGTGGACTCGGCATGGCCGCCGACGGCCTCCTCGACGCCAACCTGCGGCTCGCGGAGACCCCCGAGTTCGAACTGTCCGACACCGACCGGCTCGGTCTCTTCGTCGTCAGCCGCCTCGCCCAGCGGCAGAACGTCCGGGTCTCCCTCCAGCCGTCCCCGTACGGAGGCACGACCGCGGTCGTCTTCATCCCGGACGCGCTGCTCACGGACGCGCCCGACACCGAAGGCGCCGGTTTCCGCCTGGACCGGCCCGACGCGGCGCAGCGCCCGGTCGTCCCCGGCCTCGGCACCTCCGACGGCCTGCCCGGCCTGCCCGCCTCGGTCCTTGACGGCCCGATCGAGCTGGAGCCCCCGCTCACCACGTCCGACAGGACCATGACCTCCTTCCCGGGTGCCCTGGGCGACGAGGACAGCGAACGCGGTGATCTGTTCCGCCCCCGCCGCCCCGTCGCCGGGCTCCCCGGCGAGCAGCACCAGCAGGCCGACGACCCCGCCGCCGGCAGCGGCCAGGGCGGGGAGCGCGACGGGACGCCGGAGGGCCTCGTGCCGCTCCCGCGGCGCCGCACCCCCAAGCTCGTCAGCTCGCACGGCAAGCCCGTCACCCGCACCCGGCCCGCCGCCCTCGACCGCGGCGCCGCGGACCCGGGGGAGCGGCACGACCGCGACAGCGGCGACGGGCTGCGCGACATTACGCCGGCGTCGCTGGCCGACCTCCCGCGCAGGCGCGCGCGTGCCGCCGAGCCCACCGGAACCGTACAGCCGCTTCAGCCGGCTCCGTCCGCTCAGCGGGCTCCGCCGGACGCGACTCCTGGCGGCCTGCCCAAGCGCGTACGACAGGCCAATCTGGCCCCGCAGTTGAAGGACGGGCCCGACCTGCGCGGTGACCGCGCGAAGGCCCGCGAAGAGACAGTCTCCGAACCGCCCGCCGACCGGGACGCGGACGAGGTACGCAGCCGGATGGCCTCGCTCCAGCGTGGCTGGCGGCGCGGCCGCGAGGAGAACGCCGAAAGCGATGACAGCGCCGACGGCACAGCACAGGGAACGACTTCTGAGGGGGACGGTCGATGACCGCACCGAAGGCCACCGCGCACACCACGAACGGTGGTTCCAGGGAGCTCAACTGGCTCCTGGACGACCTGGTCGAGCGTGTCGCCAGCATCCACAAGGCGCTCGTGCTCTCCGGGGACGGGCTGCCGACGGGGGTCTCCAAGGACCTCAGCCGGGAGGACAGCGAGCACCTCGCCGCCGTCGCCTCCGGGTTCCACAGCCTCGCCAAGGGGGTCGGGCGGCACTTCGACGCGGGCGGCGTCCGGCAGACCGTCGTCGAACTCGACGACGCCTTCCTGTTCGTCACCGCGGCCGGTGACGGCAGCTGCCTCGCCGTCCTGTCCGACGCGGACTCCGATGTCGGCCTCGTCGCCTACGAGATGACTCTGCTGGTCAAGCGGGTGGGCGCGCATCTGGGGACGGCTCCGCGCACGGATCAGCCCGCCGGAGGGTAGTGGGTCGCAATGAGCGCAGACGGTGAGGGGACGCAGGAGACACGCTGGTTCGACGACGAGGCAGGACCCGTCGTACGTCCGTATGCCATGACACGCGGCCGCACCACCAGCGCGGCCCAGCACCGCCTCGACCTGATCGCGGTCGTCGTCGCGGAGAGCCGCGACGACGACCCCGTGTCCGACCAGACCCTGTCGCCCGAACACGTCGACATCGTCGGGCTGTGTCAGGACGCCCCGCAGTCGGTCGCCGAACTCGCCGCGGAACTCGACCTGCCCGTAGGCGTGGTCCGCGTCCTGATAGGCGATCTGGTCGACGACGAACTGGTCCACGTGACCCGTCCCGTGCCCCCCGCGGAATTGCCCGACGAAAGCATTCTGCGGGACGTCATCGACGGCCTCAGGGCGCTCTGACGCGGCCTTGCACAGCACACAGCCACATCAGTGAGGCAGGAGAGACAACCCATGATCTTCGGGCGTTCCGAGCGTGGCAGGGGCCCCGTCGAGCCCGTCACGCTCAAGATCCTGGTGGCCGGCGGCTTCGGCGTGGGCAAGACCACGCTCGTCGGCGCGGTCAGCGAGATCAAGCCCTTACGTACGGAGGAGCTGCTCAGCGAGGCGGGCCGGCCCGTGGACGACACCCAGGGCGTCGAGAGCAAGCACACCACCACGGTGGCCATGGACTTCGGCCGGATCACGGTCCGCAAGGACCTGGTTCTGTACCTCTTCGGCACCCCGGGCCAGGACCGCTTCTGGTTCCTGTGGGACGAACTCGCCACCGGAGCCCTGGGCGCCGTCGTCCTCGCGGACACCCGCCGCCTGGAGGACTGCTTCGCCGCGGTCGACTACTTCGAGCGTCGCTCCATCCCCTTCGTGGTCGGCGTCAACTGCTTCGACGGGGCTTCCCGTTACCCCGCCGACTCGGTACGTCAGGCTCTCGACCTGGACGCGAGCGTGCCCGTCGTCCTGTGCGACGCGCGGGAGAAGGACTCCGTGAAGAACGTCCTCATCGAAGTCGTCGAGCACGCCGCGGCGACCGCCGCCCGGCGCCGCCAGCCCGCGGTGACCTGAGTGCCGGGTCGCTCGGACCACCCTGCACCGCGCCGCACGCGCGCGTAGAGCGTATTTCACGACTACGCGCGCGTGCTGACGGCAGGCGCGTTCCTCAGGCCCGTTGATCAGGCCTGTTCGTCACGCCTGTTCGTCACGCCCGTTCGTCAGGCCCCGTCGTCCTCGTGCCAGCCGAAGCTCTTCTCCACGGCCTTGCGCCAGTTGCGGTACTCGCGGTCCCGGGTCTGCGCGTCCATGGACGGCGACCACTCGGCGTCGCGCTGCCAGTGGGCCTTGAGCTCGTCCAGGTCGTTCCACACGCCCGTCGCGAGCCCGGCGGCGTACGCGGCCCCCAGACACGTCGTCTCGGAGACCTTGGGCCGGATGACGGGCACGTCGAGCACGTCCGCCTGGTGCTGCATCAGAAGGTTGTTCTTCGTCATGCCGCCGTCGACCTTCAGGGTCGTGATCCGCACCCCGGAATCCTGGTACATCGCGTCGACGACCTCACGGGTCTGCCAGCTCGTCGCCTCCAGGACGGCACGGGCCAGATGCCCCTTGGTGACGTAGCGGGTCAGGCCCGTGACGACACCGCGCGCGTCGGAGCGCCAGTACGGCGCGAACAGGCCGGAGAACGCCGGCACGATGTACGCCCCGCCGTTGTCGTCGACGCTCGCGGCCAGCGTCTCGATCTCGTCGGCGGACCTGATGATGCCGAGCTGGTCGCGGAACCACTGCACCAGCGCCCCGGTGATCGCGATCGATCCCTCGAGGCAGTACACGGGCGCCTCGGAGCCGATCTTGTACCCCATGGTGGTGAGCAGGCCGTTCTTCGAGGGCACCGGCCGGTTACCGGTGTTGAGCAGCAGGAAGCTGCCCGTGCCGTACGTGTTCTTCGCCGTGCCCGTGTCGTAACAGGCCTGCCCGAAGATGGCCGCCTGCTGGTCGCCCAGCGCGGAGGCGACGGGCACCCCGGCGAGCTGGCCCGCTGCCGTGCCGTACACCTCCGCCGACGAACGGATCTCCGGAAGGACCGCCTCCGGGACGTTCATCGCCGACAGGATCGACGCGTCCCACTGCAGCGTCTCCAGGTTCATCAGCATGGTGCGCCCGGCGTTGGTGACGTCCGTGACGTGGACACCACCGTCGGTGCCGCCGGTCAGGTTCCAGATCAGCCACGAGTCGATCGTGCCGAAGGCGATCTCGCCGCGCTCCGCACGCGCCCGCAGGCCCGGCACATTGTCGAGCAGCCAGGCGGCCTTCGGCCCGGAGAAGTAGCTGGCCAGCGGGAGTCCCGTCCGGTCGCGGAACCGGTCCTGGCCGTCCGTGCCGCCCAGCTCGTTGCACAGGGCCGACGTCCGGGTGTCCTGCCAGACGATCGCGTTGTGCACGGGCTTGCCGGTCGCCCGGTCCCACAGGACCGTCGTCTCCCGCTGGTTGGTGATGCCGAGCGCACTGAGCTGGTCGGTCCGCAGGCCCGCCTTGGCGATCGCACCGGCGACGACCGCCTGGACCTTGGACCAGATCTCGGTGGCGTCGTGCTCCACCCAGCCGGGCTTGGGGAAGATCTGTCGGTGCTCCCGCTGGTCCACGGCGACGATCGCGCCGCTCTGGTCGAAGATGATGCAACGGCTCGAGGTGGTCCCCTGGTCGATGGCGGCGACGTACTTCACGGAGTTGTCGGGCATGGCTACCCCTTCGTGAGAAGACGGTCGTGCGGGAGAAGACGGTCGTGGGGGGCGGTCGTTCGGGCGCGAGGGCTGTCGGGAGCGAGGCGGGCGCTACCCCGCAGAACGCTGCGTCAGAACGCCGCGTTGTAGATGAGCCCCGCCAGCACGCCGCCGATCAGCGGTCCGACGACCGGGACGAGGGCGTAACCCCAGTCGGAGGTGCCCTTGTTGGGAATGGGCAGGAACTGGTGCACGATGCGCGGGCCCAGGTCACGGGCCGGGTTGATCGCATAGCCCGTGGGCCCACCGAGCGAGAGGCCGATACCGACGACCACGAGAGCCACGACGAGCACCTGCGTACCCGATTCGCCCAGCCCCTTGGTCAGGCCGAAGGCAAGGATGGGCAGGACCAGAGCGACCGTCGCGATGATCTCCGTGATCAGGTTCGCGACCGGGTTCCGGATCTCGGGAATCGTCGAGAAGATCCCCAGCGTCGGCGTCGGACCGTCCTCGTCCGCGGCGACCACGACTGGTTCCTCCGTGCCCGCTGCCCCCGCCGTGGTCTCCGTGCTCTTCGCGGTCGAGCTCACGTTGGCGTTGAACTGCGCGAGATACACCAGGTACGCGAGGACGGCGCCCAGCATCGCCCCGACCATCTCGCCGCACAGATAGACCCAGACCTTGTCCCACTTGCCGGTGTCCACCGCGATGCCGAGGGTCACGGCGGGATTGAGGTGACCGCCCGAGAGCGGCGCGGCCGTGTACGCCCCGGCCAGGACGCCGAAACCCCAGCCGAACGCGATGACGATCCACCCGGAGGCCCTCGCCTTGGAGTACTTGAGGGTGACGGCGGCGCAGACGCCCGCGCCGAACAGGATCAGAATGGCGGTGCCGATGACCTCACCGACGAAGATGTCTCCATTGCTCATGGCGGCTCCTAGGCCCTCGCCCGGGGCGGCGGGCCCCGGTCCTCCGTGACGAGCATGCCCGCACAGCCGCCGATCGTGGGGGGAGCGGCCCGGCCTGCCACAAGTCGGCAGGAAGCGCCCCAAGGGCAGGCAAGGACCCGAGTGGACGGTGGGCCGACATGCGGCGATGCCGACTGACACCCGGAAGTGTTCACCGGCCGTACTGGAGCGTCAAGGTCGTGGACCGCAACGGTTGACCGGGGGGCGGCATCCCCCAAGTACCGTACGGTGCACGGCATTTGAGCCACGGAGGCCGTCCTTCCGGGAGTGCGGCTCAGCGCACGGCGACGACCGCCGAACCGTGCCCGAACAACCCCTGATTGGCGGTGATCCCGGCCCGGGCCCCCGCCACCTGACGCGCGCCCGCCGTACCAAGCAGCTGCCACGTCAGCTCGCAGACCTGGGCTATCGCCTGCGCGGGCACCGCCTCACCGAAGGAGGCGAGCCCGCCGCTGGCGTTCACCGGTATGAGACCGCCGAGCGACGTCGTGCCCTCCCGGAGCAGCTTGGCCCCCTCGCCCTCGCCACACAGCCCGAGGTCCTCGTACCACTGCAACTCCAGGGCGGTGGACAGGTCGTAGACCTCCGCGAGCGACAGGTCCCGTGGCCCGATCCCGGCCTCCTCGTAGGCCGCGCGGGCGATCGAGGCCCGGAAGACCGGCCCCTGTGGCTCGACGCCCGCCGCCGAGTCGGTGGCGATGTCGGGAAGGTCGAGCACGGTGTTCGGATACGTCGGTGTCACCGTGGAGACGGCCCGGATGCGGACCGGGTCCGGTGCTCCGTGCCGCCGCGCGAACTCCATGCTGGACAGCACGAGCGCCGCGCCCCCGTCCGACGTCGCACAGATGTCGAGCAGCCGCAGCGGGTCGGCCACGACGGCGGAGGCAGCGACCTCTTCGGCCGTCACCGCCGTGCGGTACCGCGCATGGGGGTTGAGCGCTCCACACGCCGCGTTCTTCACCTTGACCTGGGCGAAGTCCTCCAGGGTGTCGCCGTGCAGGGCCATCCGGCGCCGGGCGTAGAGGCCGAAGTAGGTCGGGTTCGTCGCCCCGAGCACCCGGAAGCGCAACCAGTCGGGGTCGTCGGGCCGGTCGCCGCCCGCGGGACGGAAGAATCCCTTGGGCGCGGCATCGGCGCCCACCACGAGCACGACGTCGGCCAGCCCCGCGAGGATCTGTGCCCGCGCCGCGTTGATCGCCTGCGCGCCCGAGGCGCACGCCGCGTACACGCTCGCGACCCGGGCTCCCTGCCAGCCGAGTGCCTTCGCGAACGTCGCCCCCGCCACGTAGCCCGGATAGCCCCCGCGCACGGTGTCCGCGCCGACTATGGAGCCCACGTCCCGCCACTCCAGGCCGGCGTCGACGAGCGCCTCCCGCGCCGCCGCCGTCCCGTACTCGACGAAGCTGCGTCCCCATTTGCCCCAGGGGTGCATGCCCGCACCGAGCACCGCCACGTCCCCCGTCATGCCACCACCCCCGTCGGCCGCCAGTGCCAGGTCGTCCAGGCCGTGCCGGTCTCGTCGTCCCCGTCCTCGCTCAGCACGCCCGGCACCACCTCGACCTCCATGCCGACGTCCAGATCGGTCACGGAGATCCCGGGAGCCCCCTGGCCGAGCACCACGAGTCGCTCTGCCGCTAGCTCCACAGCGATCAACGTGTAGGGCTGCCACGGAAGTTCCCGGTCCGAGACGTACGGTTGCGGTGGCCGGTACCGGGAGTCGGTGTACGACCAGATCCGCCCCCGCCGCGACAGCGGCACCTCGACCAGATCACCGCCCGCGCAGCCGGGATGGCGGCACCGCGCGTCCTCGCGCGGGAAGAACACCGACGCGCACGCCGAGCAGCGTGTCCCCAGCAGACGGAAGCCGTCCCCTTCCTCAGCGAACCAATCGGCCACGACAGGTATACGCGAACGCGCCACTGTCCCTCCCGGGCAACAGATCTGACGGAACGTCAGAAGTGTGTCACGGGCAACCGTCCGACGTCAGGGGTCACGCAGAACCGTAGGAGAACCATGTGCGCCTCCTGTGCGTCCGTGTAATCGGTAAGGGCGCGACCGGGACCCACGGGGGTGGTTCCGGCCGCGCCCTCTTCCTCACCGGCCGCGCCCTCCTCACCGGCCGGTCAGCGACTACCTGGTGACTTCCTCACCGTCCGGTGAGCGACCTCCGGGAGACCGGGAAGTCGAAATAGGTGTCAGGAAAGAGCTCGGGCTTGTAGGTGTAGTGCCACCACTCCTCAGGCAGATTGACGAATCCCTGACCCGAGAGCGCATCTCGCAGCAGATCCCGATTGGCCCGCTGGACACCCTGAACGCGCGGATCATCCGTGTGCGAGAGCGTGTCGAAGCAGTCGAACCCGGTACCCATGTCCACGGAGTTGTCGGGGAACCGGTCCTTCTGGGGCCCGTAGCAGGCCGTGAACCGCTCACCGGGCACGTAAGGGCGCGTGGGCCGCGCAGGCAGCTTCACCACGGTGAGATCCACCGTGGAACCGCGGCTGTGCCCCGACTTCTCCGCGATGTAACCGTCCGCGAACAAGCGCGTCTTGTCGACCTGCGGATAGAACTCGGCCTTCATCCTCTGGTCGTCGAGATCCTTGGCCCAGCGTACGAAGTGGTCGACCGCGCGTTGCGGCCGATAACAGTCGTACACCTTCAGGGAGTAGCCCTTTTTCAGAAGCCCGGTCTGCGCCTTGTGCAGTGCCTTGGCGGCGGGCTTCGTCAGGATGCACATCGGCTTCTTGTAGCCGTCGATCCGCTCGCCCACGAAGTCGTGCTCCGTGAAGTAGCGCATCTCCTGAATGATCGTGGGATCCACATCGCCGAGTGCCACGAACTCCTTGGGCGCCTTGGGGTCGGGCGTCGCGTGCGCGGTGGCGGGAACCGCCGCCGCGCCGAGCAGGGCGGCGGCCGTCGTGGCGGCGAGTTTCTGGAGAACGGTGAAGATTCGTGTCATGGCCCCTGCATCTATCAGCAGCGGCCCCCTCCGGGGAAGACCGCGCACGGGTGATCGGATACAGTCCGCGCCGTGTCCGCATCAACCCACCCCATGAGCAATCCCGTTCCGGATTCCCACTGTTCAAGCTGTGGAACCGCCTACGGGGCCCAGGCGCACGGCTGGCCGCGCACCTGCCCGGCCTGCAACTCGGTCGCCTACCGCAACCCGCTGCCCGTCGCGATCGCCCTGCAGCCCGTCTACGACACCGGAGGCTCGGCCCTGGTCGTCATCACCCGCACCATCGCACCCGCGCGCGGTGAGCCGGCGCTGCCCGGCGGCTTCATCGACGACCGGGAGGACTGGCGGCAGGCCGTCGTCCGCGAGCTCAAGGAGGAGACGGGCATCGACGGAGCCGCCCGCGACGTACGCCTCGTGGACGCCCTCAGCTCCCCGGACGGCCACCTCCTGCTCTTCGGCGTGCTGCCCGAGCGCCCGGCCGCGCAACTGCCCGCCAGCGCACCGACGGACGAGACGGAGGGCTGGCATCTCCTGCGACGCCCCGCCGAACTCGCCTTCCCGCTCCACACCCTGGCCGTCAAAGCATGGTTCGAGGGCCGCTACATGTGATCCCCGCGGCCGGCCCGGTCCGTGTGCAGACCGCGCACGTGGACCGGGCGAAGCGGCTCTCCACCGGCGCGTTCGCCCTCCTCCTCCACGACCACCCGTCCCTCGCTCCACCGCACCCGATACCGCTCGACCTCGGGCTCCTCCCGGCCGTCACCCGGCTCCGGCACCACCAGGCCGCCGCCCGTGCGGCCGAGCTCCGGCGCCCACACCTCCAGCTCGATCGCCCCGCTCCCACCACGCACGGGAAGCACCGAGCCAGCCCGAACCAGCACCGGAATCCTCGACAAGGGAGCGTCGACCGTCACTTGGCCCGGCCCGTCGAACACCGCACCGGTCGCCGTGTCGTACCAGCGTCCACGAGGCAGCCGCACCGTCCGACGGACGACACCGGGCTCCAGTACGGGAGCCACCAACAAGCAGTCCCCCAACAAGAAGGCGTCCTCACAGTCACGCAGAGCACGGTCCTCCGGAGCCCCCCACCACAAAGGGCGCACATACGGAGCACCCGTCAGCCGGGCGAGATGAGCGAGTGACATGAAGTAGGGGAGGAGACGCCGACGCTCGTTCAGCGCCACGCGCGCGTGCGCCAGTACCTCGTCCCCGAAGACCCGCGGCTCCCGCCGACCCGCCCGCTCCCCGGAACGGGTACGGAACAGCGGCAAGTAGGCACCCAGTTGCAGTCGGCGCAAGGAGAGCTCCGCGGACGGGTCCTCGTCGAACCCGCCCATGTCCGATCCCGAGTACGGCACCCCGCACAACCCGAGACCGATCACCAGCGACAACGAGGCCCGCAATCCGGGCCACCCTGCCGTCACCTCCTCGGAGCCCGCACCTCCGTAGCGCTGCATGCCCACCCAGCCGGCACGGGAGAACACGAACGGCCGTTCCTGCGGTTGCAGTTCACACAGCGCCTCATAGGCGGCCCGCGCCATGCACAACGCATACACGTTGTGCGCCTCACGATGGTCGCCCCCAGGACCCTCCAGAGCGTGCCGGGCCGAGCGGGGCAAGGACGGACCACCGAACGCGGGCTCTTCCATGTCGTGCCAGAACCCGGAGAAACCCTGCGCGAGACGCTCCTCGTACTGCCCGCTCCACCACTTGCGGACCTCCTTCGCCGTGAAGTCCGGATACGCCGCCTCACCCGGCCCCACGACCCCGCGCACGAGCCGCCCGGCCGCATCCCGCACAAAGGCGTCGATCACCCGCCCGCCGTCGAACACCGCATCACCTTGCTCGGCCCTGACCGCGGGGTCGACGACGGACACCAACCGGACGCCGTCCCCGCGCAGCTCCTCGGCGAGCCGGGACATCGAGGGAAGCCGCTCAGGACCGACGGCGAAGGCCTGCCGTGCGGCACGACGGTCGATCCCTACATGCACCGCTTCCAGAGGTAAGGCACGCTCCTTGTAGGAGTCGACAACCCGTCGCACCTCCAGCTCGCCGCCCGCGCCCTGCCGCGCATGATGATGGCCCAGCGCCCACGACGGAGGCACGGCAGCGGGACCCGTCAACTGCGCCCACGTATGCAGAACACGCGCGGGCGTGCCCACCACGACCCAGCAGCGCAACGGACCGCCCTCCATACGCAGCTCGGACATGCCCGGCCGGTCGTGCCCCGACCCCGCGCCCTCCTGTCCCTCCCGCAGACTCACCGTCCCGTCCCACGAGTTGTCGTGGAAGACCAGATGCGTGCCCGCGTCGGCGACCACCAGCAGGACCGGCATGGTGATCGACAGCGGATCGTCCCCCGGGCCGAACGGACGGCGCCCGTCGGTGTTCCACATGGCGTACGTCCCGTCACGCAACCGAGGACCCGACGCCCGCCCCCCGAGCCCGAAGAACCGCGCGTCCGCGGTGACCTCCGACCGCTGCACCCAGCGGGCCACACCGCCGCCCTCGGGCTCCCACCACCGCGGCGGCACATCACGGCGCAGCAGCACGCCACCCGGCGTACACACCGTGACAGCGCCGAGGCGCGACACCGCCACGGTCGCCCGCTCGGACACCACCCTCCAGCCGCCCTCCTTGTCCGGCTCCAGAACAGCCCGCGGATCCGCCTCCGGGCACCCACCGGCCACTCCGTAGGACGGCGTGGGCTCGGCCCCGTCCCACCCCCAGAACACGGCGCCGCTCACCGTGACCGTGATCCGCAGCCGGGACCGCTCGAACCGCACGACACCACCGCCCGGCCCCGGTTCCACCCCGACCACGCACCCTGGGACCCGGGCCCGCTCACGGCCCCGCTGCGCGAGCCCCACGGAATCCGCCCGACGATGCCGCCACGAGGCCCGCACAGCGCGCAGTCCCCGGGCCGTCCCCACCAGAGAAACCGCCTTCACCGAGCGCACCAGGTCACCACCGTTCATGCTGTTCACCCTGCCACTGGGCGCCACGCGCGCGTGGCGCGTTCAACTGCCGTTCACCCGTGGCCGCAGCACATCTTCACGAGCCGGACTGTGTGGGGGACACCCTGGTGTCACCGCCGATCACGTGGCATCGTCCTGTCAGCCGCGTCACGCGCACATCCCAGCCCGTGCGCGCCGAGGACGCACACGCCGCGTACTTCCCAGGAGCCGCACCATGACCACAGCGAACCCCTCGCCGCTCTGGCAGCCCGACCAGCAGCAGATCGCCGAAGCGCAGGTCACACGGTTCCAGGCCTGGGCCTCCGCCAAGTACGGAGCGCCCGCCGAGGGCGGCTACGAAGCCCTGCACCGCTGGTCGGTCACCGAACTCGAGACGTTCTGGCAAGCCGTCACCGACTGGTTCGACGTGCGCTTCACCCACCCCTACGCGCGCGTGCTGGGCAGCCGCGCCATGCCCGGCGCCGAATGGTTCCCCGGCGCCACCGTGAACTACGCGGCCCACGCACTGCGCACCGCCGACGACCCCGCGCGCGCGGACACCCCCGCCATCCTGCACGTGGACGAGACACACGAGCAGCGCACCGTCACCTGGTCAGAACTGCGCAGGCAGGTCGGCTCCCTCGCGGCAGAGCTGCGCGCCCTCGGCGTACGCCCGGGAGACCGCGTCAGCGGCTACCTGCCCAACATCCCCGAAGCCGCCATCGCCTTCCTGGCGACCGCGGCCGTCGGCGCCGTCTGGACGTCCTGCGCCCCCGACTTCGGAGCCCGCAGCGTTCTCGACCGCTTCCAGCAGGTCGAGCCCGTCGTCCTGTTCACCGTCGACGGCTACCGCTACGGAGGCAAGGAGCACGACCGCCGCGACACCGTGACGGAACTGCGCTCCGCGCTGCCCTCCGTGCGCGCCGTGGTGCACATCCCCCTCCTGGGCACCGAAGCCCCGGAAGGCGCGCTCGCATGGTCGTCCCTCACCTCCGCGGACGTAGCACCCGTCTACGAAGAGGTGCCTTTCGACCATCCCCTCTGGGTGCTCTACTCCTCCGGCACGACCGGACTGCCCAAGGCCATCGTCCAGTCCCAGGGCGGCATCCTCGTCGAACACCTCAAACAGCTCGGTCTGCACTGCGACCTCGGCCCCGACGACCGCTTCTTCTGGTACACGTCCACCGGCTGGATGATGTGGAACTTCCTCGTCTCGGGCCTGCTCACCGGCACCACGATCGTCACGTACGACGGCAGCCCCGGCTTTCCCGACACCGGCGCGCAATGGTCCATCGCCGAACGCACCGGAGCGACCCTCTTCGGCACCTCCGCCGCCTACGTCATGGCCTGCCGCAAGGCCGGCGTGCACCCGTCCCGCGATCACGACCTGTCCCGCGTGAAGTGCGTGGCCACGACGGGCTCCCCGCTCCCGCCCGACGGCTTCCGCTGGCTCCACGACGAGGTCCGCGCCGATCTCTGGACCGCCTCGGTCAGCGGCGGCACCGACGTCTGCTCCTGCTTCGCCGGAGCCGTGCCCACCCTCCCCGTGTACATCGGCGAGCTCCAGGCCCCCGGCCTCGGCACGGACCTCCAGGCCTGGGACCCCCAGGGCAAGCCCCTCACCGACGAGGTCGGCGAGCTCGTCGTCACCAACCCCATGCCGTCGATGCCCATCCGCTTCTGGAACGACCCCGACGGCAGCCGCTACCACGACAGTTACTTCGACACGTACCCGGGAGTCTGGCGCCACGGCGACTGGATCACCGCCACCTCCCGGGGCTCCGTCGTCATCCACGGCCGCTCCGACTCCACCCTCAACCGGCAGGGCGTCCGCATGGGTTCCGCCGACATCTACGAAGCGGTGGAGCGCCTCCCCGAGATCCGCGAGTCCCTCGTCATCGGCCTCGAAGAACCCGACGGCGGTTACTGGATGCCACTCTTCGTGCACCTCGCCCCCGGCGCCGTACTCGACGACGACCTGCGGGCCCGCATCAAGCGGACCATCCGCGAACAGCTCTCCCCGCGGCACGTCCCCGACGAGATCATCGAAGCCCCGGGCGTCCCCCACACCCTCACCGGCAAGCGCATCGAAGTCCCGGTGAAGCGCCTGCTCCAGGGCACCCCCTTCGACAAGGCGGTCAACCCCGGCTCCGTCGACGACCTCGAACTCCTCCGGTTCTACGAGGAGATCGCCCGCAAACGAGCCTGACGACGAGCCGACGTCCGGCCGGACGAGCCCGGCCGGACGGCATTGTCAGAGCCGACGGTTACTCTGAGTGAGCATCGATCGACGATCGCACTCAGGGGGAATCATGACCGACACACAGCACGGCCGGACGAGCAGCACGCGGCACATCCTGCGCCGGGAGATCGCGGGCACCATCGGCCTGTTGGCCGATGAGCAGGACTTCACGGAGATGCGGCGCTACCGCAGCTTCACCTTCGACGACCACACCGCGTATCTGCGGCAGGTGGAAGCACTCCTCAAGTCCCAGGCCGCGGCGGGAGGACACACCACGGTCGCACTCTTCGACCCCGAGGAGTACGCCGAATTCTGCGCGGATACGGGCCTCGAACCCGACACCCCCACCAGCCGCACCCGCTTCACGGCGGAGCTCGCCTCGACCGGCCCCTCCCTCCCGTACGAGGGACAGCCCCTGGCCGACCTCGTGCCGGACCTCGTCGAGGAAGCCGTCCGCCAGGCGACCTGGGAGTACGCCTCCTCCGTCCTCGCCCGCACCGGCCCCTGCGCGGTGTGCGGGAAGGACATCGGCCGGGCCGCGTTCGCGCGCGCCTCGTACCTGGTGGCCCGCGCGATCGACACCATCGGCGAGGGCGCCCACCACTGGGTCTGCAGTGTCCCCACGGGGAAGCAGATGCTGCTGTCGGTGCTGCACATCGACGCCGGCACACCCGGCACCGTCCGTCTCGAGGAGACGGCGGCGATGGAGCTTACGACCGTACTGGCGCTGGCCATCGTCACCGGCAGCCCCTGCGCGCTGATCGTCCGGACCACCGCGGACGACCACGACCGTGTCTACGGCTGGCGCCTGAAGGAGGAGCGCCTCAAGGAACTGACTGCCGCTCAGGTCTTCGACGCGTACTGCACCGACGCCTCCTCGGGCGACCTGACCGCACCGGAACCCGGCGTCGAGTACTGCACAGCACCCGAGGTCGAGGATTCCGCACCGGAGAGCCGGCACCACCACTGACCGGCACCGAAAAGCCCTGAGGGCGCCCCACCCGCAGGTGGAGCGCCCTCAGGAACAGCCTGGCCGAGCGGCTACTCGCCGGACAGCACGGCCTGCGCGGCCGCGCGTGCCTCTTCGGCGGAGTCGGCGGCACGAGCGGCGGCGGCCGCCCGCTCGCACTGGGCCAGCGTGTGCTTGCCGAGCGTCGCGCGGACGTAGGGGATCGACGCGGCACCCATGGAGAGGGAGGTGACGCCCAGACCGGTCAGTACACAGGCCAGGAGCGGGTCGGACGCGGCCTCACCGCAGACGCCACAGCTCTTGCCCTCGGCCTTCGCGGCATCGGCGGACAGCGCGACCAGGTCGAGCAGTGCGGGCTGCCACGGGTCCTGCAGACGCGACACGGCCCCGACCTGACGGTCGGCCGCGAACGTGTACTGGGCCAGGTCGTTGGTGCCCAGCGACAGGAACTCGACCTCCTGCAGCACGGAGCGGGCACGCAGCGCGGCGGACGGAATCTCCACCATCGCACCGAACTTGGCCTGCAGACCGGCCGCACGACAGGCGTCGGCGAACGCCTTGGCGTCGGCCCGGTCGGCGACCATCGGCGCCATGACCTCGAGGTAGACCGGCAGCCCTTCCACGGCCTTCGCCAGCGCGGTCAGCTGGGTGCGGAGCACCTCGGGGTGATCGAGGAGCGACCGCAGACCACGCACGCCCAGAGCCGGATTGGGCTCGTCGGCGGGGGTCAGGAAGTCCAGCGGCTTGTCGGCGCCGGCATCCAGCACCCGCACGACGACGCGACCTTCGGGGAACGCCTCGAGGACCTGACGGTACGCCTCGACCTGCTTCTCCTCGGAAGGAGCCTGCTTGCTGTCGTCGAGGAAGAGGAACTCGGTGCGGAAGAGACCGACACCCTCGGCGCCCGCTTCGACGGCCGCCGGGACGTCCGCGGGACCACCGATGTTGGCGAGCAGCGGCACCTTGTGCCCGTCCGAGGTGGCACCGGGGCCGGACGAAGCGGCCAGCGCGGCCTTGCGCTCGGCGGCGGAAGCCTCCAGAGCGGCCCGCTTCTCCTGTGTCGGCTCGACGAAGATCTCGCCCGTGCTGCCGTCGACGGCGACGACGGTGCCCTCCGCCAGTTCACCGGCGCCCGGCAACGCCACTACGGCCGGCACGCCGAGGGCGCGGGCCAGGATCGCGCTGTGGCTGGTCGGCCCGCCTTCCTCGGTCACGAAACCGAGCACGAGCGCGGGGTCGAGAAGTGCGGTGTCGGCGGGCGCGAGGTCCCGGGCGATGAGCACGTACGGCTTGTCGCTGTCCGGCACGCCGGGCATCGGCACGCCGAGCAGCCGCGCCACGATGCGGTTGCGCACGTCGTCGAGGTCCGCGACCCGCCCGGCCATGTACTCGCCGGCTCCGGCGAGGAGCTCGCGGTAGTGCGAGAAGGCGTCGTAGATGCCGCGCTCGGCGCTGCTGCCGACGGTGATACGACGGTCGACATCCGCGATCAGCTCGGGGTCCTGAGCGATCATGGCCTGCGCCTCGAGCACTGCCTGCGCCTCGCCGCCCGCCAGATTGCCGCGCGCGTTCAGGTCGGCCGCGACAGCTTCGACAGCCTGACGGGCGCGCCCCTGCTCGCGCTCGGCCTCCTCCGGCGGGATCTGCTTGGCCGGGGGCTCGAGCACCGCCGTCCCCATGTGCCGAACTTCGCCGATCGCCACACCGTGGCTCACGCCGACGCCTCGAAGCGTTGTCTCCATCTCACCCGTCTCCGATAGTGCGGCGGGCCGAGCCGCCGCGTTGGTTGTGCTGCCGGCCGTCAGTGACGGTGTCCCGTCACTTCCAGCCGAAGAGAGCGTCGCCGGCCTTGAGGTCGCCGCTCTCCGCGACGTCCGACAGCGATTCGGCGCTGGCCTCGAGTGCTACGACCGGGCATACCGGGGACTTGCCGGCAGCCTCGACGGCGGCCGGATTCCAGCGGACCACGGCCTGGCCGCGCTGGACGGTGTCGCCCTTGTTGACGAGCAGTTCGAAGCCTTCACCGTTGAGCTGCACGGTGTCGATACCCAGGTGCGTCAGCACACCGTGTCCCTCTTCGTCCACGACGACAAAGGCGTGCGGGTGCAGCGACACGACGATGCCGCTCACAGGAGCGACGGCCTCGGAGGGCTCTCGGACAGGATCGATGGCGGTGCCGGGGCCGACCATCGCACCGGAGAACACCGGGTCAGGAACAGCGGAGAGCCCGATGGCGCGTCCTGCAAGAGGGGACGTCACACTGGTCATGGCAAGCCTCCCAGGGGGCGGAGATTCATGGTCACCGTCACTATCTGTCCTGGACGGCGTACTGTTCAGAAGCGTAAGTCATAAAAAGTCCCGGTTCCGCACGAGAGCTACCGGTTGGCGGCCGTAGGGGCGCCCGGCAAACGATTTGCGCCGAAGCCTCGCCCCCATGTACTGTCGTACTCCTGCCTGGGGCCGACCGACGCCCACGAGCGTCCTTCATCCCGGCAGCATCTATCAAGTCACCTTATCTTTGATCGGCTTCTGCATGTCCGCAGACGAGTGGTCAGACGGTCGAGAAAAGACTGGTAGAGTTTGGCCCCGCCGGAAAGGAAGCCGCGAAAAGCGGAATTCTGGAAAGCGGAGTAAGGCCCCGAGGAAATCGGATCGGAAAGATCTGATAGAGTCGGAAACGCAAGACCGAAGGGAAGCGCCCGGAGGAAAGCCCGAGAGGGTGAGTACGAAGGAAGCGTCCGTTCCTTGAGAACTCAACAGCGTGCCAAAAGTCAACGCCAGATAT
>NZ_BAAATS010000043.1:0-776 GCF_039533535.1 Streptomyces kunmingensis
GCGCCAGGTCGAGGCCAGCAGGAAGAGACTCTTGCGCTGCCGAAGAGAGTCCAGCATGGCATTCAGCGTGGCCACCGCGACGGCGGTCGGGTCGGCGCCCCTGTGCCGATCGCGGATGTTCAGGTCGTGAAGGGCGCGGAAATCATCTGCGATCACGTACACCGCGGCTTCTTCGACCGAGTCGAAGTGGTTGTAGAAGGTGGCGCGGTGGATGCCTGCTGCTTCCGCCAGTGCGGAGACCGAAGGGCATGACCGCGTCCGCTCCATGAGGTCGGCCAGTGCGTCCGCGATCGCCTGTCGCGAGCGGGTGAAGCGCGGATCCGCTGCGACCGCCGAAGTCTGCTCACTCACCATGGACGCACCCTACTTCGAGGCCGAACATCCGGCTGCGCCGCCTCAGGTCTCGACAACCGGCTGCGCGGTCCGGCCGCCGACCAGGACGCTGTTGGTACCTGTCCGACGCGAGCCGCGTCGCTCAGTACGGCTGTGACCGTAGGCGGGTACGACGGCCCGGCGTCAGCGTGACTGCGATCCCCGCCGGCAGTGGTGCCGGTCGCCCTCGGGCTCTGAGATCCACGGTGGGCATGGCTCTGCCTTGCTTGGCTCGCTCACGACATCACCTCTATTCGACAGGTGTCGTTTAGTGGTCTACGGTGGTTGACGTAACGACCCGCCAAGTAAGGACGCGTCATGTCGGACACTGACAACACCACTTCTCTCGCCGCGATCGCGGACAAGTTCGCGGTGGTGGAGACCCTCTACCGCTATGCCGCGGG
>NZ_BAAATS010000044.1:0-700 GCF_039533535.1 Streptomyces kunmingensis
CCCCGACGGCACCCACTCCCCACCCCCGTCACGGCGACGCGCAGGCACCAGACGCCGCCCGAGAACGGTCCCGCCACGCACCGCCAGCTGATCCTCATCACCAGCACCACCCGCCAGCACCTCCACCAACCGCCCGACAGCGTCCTTTGACGGCTGCTCCGGCACATCGACCAGACCACCCCAACGCCCCGGCTCCTCCAACGCCACGACCCGGCCCAGACCCCACACACCCGCACGCACCGGACGCGTGAGTCCGGCATCCGCCCCAGCCGACACCGCGCCCGACGTCACCGCCCAGACGCGGCAATCCAGCCCAGCATCACCAAGCGCCTGCACCACCACAGCCGTCGCAGCAACACCCCGGTACTCCTCTTCCTCCTGCCCCAGGAACGACACCACGCGCCCGTGACCGGTGAACTCCTCGAAGCGAGCGGCCAGTGCCGCCCGTTCCACGTCTGCCGGTTCGAGCCGCAGCCTGTTGATCTCAGCTCCACGGCCCGCCAGGTCCTCCGCGAGCGCGTCCGCCCACACGTCCTCGGCACCGGCCGACTCGACGAGCAGCCAGCCGCCCGACACATCCGGCGGCACATCGCCGGCAGCCCGCAACGGCTCCCAGGCGACCTCGTAGCGCAGCCTGTCGGATGCCTCCCGCTCATGACGCCGACGCTGCCACGCCGAGAACACCGGCAACGTCTCCCGC
>NZ_BAAATS010000045.1:0-76544 GCF_039533535.1 Streptomyces kunmingensis
CCTGGAACTGGGCCCGGACGCCACTCTCACCGGCGCCATCGACGAGACGTACGACGGCGAGGCCCTGGCCGTCGCGGTGCTCAACCGCAAGCAGCCCGAACCCACCACCGCCGTCACCGCCCTGGCCCGCCTGTGGGCGGACGGCGCCGACATCGACTGGGCCGCCTTCTACGCACCGACCGGCGCCAACGTCGTCGACCTGCCCACCTACGCCTTCCAGCACCGGCGCTTCTGGCCGACCGCCCGGCTCACCGCAGGGCCGCTCCCGCTCGGCTCCTCCGGGGCGGGGCACCCGCTGCTCCAGGCCGTGATCAGCCTGGCGGACTCGGGGGACGTTCTGTTCCTGGGCGGGCTCTCGGCGCAGTCGCAGCCCTGGATCGCGGACCATCAGGTGGCGGGCCGGATCGTGTTCCCCGGCACCGGGCTGCTCGATCTCGCGCTGTGCGCCGGCGAGCGCGTGGGCTGCGAAAGGGTCGAGGAGCTGACCCTGACAGCGCCGCTGGTGATTCCGGCAACTGGCGTCGTACACGTACAACTGCTCGTCGGGGCGGCGGACGCCACCGGCTGCCGCTCCGTGCAGGTGTCGTCGCGGCAGGACAGTGAGCCGGCCGACCACTGGACGCGGCACGCCACCGGCCTGCTCGGCCCGGCCCGTGAGGCGGAACCCTCGTACGACCTCACCCAGTGGCCCCCGGACGACGCGCACGAACTGGACACGGCCGGGCTCTACGACACCCTGGCCGGACTCGGCCTGCAGTACGGTCCCGTCTTCCGCGGGCTGCGCCGGGCATGGCGGCGCGCGGACGAACTCTTCGTCGAGGCCCTGCTCACCGACCTCACCGACCTCACCGACCCCGGCCGGCCCTCGGGCGCCGATGCCTTCCCGCTGCACCCCGCCGTCCTGGACTCGGTACTGCACTCGATGGCGCTCGGCGTCACCCGGACCGGCCGCGACCAGGACACGGAAGGCGGAAGCGGCCCCGGACGGCTGCCGTTCTCCTGGAACGGGGTGGAACTGCACGCCGTCGGAGCGGGTGCCCTGCGCGCGCGCCTGACGCCCGGCGGGGCGGAGAGCGTCACCGTCCAGATCGCCGACGCCACGGGGAGGCCCGTCGCGGAGGTGGCGTCACTGGTGCTCCGGCCGATGGCCCTGGACGCCCTGGACGCCCTGGACGCCTCGGACGGTGCCGTCGCCGGGGCCGCGGACACGGCACCTCAGGACGCCCTGTTCCGGCTGGACTGGACACGGATTCAGACACCAGAACCGCGGCGGGCACCCGACTGGGCGATGCTCGGCGAGGGCGGATATGCCGACCTGTCGGCCCTGCGCGCGGCCGTCGACGCCGGGCAGCCCCTGCCCGAGGTGGTGGCGGCCAGAGTCGGGGACGCGGACGGGCCGGAACCCGCGGGTCACACGTACGAAGCGGGTCACACGCACGAAGCGGGTCACACGCACGAAGCTGGTCACACGCACGAAGCGTCCCGCACCCACGAAGCCGTCCTGCGCACCCTCGCCCTCCTCCAGGACTGGCTCGCGGACGAGCGGTTCGGGACCAGTCGGCTCGTTCTCCTCTGCGACGGCGCGGTGGCGGCCCGTCCCGGGGAGACGGTGCGCGACCTGGCGGGTGCCGCCGTCTGGGGCCTCGTACGGTCGGCCCAGTCCGAACACCCCGGACGCATCCAGCTCGTGGATGTGCGGGGCGAGCCGGACCCGGGCGTGCTCGGCTCGGCCGAACCGCAACTGGCCGTCCGCGACGGGGAGCTGTTCGCCTGCCGCCTGGCCACCGCCCCGCCGAGCGCCGAGGCACCCGCCTGGGACCCCGACGGCACCGTGCTCGTCACCGGTGCCACCGGCGAACTCGGCGGGATCATCACCCGCCACCTCGTCACCGCCCACGGCGTCCGCCGCCTCCTGCTGCTCAGCCGCCGCGGCCCGGCCGCGCCCGGCGCCGCCGAACTGGTCGCCGAACTGACCGGACTCGGCGCCGACGTCACCCTCCTCGCCTGCGACGTGGCCGACCGGGACGCCCTCGCCGCCGCCCTCGCCGGCGTCCCCGCCGGGCATCCGCTGACCGGCGTCGTACACACCGCCGGAGTGCTCGCCGACGCGACGGTGACGTCCCTGTCCTCCGACCAGGTGGCGCGGGTGCTGCGCCCCAAGGTGGACGCCGCGCTCGCGCTGCACGAACTGACGCGCGGCGCGCCCCTGTCGGCGTTCGTCCTGTTCTCCTCCGTCTCGGCCGCGCTCGGTGCGCCCGGGCAGGGCAACTACGCCGCCGCCAATGCCTTCCTCGACGCGCTCGCCCAGCGGCGCCGCGCCGAGGGGCTGCCCGCACTCTCCCTGGGCTGGGGCCTCTGGGACGGTGCGGGCGAGATGACGGGCGGGCTCGACGACACCGGCCGTCGGCGCATGGCGCGCGGCGGCGTCGTGCCGCTGTCCACCGCCGACGGCACCGCCCTGTTCGACCTCGCCGCCGCCACCGGGCACGCCGCGGTGCTGCCCGTCCGCCTCGACCTCGCCGTGCTGCGCGAGTCCGCCGAACACCTGCCGCCCGTCTTCCGTGGCCTGGTCCGTGCCCCACGACGGCAGGCCGCCGCCGCCGACACGGTCGCCGCGGCGTCGCTGACCGACCGGCTCACCCCGCTGCCCGCCGACGAACGGACCGCGGCCCTGCGCGAACTGGTCCAGGACCGGGCCGCCGCCGTCCTCGGCCACGGCTCGGCGGACGACGTGGCGCCCGACCAGCCGTTCCGCGACCTCGGCTTCGACTCGCTCACCGCGGTCGAACTGCGCAACGCGCTCAACGCCGTGACCGGTCTGCGGCTCTCCGCGACCCTCGTCTTCGACCACCCGACCGCCGACGCCGTCGCCGCCCACCTGCTGGAGCGGCTGTTCGGCGCCCAGCGCCCCGGCCCCGCCGCGGCCTTGCCCGTACGGCGCCCCGGCCCGGACACCGACGACCCCGTCGTCATCGTCGGCATGGCCTGCCGCTACCCCGGCGGCGTCCGCACCCCCGACGAGCTGTGGCACCTGGTCAGTTCGGGAGCCGACGGCGTCACCCCGTTCCCCACCGACCGCGGCTGGGATCTGGAGCGGCTCTACGACGCCGACCCGGACACCGACGGCGCCAGCTATGTGCGTGAGGGCGGATTCCTGCACGACGCCGCCGAGTTCGACGCGGCCTTCTTCGGGATCTCGCCGCGCGAGGCGCTCGTCATGGACCCGCAGCAGCGGCTCCTCCTCGAGACGTCCTGGGAGGCCGTCGAGTCCGCCGGCATCGACCCCGCCGCCCTGCGCGGACAGCGCACCGGCGTCTTCGCGGGCGTCATGTACCACGACTACCTGGCCCGCCTGCACACCGTCCCCAAGGGCGCCGAGGGGTTCCTCGGCACCGGCTCCGCGGGCAGCGTGGTCACCGGCCGCGTCGCCTACCTGCTGGGCCTCGAAGGGCCCGCGGTGACCATCGACACCGCCTGCTCCTCGTCGCTGGTGGCGCTGCACCTGGCCGCACAGGCACTGCGCGCGGGCGAGTGCGACACGGCGCTGGCCGGCGGTGTCACCGTGATGGCGACCCCGGGCACCTTCATAGACTTCAGCAAGCAGCGCGGCCTCGCCGCCGACGGCCGCTGCAAGTCCTTCGCGTCCGGCGCCGACGGCACCGGCTGGGCCGAGGGCGTCGGCATGCTGATGCTCGAACGGCTCTCCGACGCGCGCCGCCACGGACACCCCGTGCTCGCCGTGGTGCGGGGCTCGGCCGTCAATCAGGACGGCGCGTCCAACGGCCTCACCGCGCCCAACGGCCCCGCCCAGCAGCGCGTCATCCGCCAGGCCCTGGACCGGGCCCGGCTGCGCCCCGCCGAGGTGGACGCCGTCGAGGGACACGGCACCGGGACCGTCCTCGGGGACCCCATCGAGGCCCAGGCGCTGCTCGCCACGTACGGCCAGGACCGGACCGGCGACGAGCCGTTGTGGCTCGGCTCGCTCAAGTCGAACATCGGGCACGCGCAGGCCGCCGCCGGCGTCGGCGGCATCATCAAGATGGTGCAGGCCATGCGGCACGGCGTGCTGCCGCCGACGCTCCACGTGGACCGGCCCAGCGAACAGGTCGACTGGTCCTCGGGCCAGGTCGAACTGCTCACCGAGACCGTGCCGTGGCCCTCCACCGGCCGCCCCCGGCGGGCCGGCGTCTCCTCCTTCGGCATCAGCGGCACCAACGCGCACGTCATCCTCGAAGCCCCGGCCGCCCGGCCCGCACCCGCCCCGGTGCCGGCCACCCGGCCGGCACCACCCGTGCTGCCGCTCCTGCTGTCGGCCCGCACCGAGACGGCCGTCCGCGGCCAGGCCGCGGCCCTGCGCGCACACCTGGCACAGCGTCCGGAACTCGCCCCGCTCGACGTCGGTTTCTCGCTCGCCACCACCCGCCCCCTCCTCGGCCACCGGGCCCTGGCCTCGGGCACCGACCGTGACGGGCTCCTGTCCGCGCTCGACGCCATCGCGGCCGGGACCACGGGACCGGCCGCGGCCCGGGGCCGGTCCGCCACGCGGCGCGTCGCCTACCTGTTCACCGGCCAGGGCAGCCAACGCCTCGGCATGGGACGGGAGTTGTACGACACGTCACCGGTGTTCGCGGCAGCCCTGGACGAGGTGTGCGCGCACGTGGAGGGGGTGCGGGAGGTGATGTTCGGCGACGCGGAGGCTCTCGCGCGCACGAGCTGGGCGCAGCCCGCGCTGTTCGCCGTCGAGGTGGCGCTGTACCGGCTCCTGGAGTCCTACGGAGCCGAACCCGATCACCTGGTGGGGCACTCCGTGGGCGAGCTGGCCGCCGCCCATGTGGCCGGCGTCCTGACGCTGGAGGACGCCTGCCGGCTCGTCGCCGTACGCGGTCGCCTGATGCAGGAACTCGCGCCCGGCGGCGCGATGGTCGCCCTGCGGGTGGCCGAGGCGGACGTCGCCCCGCTGCTCGGCCCCGGAGTGGAACTGGCCGCGGTCAACGGCCCCACGTCGGTCGTGCTCACCGGCGAGGAGAGGGCGGTCCTCGACGTGGCGGCACGGTTCCCCGGCCGCCCCGGCAAGCGGCTGCGGGTCAGCCACGCCTTCCACTCGGCACGGATGGAGCCGATGCTGCGCGAGCTGCGCGAGGCCGCCGAGTCGGTGACGTACCACCCGGCCCGCATACCCGTGGTCCCCACCGGCGGCGACACCACCGACGCGGACGCCTTCCAGGATCCCGGCTACTGGGTGCGGCAGGCCCGCGAGACCGTCCGGTTCCACGCCGCGATCACCCGGCTCCGCGCCGACGGCGTACGCACCTTCGTCGAACTCGGCCCGGACCCCGCTCTCGTCGCCGCGGTCGAGGAGTGCCTCGCCACCGAGGACAGCGGCGACGACGTGTTCGCCGGCGCGGTCCTGCGCCGCGGCCGGCCCGAGACCGGGACCCTGGCCGCGGTCCTCGGCCCGCTGCTCGTCCACGGCACGAAGAACACGGCGCGGGCGGCCTACGAAGGCACCGGCGCGCACCGCGTGGACCTGCCGACCTACGCCTTCGACCGGCAGCGGTACTGGGCCGAGAACCCGCCGGTCCCGGCCGGCCTGGACGCCGCCGGCCTCACCGGCGCCGAGCACCCGCTGCTCGGCGCCTGCGTGCCGCTCGCCGACGGAGGGTTCGTGTGCACGGGCCGGCTCGGCACGAGCGGCCACCCGTGGCTCGCCGACCACCGGGTGTCCGGTACGGCGACGGTGCCGGGCACGGCCCTCGTCGACCTCGCCGTGCACGCGGGCGACCACGTCGGCTGCGGCCGGGTGGCCGAACTGGTCCTGTCCGCCCCGCTGACGCTCGACGCGGGCGAACGGCGCTTGCAGATCGCCGTCGGGGACGCCGACGAGGCGGGGACCCGTACCGTACGGATCTCCTCCCGCCCGGCCGGCGGCCCCGCCGACGAACCCTGGACCCTGCACGCCACCGGCACCCTGGCCGCCGGCGACGCGGACCGGGCCGAGCCGTTCACCGCCGGGACCTGGCCGCCGCCCGGCGCGCACGAGGTGCCCCTCGACGGACTCTACGACGGGCCTCATGACGAACGGCCGGGCGAACGGCAGGGCGGGGAACCGGCCTTGCCGGGCGTCTCCTACGGACCGGCCTTCCAGGGGCTCCGCGCCGCCTGGCAGCGCGACGGTGAGCTGTACGCCGAGGTCGCGCTGCCCGGCCCGGCGGCCGAGGACGCCGGACGGTACGGACTGCATCCCGCGCTGCTCGACGCGGCCCTGCACGGCCTCGCCTACCTGTTGCCGGGCGCCGCCGGGCGCCTGGTGCCCTTCTCCTTCGGCGATGTGGTCCTGCACGGCCAGGGCGCCACGACCCTGCGGGTACGGCTGACCGCGACCGGCGCCGAGCAGGTGTCGATCGGCGCGGCCGACGCGGCGGGGCGTCCGGTCCTGACCGTCGGCTCGCTCACCCTGCGCCCCCTCGCCGCGCACCGCACCCCGCGGTTGCGCGGACCGGACGGACTGTTCCGCGTGGACTGGAAGCCCGTGACGGCACCCACGCGGCCCGAGGCCGGGACCGAACCGGGCTTCCGACGCTGCGCGCTGGTCGGCGCGGACAGCGTGGGAGTCAGCGGCCCCCTGACCGACGTGGGTGTCTGGACCGAGTCCTTCGCCGACATCGAGGCCCTCTCGGCCGCGGCGGCGGCGGGCATGACACCGCCCGAACTCGTCCTGGTGTCCTTCGCCTGCGACCCCGGGACCGAGACGGCCCGCGGCATGCGGGACCTCACCGCCGAGGCGCTGCGGACCGTACGCGCATGGCTCGCGGACGAACGCTTCTCCGGTACGCGGCTGGCCTTCGTCACGCGCACCGCGCTCGGCGACGGCACCGCCCGCCCGGCGGACCTGGCCGCGGCACCGCTGTGGGGCCTGGTGCGCACCGCGCAGTCGGAGAACCCCGGCCGTTTCCTCCTCGTCGACCTCGACGACACGGTCGCCTCGGTCCTCGCCCTGCCCGCCGCGATCGCCACCGGCGAACCACAACTGGCGGTCAGAGACGGGCACTTGTACGCGGCCCGGCTGGCCCGGGTCGCCGCACCCGAGGCCCCGGAGCCGGCCTGGGACCCGGACGGCACCGTGCTCGTCACCGGCGCCACCGGCGCCCTCGGCGGCCTGGTCACCCGCCACCTCGTCGCCGCACACGGCGTGCGGCGGCTGCTCCTGCTGAGCCGCAGCGGGCCGGCCGCCGCCGGGGCGCGGGAGCTGCGGGCCGAACTCACCGCGCTCGGCGCCGAGGTCACCCTCACCGCCTGCGACGCCTCCGACCGCGATGCCCTGGCCGGGGCGCTGGCCGCGGTCGACCCGGCGCACCCGCTCACCGCCGTGTTCCACCTGGCCGGTGTCCTGGACGACGGAGTGATCGGCTCCCTCACCCCCGAGCGCTTCGACGCGGTGCTGCGCGCCAAGGCGGACACCGCCCTGCACCTGCACGAACTGACCCGGGACGGCGAGCTCGCCGACTTCGTGCTGTTCTCGTCCTCGGCCGCCACCTTCGGCACCCCGGGCCAGGCCAACTACGCCGCGGCCAACGCCTTCCTCGACGCCCTCGCCGAACAGCGGCGCGCCGACGGCCTGCCCGCCAGGTCGCTGGCCTGGGGAGCCTGGGAGCACGGCATGGCCGGCCGGCTCGACGGGGTGGACCGCGGCCGGATGGCCCGGGGCGGCGTGCTCGCCCTGGGCGACCAGGAAGGACTCGCCCTGCTCGACGCCGCCCTGGGCGCCGACGCGGCCCAACTCGTCCCGCTCCGCCTCGACACCGCGGCGCTCGGCCCCGAGCCCGCCCCGCTCCTGCGCGACCTGGCCGGGCCCGCGGCCAGGCGGACCGCGGCGGGCCGTGACAGCGGCCGTACGCATCCCGCCCGGCGGCTGCGCGAACTGACCGCGACGGCCCGCGCGGACGCGGTGCTCGATCTGGTGCGGGGCGTGACCGCCGCCGTCCTCGGACACCCCTCGGCCGAAGCGATCGAGCCCGGGCAGCCGTTCCTCGAACTCGGCCTGGACTCCCTGACGTCGGTGGAGCTGCGCAACGCCCTGGCCGCCGAGACCGAGCTGCGGCTGCCCGCCACCATCGCCTTCGACCACGACTCGCCCCTCGCCCTGGCAGGCCACCTGGACACCCTGCTCGGCGCCGCGAGCGCGGAACGGCCGCAGGCCACGGAGAACTCCGCGTACACCACCGACACCGACGAGACCATCGGCCGCCTCTTCCGCCGGGCCTGCGAGGAACGCCGTCTGCGGGAGGGCTTCGACCTGCTCCAGAGCGTCGCCCGGCTGCGCCCGACCTTCGGCGCCGCGGCCGAGGTGCCCGCCTCACCGACCTCGGTCCGCCTCGCCAAGGGCGCCGAGCCGGTCCACCTCGTCTGCTTCAGCTCGCAGGTGGCGCTGGCGGGCGTCCACCAGTACGCCCGGTTCGCCTCGGCGTTCCGGGACGTACGCGACGTGACCGCGCTCGCCGTGCCCGGGTTCGCGGCCGGGGAACCCCTGCCGGCGACCGAGGACGCGCTGCTCGACCTGCTGGCCCGCATGGTGCGCGAGCAGGTCGGGGACGCTCCCTGCGCTCTTCTCGGTTCCTCCTCCGGCGGCGTCCTCGCCTACGCGACGGCCGCCCGCCTGGCCGAGGAGGGCCGGCCCCCGGCCGGGGTGGTGCTCCTGGACACCTATGTGCCCGGCGACGATTCGCTCGGCCAGTTCGAGGACCAGCTGCTCGGCGGCATGTTCGAACGCGAGGAGGGCTTCGCGCGCATGGACGCCGCCCGGCTGTCCGCGATGAGCTGGTACTTCAACCTCCTCGGCGGCTGGCGCCCGGCCCCGATCACACCGCCGGTGCTGCTCGTACGGGCCGGGAGACCGATGCCGGGCGGGGAGCAACTGGCCCCCGGGCAGTGGCAGACGGGATGGCGCGAGGCGGACCAGGTCGTGGACGTGCCCGGCAACCACTTCACGATGATGGAGGACCTGGCCGGCGCCACCGCCGAGGCGGTCGACACGTGGCTGCGCGCCCGCCCGCCGCAGTGAGACGGTGACGCGGTGACGCGGTGAGACACAGATCAGGGCCTGTCCGACGGACGGGCCCTGATCTGTAATCCGCTGTTCCGCGCTACGTCGTCCACGGCGCCGTCCGGCGCTCCTCCACCAACTGCTCGAGTACGGGCACCACTTCGGACGGCGCCGGACGGGAGAGCGCCTCGTCGCGCAGCCGGGCCGCGTGGTCCGTGAAACCCGGCTCCGCGAGGATGCGCGTGACCCGCTCGTGCACCGCGTCCGGCGTGGCCAGGTCATGGCGCAGCAGGAGGCCGGCGCCCTGCTCCTCCAGGCCGGCCCCCCGGTAGAGCTGGTCGGCGACGGGCGTGGTGACGGTCAGTTGCGGTACGCCGTGCACGAGCGCGTTCGCGTAACTCCCGAAGCCGCCGTGGTGGATCAGCAGGGAACAGCTGGGCAGCAGCGCGTGCAGCGGCACCGATTCCACGACGCGTACGTTGCCGGGCAGCGGGCCGAGTTCCGCGATCTGCGTGGGCAGCAGCGCGGCCACCACCTCCGCGTCGAGCTCCGCCAGCACTTCGAGGATCTTGCCCTTGGAGACGTAGTCCCCGCCGTAGCGTTCGGTGTTGGAGGCACCCAGGCTCATACAGATGCGGGTGCGCTCGGGCGGAGTGCGCAGCCAGCCGGGGACGACGGCCGGCCCGTTGTACGGCACGAACCGCACCGGGGTCCGTGCGGCCCCGGTGTCCAGGCCCAGGCTCTCGGGCAGCGGGTCCAGCGTGAGCTGCCCGGTGGCGAACTCCTCCGTGAACGTGCCCCCGAACCCGGCGGCGCGGCCGTCCAGCCACTCGGCGAGCGGATCTCTGCGCCGCTCGGCGGGCACCGCCGCGGCCAGCTCGCGAAAGAGCCGGCGCTTCATCACCCAGACGTCGGCGAAGCACAGCGACCGCACGTGCGCGGCGCCCACGGCCCCCGCCACGAGCGGCCCGGCATAGGTGAGCGGGTCCCAGACCACGAGGTCGGGCCGCCAGGAACGGGCGAACTCCACCATCTCGTCGATCATCGGCTCGTTGTACATCGCACTGCCCCACGCGGCCATCTGGGCCCGGTCGAGCTCGGCCTCATAGGTCAGCTTCGCCGGATCCAGCTCGTTCCAGCTGGCCGCCTCCCACTCCTCCTGGGACTGGCGGTTCTCGGTCATCGCCTTGCTGATCCCGTCATGGCGGCCGGCCGCGACAGCCGTCATCCCGGTACGGGCGACGACATCGACGAGCTCCGCGGAGCTGGCGACCCGGACCTCGTGCCCGGCGGCACGGACCGCCCACGCGATCGGCGTCATACAGAACAGATGGGACTTCTCGGGGATCGTCATGAACAGCACACGCACGGTGGACTCCTGGGAGCGGCAAGTGATCCGGTGCCTCTCCAGGTTCGTCCGCTCCCCGCCCGGCCGGCCGGGCGGGGCCGAGCATCGGGGGAAACACCCAGAGTTTGGCTGCATGCCCCGGCCGTGGCTGTGTGCATTCCCGGGGCGCGTGGATAGTGGCCGCAGAGGCGATCGTCCGGCCGGGCCTTCCCCTCGGCCGCCGGATGATCCGGGGCAGACGAACCAGGAGAGGCGTCGATGGACCCAGTCGGTTCCGTGGACCGGTCGCCCGCCGTGGTGTTCGGCGCGGGCGGCTTCGTCGGCCGTGCCGTGTGCGCCGCGCTGCTCGCGGCGGGCCGGCCGGTGACCGCCGTGCTGCGCAGCCCGGCGGACCTGCCGGCGGGCTGCCGGGCGCTGCCCCTCGACGCCGTCCGCTGCGACCCCGCCGCTCTGGCCGCCGGACTCGGCGCGCTGCGGCCCGGGCTGGTGGTGAACGCGGCGGGCGCCCTGTGGAACGTCACCGACCGCGAGCTGACCGAGGGCAATGTGCTCCTCGTCGAACGGCTCGTGCGCGCCGTCACCACGCTGCCCGGACCCGTCCGTCTGGTCCACATCGGTTCGGCGTACGAGTACGGCGCACAGGCCGGGCCGAGCAGGCTCACCGAGACCCTGCACGCCCGCCCGGCCGGCCGGTACGCGCAGACCAAACTCGCCGGCACCCGGATCGTCACCGAGGCCGCCGCCGGCGGCCTGCTCGACGCCGTGGTGCTGCGGATCGCCGTCGCGGTCGGCCCGTTCGCCTCCCGGCACAGCCTGCTGGGCGGCCTGGCCCGTCAACTCGCCGAAGGACCCGTCGAGTTGACGCTGCCGCCGATCGCCGGGGTGCGCGACCTCGTCGACGTCAGGGATGTCGCCGACGCCGTACTGGCCGCGGCCCGCGTCCGCCGGGCCCCCGCCCTGGTCAACATCGGCTCGGGCACCGGCGTCCGCCTCACCGAGGCCGTGGACACCCTGATCCGGATCGCCGGACCGCGGGCCGCCACCGCCAGGGTCGTGCGCGGCCCGGCGCCCACGGTGCGCCGCGACACCGGGATCGGCGAACAGGCCCTGGACATCGGCCTGGCGCGCCGGGAACTCGGCTGGGCCCCGGCGCGCACCCTCACCGACGCGCTGCACGCCCTGTGGGACAGCGTGCAGGACACGGCCCCCGCCTCACCAACGACCCTCGCAGCGACCCTTGCAGTGGACGGAGAGACCATTCATGGCTGACACGGACGTGCAGTCCATCCTCGAACTGACCAGGAAGCTCCACCGGGACCAGGACGCCGACGCGCACGAGTTCGTGCCCGGGGTCACCCCGATCCTGCCGTCGGGCGCGGTCCTCGACGAGGACGACCGCGCCGCGCTCGTGGAACAGGCCCTGCAACTGCGTATCGCCTCCGGGGCCGCCGCACTGCGCTTCGAGCGGCTGTTCGCCAAAACGATCGGGGTGCGCAAAGCGCATCTGACCAACTCGGGGTCGTCCGCGAACCTCCTGGCCCTCGCCTCGCTCACCGTGCCGGAACTGGAGGAGCGCCGGCTGCGCCCGGGCGACGAGGTGATCACGGTCGCCGCGGGTTTCCCCACCACCGTCAATCCGATCATCCAGTGCGGTCTGGTGCCGGTCTTCGTCGACGTGGACCTCGCCACGTACAACACGACGATCGAGCGGATCGAGGCGGCGATCGGCCCGCGCACCAGAGCCATCATGATGGCGCACACCATGGGCAACCCCTTCCCGGCCGCCGAGGTCGAGCAACTGGCCCGGGACCGGGACCTGTTCTTCGTCGAGGACAACTGCGACGCCGTCCTCTCGACCTACCAGGGCCGCAACACCGGGACGTTCGGCGACTACTCGACCGTGAGTTTCTATCCCGCCCACCACCTCGCCATGGGGGAGGGCGGCTGCGTCCTGTCGAACACCCTGGAGCTGGCGCGGATCACCGAGTCGATGCGCGACTGGGGGCGCGACTGCTGGTGCGAGCCGGGCGAGGACAACAAATGCCTCAAGCGGTACAAGTACCAGATGGGGGATCTGCCCCAGGGGTACGACCACAAGTACATCTTCTCGCACGTCGGCTACAACCTGAAGACGACCGACATCCAGGCGGCGCTGGGCCTGAGCCAGCTGCCCAAACTCCCCGACTTCGTCGCCGCCCGCAAGCGCAACTGGCGGCGTCTGCGCGAGGGCCTGGACGGACTGCCCGGACTCCTGCTGCCCGAGGCCACCCCCGGCAGCGACCCGAGCTGGTTCGGGTTCGTCATCACCCTCACCGACGACGCCCCCTTCAGCCGTCTCGAACTCGTCGACTTCCTCAACTCCCGCCGCATAGGCACCCGGCTGCTCTTCGCCGGCAACCTCCTGCGCCACCCCGCCTACCGCACCGTCGACCACCGGGTCGGCGGCGAGCTGACCAACAGCGACATCATCACCGAACGCACCTTCTGGATCGGGGTGTACCCGGGCATCACCACCGAGATGACCGACTACATGACCGCGTCCATCCGGGAGTTCGTCGCCAAGCACCGCTGAGCACCCCCAGGGAATCCCATGCAGCCGACACCGAGTACCCGCACCTTTCCCACCGGGCCCGGCCGCGGCCCCGGACACGGAGGCCGCCGTGCCTGACATCGAACCGCTGGGCGTCGCGGTACTGGGCGCCGCGGACATCGCCCGGCGCCGTACGGTCCCTGCTCTGCTCCGCAGCCCCCTGGTGCGCCTGGTCGCGGTGGCCAGCAGGACCACGGACAAGGCGCGCACGTTCGCCGACCGGTTCGGCTGCGAGGCCGTGACCGGCTACGAACGGCTGCTGGACCGCGACGACGTCGACGCCGTCTACATCCCGCTGCCCAACGCCCTGCACGAGACGTGGGCGGAGAAGGCGCTGCGGGCGGGCAAACACGTCATGGTGGAGAAGTCACTGACCGCGAGCGCGGCCGCCGCCACCGAACTGGCCCGCACCGCGCAGGAGCGGAACCTGGCGTTCATGGAGAACTTCGCGTTCCTCCACCACACCCAGCACACCCGGGTCCGCGAACTCCTCGCCGACGGCGCCATCGGCACCCTTCGCGTCTTCACCGCCTCCTTCGGCATCCCCCGCACCGACAGCTCGCTCATCCGCTACAGCCGGGCCCTGGCCGGGGGCGCGCTGCGCGAGACCGGCTGCTACCCGATCCGCGCCGCTCAGCTCTTCCTGGGCGAGGACGTGGAGGTCGTCGGCGCCCGGCTGCGCCACGAACCGGACGGCGGCTGCGATCTGGCCGGATCGGTGCTGCTGGCCGACGGCGCCGGCACCACCGCCCAGTGCGACTTCGGCCTGGACCACGCCTACCGCAACACCTACGCGCTCTGGGGCAGCGAAGGCCGCATCGAGGTGGACTGGGCGTTCACCCCGCCGCCCGGCCACGCCCCCCTGGTGCGCCTGCGACGGGCGGGCCACACCGAGGAGTGGACCCTGCCGGCCGCCGACCAGTTCCTCGGCGCCGTCACCGCTTTCGCCGAGGCCGCCCGCGATCCGGCGGCGCACCGCGAACACTCCGCCGCCGCGATCCGCCAGGCCGCCCTCGTCGAGTCGGTCGTGGAACTGGCCGGCACCCCCGAGGCCGCGCCGAGGAGCAGCCATGTCGTCGCCTGACGCCACCTCGCCCGCGCACGTCCTGTGGCTGGGCTTTCCCGCGTACGGACACCTCAAGGCGACCCTCGGCATGGTCGAGGAGCTGATCCGGCGCGGCCACCGCGTCACCTACGTGGTGGCCGACCGGCTCGCGGACGCTGTCGCCGCCACCGGCGCGCGCGTCGTGCCGTACGCCTCACACTTCCCGGCGTCCATCACGTCCGACGAGGACGCGACGACGATGCTGCACGCCTTCGTCCAGGAAAGCTTCGCGCCCCTGGAAGCAGCCCTGGAAGCGGCGGCCGCCGACCCGCCCGCGCTGGTCGTGCACGACGCCCTCGCCTCCGACACGGCGCTTGCCGTGAGCCGCAGACACGGGGTGCCCACCGTGCGGACCTACGCCGGTTTCGGCGCGAACGCGCAGGTGCGGCAGAACGGGACGGAGGCGGATCCCGCGCACACCCCGGCCGACCCCGACGACCCCCGGCTCGGCGAACTGACCCGGCTGCTGACCGCCCGGGTCCGGGCGGCCGGGGTCGCCGAACTGTTCGCCGACGCGCCGCCCGGCGGCGTCGAGGCCGCGGTCAACATCTCCTTCGTCGTACGCGAGTTCCAGATCAGGCCGGAGGCGTTCGGCGACGACTACCTCTTCGCGGGCCCCTGCCTGCGCGCCGCCGACTTCACCGGCGACTGGTCCCCGCCGCCCGGCACCGCGCCGCTGCTCCTGGTGTCGCTCGGCACGTCCGTCAACCGCCGCCCGGACTTCTTCAGGCGCTGCGCCGACTCGTTCGCCGGCACCGCGTGGCACGTGGTCATGACCCTCGGCGGCGGGGTCGACCCGGCGGCTCTCGGACCGCTGCCGCCCAATGTGGAGGCACATCCCTGGATCCCGCACCTGAAGGTGCTCCGGCACGCCACGGCGTTCGTCTGCCAGGGTGGCACCGGAAGCCTGATGGAAGCGTTCCACCAGGGCGTGCCGGTGGTGGTCGTCCCGCACCAGCAGGACCAGCGGGCCACCGCCCAGCAGGTCGTCGACCTCGGTCTGGGACGGGCCGTCGCCCCCGCGGAGCTGGACGGCGGCACCCTGCGCCGCGAGGTCGAGACACTCACCGCCGACACCGCGACACGGGACAGGGTGCGCGAACTGAGCCGGCACCTTCGCGCCGCCCCCGGCGCCACCGCGGTCGCCGACCGGCTGGAGGCGGTCATGGCCGGAGCGTGAACCGCGCCGTGTGACCCCGTACGCGGGACGGGCGGCGCCGTGAGGGGCCCCGGGGCCCCGGGGCCCCTCACGGCGCCGTACCGCCTCAGCGCAAGGAGCCCACCGGATCGAGCGCCCCGGAGGGGAACGCGGGGACGGCCCCGGCCCGCACCGCCTGGTCGAGCAGCGTACGGACCGCTGCCCGACCGTCCGCACCGAGGTCTTCGGTGTAGCCGTTGACGTACAGCGCGATGTGCCGCTTCTGCACCTCGGGCGCCATCTCCTGGGCATGCGCGCGCACATATTCCTCGGAGGCCCCCGGGTCCGCCCACGCGCTGCGGACGGAGGCGCGGACGGCGTCGGCGATGCCCGCGAGCCGCTCCTCGCCCAGATCACGCCGGGCGACGATGGCACCCAGCGGAATGGGCAGCCCCGTCCGGGTCTCCCAGGCCTCACCGAGGTCCACGAGGCGGTGCAGTCCGTACTCGTGGAAGGTGAACCGGGCCTCGTGGATCACCAGGCCCGCGTCCACCTCACCGTCCCGCACGGCCGCCATGATCCGGTCGAAGGGCATCACCACGGTGCGTATCTCCACACCGGGCAGGGCCTGCTTCGCCCACAGCCGCAACAGCAGGTAGGCCGTGGAGCGTTCGGTGGGGATCGCGACCACGCGCCCGGCCAGGTCCGCCGGCCCGCACGCATCGCGGGTCAGCAGCAGCGGGCCGCAGCCGTGCCCGAGCGCCCCGCCGCACGCCAGCAGCCGGTACCGGTCGAGCACGTACGGCAGCGCCCCGTAGGAGATCTTCAGTACGTCCCCGTCGCCCCGCGCGGCACGGCCGTTGGTGACGTCGATGTCCGCGATGGTGACGTCGGGAGCGGGGACGCCGGGCAGCAGCCCGGCGGCCCAGGCGTGGAAGACGAACGTGTCGTTGGGACACGGCGAATAGGCGAGGTTCACAGGGCTTGCCATGATGCTCCTGTCGTCGGGCGGCTAGCGGGCCAGGTCCCACAGCCCGAGGTACTTGTTCGGGAAGGTCTCGGGGATGAGCTCCAGCGGCCGGCCCAGCCCGAAGGGCGCGAGGGTGAGGTCCAGCTTGGCGTGCCGCAGACTCGGTTCGGCCAGCCGCGCGGTGTTGGAGAACGTGTCCTCGGCGACCGTGGGGTCGCTGCGGAACGTGGTCGTGAGCAGATACCTGGCGGAGCGCCGGAAGTGTTCCAGCGCGCGCAGGATCATGTCGTTGGGCAGATGGATGAACACGTCACGGCACACCAGCAGATCGGCCGGACGCAGCTCGTCGCCGGTGATGTCGACGACCTCCAGGCGGTAACCGCGCTGCCGCAACTGCGGCCAGGTGGCGCGCTCGTGCACGTCGTAGCCGATGTAGTCGATGCCCTCGAGGTCCATCGTGCTCATCCACGCCAGATCACCGCAGCCGGCGTCGTTGACGGTCCGCACATGGTAGGTGTCGAGGATCGTCTGGAGTCCCTTGCGCACGAGCTGGGTGTGCGGCTCGCTGGAACCCCAGCCGCAGACGGTGTCGCAGGCGTGGTCGGGCCATCCTCGTGAGAAGACGTCCAGGCCCGGGGCGAGCGTGGGGTCCGCCACAGACGCGGCGGCGCTGACTGCTGGGTTGCTCACGGCATCTCGCTCTCGTCGGGAACAGGCTGTGGCCCACGGGAGCACGGCACGCGCGCACGCGACCACATCGGCCGCCACACACCAGGTGTTCTCCCGAACTCCACGGCGCCGTTGCAGGGAGCGACTGGTGAATCGCCCAGTGTCGGCCGTCCTGGGCGGCAGTGGCGGCCCGCCGCTGGCAAGCTGCTGCTCATGTCGGCGTACCACGTGGCATTCATGCCGTTCCCAGCGTTCGGACACATCAACACGACACTCCCCGTCGTGGCGGAGCTCGTGCGCCGCGGTCACCGGGTGACCTTCGCGACCAACGCGCGCTTCGCACCCCTCGCCGCCGCGGCGGGCGCGAAAGTGCTGGAGTACGAGTCCTGGCTCGCCTCGCGCAAACTGCCCGAGCGCGTCGACGCGGAGTACCTGGTCCATGAGCCGGTCCGCTCCATCGACGAGGCCATCGCCACCGTCCCCGTCTACGAGCGGGGGTTCGGCGACGACGTGCCGGACGTGCTCCTCTACGACGTCAGCACCTTCGCCGCCGGCCGGGTCCTGGCCCGTAAGTGGCAGCGGCCCGCCATCGAGCTGTTCGCGACCTTCGCCTCCAACGAGCACTACTCGCTCACCCAGCAGATCGGTGCCCTGTACGCGGACGAGATCGACCGGGAACACCCCGCGCTCATCGACTTCTTCGTCAAACAAGGGCAGTTGCTGCGCGACCACGGTCTGACGGACGTCACCCTGGAGGAGTTCAACGCCGCGGCCGACGACGCCAACCTGGTCTTCCTGCCGCGCAGCTTCCAGCCCGCCGAGGAGACCTTCGACGACAGGTTCGCGTTCGTCGGAGCCTGCCTGGGCAGCCGCGACGACCGGCCCTGGACCCCGCCGGACGACGGCCGCCCGCTGCTGCTGGTCTCCATGGGCAGCTTCAGCTTCGAGCACCAGAAGGAGTCGCTGCGCACCTGGGCGGACGCCTTCGCGGACTCCGAATGGAATGTGATCGTCTCGGCCGACTCGCTGGCCGGCGGCGACGGCGCGCCGCCCCTGCCGGACAACGTCCGGGTGCACCCCTGGGTGCCTCAGCTGGCCGTCCTGGAGCAGGCGGACGCGTTCGTGTCCCACGCGGGCATGAACAGTGTGATGGAGGCCATGTACTTCGGGACGCCGGTCGTCGCCGTCCCCCACATGCCCGAGCAGCGACTCGTCGCGGACCGGCTCCAGGAGCTCGGCCTCGGTGTGCACCTCCCGGAGGCCGAGGCCACCGGTGAACGGGTGCGCGCCGCCGTGGACCGCGTGGTCGGGGACGGGCACACCCGCGCGCGGGTCCGCGCCCTGGGCGAGGCCATGCGCGCCGCCGACGGCCCGGCGCGCGCCGCGGACTACGTGGAGGAGGTGGCCGCCGGGCGTCGTTCGGCACCCTGACGGTCGGGGCGGATGTACTCCGGCAGAATCCGCGGCGGCCAGCAGCCGATGGAGAACATGCCCATCGAGTAGGCCTTCGCCGCGAGCGCCGTGCGGTTGGGCACCTTGAACTGCCGCAGCAGGATGCTCACGTGGTACTCGATGCCCTGGCGGCTGAGGAACAGCTTGGCCGCCAGGCGCACGGTCGGGTCGCCCGCGGCGACGCCTTCCAGGACCTTCGCGGTGAGCGCCGTCAACTTCCGCTGTGCGCCCACGAGTTCCTGCCGCTCGTCCGCGGTCTCCTCGGGGGTGAACTGGGCGAGGATCATCTTGATCCGGCCGCTGCTGTCCGCCACCGGGAAGGCAGTGAGCTTGCCGGCGACCGCGGTGTCGTGGAACCACATCGCGATGGACCGGCTGACGAGCGGTGCGTGGTGTCCCTGGACGAGCCGGCCGAACTGACGCAGCACGTACTGCCGCACACTCGGGTGCAGGAAATCCGCGAAACTGCGCTCACATATCTCGTCGGGATAGCGGCCGCACTGCGCACTGAAAGCGGAGTTCACCGAACGCACCCGCAGCGTCGGATCGAGTATCGCCAGACCTATACCGGACCGTTCGAACAGCGAGAGAATCACTTCGCTGTATTCATCGCTGCGGATCTCCGTGGCGAACATGGGCGAGTCGAGGTCGTGCATTTCCTCGATGGTGCGTGGCGCGTGGTCGGAAAGGACGGAGAAGCCGTCCGTTCTCTGCTGAAGGGCGCTTCTGGTGCTGTGCTCCGCGTAGCTCATCTCCGCCACACACCTTCCCCGTTTTGTGTTCTTGGCGAACTCCGGGAAGCGTATGAGGGCGAAGCTGGGTCTCACTGCACTGCTGGTAGCGCCGCGCTAGTGCGGCGTTCGATCCGCGGCGGCCAGCACGTAGGCGGCAAAGGCCTCGACACCGTCCACGACCGCTTCGAAGCGCGGGGAGTGGAAGACGTCGAACGAGTGCTGTGCGCCCGGCAGTTCGGCGTAGACGACGACGTTGCCGGAGGCGCGGCGCAGTTGGGTGACGAAGTTCCGGGCGCCCTCGACGGTGCCCAGCGCGTCCTTGGTGCCGTGGGCGACGAGGAACGGCGGTGCGTCGGCGGTGATGTATCCCTGGGGCTGCAGCGGGGGCGGCGGCTCGTCCGGCGGGGCGCCGAAGTAGTGGCCGTAGTAGCCGTAGAGGCAGATCGCCGCGGTGACCGAGGTGTCGGTGGTCTCGAACCCGGGCTGGAACATCGGGTCGTTCGGCGTGAGCGCGGACAGCGCCGCCAGGTTGGAGCCGGCGGAGCTGCCCGCCACGAACAGCCTCGACGGATCGGCACCGTACTCGGAGCCGTGCTCGCGGACCCAGGCGATGACCTTCTTGGCGTCGATCTGGTGACCGGGGAAGGTGGTCTGGGGTCGCAGCCGGTAGTTGGCGCTGATGCACACCCACCCCTGGGCGGCGAGCTGGTACAGCAGGGGACGTGCCTCGCGGCTCTTGGACCCGCTGGTGTAGCCGCCGCCGTGGAAGTAGACCAGGACCGGCGCGTTCTGCGGTGCGTCGCGGCGGCGGTAGAGGTCGAGGAGGTTGCGGCGTCCGGCATCGCCGTAGCTGATGTTGGGGATCCGCCGCACGTCACGCCGGCGCATCATGGCCGGCAGCAGCAGGATGCGGAGCCAGGGCCGGTGCCGGCGCAGCGGCGTCCGCACCCGGTCCCGCCAGCCGGTCCCGAGCCCCTGCTCGAGAGCCTGCCCGACCACGTGGGCCGAGCGCACGCCCAGCCAGGCGCAGACGGCGAGGCCGAGGGTGGCGGCGGCGGCCACCGCGGCCGTCACCTTGGCGCCCGCGGAATCCAGATCGCCCTGGGCGGCGGCCAGAGCCGTGGAGGCAGCCAGGACGTAGATGCCCACGAACGGCACCTCGTTGATGATCAGCCCGAACCAGAAACTCATGGTCGCCAGCGGCCGGGGCCGGCGTGGCGCGACAACAGCGAAGAAAGTGCACCAGGCTAAGAGCGCGGTCGGCACCACGTATCCCATCGGCATGGGCATGATCCTACCCCGGTCAACTCTGGGAAAGTGCCTGGTACTTCTTCACCTAGCGTTGCCTTGTCATGGAGGTGACACAAGTGGCGTTGGCATCGATATTTGGTACGAATCAGTTCCGTTATGAACCAGGCGGGGTCATCGAGTTCTACGACCGGTACGAGGCAGTGCGCGAGTCGTTCGCGCAGGCCGCGGCGTGGACCGGACTCGATGTCGAAATCCTGGTGCGCCAGAACGGCGACGGTGACGACGCGTCGCGGCGGCTCGCCGTCCCCGTCGGTCTGGCCGCGGCCCAGCTCGGCATCCAGGACGTGCTCGCCGCGAAAGGGCTGCGCCCGCACATGGCGGGCGGCATGAGCCTGGGCGGCATGGTCGCCTCGTGCGTCGCCGGGGCGTGTGCGCGCGAGGAACTGATGGGGCTGCTGATGCGCGGAGAGCTCCGCCCGCTCCAGCCGGAGACGGCGGCGCGGCCCGAACCCGCGCGGCAAGAGGCCCTCGCCTCCGCCTACTTGGGCCCGGACGACGATCCGCGGGACCTCTGCGCCGACCGCGACGGCGTGTTTCTCAGCTGCGACTTCGGCTGGGACAGGGACCGCAAGGTGCGGATCGTCATGCTCAGCGGCTACCGGGACGCGCTGGAGAAGCTCAGCGCCGAGACCGGCGGCCTGGTCAGCGTCACCGAGGGCGCGGATGTGGCGGAGCACAGCCCGCTGCGCGCACCGGCCCGGGAGGTGACCCGCGGGCACATCGGCGCGATGCCGTTCACCGACCCCGCGCTGACGCTCTGTTCGTCCCTGGAGCAGAAGACCCTCACCCGCGCCGAAGAGGTGCGCGCGATGTTCACCGACAACGTCGTCGAGCCCATCAGCGTCCTGCATCTGACGCGGGAGATGAAGCAGCACGGTGCCGGGCTGGGGCTGATCGTGGGCCCTTCACCCATTCTGGACGCGCTGCACTACCCCTTCCCCGTCGTCTTCGTCGACAGCCCGGCCGCGGTCCCGCGGGCCGTCGCGGCGGTCTTCGAGCACGGGGTGTCGCTGCGCCGGTAGCGGGGCGAGGGCGGGGACGGCGCGGCGGGGGTCACCCCGCCACCGTTCCCAGCCACTCCCGCACCGCCTGCGCCGTGCTCGACGCATGCGCCTCCATCAGCGTGAAGTGGTTCCCCGCCACGTCCAGCGTGGTGTGCGCCGTCTTCCACACGGTCCGCCAGTCCTCCTTCTCGAGCACGGGGGAGAGCGGCTCCGAGGCCCGCAGCAACAGCACGGGCGCGCCCAGCGGCTCCGCCTCCCACTGCGCGAACAGCTCGCCGTACCAGCTCATCGCCGTCAGCCGGGTGAAGTCGAGCCGCGCGAACGCGCTCTGCCGCTCATGCAGCCCCTCGACGAGCACGTCACGGAACGCGGTGGCGGCGAGCGCGGAGTCCAGGATCCGGGGCGCGTAACTGTCCAGCAGGACGACTCCCGCCGGGGGAGTGCCGGCCGCCTCCAGCAGAGCGGCCACCGCGTGCGCGATCACGCCGCCGGACGAGGACCCCACCAGGACGAACGGGCCCTTGTCCGCGCACCGCAGAACGTGCTCCGCGTGCGCTTCGACGAGCGCCTCCCGGCCGGGCGGCAGCGGCGCGGACAGCTCGAACCCGGGGTTGGGCAGCGCCCACACGGGGTGCTGCCCGCGGAAGGACGCGGCGAAGCGGGCGTACTCGTGCGCCCCGCCCAACGCCACATGGGAACTCACACATATCAGCGCCGGCCCCGAGCCGCCCGCGCCGAGCCGGACCGGCTCCACCGGAGCGATGCCCCGGGGCCTCAGCCCGGCAGCGCTGCGCAGAAAGGCGAAACCCTCGTCGGTGCGGCCCTGCGCACACGCCTCCCGGAACAGCGCGCCGAAGACGTCCGGACCCTCGGCGGCCCCCTCCGCGCCGTCGCCCCCGGCACCGCTGTCCGCGAGCCGCTCGACCAGCTGCCCGGCGAGCGCGACGGCTGTGGGGTGCTCGAAGACCAGGGTGGTGGGCAGCCGCAGCGCGGTGGCCTCGCCGAGACGGTTGCGCAGCTCCACAGCGGTCAGGGAGTCGAATCCGGCTTCGGCCAGCGGCTGGGAGGGGGAGACCGAGCCGGGGCCGGGGTGACCCAGCACGGCGGCCACCTCACCGCGCACCAACTCCACCAGCATCTCCTGCTGTTCGGCCGGCGGACGGCCCGCCAGGCGCCGCCGCAGCGACGTCCGGTCCGTGCCGGCCGCGGCGGTGCGCCGCACCGGACCGCGCGCCAGACCCCGCAGCAGAGCCGGCGAGGTGCCGCGCAGCCGGCCGCGGTCGAACCGGGCGGCCACGACCACCGCGTCGTCGTGCGACCCGGCCACACCGAGCGCCGCGTCGAACAACGCCGCGCCCTGCGCCGGGGTGAGCGGTCGTACGGCACCGGCGGCGAGCCGGCGGCGGTCGGCCGTGGCCAGGTCGGCCGCGAGTCCGGGCCCGTCGTCCGGCTGCTCCCACAGACCCCAGGCCACCGACACCCCGGGCAGACCCTGCCCGCGGCGCTGCTGCATCAGGGCGTCCAGGAACGCGTTGGCCGCCGCGTAGTTGGCCTGCCCGGAGCCGCCGAGGACCCCGGCGAGGGAGGAGAACATGACGAACGCGGCAGGCGCGTCGCCCCGCTCCCCGACCAGTTCGGCCAGGTGCACCGCGGCATCCGCCTTGGGCCGCAGCGTCGCGGCCAGCCGCTGGGGCGTCATCGACGTGAGCACGCCGTCGTCCAGGACACCGGCCGCGTGGATCACCGCGGTCAGGGGCCGCTCCACACTCTTCAGCAGGGCGGCGAGGGCCGCCCGGTCGGCCACGTCGCAGGCGGCGACCGTCACTTCGGCGCCGCCGGCGGCCAGCTCCGCCGGCAGTTCACCGGCGTCCCCACCGCGGCTCACCAGCAGCACGTGCCGCGCGCCGCGCTCCACGACCAGATGCCGGGCGATGACCTGTCCGATCATCCCGGTGCCGCCGGTGATCAGCACCACGCCCTCGGGGTCGAGCGCGGGCGGGGCCGGAGCGGAAGCCCCGGCCGGGACGGGCGACAGACGGGGCGTCAGCACGGCGCCCGCCCGCAGCGCGAACTGCTCCTCGGCGGGCCCGGCCGCCGCCATGGCCGCCGCCAGCATCCGCCAGTCCTCCCGCGAGGAGGCGATGTCGAAGTCCGCGAGCACGATCCGGCCCGGGTGCTCCGACTGCGCCGAGCGGGCCAGCCCCCATACGGCGGCGTGCACCGGGTCGGTCACCTTTCCGACGCCCGCGCCCACCACCGCGCCCCGGGTGGCGAGCACCAGGCGGGACGAGGACAGACTCTCCTGCGCCAGCCACTCCTGGATCAGCCGCAGAGCCTCGGCGGTGGCGCGGTGCGCCGCGTCGCCCAGGGAGGTACGCGGCGCCTGCGTGCACGGCGCGAGCACATAGTCGGGTACGGCGTCGCCCGCGGCCACCGCCGCGGCCAGTGCCGCCACATCCGGGTAGGTCCCGGCCGCGCCCCCGCGCCCCACCACCGCCCAGCGATGGCCGCCCGCCTCCGGGTCCGGCGTCGGCAAAGGACTCCATACGATCCGCAGCAGGGCGTCGCGCGCGATGCCGGACCGTGCGATCCGCGACTGCGCCGGGCGGGTCCTGAGCGCTCCGACCGTCACCACGGGCACCCCGGACCCATCGGTCGCCGAGAGAGCCACCTCGCCGTCGGCGCCACGGCGCAGCCGCACCCGCAGGACGGAGGCGCCCGCCATGTGCAGCCGTACCCCGCTCCAGGCGAACGGCAGCCGCAACTCCCCGCCTGCCGCCTCGATGACATCCGGGTGCAGACAGGCGTCCAGCAGGGCCGGATGGATTCCGAACCCCGTGTCGCGGCCCGCCTCGACCGGCAGCGCGACCTCGGCGAACACCTCGCTCTTGCGCCGCCACATCGCGCGCAGCCCCTGGAACGCCGGACCGTAGCCGAGGCCGCCGTCGGCCAACTGCTCGTACATGTCGTCCAGTTCGACGGGCTCGGCACCGGTGGGCGGCCAGGCCGCCGCGTCCTCGGTGCCGGGCGGGCCGGCCGGAGCCGTGGTGAGGAATCCGGTGGCGTGGCGGATCCACACCGGGTCGCCCTCGTCGTCGGCGACAGCGGACCTGGTCTCGGTGCCGGTGCCGGTGCTGGTGCCGATCCCGGTTTCGGGTCCGGTTCCGGTGTCGGTTCCGCAGGAGTGGACGCCGACCGGCCTGCGCCCCGTCGCGTCCGGTTCTCCGACGCGGACCTGGACCCGTACCTCACCGGTGGCGGCCTCCGGCAGCACCAGCGGCGTCTCGATGACGAGGTCGTCGAGGACGTCCATGCCGACCTCGTCGCCCGCGCGCAGCGCCAGCTCCACGAAACCGGTGCCGGGGAAGAGTACCGACCCGCCCACCACATGGTCGGCGAGCCACGGCTGGGATTGCGGCGAGAGCACCCCGGTCAGGAGGACGCCATCGCCGTCCGCGAGTCGTACGACCGCGCCCAACAGGGGGTGTGCGGCGGCGTGTTGGCCCCATGCGGCGGGGTCGCCGGCCGCGGGGCCGGCATGCAGCCAGTGCCGCTGCCGCTGGAAGGGGTAGGTGGGCAGGTCCACGACCCGGGGACGGTGTCCCTGGAACGCGGCTGTCCACTCCACGGCCACCCCACGGACCCATGCCTCGCCGACGCTGGTCAGGAACCGGTCCCAGCCGCCGTCGTCGCGCCGCAGCGAGCCGGTCACCACCTCCGCGTCCTGTACGGCGTCGGTGAGGGCGGCCGTCAGCACCGGATGCGAGGAGATCTCGACGAACGCGGTGTGCCCTCGGCCGGCCAGCGTCCGGACGGCGTCGGAGAACCGCACTCGCCGGCGCAGGTTCGTCAGCCAGTATCCGGCGTCCATGGTCAGCGGGTCGGCCGCTTCCCCGGTCACCGTGGAGACCATCGGCACGTGGCCGGGCCGGGGCGTGATCCCGGCCAGGTCGGCCGTCAGCCGGTCCGCCAGTACGTCCATCGCCGCCGAGTGGGAGGCGTAGTCGACCGCGATCCGCCGTGCCCGCACACCCCGCCCGGCGCACTGCGCCAGCAGGTTCTCGACGGCGGTCACCTCACCGGAGACCACCACCTGCGACGGGCCGTTGACGGCCGCCACCGACACACCCTCGGCCAGCAGCTCCTCCACGCGCTCGACGGGCGACGTCAGCAACGCCATCGCGCCGGGCGGTGCCAGCTCCGCTATCGCCCTGCTGCGCAGGCACACCACCCGGGCCGCGTCCCGCAGCGACAGCACTCCGGCCACGCAGGCGGCGGCGATCTCACCCTGGGAGTGGCCGACCACCGCGGCCGGCTCGACACCGAAGGAGCGCCACAGCGCGGCCAGCGACACCATGACGGCGAACGACGCGGGCTGGACGACATCGACCCGTTCCAGCGGTGGCGCACCGTCCTCGCCGCGCAGCACCTCCGTCAGCGACCAGTCCACGAACTCCGACAGTGCTCTCTCGCACTCTTCGAGCCGCGCCGCGAACACCGCGGAGGTGCCGGCCAGCGCCATGCCCATGCCCGCCCACTGCGCGCCCTGGCCGGGAAAGACGAACACCGGCCTGCCGTTCCTGACGGTGTCCGCGACCACGCCGGTGACCACCCCGTCCGCCTGTTCACCCCCGGCCAGCGCCCGCAGCCCGGCGGTGAACCCGCCGACCACCACGGCGCGGTGCTCGAACTGCGCCCGGCCGGTCGCGAGCGACCACCCCACGTCGACGGCGTCCGCCTCCCGGGCACCGGCGGCCGGCGGCACGAGCGCCGCCGCCTGGTCCCGCAGGGCCGCGGCGCTCCTGCCCGACAGCGTCCACGGCACCACGGCCTCCGTCGCGGCGGGCCCGGGGCCGGGTGCGGCCGGATCCGCCGACGGCTCGTCGGGCGCCTGTTCCAGGATCAGGTGCGCGTTGGTGCCGCTCGCGCCGAACGCGGAGACACCGGCCCGCCGGGGCCGCCGGTCCGCCGCGGGCCACGGGCGGGCGGTGGTCAGCAGCTCGACGGCGCCCGCCGACCAGTCCACGAGCGGCGACGCCTCCTGCGCGTACAGCGTCCTCGGCAGCACCTCGTGACGCATCGCCATGACCATTTTGATGAGGCCCGCGACACCGGCGGCGGCCTGCGCGTGCCCGATGTTGGACTTGACGGTGCCCAGCCACAGGGGCCGGTCCGCCGGGCGTCCCTGTCCGTAGGTGGCGATGAGGGCCTGCGCCTCGATCGGGTCGCCGAGCGTGGTGCCCGTGCCGTGCGCCTCCACCACGTCCACGTCCGCCGCGGAGAGGCGGGCGTCGGCCAGGGCCTGCCGGATGACTCGCTGCTGCGCGGGGCCGCTCGGCGCGGTCAGGCCGTTGGAGGCTCCGTCCTGGTTCACGGCGGAGCCCTTCACCACGGCCCACACCCGGTGTCCGTTGCGCCGGGCGTCCGACAGCCGCTCCAGCAGCAGCAGTCCCACGCCTTCGCCGAACGTGGTCCCGTCGGCCGCGGCCGAGAACGGGCGGCACCGGCCGCTGAGGGACAGCGCCTGCTGGCGGCCGAACTCGATGAACGGCGAGGGCGTCGACATCACCGTCACCCCGCCCGCCAGGGCCATCGAGCACTCGCCCGCCCGCAGCGACCGCGCCGCGAGATGCAGCGCCACCAGCGACGACGAGCACGCCGTGTCCACCGTGAGCGCCGGGCCCTCGAGGCCGAGCGTGTACGCGAGACGGCCGGAGGCGACACTGCTCGCGCTGCCGTTGCCGAGATAGCCCTCCAGGCCCTCGGGGGCCGGACGGCCCAGCAGCCGCGCCCCGTACTCGCCGGCCATGGCTCCGGTGAAGACCCCGGTGCGGCTGCCCTTCAGGGCGGTCGGAGCGATGCCCGCGCGCTCGCACGCCTCCCAGGCGCACTCCAGCAACAGCCGCTGCTGCGGATCCATCGCCAGGGCTTCGCGCGGGCTGATGCCGAAGAACGCGGCGTCGAAGAGGGCGGCGTCGTCGAGGAAACCCCCGGTGCGGGCGTAACCGGGCCCCGCATGGCCGTCCCGCGCCGCGTCCGCCGCGCCCCAGCCCCGGTCCTCGGGGTACGGGCCCACGGCGTCCGCCTCGTCGGCCACCAGCCGCCACAGCTCCTCCGGCGAGGTGACCCCGCCGGGGAAGCGGCAGGCGACACCCACGATGGCGATCGCCTCGTCCGCCGTGTCCGTGCCCTCACCCGCGCCCTCACCCGCGCTGTCACCCGCGCGGTCATCCGCGCCGTCACCCGCGCTGTTCGTGCCCGCCGTCGTCGCGCCGGGAGCCGTCGTGGTCGCCGGACCGTAGAGCTCCCTGCCGAGGAGCGCCGCGACGGCGGCCGGCGTCGGGTGGTCGTAGACCAGCGTCGCCGGAAGTTGCAGACCGGTGGCGTCGATCAGCCGGTCGCGCAGCCGTACCGCCGTCACCGAGTCGAACCCCAGCTCCCGGAAGACGACATCCGCCGCGATCGCCGCCGACCGGCCGAGTGCGGCGCCGACTTCGCTCCGGACCAGGTCGAGCAGTACGTCCTCGCGGCCGTCCGCGGGCGCCTCGCCGAGCCGCCGCGCCCACTGCCCGGCGTCGACCTCCCGCGGAGCACCGCCGTCCTGCGCACGCGACAGCACCAGCCGCCCCGGGGCGTCCGCCTTCGTCAGCGCGGGCCGCATGACCTTGCCGAGCGCGGTGCGCGGGAGCCGGTCCACCTCCCACACCTCGTGCGGCACCTTGTAGTACGACAGCCGCGCCCGGCAGGCATCGATGAGCCGCCCGGCGTCGAAGCCCTCCGGGCCGGGCACCACGAACGCCGCCGGGACCTCGCCCAGCAGCGGATGGGGCCTGCCCGCCACGGCCACCTCGGCGACCCCGGGCAGCGGGGCGATGGCCGCCTCGACCTCGCCGGGATGGATGTTCTCCCCACCGCGGATGATCAGTTCCTTGACCCGGCCGGTGATGGTCAGGAAGCCCGCCTCGTCGAGCCGGGCCAGGTCGCCGGTGCGGTACCAGCCGTCGCGCAGCACCTGCGCGGTGGCCTCGGGATGGCCGTGGTAGCCGAGCATCACGGCGGCGCTCCTCACCCACGCCTCGCCCTCGGCGCCGCTGGGCACCTCCGCCCCGGTGGCCGTGGAGAGCAGACGGAGGTCGAGGCCCGGCACGGGCAGTCCGCAGGAGCCGGGAACCCGTGGCCCGCCGGGCAGGGTGGACGCGATGGGGCCGCCGGTCTCCGTACTGCCGTAGCTGTCCAGCAGCCGTACGCCGAAGGCCGCTTCGAACTCCTCGTGCAGCCCGGGCGGGCAGGCGGCGCCGGCGACCATGCAGACGCGCGGACCGGGGGTGCCGAGACCGGTGTCCCGGGCGGCCCGCAGCAGTTCCTGGTAGACGGTGGGAACGGCGCAGAAGAAGGTCGTCCCGTCCTCGTGCAGGGCGGTGACGATCTCGTCGGCGGCCATGCCGTCCACGATGTGCGCGGTGGCGCCGACGGCGACGACACCGAGCACGCAGAGGTTGTGGGCCACGGTGTGGGACAGCGGCAGCGGCCACAGCACCCGGTCCGTCTCCTGGAGACCGAGCATCGGCCCGTAGCAGGCGGCCACCCCCCACAGGGACATCCGGTGGGTGGACAGCACGCCCTTGGGCTTGCCGGTGGTGCCGGAGGTGTACAGCATCCAGGCGACGTCATCCAGAGCGGCGTCGTCCCGGGCCGGTACCGTCGGTTCGCCGGCGGCCAGGGCCTCGAACCGCTCGACGTCCGGCGGCAGGGCCCCGTCCCCGGTCACCACCACCCGCAGCCCCGGACGGCCGCCCCGCAGCCGCCGCACCTGCTCCAGGTGCGCCGGGTCGGTGATCAGCACGACGGCCCCGCTGTCGGCGAGCAGGTGCTCCAGCTCGTCGTCGGTGGCATGCGGGTTCAGCGGCGCGCCCACGGCGGCGGCCCGCGCGACGGCGAGGTAACCCTCCACCATCTCCAGGCAGTTGCCGAGCAGCAGCGCGGCGGTCGCACCCCGGTCCAGTCCCAGGCGGGCCAACTGGCCGGCGAGCCGGCGGGTGCGCCCGTCGAGGTCGGCGTAGCTGACGGACCGCCGCGCGTCACGGAACGCGATCTTGCTTCCGAGGCGTTCGGCGTGGGCTGGCAGCAGCTCGTGAAGGGGCCTGATGAGCTCGGTGCGCAGCATCAGCCGCCCCCGCCTCTCTGGTTCACGGTTCGGTCGGTCGGGCGGGCAGGCTCAGTACAGGCCCTCGGGCATCTCCGAACTGAGCTGGAGCGGCTGCACGTTGGCCACACCGTCGCAGGGCCACTGCGCGGAGGTCCGGACGCGGACCGCCTGGTCCCGTTCGAGGATGTTGGGCAGGAAGAGGTCCTCGTGGAGCACGGTCAGCCGCACCCGGCCGACCTCGTCGTAGTCCACGACACGGCCGGAGTCGTTCTTGTCGACCACGGCCATGGTGATCTGCGGATAGTTCGGCACGTAGGGGAGGGTGGCGCCCCCGTCGGGGGAGGGGAGGCCGTTGGCGCAGCCGAGTGTGTTGCCGTAGGTGCAGGCGATGATGCCGCCGGGCATGGCCTCGGCGAACCTGCGGTAGGCGTCGGCGGTGAACTGGGTGCCGCCGAGATAGACCCCGGACAGGTTGGCCATCAGGTCGGGCCGGCGGTTGATGAGGGCGTGCACCGTGGCGGGGGTACTGCGCAAGTAGTCCACGGAGGTGGTGTCGAGGATGTCGGTGATCTGCCCGACGACATGATCGACGTACTCCTCCATCTCGATCAGCCGGCCACTGCGGATCAGCTGCTTGATCCACCGGGTGTCGAGGTCGATGGTGTACACCGTGGACCCGCACATGTCGGCCAGGTAGTCGGCCTCCTCACCGACGATGTGCGGCCCGGAGGGGCAGGCGTCGATCCACGTGGCGCCGGGGCGGAAACCCGCGGTCCGCGAGCCGTGGAGGCGCCAGGCGGTCCAGTGCGCCGTCATCCGGTCGGTGTAGAGGACGCGGCTGGGCCTGCCGGTGGTGCCGCCCGACTCCCAGACCCGGCCGCCGAGGGGACGCGGGACGGCGGCCGGGACGAGGTCGGCCGGGTCGAGGTCCCGCAACGCCGTGACGTCGAAGTGGCCGAACGCGGCCAGGTCGTCGTAGCCGGTGAGAGCGAGCGGGTCGAAGTCCAGCTCGGTGCGGCGCTTGAGCCAGTAGGGGGAGCCCTGTTCGGGGTCGAAATGCCGCCGCAGCACGCGCCGGGTCCAGTCGTCGAGGTCCTGGGCCAGCCAGCCGTCGGTCAGTGACCTCGACTCTTCCGTGCTCATCGTCACCACCATGACGGCAGTATCGGCGGGGACCGAATAGGGGATCCCCTAGTGCGCCCGGCCGCGCGGCCAGGTCCCGCGAAGGCGTGTCTAGTGTGGGCGCGCAAGGACGTTCCAGCGGGAGCGCGGGCCCGGTCCCGGATCATCCTGCGCCCCTTTCGAGGAGATCCGTGATGGCCATGGAACGAGAGAGCACCGATGTCGTCATCGTCGGCGGCGGTCCTGTCGGGCTGCTGCTCGCCTGCGAGCTGGGCCTGGCCGGCCTGCGTCCGGTCGTCCTCGAGCGGCTGCCCGCGCCCAGTGCGCAGATCAAGGCCAACGGCCTGGCCGGCCAGGTGGTCCGGTTCCTCGACCACCGTGGCCTGTACGAGCGGTTCGGCGGCGCCACCGACGTGCCCCGGCCCGTTCCCGGCTACCTCTTCGGCGCCCTCCCGCTGAACCTGGGCGCGCTGGAGGACAACCCGATGACGGTCCTGCCGGTGACCCAGCAGCGCATCGAGCAGGTCCTGGCGGAACGCGCCCGCGAACTCGGCGTGGACATCCGCCGCGGGCACGAGGTGACGGACCTCCGGCAGAGCGAGGAGCGGGCGACCGTCGAGATCCGATGCGCCGACGGCGTCTACGAGTTGAGCGCCCGCCATCTCGTCGGCTGCGACGGCGGGAAGAGCACCGTCCGCAAACTGGCGGGCATCGACTTCCCGGGCACGGTCGGCCGCGATCTGGTCTCCCGGGCGGCCTATGCCACGCTGCCACCGTCGATGCTCGTCCCGGAGACCGGTGAGCTCGACGTATTCGGCCACGGCCGGATCAGCCCGGTGTTCACCTTCACCCGCACCCAGCACGGCATCTTCGCCTTCGCGGCGCTCCCGGACGGCAACCACCGCCTGCTGACCCTCGAATGGGGCGCCCCGCCGGAAGGTGAGGAGACGGCGATGACGCTCGACGACATGCGCGACAGTGTGTGCCGCGTCCTCGACACCGAGGTGCCCCTCGCCCCGCCGTCCGGCCCCGGCCCGCACATGCTGCGCCGCCTCGTCGGACGCAACACCCGGCTGGCGGAGCGCTACAGCAGCGGCCGGGTGTTCCTCGCGGGCGACTCCGCGCACGTCCATTCCGCCGTCGGCGGGCCGGGGCTCAACCTGGGCCTTCAGGACGCGGCCAACCTCGGCTGGAAACTGGCCGCACACCTTCAGGGCTGGGCGCCGCCCGGCCTGCTCGACACCTATCACGCCGAACGCCACGCGGCCGGGCGGCGTGTCTTCATGCACACCCAGGCCCAGACCGCGCTCATGGCTCCCGGCCCCGAGGTCACCGCCCTGCGCGAACTCTTCGGTGAACTCCTGCACTCCACGGACAACGTCCAGCGCGTCGCCGACCTCCTGACCGGTGACGACCTCCGCTACGAGACGACCTCGGCCCATCCGCTCGCCGGACGGTTCGCCCCGGACCTCGCCCTGGAGACCGGCGGCGGCGCGGCCCGGCTCTCCGAACTCATGCGCGCCGCCCGGCCGGTCCTCCTCGACCTCGGCGCGGACCCCTCCCTCGCGCAGACGGCGGTGGACTGGAAGGACCGGGTCGACGTGGTCGCCGCCCGCTGCCCGCAACCGCCGGCGGCCGCCCTGCTCATCCGCCCCGACGGCTACGTCGCCTGGGCGGCCGCCCCCGACGAGCCCTCCGGCCGGGTCCAGGACGGTCTCCGTACCGCGCTGGCGGGCTGGTTCGGCTGACCCGATGGACGCGCGAACTCTTCTTCGGCGGCCGGAACACGGGCCCGTACGCGGGCAGGGGCGGTGACGTGCGCGCACGCGGCATCAACTACGACACCGGGTTCCTGCCCGGTGAGCAGTTCACCCGCAGGACGTTCCACCCCGCGTCGGTCCGGCACGAGATGCGGGTGATCGCCGACGAACTGCACTGCGACACCGTACGCATCTCGGGGCGCGATCCCGAACGACTGAGCCTGGCGGCGCGGTACGCGGCGGAGGCCGGCCTCGAGGTCTGGTTCGCCCCGTTCCCCGTGGACCTGCCCGCCGGGCGACTGCTGCCGTTCTTCGCGGACTGCGCCCGGCGCGCCGAGGCCGTCCGGCGGACCGGCGCCCGGGTGGTGTTCGTGACCGGGTGCGAGATCAGCGTCTTCTGCGGCGGCTTCTTCCCCGGTGACACCTTCGGCCACCGCGTCCACACCATGGGGTCCGACCCGCAGTGGTGGTCCTCCCTCGGCCGGGTGTCGGAGCGTGTCAACAGCCTCCTCGCCGAAGCGGTCACCACCGTGCGCACGCACTTCGGCGGGCAGGTCACCTACGCGTCCGGTCCCTGGGAGACCATCGACTGGACGCCCTTCGACCTCGTCGGCATCGACGCCTACCGTCCCGCCCACACCACGGACACCTTCCGCACCCATCTGCGCGAGTTCTTCCGGCACGGCAAGCCCGTCGTCGTCACCGAGTTCGGCACGTGTGCGTACCGCGGCGCGACCGACCTCGGCGGCATGGCATGGAATCCGCCCCCGGAGGCGGTACCGGACGAGGACGAGCAAGTGCGCTGTCTCAGCCAGCTGTTGACGGTCTTCGAGGAAGAGGGCGTGGACACCGCGCTGTGGTTCTCCTTCGCCAACTACGACAAGCCCGGGGAGCGCGACATCGCCTCCTACGGAGTGGTCCGCATGCTCGACGAAACCCGCTGGGAACCCAAGAAGGTCTTCCACGCGATGGCGGCCAGGTACGCCCGGCCCTGAAGACGTCAAGCCCGCGGCCGCTCATTCTGGGTCTTGTCCTTGACCCGTCGGGGGACCCGGACCGCCGTCGCCCCGCTGACTTACGGTCGGGCCGTGAATAGAGACGCAGCGGACGCGGATGTTCTTGTAGTCGGCTACGGCCCCGTGGGGCAGGTGCTGTCGATTCTGCTCGCCCAGCGCGGCTGGCGGGTGACCGTGGTCGAGAAGTACGTCGATCCCTACAACCTGCCCAGGGCGGTCTCCTTCGACCGGCATGTCGGCCGCATCCTCGGCACGATCGGCGTCGCCGACGCGCTCGCCCCGGTCAGCGAGCCGACCAAGGACTACGTCGTCGTCAACGGCGACGGGCGGACCCTGATGCACTTCGAGCTGAACCAGGACGACCGGTACCGCTGGCCCGAGGCGACCTCCTTCTACCAGCCCGGCCTGGAGTCCGCGCTGGTCGGGCGCGGATCCCAACTGCGCAACCTGCGGGTGCTGCGCGGCTACGAGGCGGTCGGCCTGACCGAGGAGGACGACTCGGTGCGGCTCACCGTCCGTGCGGCCGCCGGAGACGAGGTACTCGCCGCACGCTGGCTGGTCGGCTGCGACGGCGCCAACAGCTTCGTCCGCGAGCACCTGGGCGTCACGGTCTCCGCCTCCGACTACGCCGCCGACTGGATGGCGTGCGATGTCATGCCGCACGACCCCGAGGCGTTCCCCTCCCAGAACGTGCAGGTCGCTGACCCGGCCCAGCCCCGCGTCGACCTCTCGGCCGGACCGCGCCACAGCCGCTGGGAGTTCCTGCGTCCGCCCGGCCAGTCCTTCGAGGACTTCGACACCGTGGAGAACGCCTGGCGGCTGCTGACCCACTTCGGGATCGACCGCGGCAACGCGACGCTCCAGCGGTACGTCGCCTACACCTGCCTGGGCCGCAATGCCGACCGCTGGCGGTCCGGCGACTCCGGCCGGGTCTTCCTCGCCGGCGACGCCGCCCATGTGATGCCCCCGCACGCCGGGCAGGGCATGTGCACCGGCATCCGGGACGTGGCGAACCTGGCGTGGAAACTGCATCTGGTGCTCGCCGGTTCGGCCGGGCAGGAGCTGCTCGCCACGTACGAGGCCGAGCGCCGCCCCGACGCCCAGCGGACCATCGACATGTCGGTGAACCTGGGTGAACTCATCGGTACGGTCGACCCGGCCGTCGCCGGCTACCGGGACAGCGCCCTGCTCGCCGCACGCGGCTCGGACGACGCGCCTTCGCGTGATCCGGAGGCGTTCGCACGTCCCGGGGAGGAGGCCGTGAAGGCCGGTCTCTTCCAGCCCGCCGCCGACGGCCTGTTCACCGGAGCGGACAGCCGGATCGTCCCGCAGGCACGCTCCAACCGTGCGGACGGCGGCGAGCTGTGCGGGAACGATCTCGTCCTCCTCACGCTGGAGGACCCCCGCACCCTGGTGGAGCCGGGTCTCGCCGAACGGCTGGGCGCGCTGGGCGGCTCGGTCGTCCACCTCACCCCCGAGGTCGACGTCGACGGCACCTACACCGCCTGGCTGACGGAGGAAGTGGGGGCCCGGGCAGCGCTGGTCCGTCCCGACTTCCACGTCTACGGCGCCGCCCGCACCCCCGGCGAGACGACCCGGCTCCTGACCGGCCTGCTGGCGGCGACAGGGGCCGACGCCGCGGTCTTCCAGGACCTGGGGCTCTAGCTCTCCGCCTCGACCGGCGCCCCGGGTTCCCCGACCAGCACCAGCTGACTGATCGTGTACCGGTCGTACGTGTGCAGCTCGACCCGGTAGAGCCCCGGCGCGTCCGTGGTGACCGTGGCCGTGGGGCGGCCGTCCTGCATGCGCAGCGGGATCCGGTGTTCCGCGCCCGTCTCGGTGTCGGTGACGGTGCAGGTCAGGCCCTGCACGGAGTCGATGTCGGAGACGGTCGCCTCCCAGGGGACACCCGCCTCGGCCAGGTCCGGGACCGTGAGACCGCAGCCCGGCTCGCCCAGCGGAGGGCCGGTCGGCAGGTCCTCCAGGAGGATGTCGGCGACCGCGTCGAGGGCGCTGTCGGCGCGGGCGAGATCACCGTGCTGGACGGGGACCGTGGAGACGTGCCCGGACAGGGCGGCGGCGTCGCGGTAGACCGTGCCGTCGCCGTGCGTCGCGAAGTACCGGACGCGGTCGTGGGGGTCGCGGATGAGCGTGCCGTCGCTGTTCTGGCGGGGGCCGTCCTCGTACGCCGTGACCTGGCCGGACGTCAGGGACAGGCTCTGCCAGGTGGGCTGGCGGGTGCCGACCACCGTGCGGTGGTCGGGCAGCGCCACACCCTGCTGGCGGGCGTGGAAGGCCAGGGAGTCGCGGGCCAGTTCGGGGTGGCCGCCGAGCGCGGTGATGTCACCGGCGTCGAGGCGGCGCACGTCGTCGTCGGCGCGCAGACAGCGGTACAGCGGCAGCAGATCGTGCAGCCCGGGCATGTTCGCGCACAGGGCCCGCAGCTTGGCGTGGGGGAGGGGGACCGGGGCGCCGCGCCCGCTGTTGAGGATGACGGTGGCCTTCACGGAACCGTAGAACGGCGTGCCGAGCGTGATGACCGTACGGGTGTCCGCCGCCAGGTCGTCGAAGTGCGTGCCGTCCAGGGCGCTGCGCGTGACCAGACCGCCCATCGAGTGGGCGATGAAGACGAGGCGGGCCGGGCGCTGGTCGACGCGGTGGCGCAGCGCGGCCAGATGCGAGGGGTGCTCGCGCCAGGCGGTGAGATGTTCGCGGGCCCGCGCGGCGAGCAGCTTCCCGTTCGTGGCGACCGGCAGGCGCCAGTCGTAGGGGAAGGGCAGCACGGCGGCAGGGGAGGCGACGTAGTCCAGGACCGTGTCGAGCAGATCGGTGTAGGGCTCCTGACCGCGCAGATACGGTGTCCAGGTGCCGTGGCGCAGCAACTGCGTGGCCTCGACCCGGCCGCTCCCGCCGGCGAGTTCGTCCTCGGTGAGATGCAACTGGGCCAGACCGTCGCGCCGCGTCCACGCCCGCAGCAGCCAGCGCGCCCCCGAAAGACCCCACAGGACGTCGCCGGTGACGGTGGAGCGCAGCTCACTGCCCATGATCCCGGGAACGATGACGACCGCGTCCTGCGTCACATGGGGGGACAGCTCTCGCTCTCCTGAGTCGGGTCGGGACGATAAGACCTGTCGCTGGGAGCTCATGGACGGGAACAATAGGCAAGATGAGCAAGCAACGGGGGCCGGTTGTGGCTGTTGCTGCCGAACCGGACGCACTGCAGTGGCCGCACGGGCCGCTGGACGCGGGACCACGCGGACTGCTGGTCGGACTGGTCGTCCCCGACGGCGACCCGGGCTTCGACGACGCGCTCGAACAGCAGCTGGCCGCGCTGGAGCTGTGGTGGCCGCGCGGCGGCGGCGAGTTCGGCTGGCGGCTGTCCGAGAACCCGGACGGCACACCGCTGTCGACGCGGCACGAGGTCGAGGCGTACCTGGAGAGAAGCGGCCTGCGCGCCGCCGAATCCACGACGCCGCTCGTCCTCTTCGTCAGCGCGCACGGCCTCGCCGCCAGATCCACCCGGCACTACCTGCGGCTGCCGGACACCACCGACGAACGCCTCCTCGCCACCGCCGTCCCCACCTCCGCCCTCGCCTACGCGGCCCTGGACTCCCGCGCCCAGGACGTCCTGGTCATCCTCAACATGTGCGAGTCCGCGGCCGTACAGAGCGAACTCGTCTCTCTCCAGGACGACTTGGCGCCCGCCCGCAGGGAAGAGGCCCGTCTGAACGTGCTCGCGACCACCGAGCGGGGCCGCCAGGTGCTCGGCCTGGAGCTGGCCCGGGTGCTCTCCCGCGCCCATCTGCTGGCCACCACCAGCGAGCAGATCGCCCACCCCCATCTGACGATGAGCGAGTTCACGCAGCTGCTCAACCGCGCCGCGAAGCTCCTGGAGGACGAACGGCCCATGCGCCGCGGCGCCCGCCGCGCCCACGCCCGCGTCAACATCCCCCAGCCGCTCCTGACGCAGTGGCAGCACGAGCGGTCCCGCGCGCTGCCCAACCCCGGCTACGAGCCCGCGCCGCGCGTCGCCAAGGCCGAGGTCAGCGATGTCGCGGCGACCTTCGACGAGCTGGAGTACTGGCTGGAGAAGGCCAGCGGCCGCCTCGACAAGGCCGACGGCGGCTGGTACTTCTCCGGGCGCACCAACCTCAACCGGCTGCTCGTCGACTTCATCCAGCGCCCCCGCGGCACCATGATCGTCACCGGTAGCGCGGGCACGGGCAAGTCCGCGCTGCTCGGCCGCATGGTGACGCTCAGCGACCCCCTCTTCCGGAGCGAGGAGCGCTACAAGACCGCCCTCGACGGGCCGCCCGAGACGATCCCGCCGCCCGGCGCCGTCAGCGCCGCCGTCTCCGCCCGCAACCACACCGCACTGACCGCGCTGCGCCAACTCGGGCACGCACTCGGCTGCCCTCCCCCCGCCGAGGGCGACGAACTCGGCGACTGGCAGAGCGCGTTGGAGGAGTTCCTGGCCCGCCCCGGACCGCCGGTCACGGTCGTCGTGGACAGCCTCGACGAGGCGTACGACCCGACGCACTTCATCACCACCGCCCTGGCCCCGTTCGTCACCGCCACCCGGCCCGAGGGCCAGGCATCCGGCGGCGTGCCCGCGCCCGCCGCGGGCGGGCCCGCCGCCCGGCGCCGCCGGGTCCGGCTGCTCCTCGGCGTACGCAGCGCACGCCCCACCGCGCACCACGGCGCCGCCCCGCCCGGCGCGGACGACCTGCTCACCGAACTCGCCGACCGCTTCCCCCACGCCGGCACCGTGCGCTGCGACGCCGACCCCGGCCAGGACATCCACGCCTACGTCCGCGTCCTGCTGCGCGACCAGGAGCGGTGGAGTCCCGCGACCGTCGCCCGGGCCGCGGACGTCGTCGGCGTCCGCGCCGCCGGCTCCTTCCTGCACGCCCGCCTCGCCGTCGAGCAACTGAGGGCCGCGGGCCCGGCCCTGCTCGCCGACCGGGGCTGGCTGGACCGGGTCGGCGAGGGCATCACCGGGCTCCTGCGCACCGACATCGAACTCGCGGTCGCCGCGGGCAGCGGCCTCACCGCCACGGAGGCCGTCGGCCTGCTGCGGGCGAGCGCGTTCGCGCTGGGGCGCGGGGTCGCGTGGGGGGACGTGTGGCCCGCACTGACCCACGCCGTGCTCCAAGCGCCCCTGCGCGACCCCGACGAGAAGATCCGTCAGCTGCTGAAGAGCCGCCTGGCCGGGTATCTCACCACTGACCACGAGGACGACCGCGTGGTCTACCGCCCGGCCCACGAACAACTGGCCCAGATCCTGCGCCAGTGGCCCACCACCGGAAGGAGCCCGCTGTGACCCGCCACCCCGACACCGCCGACGCGCTCCCGCGGGGTGCGGTGCCGTCCACGGGTCCCATGGGGGCTGGTCGCGCAGTTCCCCGCGCCCCTGTGATGCGCACTTCGTGCGCCATCACCGCGCGGCCCGTCCTGGAGGGCACCCCGTGACGGAGCAGAGCGACACCGCCCGCGGCCACGAGTTGCAGGACGACGGTGACGGGGAGGCGGCCGTGCACGCCCGGATCGCCGCGCAGCTCGCCGCGCTGAGCACAGAGCAGGAGCGGCCCCCGCCCCCGTACGCCCGCAGGCACCTGGCCCGGCACGCCGCGCTCGGGCACGTCCTGGACGACGCGCGGGTCCCGCCGCAGGCGCTCGCCTGGGACACCGGCGGCGGCATCCGCGCGCTGCTCCACCACACCCCGGCCGGCGGCCCCCGGCACTGGCTGACGGCCTGGTCCGCCATAGAGCCCTACCTGCGCGAGGCGCCGCTGCCGTCCCGGATGGCCAGCCTGCACCTCGCCCACACCGCCCTCACCTACCCGGACACACCGCGCACCCGGATGCCGCCCGAGGCGGCGCCGCCCGCCGACAGCCCGCTCACCGTCCACTTCGCCAACTGGCGGCTGTCCGCGAACATCTGGGCCACGCTCCCCGCCACACCCACCCGGCTGCTCACCCTGGACCATCCGCGCCGCGGCCTCCAGGTCGCCGTAGCCACCACCACCGGCACCCTGGAGTTCCTCGACGCCGCCACCGCCCACCCCATCGGCACGCCACTCGCCGCGCACACCGGCGAGATCCGCTCCGTGCACCTCAGCCAGCCGGGCCCCGACCAGCGGCAGTACCTGGTGACCGCCAGTACCGACGGCACCGTACGGCTGTGGGACGCGCACCGGCACGCCGCGCTCGGCTGCCACACCGACTCCACCTGGTTCGACGACGCCCTGTGCTGCTTCGACGACCGGGGCGACCTCACCGTCCGGTCGGTCAACGGGCGCAGCGAGCTGACCGGTTGGGCCCCGCCCGCGCCCCCGCGGACCCTCGCCACCGCACCCGCCGTGCTGCGCGGCGCCCTCGCCACGCTCGTCGACACCGACGGCGAACGCGTCCTCGTCCACGCCGCACGCGACCTGACCGTGCACCGCCTCGACGGCACGGTCCGCGCCGTGCACCCCCTGCCCACGCCCGCCCGCACGGTCACCGCAGGGGCCGAGCCCGGCCTCTTCTACTGCGGGCACGCGGACGGCAGCATCACCTCCTGGTCCGCCACCGGGGGACAATTGCCCGCCACCGCGCCCGGCCACGGGGAGCCCGTCAAGGACCTGTGCCTGCTCGCCCTGGACGACGACGCCGAAAGCACGGTGCTCGCCGCCGCCCGCGGCCGCACCGTCACCCTGTGGGAGCCCGCCACCGACACCGTGGCCGAACTGCGCGGCCACACCGACACCGTCACCGCACTCGCCGCGCTGCCCGAGAGCCCGGACCGCCCCGGCGCACTCCTGTCGGGCGCCGCCGACGCCACCCTGCGCCTGTGGACCGCGGCCGACATCGGGGTCCGGCTCACCGCGGGGCACACCCCCGCCCCGCGCCGCGCGTCCGGCACCGCGCTGTGGCACAGCGACAGCGGCCCGCTCATCGCGACGGCCCACGACACCACCGTCCGGCTGACCGCCACCCGCACCGGCCGGACGACCACCGCGCTGACCGGCCCGGAACCCGTACTCGCACTGACCTGGGCCCGCCGCGCCGCCCAGCACCTGCTCCTGTCCGCCGACACCACCGGCACCGTCAGCGGCTGGGACCCGGCGGCGCCCGGCCTGCCGCCCCTGACGCCCCTGGACTGCGGCGCCCCCACCCGCCTCCTAGCCGCCTGCGCGAGCGCGGACGGCGCCCTGGCCCTGCTCCTGACGGCTTCGGACGACTACCGCGTCCGCCTGTGGGACCTGCACACCGCCACCGGGCTGCGCACCTGGGACGGCCACACGATGAGCGTCAAGGCGCTCGCCGCCGCCTGCACGGGCGACGGCCGGCCCTGGCTCGCCTCCGCCGGCACCGAGGGCGTGGTCCGCCTGTGGGACCCCGCCACACCCGACGACAGCGCCGACCGGATCCACTGCGACCAGGGCATCCTCCACGCGCTCGCCCTCAACACCGAACCTGCCGACGGCCTCCCGCCGTTCCTCGTCACCGCCGGCGACCAGGCGGACATCCGGCTGTGGGACCTGGCGACCACGCAGCCCATCGGCCCGCGTCTGACGGGCCATCACGCCCCGGTGCACGCCGTCGCCACGTTCACGGCCGAACGCCGCACCTACGTCGTCAGCGCCTCCCGCGACGGCATCGTCCGGCTGTGGGACGCGGCCACGTGCAGGCCCCTGCTCACCGTGGCGACGGCGACCCCGCTGACCTGGCTCGACGCCACGCCCCACCCCGGCACCGCGACCGTCGACCTCACCCTGGCGGGACCCGCGGGAACGGCCCTGACCAGCCTGGACCTGGCCCACCCGGCCCTGGCGGGCTGAGAGGCCCGGCTGGAACCGTAGGACCAGGACCGGAACGGACGCCCGGCCCGACACATGCTTGCGGTCTATGCGCCCCCCGGAATGCCTCGTGCGCCCCCGGGATGTCTCGCAAGTGACTCGCGTCCCGGCAGTCCGGCCACCACAATTGATCAACTGTCCCCTGTCCTTCCCCTGGTCAGGACACGCGGCACAGCAGACCACCCCAAGCCCGCCGGCCGGAACCGGCGGGCCGCCCCGTTCAGAGGGACTGAGCGGACGACGACCGGAGCCGAAAGCCATGACCTCCAGCCCAGCAGCCGACGTCAGACTGATACCGGCTCCCGCCGAGGGCGTCTGGCGACTGGGTAAAACCCCTGATCCGCTCAGCTACGACACCCTCGCGCCCGCCGACGAGCAGAGCACGGCGGGCAACGCCTGGAGCGCCAGCACGTACGGCACCCTCTACTGCGCCTCCCAGCAGGACGGCTGCTTCGCCGAGGCCCTCGCCCCCTTCCGCGTCCACCCCGACATGCGCGAGCTCGTCGACGGCGACTGGCACGAGCCGTACTTCGTCGGACCGGGGAAAATGGTGCGGGACTGGAGTGCCAAACACACCCTGCTGCGATTAGAACCCGCCAAGGAGAGCCGCTTTCTCGACGTCGACGACGACACCACCCTCAAAGCGCTCACCGCCCTGCTCGAACCCCGGCTCGAGGAGCTGGGCGTCACCCTGCCCGAGCTCACCCGCGAGCACACCCAGGGCTTCCACCGCCGCCTCACCCGGGCCATCGCCCGCTGGGCCCACGCCCAGCGCACCTCCCAGGGGACCCCGAGCATCCACGGGATCGCCTACAAGTCCCGTTTCGGCATGCGCCAGTGCTGGGCGGTCTTCGACAACACCACCGTCGAACGGCTGGAGTCGACCTACGTCTTCCCCGAGTCGGTTCCCCTGCGCACGGTCGCCCACGAGTACGGCCTCCAGATGTTCTGACCCCCCTTTCCCCACCCCGATCACCCCGAAAACCCACCCGCAACACACCGGAACCCCACCTGAAAAGGTGCCTTGAGGCGATGGAAAGCAGCCAAATATGGTGGCGGCGCAGATGGCCGAAAGTGCTCGGAGAGCCGGGGAAGCCGCAGGTGAGGGCGGCTGGGACGGCGGTTTCGAGCGGTTGGCACGGCATATGACGCCACCTCAAAGTCGTCGCCGACAGGTGGAGTTGACCTACCACCGTGGGTACGCTTTTGGTTACAGACTATGGAAGGAGGGCGTCATGAAGCAGTACAGGGGGCAGTCCACGCGGCCATCGCGAGGGTCCGCCGCCGTGCCCGCACGGCCCTCCATGCCTGCCGGCCGCCGTACGAGCGGCCCTGCCGAGCCCCGCAGCGGTCACGCTTCCCCGCGGGCGCGTAGTCACTTTCGAAGCGTTCCCATCTCGTCGGCCCGCACCTCACTCGAAGCGCAGCGCCGTCGAGCCTTACCACCCGTCTCCCGGCGTGCACTCACCCCCTGGTTCCCACGGTGACGCCCCCCGGGTCAGCGAGGGAGACCTGCATGCCTCCGACCAAGAGCAAGCCCCGTAGCGCGACCGCCGCCCTCCGGGCCCACAGCGCTGCCGTCAGTACTCCCATCGCCGACATAGCGCGATTCCTCCAGGACAATCTCGGGCAGCGCCTCACCGCGCGGATGGCCGGGATCAACGACGCCAAGCAGGTGGGCCGCTGGGCCGCCGGCACCAGCCGGCCCCGGCCCGAGGCCGAGGCCCGGCTGATCGACGCGATCCAGATCTTCCACCTCATCCAGGCCGCGGAGTCCGTATATACGGCCCGCGCGTGGATGATCGGCATGAACCCGCAACTGGAGGACATGGCCCCGGCCCTGTGTATCGCCGACGACCGTGCCCGTGACGTCATGGTCGCCGCGCGCGCCTACGTCGAGGCCACCGACAGCGCGGCCGGGACGGTCCCGGCCGAGTCCTGAACCGTACGGCGCACCACGTTCGCCCGACAGCCGTTCCCGCCCCCTCTCCGGGGCGGGGACGGCTGTCCGGCGTCGGTCCCCTTGCCGGGGTGTGCGCAGCCCCCGCGACTCCGTAATTCGTAGACCGTCCGTGAATTGACTTCCGTCGCAGAACTTTCGACAATGCGGGCGTGACGGACAGGGACGACGAGCGCGAACTCGCGGAGGCGGTGGCCGCCTTGCAGGCCGCCGAGGAGCGGGTCGCCGAGGCCCTGCGCGGCTATCTGTCCCGCGACCCGGTGACCGGCCGCCCGCCGCACGGCCGGATCGGGCGCGCCGCGCGCCTCACGGGGTGGGGCGAGCAGCGGGTGAAGGAGACTGTCACCCCGGCCCTGGCGGAGCGTCGCCGGGCCAAGCGGAAGGCGACCGGTTCATGAGTGATTTCGACGCCATCGACTCGCTGCTCGACTCGGTCGCCCCCGAGGCCGCGCTCCCCGAGCCCGATGTCCGCCGCGACCTGCGCGAACAGGCCCGCCTCACGAAGGCGCAGGTCGCTCGGGCGCTGGGCGTCAGCCCGTCCACGCTCACCGGCTGGGAAACGGGCCGCGACCCGGCCGGCTCCATCCGCAAGAAGTACGCGTACTTCTTGGACGGGCTCGCCACCAAGCTTGCCGCCGCCGCGGCGGAGAGGACGGCTGCGGAGAGCGCCGCCGCTACGGGTGAAGCCGCAACTGCGAAAAGCGCTGCTGCCGGCAGCACCCCTGACAGCGCGACGGCCGGCAGCGATGCCCCCGGCGCCCCCGACAGCGTCGCTGCGGGCGGGGTCGCCCCGGCGAGCGTGGCCGCTGAAGCTCCCGCTTCCGCGAGTGCGGCCACCGCGCTCCCCGGCCCCTCCGGAACCGCCGCGACTGCCGCCGCCCCCCAGGCTGACGACGACGTCGAGATCCTGGCCGTGCCCGAGCCCTGCGTTCTGTGCGGGCAGCCGGCGGCCCAGCGCGTGGCCGGGTTCACCCAGCACCTCGACCCGGCGGAGTGCGGCCGGGCGCCCGAGGCTCCGGGCGCCGAGGTTCTGAGCGCCGAGGCTCCGGGCTCCGAGGCTCCCGGTCCCGAGGCTGCCGCCCCCGCGACCGCAGCCCCCGCCCCGGCCGCCCCCGCCCCCCATGCCCCGAAGCGGGCCAAGCCGCCCAAGCCGCCCACCCGGCGCGCGTTCCAGCCGTCGAACGAGCCGGGTGATCTCATCGGGCAGGCCGTCCAGGCCGCGCTCGCCGCGCACGAAGGGGACGTGGAGGCCGCGACCGCGGCGCTCGTCAAGCGGGCGATCCCGGACGCGATGGCGCTTCTTGACGAGACCCGCAAGGGCGCCCGCTACGACGTGATCGCGCACCCCTGGATGCCGGACATCCTCAAGAAGCAGACCTCGCGCGGCGCCGACCAGATCTGGGAGGCCCGGCCCAAGTGGACCCGGTCCGGACTCCCGCCCGGCGAGCACGAGGTGACCGCCCTCGACATCAACGGCGCCTACCTCTCCGCCCTGAAGACGCATCTCCCCATCGGCCAGCTGGAACACTCCACCGGCTTCGACCACGACCGCCGCCGCGCCGGTGTCCACCTGATCACCCCCGCCCCCTGGGACCACGACGACGTCCTGCCCAACCCGCTCGGGCAGCGCGACGAGCCGGGCCCGCTGTGGGTCACCGAACCCACCCTGCGCCTCCTGCAACGCGTATCGGGGCCCAAGCACGGCCTGTGCGACCCGCCCGAGATCCACGAGTCGTACACCTCGGGCGCGACGGAGAACCTGCTGGAGAAGTTCCGGATCGCCCTCAAGGACGCCCGCGACACGGCGCTCGCCGAAGAGGACGACGTCACCCTGGAGTATGTGAAGGCGATGTACTCCAAGTTCGTCTCGACGATGGGGGAGTCGAACTACAACCGGGAGCTGTACCGCCCGGACTGGATGCACCTCGTGCGCTCCCAGGCCTTCGCCAACCTCTGGATGAAGGCGCTCAAGGCGTACGACGAGGGCCTCACCGTCGTCCGCGCGATGGGTACCGACGAGCTCCACCTCATCGGCGACTGGCGCCGTGTCTTTCCCGAGGGACGAGGTGTCACCGAGGTGAAGGTGAAGGACGTCTACACCGCCGGCACCGCCGAGGACGACGACGAGACGACGCGTACGGAGGACGAGTAAGTGCCGGAGAGGAACAAGGAGTTCGGGAAGTTCGGTGCCCAGGGCATCAAGGGGCACGAGGCGGTCGCCCGTCAGCTCGACCGGCTCGCCGGGTTCATCGCCACGCCCGTCACCCAGCGCCGCGGCCTGCTGGCCCGCCTGCACTACCTGACCCGCACCGACCACGCGAAGGCCGCCGCGCGCCAGGCGGGCCTCACCGTCACCGACCGCACCCTGAAGGCCTGGCTCGAGGGTCGGCGCACCCCGACGGCGAAGAACCTGGACCGCATCGAGGCCGCCTACCGCACGGTCCGCCGCGCCAACGTCTCCCGGCACCTGCTGGCCCGCCTCAACCGCCGGGGCCGCGGCACCCGCGTCGAGTTCCACCCGCTCAACCAGTCCCAGGTCCCGCGCCCCCTCCAGCGCGTGGTCGACTACCGCACGCTCAACGTCCGCCAGTGGGACCGCATCGTCGACGCCTGGGCCGCGGACGACACGAGGGCCCTCGACGACGCGTGGATCAACGACGCGGTCATCGATCTCGGCTCGCAGTGGGGCGAGTACGAGTACGTGACGAACATCGGCTTCGCGGCCTGAGGGCCTGGCTTCGAGAAAGCACTGAGGCGGCGTACTCCGACATGGATGTCGGGGTACGCCGCCTCCGGCGTGTCACGTCGCCTACTTGGGGTCGGCGTTGAACTGTGCCTTGGACCAGCGGTAACCGAGGACGGTGAGGCCGGCGCACCACAGGAGGGCGATCCACCAGTTGTTGCCGATCTCGGTGCCCAGGAGCAGGCCGCGCAGGGTCTCGATGGCCGGGGTGAAGGGCTGGTACTCGGCGATCGGCTGGAACCAGCCGGGCATCGAGTGCAGCGGGACGAAGGCGCTGGAGATGAGGGGCAGCAGGATCAGCGGCATCGCGTTGTTGCTGGCGGCTTCGGCGTTGGGGCTGCCGAGGCCCATGCCGACCGCGATCCAGGTCATGGCCAGGGCGAAGAAGGCGAGCAGGCCGAGGGCGGCCAGCCACTCCAGGACGTTGGCGTCGGTGGAGCGGAAGCCCATGGCGACCCCGACGGCGCCGACGAGGACCACGCTGAGGATGGTCTGCAGGACGCTGCCGACGACGTGCCCGAACAGGATGGAGCTGCGGTGGATCGCCATGGTCCGGAAGCGGGCGATGATGCCTTCGCTCATGTCGGTCGAGACCGAGACCGCGGTACCGATGACGGTGGAGCCGATGGTCATGAGCAGGATGCCGGGCACGATGTAGGCGATGTACGCGGTGCGGCCCGCGCCGCCGCTCATGGTGTCGCCGAAGATGTAGACGAACAGCAGGAGCAGCATGACCGGCGTGAGCAGCAGGTTCAGGGTGAGCGAGGGGTAGCGGCGCGCGTGCAGGAGGTTGCGGCGCAGCATCGTGGACGAGTCGCGCACGGCGAGGGAGAGAGAGCTCATCGGACGGTCTCCTTGGGCTGGGCGGGGACGGTGGCGCCGGCGGTCGCGGTGGTGCTGTCGGTCAGGGCGAAGAACACGTCGTCGAGATCGGGCGTGTGCACGGTGAGTTCGTCGGCCTCGATGCCGGCGGCGTCCAACTGGTCGAGTACGGCGCGCAGGTCGCGCTGGCTGCCGTCGCTGGGGATCTGCAGCGACAGCGCGTCGTCGTCGAGGGCGGTGGCCTTGCTGAGCGAGCCCACGGCGTTCTGGTAGGCGGCCGGGTCGGAGAAGCGCAGCCGGACGTGTCCGCCGGGGACGATCCGCTTGAGCTCCTCGGCGGTGCCTTCGGCGGCGATCCTGCCGTCGTTCAGCACCGCGATGCGGTCGGCGAGTTCGTCGGCCTCCTCCAGGTACTGGGTGGTGAGGAAGACGGTGACGCCGTCGGTGACCAGCTCGCGGATGATGCCCCACATGTTGTGGCGGCTGCGCGGGTCGAGGCCGGTGGTCGGCTCGTCGAGGAAGATGATCCGCGGGCTGCCGACCAGGGTCATGGCGATGTCCAGGCGGCGCTTCATACCGCCGGAGTAGGTGGACGCGGGCTTCTTCGCGGCCTCCACCAGGTCGAACCGCTCCAGGAGTTCGGCGGCGACGCGCTTGCCCTCGCTCTTGGACAGGTGGTGCAGGTCGGCCATGAGGAGCATGTTCTCCTCGCCGGTGATCAGTCCGTCGACGGCGGAGAACTGCCCGGTGACACCGATCGCCGCGCGGGCCGCCTGTGCCTCGGTGGTCAGATCGTGGCCGGCTACGTGGAGGGAGCCGGAGCCCGCGTCGGCGGTGATGAGCGTGGAGAGGATCTTGACGGCGGTGGTCTTGCCCGCGCCGTTCGGGCCGAGCAGGGAGAAGATCGTCCCTTCGGGGACGCTCAGGTCGATGCCGTCCAGCACGACTTTGTCGCCGTAGGACTTGCGCAGCCCGTTCGCCACGATGGCCGGGTTCGTCATGGGGAGTGCTCCTTCAGAGCTGGGTCGAGAGCTGGGCGTGCGGGGGTCAGACGCTGCGGGCGGTGATGTCGCCCTGGGTGGCGGTGGCCTTGATGACCAGGCCGGGCGTGCCGTCGCTGTTCTTCAGCGAGTTGTTGATCCGGCCGTAGGTGGTGCCGGCGTCGAGCGAGGCGGAGACGCCGGGGGCCGCGCCGACGGTGATGTTGCCCATCTGCGTGGTCAGGGCGAGCGTGCCGGCGACGGCCTGGGTGATGTTGAGGTTGCCCTTCATCGTGCTGATCTCGCCGGAGCCGTTCAGCCGGCCGACCGTGATGTCGGCGTCGAGGCCGTTGAGGCGGACGCTCGCGGCCTCGTCGATCTTGACCAGGCCGTGGCCGCCGTCGAAGGCGACGTCACCGAGGCGTCCCACGCCGCGCAGTTCGGCGGCGGCGGCCTTCGCCTCGACCCGGGAGTCGGACGGCAGCTGGACGGTGACCTCGACGGAACCGGAGGAGCCGAGGAGCCGGTTCTTCGCCGGTGCGGCCTCGATCCGCAGGACACCGTCGGCGTACCCGACGCCGACCTGCTCTGCGGCCTTCACGTCGCGGCTCTTGGAGGCGTTGGCGGGCAGGACCTCGACCGTGGTGTCGGCCCGGTCGGCGGCGATGAACCGGATGCTGCCGGCGGGGATGTCGAGGACGACGGAGACCGGGGCGGCGGTGTCGAACTTCTGCATTGTGCTCTCCTCCAGCTGCGAAGCGCGCCCCTGCGGCCCGCCGTTTCTGATGAGAGAAACGCTACGTTGCATTCACGATGTCGGCAACAAGCTTGTTGCATCAAAATGCAGTACTCGCAGCTCAAAGCGCCAATTTTGTTGCAATGGGGTACAACGTAACGCAACGAACCGCCCGTCGCACGTTGCAATGAAGTGTCGGTAAACGCTATGCTGGGTCCACCGGGTAGCCCGGGACCGCCAAGACAGGCTCTGCAAGGCACTAAGGAGACCGCGATGCCGGGAGGCAGGCTCACCCAGCAGGAGCGTCAGCAGATCGCGCTGGGGCTGGCCGACGGGCACCCCTATGCGGAGATCGCCCGCCGCCTCGACCGCCCCACCTCGACGATCACGCGCGAGGTCATGCGCAACGGCGGCCCCACCGCCTACCGCGCCGAGATCGCCCATCGCGCCACCGAGCACCGCGCCCACCGGCGCAGGCAGTCCGCGCCCCGCGGGCCGGGGACCACCTCGCTGCCCTACGGACGCGACCCCCAGGCGGTGCGCGAGTACGAGGAGGTGTTCACCACCGTCATGATGGCCTCGGGCGCACCCAGGATGACGTCCCGGGTCCTCGCCTGCCTCTACATCACCGACGAGGGCAGCCTCACCGCGGCCGAGCTCGTCCAGCACCTCCAGGTCAGCCCGGCGTCCGTCTCCAAGTCGATCGCGTTCCTGGAGAGCCAGGGTCTGGTCCGCCGGGAGCGCGACGAGCGCCGCCGCGAGCGCTACGTCGTCGACAACGACGTCATGTACCAGTCGGTGATCGCCAGCGCCGAGTCGACCGCCCAGCTCGCCGCCACCGCGCGCGAGGGCGTCACCCCCCTCGGTTTCGGCACCCCCGCCGCCGTGCGCCTGGAGAACATGGCCCGCTTCCTCGACTTCGTCTCCGAAAGCATCACCCGCGCCGCCGACCAGGCCCGCGACGTCCTCCACGCCCAACCGGCAACGCCCCCGACATCTGTCGGGGGCGATACCGAGTAGTGCGGCAGTTCGGCGAGAAGCCCGCCGCCGGCCGTCCCGGGCCGGTCAGTTGACGGCCAGGACCGCCGTGTTGTTCGTGAGGTCCGGGTCGAAGTCGAAGGGACGCTCACCGAACTCGCCGAACGGCGGGTGGATGCTCACGGCACCGGTCGCGCCGGGCACCACGGTGTCGACGCGCACGGAGAACGCGAACGTGCGCCGGGTGTCCTCGAGGACCCAGTACGGCAGCTTGCAGTCGTAGCGCGGGGCGCCCGTCCGCTGCGGGTAGTAGGTGCCGGTGAGGGTGTGCGGGATGCAGCCGGACGGCACGCCGGTGACCGTGCTGCCCTCCGGCACGATCAGCCGGACGTCGGCGACCGCGTCGCCGGAGCCGAGGTTGCCGAACCAGGCCGGGCCGTTGTTCTTGAACGTGAGCTCGGCCGTGACCGTCTCGCCCGCCGCACCGGCGACGGCGTCACCGGTCACGGAGTAGTCCGCGGTGTTCCGCGCACCGATCTGGATGGCTGTGTAGTCGTTCTCGGAGTCGATGTCCTGGGCGCCGCCGCCCGGCTCGACATCGATGTCCAGCCGCTCGTTCAGCGCGTGCGGGGCGAGCCGCACCGTCAGCGGCTCGGGCAGCTCGAAGGAGTCGCCCGGCGCCAGCACCTGGTCGAACGTGCAGAGCGCCATGTTCGACGGTGCGTAGTCCACGCCGTCCGTCGTCGTGTAGGCGCAGGCGTCGTACCGGGTCAGATCCGTCAGGCCGTACGAGGCGTTCAGCTGGACCGTGAATCCGTTCGCGCTCTCGTTGCCGTTGTTGGTGACCTCGAACGGGATCGTCCGCTCGTCGCCGGGCCGGGCGTCCTCGACGTCGGCGACCGGGGCGATGGCGAGGTCGGGTCCGGCGCCGACGGTGAGCGTGGTCTCGAAGCTCTCGTGCGGTGCGGTGAGCGTGCCGTCGGGCCCGCCGGTGGCCGTCGCCTCGTAGGTGATCCTGCCCTGGGCGCCCGCTTCGGCGCCGTCGGCCGCGCGCACCGTCAGGAACACCTGGTCCTCGTAGTCGCCGCCCATCGTGGGCACCACGGGGATGTCGCACACCGCGCTCGTGCCGCTGGGCGCGCAGTTGTCGGGCCAGGTCACCTCGGCGACCCCGGTGAGGCCCGAGACGTCGACGGCGAGCCTGCCGTCGGTCACCGTGAAGGTGTCGTTGTCGTGGGAGAGGCCGACGCCGAGGGTCCGGGACTGCGGCCGGCCGCCGTCGGTGCCGAGCGGCAGCGTCCGCTCGTACGGCTTGTTGATCCACAACTGGTCGTTCTGCGGCTCGTCGTCGGCGACCGCGGGCGCGGCGAGGCCGGCGGTCAGCAGACCGGCCGCCACCGCCACGGCGGCGCCGGATCTGAGACGTACCGGGCGTCCAGCAGAGAACAGTCTCATTGCTACCCCCCAAGGGTGCGATAAAGCGACTGACGCACCAACAACTCCGGCGCGCCGGAAGGATCATCACATGACAGGGGACCCCCGACGCCCGGATTTTCGGCCACGCCTCGGCGGCCTGCTCGGCGGCCTGCTCGGAGGCCTATTCGCCCCCGGTGAACATCGCGAGCAACCCCTGCGGAGTGTCGTCGCCGAACATCAGCGCGTGCAGCTCGTCCCCGTCGGCGGCGGCCGCCGCGCTGCGCGGGAACATGGCCTGCTCGAACCCGGTGAGCGCGGCCTCGATGTCGTCGGGGTGCGCGGCGATCGCCTTGGCGAGTTCGGCGCCGTCGTACATGGCCAGGTTGGCGCCCTCGCCGTTCGGCGCCGCGAGGTGGGCGGCGTCGCCGATCAGGGTCACCCCCGCCACCCGGTCCCAGCGGTGGTCGACGGGCAGGGCGTGCAGCGTGCGCAGGACCGGCGCGCTCTCGCCGTCGGTGATCAGCGCGGTGAGCTCCGGCGCCCAGCCGGCGAACTCCTCGGCGATCCGCGCGGCGGCCGCCGCGCCGTCGGTGAAATCGATGCCGGCGAACCATTCGGGCGACTCCGTGAGCGCCACATATGTGTGCAGGGTCCCGCCGCTCTCCCGGTGGGCCTGGATCCCCTTGCCCGGCGCCAGCGCGAACATCGACCCGCCGCCGACCGCCTTCGCGACGGCCGGGTGCCGGGTGTCGGCGTCGTACAGGTAGGTCTCGACGAACGACCGGCCGGTGTAGGCGGGGACCGCGTCCGAGAGCAGCGGCCGCACGCGTGACCAGGCGCCGTCCGCGCCGACCAGCAGGCTCGTGTTCACGGTGGTGCCGTCGGCGAAGGTCACCTCGTGGCGGCCGTCGCCCAAGGCGCGGACGCCCGCGACCTTGTGCCCCCACCGGACGGCGCCGGCCGGCAGCGAGTCGAGCAGGATCTGCCGCAGCGCCCCGCGCTGCACCTCCGGCCGGCCGCGCTCCTCGTCGTCCTCGAACAGCACGGTCCCGTCCGGGGCGAGGAGCCTGGCCGCCTCGTGGCCCTCCAGGACGAGGCCGCGGAACTCCTCTGTCAGGCCCGCGTCCAGCAACGCCGCCTGCCCGTTCTCCTCGTGGATGTCGAGCATCCCGCCCTGCGCCCGGGCCGTGGCGGAGGCCTCCGCCTCGTAGACCGTGGACGGGATGCCGTGCACGTGCAGGACGCGGGCGAGCACGAGGCCGCCGAGTCCGGCACCGATGATCGTGACGTGGGTGTTCATGAGGATCACTCCCTTGCCGGTACCACATTGGTACGGCGTTCCATTCGGTTCTACCAGTGTTGGAACGGCGCTCCAGAATTGTCAAGCTGGAACGCCGCTCCAGCTGTGCCAGACTGGGCGTATGGCAACGCGAGCACGCCGGTCACCGCGGCGCACGGACGCGCTCACCCGGGAGCGGATCATCGAGGCCGCCGTCGAGCTGCTCGACACGGCGGGCGAGGGCGGACTGACGTTCCGGGCGCTGACCGAACGCTTCGCCACCGGGCCCGGAGCGATCTACTGGCACGTGGCGAACAAGGGCGAACTGCTCGCCGCCGCCACCGAAGCCGTCGTCGCCGCCGCTCTGCCCACCGGACCCGAGGCCGGCCCCGCCACCGCATCGCAGAAGACACCGCAGAAGGCACCGCAGAAGGCATCGCAGAAAGCACCAGAGAAGGCACCGGAGAATGCACCCCAGGAGCAGATCCGTACGGTCGCCCTCGGCCTGTTCGAGGCGATCGAGGCCCACCCCTGGCTCGCCACGCAGCTCACCGGCCAGCTCGCCCGCAATGCCCGGCAATCGGTGACGCCCCGCATCTTCGAAGCCATCGGCCGCCGGGTCCAGGCGCTTGGCGTGCCCGAGAGCGCCTGGTTCACCGCGACCTCCGCGCTGGTGCACTACATCCTCGGCGCCGCGGGCCAGAACGCCGCGAACAACGAGACGGGCCGCGCGCTGGGCCCGGACGCGGACCGCGGCCAGTACCTCGACGCCGTGTCGCGGACCTGGGAGGAACTCGACCCGGGGGAGTACCCGTTCACCCGCGCCGTCGCGGCCCAGGTGCGCGACCACGACGACCGCGAGCAGTTCCTCGCGGGCGTCGATCTGATCCTGAGAGCCTGTCTTTGAACCCCCTCCCCCAGCTAACGCTGGGAGGTGCCCCCAGCGCCCCGACGCCCGGCACGCACTCCCCCAAGCTCTCGGCTTCGCTCGAGCAGGGGGGACCCCCATGCTGCGCGGTGCCCCAGGACAGGTGGCTCCGCCACATGACCTGGGACTCCGCGCACCGATCGCACGCACCGACCGCCGCTGCGCCCGCGCTCCGCGCGGACGACGGGGGTTCAAAGACAGGCTCTCACCGGCATCACGGCGGAGCGGCCAGGACCGCCTGTGCCGTCCCTCTGAAGATCACACGCGACACGCGATACGCCGCCACGCCGAGGAATCGGCCGACTTCCGCGTGTGAGACCGCGAGGTCACCCGTGCCGCGTTTGGGGAGGGCGTTTCCGGTGCCGTCCCGTGGCCTGATCCGACCCCGTCCGGGGGGTTAGGGTGCTGGCTTCACGCCCACATCCACGACCCCTTCGGAGGTGGCCCTCCCGGTGCCTGATTCCTTTGTTCACCTGCACAATCACACCGAGTACTCGATGCTCGACGGCGCGCAGAAGCTCAAGCCGATGTTCGCGGAGGTCGACCGTCAGAGCATGCCCGCCGTCGCCATGAGCGACCACGGCAACATGTTCGGTGCGTACGAGTTCCATTCGGTGAGCAAGGGCTTCGACGGGGTCAAGCCCATCATCGGGATCGAGGCTTACGTCGCCCCGTCCTCCCGCCGCAACCGCAAGCAGGAGTTCTGGGGGCCCGGCGGCCAGCGCGCCATGTCGGACGACGGCGAGGGCTCCAAGGACGTCTCCGGCGGCGGCCGCTTCACGCACATGACGATGTGGGCGGAGAACGTCCAGGGCCTGAAGAACCTCTTCTACATGTCCACCGAGGCCAGCTACACCGGCCAGTTCCCGGCCGGCAAGCCGCGTATGGACATGGAGCTGATCAGCGAGCACGCTTCAGGCATCATCGCCACGACCGGCTGCCCCTCCGGCGCGGTCCAGACCCGGCTGCGCCTGAACCAGTACGAAGAGGCCCGCGAGGTCGCCGCCGCCTACCAGGACATCTTCGGCAAGGAGTCCTACTTCCTGGAGCTGATGGACCACGGCCTGTCCATCGAACGGGACGTCCGCGAAGGGCTGTTGCGCCTCGCCAAGGACCTGGACATCCCCCTCCTCGCCACCAACGACGCGCACTACGTCCACCAGGACCAGGCCGACGCGCACGACAACCTGCTGTGCATCGGCGTCGGCAAGAACAAGGCCGACGAAAAACGGTTCCGCTTCAACGGAAACGGCTACTACCTCAAGTCCGCCGCCGAGATGCGCGAGCTGTTCTCCGAACTGCCCGAGGCCTGCGACAACACCCTCCTGATCGCCGAGCGCGTCGGCTCGTACGACAGCGTCTTCGAGAACGAGGACGAGATGCCGCAGTACCCCGACGTGCCGGAGGGGGAGACACAGGAGTCCTGGCTGCGCAAGGAGTGCCGCCAGGGACTCGAGATGCGCTACGGCACCCCGCTGCCCGACGAGGTCACCGAGCGCTTCGAGACCGAGATGACGGTCATCGGGCCGATGGGCTTCTCCTCGTACTTCCTCGTCGTCGCCGACATCTGCCGCCACGCCCGCGACAACGGCATCCCGGTCGGTCCGGGGCGTGGTTCGGCGACCGGCTCGATCGTGGCGTACGCGACCCGTATCACCGAGCTGTGCCCCCTCGAACACGGCCTGCTCTTCGAGCGGTTCCTCAACCCCGAGCGCATCAACCCCCCGGACGTCGACCTCGACTTCGACGACCGCCAGCGCGACGCCATGGTCCGCTACGTGACCGAGAAGTACGGCGACGAGTACACCGCGATGGTCAACACGTTCGGCAAGATCAAGGCCAAGAACGCGATCAAGGACAGCTCCCGCATCCTCGGCTACCCCTTCCAGCACGGGGAGCGCATCACCAAGGCGCTGCCGCCGGACATCATGGGCAAGTCGATCCCGCTCGACGGCATCTTCGACCCCGCGCACCCCCGCTACGGCGAGGCCGGCGAGATCCGGCAGATGTACGAGAACGAGCCGGACGTCAAGAAGGTCATGGACACCGCCAAGGGCGTCGAGGGCCTGACCCGCGGCACCGGTGTCCACGCGGCCGCGGTCATCCTGTCCAAGACGAAGCTGACCGACCGCATCCCGCTGCACATGCGCGCCAAGGACGGCGTCAAGATCACCGGCTTCGACTACCCCAGTTGCGAGAACATGGGGCTGGTCAAGATGGACTTCCTGGGCCTGCGCAACCTGGGCGTCATCGACCACGCCCTCAAGAACATCCGCGAGAACCGCGGGGTGCGGCTCGCCACCGTCGACCCGGGCAACGGCGAGGACGGCATCACCGTCATCCCCCTCGACGACAAGAAGACCTTCGAACTCCTCGGCCGCGGCGACACGTTCGGCGTGTTCCAGCTCGACGGCGGCGGCATGCGCGCCCTGCTGAAGCTGATGGAACCGTCCCGATTCGAGGACATCGCGGCAGCACTCGCCCTGTACCGGCCCGGCCCGATGGCCGCCAACGCGCACACCAACTACGCGCTGCGCCAGAACGGCAAGCAGAACCCGGACCCGATCCACCCGGAGCTGAAAGAAGTCCTCGACCCGATCCTCGGCTCCACCCACCATCTGCTCATCTTCCAGGAGCAGATCATGGCCATCGCCCGGACCCTCGCCGGGTACACCCTGGGCGGCGCCGACATGCTGCGCCGCGCGATGGGCAAGAAGAAGCCCGAAGTGCTGGCCGCCGAGTGGCAGAAGTTCCACGACGGCATGGAGGCCAACAAGTACTCGGAAAAGGCCATCAAGGCCATCTGGGACGTCATGCTCCCGTTCTCCGGCTACGCCTTCAACAAGTCCCACACCGCCGGTTACGGCCTGGTGAGCTACTGGACCGCGTACCTCAAGGCCAACTACCCGGCCGAGTACATGGCGGCCCTGCTCACCTCCGTCGGCGACGACAAGGACAAGGCGGGCATCTACCTCGCCGACGCCCGCAAGCTCGGCGTCACCGTCCTCGCGCCGGACGTGAACGAGTCCCTCGCGGAGTTCGCGGCCGTCGGCGACGACGTCCGCTTCGGCCTGCTGTCGGTGCGCAACGTCGGCGACAACGTCATCGAATCGATCATCGAGGCTCGCAAGTCGGCCGGCAAGTACGTGTCGTTCGGCGACTTCCTCGACAAGGTGGACCTGCCCGCCCTGAACAAGCGGGCCGTGGAGTCCCTCATCAAGTCCGGTGCCTTCGACTCCCTCGGCCACACCCGCAAGGGCCTGTCCGCCGCGCACGAGAGCGCCATCGACGCCGTCGTCCCGCTGAAGAAGGCCGCCGCCTACGGGCAGGACGACCTCTTCGCCGGTATGGGCGGCGACGGGGGCGGCGACGACGCGGGCTTCACCCTGGACGTGCCGATCAGCGACGACGAGTGGCCGCGCAAGCAACTCCTCGCCACCGAGCGGGAGATGCTCGGCATGTACGTCTCCGCGCACCCCCTGGACGGCACCGAGCACATCCTCTCCAACCACCGGGACACCACCATCGTGGACCTGCTGGCCTCCGGCCGCACCGAGGGCATGGTCCGCCTCTCCGGCCTGATCACCAGCGTCCAGCCCAAGATGACCAAGCAGGGCAACGCGTGGGCCATCGTCAACCTCGCCGACCGCGACGGCACGACCGAGGTCCTCTTCTTCCCCGCCACCTATCCGCTGGTCGCCGCCGCCCTCGTCGAGGACAGCGTCATCACCGTCCAGGGCCGGATCAACGACCGCGACGGCGCCATCAGCATCTTCGGCCAGGAGCTCCAGGTCCTCGACGTCACGTCGGCGGAACGCGACGGCGCGGCCCCGGTCCGGCTGCAACTGCCGTACCACCGCATCACCGAACAGTTCATCGGCGAACTCAAGCGCATCATGGGCGCCCACCCCGGCCAGAACCCGGTCCACGTCGCCGTGCGCGGCCCCCGCAAGACGACCGTCTACGAGCTGCCCTCGATGGTGAACGCCACCACCATCGCCTCCGACATCAAGGGCTCCTTCGGCCCGGACGCGTGGCAGGGGGTGGCGTGACCTGACCGGGCCCCCTTGCGGGGCCCGGCCCTCCGCGCCCCGCCCGCCCCACGCCCCCGGCTCCTGGCGGGAGACGTGCATCTGAAAAACCGCGACACCCGGTACGGGTGTCGCGGTCTCTTCGAGGAATGCGTGCTCGGGGACTCAGCCAGACTTGCGTCGGAAGTTGCGCTTGCGCCCCGCGGGTCCGCTCATGTTCGAGACCTTGCCGCGCCCCTCTTCGTGCGCCTGCTTGGCCTGCGAGGCCTGGGACTTGCGCTCCAGGGCCTCCTTGAACTTGGCGCGTACCTCGTCGTCCTCGGAGCGGTTGTTCTTCGGGGTTTCGGTCATCCGGTCCTCCTTCTCGTGGTCGTAGGAGACAGCGGGCCGGCCGTCATGATCCCCCGTCCGTGGCGGAGCGGGTGAACGCTCCGGCGGTGGCGGCGAGGACCGCTGTGGTGGCCGCGTGTGCGGGCAACTGCGGATCAGGAGCGGTCCGCAGGAGTACCAGCTGATGATAGAGCGGCGCGGTGGCGGCGATCAGCAGGCGCCGGGCGTCCGTCCGCGGCGGGAGGTCCCCGCGTTCGACGGCGCGTACGACGAGGATCTCACACTGCTCGTACCGGCCCTCCCACAATTTCCGCTGGGCGTCCGCGGCTTGGGCGGAGCGGAACGAGGCGGCCATCAGGGCGGTGGCGAACGACGGCTGTGCTACCAGGGAATCCTGGATCTCCTCGTTGAGGGCCGTGAGGTCGCCGTGCAGGGAGCCGGTGTCCGCGGGCTGCCAGTCGCCCTCGCCGGCCGCCTGCATGACGTCGGCGAGCAGGCCGCCGACATCCTTCCAGCGCCGGTAGACCGTGGCGCGGTGCACGCCGGCGCGGGCCGCGACGGTCTCCATCGTGAGCCCCTCGTAGCCGTGCTCGCCGAGTTCGGCGCGGACCGCGTCCAGTACCTGGGCGCGGACACGGGCGGTGCGGCCGCCCGGCCGGCGGGTGAGTTCCGGTGGGTCTGTCGTCATCGGGTATCCGCTGTCCGCTGTCGGGGTGCTCGACGTAGCCAGATCATGACACCATTCTAAAGCAACAGTCGTCGCAGTAGTGCGGATCGTGGCCGCGCCCCCCGGTCACCGTGCGACAAGTCCTACGTAACTCCCCGTTCAACCAATGGTGATGGGCTGCTTGACCTCGGGCAGGTAGCGTACTGTCACCCGCCAACTGCACCGAGAGACCAGAGATGAGCAAGGGGCGGGACTGTGGCTGACAGCAGGGACACCTGGTGGGAACGAGCGGCGTGCCGCACAGCGGACCCGGAGGAGCTGTTCGTCGAGGGCGCCGCGCAGACCGGTGCCAAACGGATCTGCTCCGCCTGCGTGGTCAGGACCGAGTGCCTGTCCCACGCGCTGGACCAGCGGATCGAGTACGGCGTATGGGGCGGCATGACCGAGCGGGAACGCCGCGCCCTGCTGCGCCGCCGCCCGACCGTCTCCTCCTGGCGCCTCCTCCTGGAGACGGCGCGCGCCGAGCACGGCAGGCGACCGCAGCCGCAGGAGGCGGCGGCTTCCTGAGCGCACCGCTGTCGCGAGGGGCGGGCGGGGCGGCTCTCCCGGCTACAGCCTGAACCGGGAGAGCCTGGGCGCGGCAGACCCCGCGGGGTTTCACTGCTGCACGCGCCGTACGCTCCGGGTTTCCCGCCGGACGAGAACGACACCTGCGGTTGCGCCCATATGTTCCGTCCGACGGGCCTGATGTGCCGTCCGACGGCTCGCCCGGGCCGTCTTCTCGATCCGGCGTCCGATACCGGAGGTTGCCTTTTGGCCACTAACTGGTCAGAATGGTTACGTGAATCATGCTTTTCCCTGTGGGACGCTCCCTCTCGACTTCGTGGGCACGCTGCGTGCGCGACGCAACGACCTGCCGACGGAGAAGCTCGCCACCCCCGAGCTGCTCGACGACTGGTTCGTGGAGTCCGGGATGCTCGATCTGGCGCCGGGTGCGAGCGAGGTGGATCTCTCCATCGCCGTCGACCTGCGCGAATCCATCTACGATCTGGTCGTCGCCCGCATGGACGGCAGGCCGCTGCCGGCCGACGCGGTCGCCGAGCTGAACCTGCACGCGTCGGGTATGCCCGTCACCCTGCGGCTCGGCCCGGACGGCACGACCCGCACCGGTTCGGTTCCGCAGGGGCTCGCCGCTCTTGCCCGTGAGGCGGTGGAGATCCTCGGTGGCCCGGACGGTGCGCTGCTGCGGGAGTGTGCCCGGCCGGAGTGCACCCAGACCTATCTCGACCGTTCGCGTGGTCATCGCCGGGAGTGGTGCGCGATGCGGACCTGCGGCAACCGGGTCAAGGCCGCCACCTACCGCGCCCGCCAGCACAGCACCCAGAGCTGAGGGCCCTACGAGGCCGCTCGTGCGGAGTCCGTGAGGGTGTACATCACCGACCGGTCCTGCTTGTGGCGCCGGATCTTCCCCTTGGCGACCAGCGACTCGAGGGTGTTGCGCACGACCTGCGGGGTGGGGGAGCGGTCCGCGTGCTTCTGGAGGAGCTCGTCCCGCAGCTCCTTCGCCGGACGCGGCTCCTCGTGGGCAGCGAGCAGACCCATCAGCAACGTGCCGAGCAGCGGCTGCCGCGACTCCCCGCCGCTGGCGGCCTTCGCCGGCGTGCTCGTGGAGGACTCGCCTTCGTAGCGCTCGGCGAGGTTCATGATGTCGACGAGGAGGGCTTCCTCCTGCTGCAACATCTTGACCTTCTCGGCCAGTTCCTGCTGCCGACGACGGTTCTCCTCCAGATCCGACGCGGCCTGCACTACGTACCGCGAGCGGAGCGTGGCGGCTGAAGGGCTGGTCACAACCGGTCACTCCCTAGGTGATGGTGAACGCTGGGCCGGGCACACCCGCCGGAGCGGTAGCCGTTTGCCAGCCGTTTGCCACTCACCATACGGGAGACACCGGAAGGTGGAACACCTCCCTCTCACATGTTTTGACCTGGTGGTTCGCGCGTGAACATGTGTCCATACGCGTTCATGTTCGGCCGGTCAGGTCGCTGCGCGGAGGCGGGCGTTGAGCCGGGCGGCCCGGCGGGTCAGATGGTCGCGCTCGGCAAGGTTCGACGCCTTGTGGGCCGCATCGGTGTACAGCCGTGCCGCCGCCACCAGATCGCCGTCGCGCTCGTGGAGATACGCGGCCACCGCGGTGTGGCGGGGCAGCGCGGCGTCCAGCGCCGCGAGCGCCGCCAGTCCGGCGCGCGGCCCGTCGGCCTCCCCGACGGCGACCGCGCGATTGAGCCGTACGACCGGGCTGTCGGTCAGGCGCGTCAGCTCGTCGTACCACTCGACGATCTGCACCCAGTCGGTCTCCTCGGCGGTGAGCGCGTCGGCGTGCAGAGCGGCGATGGCGGCCTGCGCCTGGAACTCGCCCAGACGGTCGCGGGCGAGCGCCGCCTGGAGGATTCCGATGCCCTCGGCGATCGCCCCGGTGTCCCAGCGGCCGCGGTCCTGCTCGGCCAGCGGCACGAGAGCCCCGTCGGGCGCGGTCCGGGCGGCCCGCCGGGCATGGTGGAGCAGCATGAGGGCGAGCAGCCCGGACACCTCGGGGTGGTCGATCGAGGCCGCCAGCTGCCGGGTGAGCCGGATGGCCTCGGCGGCGAGGTCGACATCACCGGAGTAGCCCTCGTTGAAGACCAGATAGAGGACGCGCAGCACGGTGGCGACGTCGCCCGCCCGGTCGAACCGCACGTCGGAGACGGTGCGTTTGGCGCGGCTGATGCGCTGGGCCATGGTCGCCTCGGGCACGAGGTAGGCCTGGGCGATCTGGCGGGTGGTGAGCCCGCCGACGGCGCGCAGCGTGAGCGCGACCGCCGACGACGGCGTCAACGAGGGGTGCGCGCACAGGAAGTAGAGCCGCAGCGTGTCGTCCAGGGCGGAGGCCGGCCCGGGCGCCGGCTCCTCGTCGACGAGGTCCTCGCGTCGGCGGCGGGCGGTGTCCGCGCGGGTCGCGTCGAGGAACCGCCGCCAGGCCACGGTGACCAGCCAGCCCTTCGCGTCCCGCGGCCGGTCGGCGGGCCAGACCCGCAGCGCCTCGACCAGCGCGTCCTGCACGGCGTCCTCGGCCGCCGCGAAACCGGCTCCGCGGCGGACGAGGACGCCGAGCACACCCGGGATGAGGCTGCGCAGCAGGGCCTCGTCGATCCGGGTCACTTGAAGGTGCACTCCGTGGCGCTGGGGTGCGCCGCCAGGAACGGCCGCAGCTCCAGCCACTCGTGGATCGGCTTGCCGTCCTTGCCCGGGGCGGCCGACAGCTCCCCCGCCAGCTCGACGGCGCGCTCGTAGCTGTCGACGTCGATCGCCATCCAGCCGGCGATCAGGTCCTTGGTCTCGGCGAACGGGCCGTCCGTGACCGGCGGGCGCCCCTCCCCGTCGTAGCGGACCCACGCTCCCTCGGGCGCGAGCGCCTGGCCGTCGACGAACTCGCCCGACTTCTCCAGCCGCGCCGCGAAGTCGTTCATGTACTGCACGTGGTCCGAGATCTCCTCGGGCGTCCACTGGTCCATGGGCACGTTGTTCTGGGGAGCCGGAGCGCCGCGGTAGTGCTTCAGCAGCAGGTACTTGGCCATCGGGGTTCTCCTCGGTACTGGTGCGGCCCATTGTGGCCGCGTTCACCCCGGGGACGGAGCCGGACGCGGGTTCTCGACATCGCCGGCCGACTTTTTTCGGGTTGTGGCACAGGCTCGCTCCTACAGGCCGCGCCAGACGTTGTCGAACGCCGCGTCCTGGATGGACCGTTGTTGGCGTACCGCCTCCAGCTCGATCACCGCGTTCCCGACGGCGGCGAGGACCGCCGTGGTCACCTCGTCGATGGAGGCGGAGGCGGGGACTTCGGTGGAGGAGGGGGCGGACGAGGTGGGCGTGGTCTCCTCGACCCCGTCGGGTGACTCGTCCTCGACCCCGCCGGCCGGCCCGTCCCCGATTCCGGCGACAGCGGCCAGCGCCGCGAGCACCGGCTCGCCCGAGGCCCGGCGTTCCGCGGCCTGCCGGCCGGCCGGCGAATCGAGCGGCACCGTCCGCGCGGCCCGCAGGGAGAGCCGGTTGCCGCGCTCCCGGGTCGCCGATCCGGTCCGCTCCAGCTCGTCGAAGTACACCGCGGACAGCCCCTGGCCCCGGCGCCACAGCCACTCCTCGACCGGTTCGTACGGCTCCTGCCGTACGAGCAGGGCGGCAGCCTCGTCCAGCAGCCGCTCACCGCCCCGCGCCCGGTCGCCCGGGACGATGCGGTCGTCCCCGTCCACCCCGAGGGCCCCTGCCGCTACGAGGTCGAGCAGTTCGGCCCCGGCGAGCGCGAGGGACAGATCGCCCTGTTCCACCGGCCGGTCCGGGACGGACAGAGAGATGATCGCAAGGTCTCGTGCGGTGTTCATGGGTGTCTGACGTCTCCTCGTCGAAGGCGGGCTCTTGGAGCCTGTCTTTGAACCCCCTCCCCCAGCTAACGCTGGGAGGTGCCCCCAGCGCCCCGACGCCCGGCACGCACTCCCCCAAGCTCTCGGCTTCGCTCGAGCAGGGGGGACCCCCATGCTGCACGGTGCCCCAGGACAGGTGGCTCCGCCACATGACCTGCGACTCCGCGCACCGATCGCACGCACCGACCGCCGCTGCGCCCGCGCTGCGCGCGGACGACGGGGGTTCAAAGACAGGCTCTCAGGTGGTGTGCGACCCCGCCCCGCGTCCGGGAGGCCGGGTCGGTCCGCCGGGTGGTCAGTCCCGCAACGCGTAGAAGCGCATCGGGGAGTTCGGCTCGAAGCCGATCCGCGGGTAGACCGGAGCCCCGGCGGCCGTCGCGTGCAGCGTCGCACGGGTCAGCCCGGTGGCCCGGGCCCCCTCGTACAGCGCCTTGCGCGTGATCGTCTCCCCGTATCCGCGGCGCTCCCAGGCCGGATCCGTGGCGACGAGCGCGACGAACAGACGCCCCTCGGCCTCGACCGAGGCCGCGCAGGTCACCGGCGTCCCGTCGCGCAGCCCCAGATAGGCGTGCACCCGCTCGCGCCACATCGTGGACCCGGCGAGCCCGTCCCGGGCATCCTCCTCGGGGAAACCGTAGGCACGTGCGTTGAGGTCCGCGTAGGCCAGCAGGTGTGCCTCGGTCGTCACACGTACGAACGTCAGGTCGGGGTGGGACGGTTCGGGGATCGGCAGGAGGTCGCCCGCCATACCCGTGCCGGGAAAGGCGTGTTGGAGGCCTGCCCGCCCGGCCGCCGCGTCGAGCGCGGCGCGGGCGTCGGCCTGGAGGAGGTCGTCGAAGACCCACAGGAAACCGGGCCGCTTCTTCGACCGCATGATCTCCGCGGCCTCACCGAGCCGCTGCCCCACGAGGGCGGCGTCGGCTCCGGCCTCGGTCAGCGTCAGACAGTTCCAGAAGGGGAACCGGCAGTCCGCCCAGCGGACGGCGATGCCCGGCAGATCGCGGACGTCCGCGTCCGGGTCCCGGTCGAGCACCGTGGCGCGCCAGACCACGGCGAGCTGTTCCATCGATTCGATCGAGTCCGCGAGACCGTGCACCGCAACTCCCCCTGGAAGCCTGTCGTCGAGTGGTGGTCCCGCCCCGCCGGTCCCGGGCCCGGACAGCAGCCAAGGGCGGGTCGACCGAATCCGGTCGCGCCCGCCCTTGGCCGTATCACCGTGTCACTTTGTCACTCTGTGCCGGGGGTGGTTCAGCCCCGGACGATGTTCTCGGCCTGGGGGCCCTTCTGGCCCTGAGTGATGTCGAAGGTGACCGTCTCACCCTCGACGAGCTCGCGGTAGCCGTTTCCGGCGATGTTGCTGTAGTGGGCGAACACGTCGGGTCCGCCGCCACTCTGCTCGATGAAGCCGAAGCCCTTTTCGGAGTTGAACCACTTCACGGTGCCGCTGGCCATACTGCTGTCCTTTAACTCTCGCCCGACAGGGTGCCGGGCTGGGATGACGAAAGCACTGCCCGATGATCACGGGCAGGCCTTGCACCGTTTTACCCCGTCCACGTGTGCACACACCAGCCCTGCACCGGACACGATGCTCCGTTCCGCCGACACGGTGGACAGGAGGGCCAGGTGGGTGCGGACGAGCGGACCGAGGCGATCCGCTTCCCCTGGAGCGCAGGTCCACTTCCTCGGGGCGTCGGGTCCGCGGGCGATTTCGCCGGGCCGGGCGCGCCCGGCGCCCGGAAAACGATCTGCCCGGCCCTCGTCCGCACGGCCGGATTTCGGCCCTGCGTGCCCTTCACCGGCCCTCGCCCGGGCTCCGCCGAGGCCCCGCGAACGATGTTCGTGTCCAGTGGCCTCAGGACTCGCCGCCGAAGGGATGACGGTCGGCTACCGGGCACGAGGTGCCCGATATCAATGGAGATCCCGAACGATCCCGAACTAGGAGGATTTTCCATGTCACCTCGGCTTCGTCCCGCCCTGGGCGCGTTCGTCGGCGCCTCGCTGCTGCTCGCCGCCCCCGCGGCGTCCGCCGCCCCGGACGCGTCCACCGCCGGACCGAACGAGTTCGTCACGGTCGACCCGGCCGGAAAGGTGGCCTCGGACGGCTCCGTGACGCTGTCCGGCACCTACCGCTGCGTCCAGAGCTCCGGCCTCACCTTCGTCTCCTCCTCCGTCCGGCAGGGCTCCTCCCTCGTCCGGCACGGCATCGGCGGGACCCCGGCCATCTGCGACGGCAACGAGCACCGCTGGGAGAACACCGGCAAGACGTCCGGCGGCGCGGTCAAGGCCGGAGCGGTGGAGGTGGAGGCCACCGTGATGGAACTCCGGCTCCAGCACGGCCTGCCGCTGCCGCACTTCCACGCGGTGCGCAAGGAGGACGTGACGCTGAAGGGCTGATCCCTGCCCGGCATGCCCTGGCTCCCGTCACCCGTTCGGCCTAATGGTGGACGCCGGCTCCACATCGGCCGCGTACGTCCCTACGGGTGCCTGTACGGGGCACAGCGGGCTCGGCGGTACCGGCGGTCTCCGCAACCCGGCGCGGAGTGAGCTGTATGGGTTGCTGCGTACCAATTTGTGGTGTTTGGGTGAGGTGTTGGGGCACTACGGAAGTGCCGACCTCGATGCGGAGGAGCTAACGATGCTCACCCTCCAGACCACGGGCCTCGTGCTCGACAAGGAAGTCATCGAAGAGTTGATGGCCCCGTCGGAAGCGCCGGTGAGTGACGCTCCGATCCCCTCGCTGGAAGACGCGGGCGAGGGCGCCGGAGCGTTGCTGCTGGGGCTGGGCCTGCTGCTCTCGCCGAAGGAGCCGAAGGAGCCGAAGGGCCGGTGATCAGCGAATGCTCACGCACCGCCCACAACGGGTCGGCTGAGCGTTTGGCTCGTCGTGTGCTCGACGCCCTGCGGGGCGCCGGGCACACGACTGTCACCGCCGCCCATCTGGAGCACGCCGCGACGCTGCCGCCCGAGGACCAGGTGGCCGCCCTGGGCGCGGTGCGCCTCCTCGGCGCGGACGTCCTGGCGCCCTACGTCCTGACCGGCAGCGCCCCGCCCGCCGAGGAGACGGTCGCCGTCGCCGCGGCGCTCGACGCGCTTCCCCCGGCCCAGCCGCCCCCCGCCGCACCGCCCGGGGGACCGGAGCCGGCCTGGGTGAGGGCGTGGATCGACTGGTCCCTCGTCACGGTCCTCGCCCGTATCGATCCGGCCGTCACCGCGCCGACCGCGCCCGAACCCCCGCCGCCACCGCGGTGCGCCGCGCCGACAGCCCCCAGGCACGCACCCGCCACGGCGGAGGGCGGCGTGACACACGAGGGCTGGGTGCCCTGGTCGGTCCTGATGGGCCAGCTGTCCCCGCTCGCCCTGCCCGGCCTGGACGGGCCGGTGCACCAGGCCGCGCGCTCCGGTGCGACGGGTCTGGCGCGCGGCGCCACCCGCGCCGTGCTGCGGCGCGACTTCCCCACCGCGGCACGCATCACCCGCTGGCTGGCCTGGCTGCACGCCGAGGGCGTGCGACTGCCCCTGGACCCGGCACCGTTGACGGAACACATCACTCTGCTCGGCGGAGGCGGCCGGGTCGCCCTGGACACGGCCATCGCCGGCCGACTGCTCGGCCTGGAGTCCGTATGAGCCGCCGGAGCCCGTATGAGCCGCCGGAAGTCCGTATGAGTCGTCTGGAGCCCGTATGAGCCGCCGGAAGTCCGTATGAGTCGTCTGGAGACTGTATGAGCCACCCTCCCGCCGACGTCGCCCACGCCGTCGGCTCCCGGGCCCTGCGCTGGCTGCACGCCAACCGGCACTACGGCGACCTGTCCGAGCTGCCCGACGCCGACCTCAGTGCGGACCGGGGCGCGTACAAGGCGCTGGGCGAGACAGCCCTCGCCGCCTCACTGGTCCTGCGCAGCGGCGCCGCCGGGACGAGCGAACTCACCCTCGCCCGCGAGCTGCTCGACCACTGCTGGCAGCAGGCCGGTGAGGGATCGCTGCTGTACGAGCGGCTGCTGCGCTACCCCCTGAAGACGGACCCCCTGGAGACGTACGCGCACTTCATCCGCGGCGGCTTCCGCAACCGGGAACTCGACGAACTCCTCGCCCACACGGTCACCCTGCGCTCCACACATGCCTCGGAACATGTGCCCAACCGTCGCCTCGGTGTCGCCAACGCCATCCGCGTCAGCGGACTCGACCGGGGAGCCGGGACACCGCAGTGGACCGAACTCACCCGCGCCACCTGGCTCGGCAGCACACCCGACCCCTGGCACATCGACTGGCTGACCGCCTACGCCGTCACGCACACCGTCTACCACCTCACGGACTGGGGGCGGCTCCCCACCGGACTGCCCGCGGACCTCGCCGGCTATCTGCGCGACTGGCTCCCGGTGTGGACCGACATCTGGTCGGAGGCGGGCCACTGGGACCTGATGGCCGAGCTGATGATCGTCGACATGTGTCTTCCCGACGCACACGTCGACCCCGAGGACTGGCGACGGCTGGCCGAGGTGCAGCACGAGGACGGCATGGTGCCCCGCGACGACCAGCCCGTGGCCGACGACCCCGCCCAGCGCTTCGACGACCACCAGCACCCCACCATCGTCGCCGTCATCGCCGGCAACCTGGCACTCACCCGCGCCCTGGAAAGCACCCGGCCGAGCTGATGCCGGGCGTCCCCGGCCGACAGGTCCCGGCCGCCCCGCAGCCGCCCTGGCTGCCGTCGGTGCCCGGTCTGACGGCGCTGCTGTCCGCGGCCCCGGCCGCGTCCGCGGTCGCCGTCGGTCTGCACCGCCACGGACAGCGCGCCCTCCTCGTCCACGGCACCACCGCACACGTACGGCACGGCGGTGTGCCGGCGGACGAGGCGACCCGCTTCGAGATCGGCTCGCTCACCAAGACGTTCACCGCGCTGCTGCTCGCCGAACAGGCCGCCCGCGGCGAACTCGACCTCCGCGACCCCCTCGCCCGCCACCTCCCGCCCACCACCCGGCTGCCGCCCGGGGGAGCCGCCATCACCCTGGCCCACCTGGCCACGCACACCTCCGGGCTGCCCCGGCTGCCCCCGGGATTGATGCGCACGGCCGTCCCGCGCCTGTTCACCAACCCCTACGCCGCCTTCAGCACGGCCGACACCCTGCACGCCCTGTCCCGCACCCGTCTGCGTTCCCGGCCGGGCACCCGCGTCCACTACTCCAACTTCGGCGTCGGCCTGTTGGGCCACGCCCTGTGCGCGGCGGCCGGCACACGCGACTACGCCTCTCTTCTGAACGCCCGCATCCTGCGCCCCCTCGGCCTGCACGACACGGACTGCGGCGGCGCGACCCCGCTCGGCGCGCCCTCCGACGGCACGCCCCCGGACGACGCACACCCCGCCGGCGCGACCCACGCCATCGGTTACTGGAACGACCGCCCCCGGCCGCCGTTCCACATCCCCGGCATGCCGGCAGCGGGAGCGGTCCGCTCCAGCGTGCGGGACCTGCTGACCTTCACCGAAGCGCTGCTCGACCCCTCACACCCTGCTTCCGGCCACGCCGTGGTCCCCCTGAGGGCCGCCCTGGCCGATACCGTCCGGCCGCGGCTCGCCCTGCGGCGCGGCACTCAGCAGACGGCGCTGATCTGGAACATCCGCCCGCGGCGCGACGGCTCCCGCCTCTACCACCACTCGGGCGGCACACGCGGCTGCACCGCCTTCGCCGGCTTCGATCCGCGCCGGCAGGTCGCCGTCGTCGCCCTGGCCAACTGCGCCCCCGGCCCGGGCAACCACCTCATCCAGCAGGCGTACGACACCCTCGTGGGACTCGGCGCCCAAGAAGAGGCGAGCGCGTGAGAGTTCCAGGGCCGCAGGGCGATGTGCATCCGGGCCCCGGTGTGTGCAAGGGTGCTGCCCATGACGCCCGGCAGCAGCGGAAAGATATGCGTTGACCAGCAGGAACGCGTGGCAGTGGTCACCCCCTGCGGAGAGATGGACCTGCACGATCTCACCGAGGTCGTCGACACTCTCACGGGAGTTCTCTCCGACACGTCGACCGACGCGACCCTGCTCGATCTGTCGCAGCTGACGTTCGCCGACAGTGTCTTCCTCAACCAGATCCTGGTGACCTACTCCGGCCACGCCGCGAAGCGCCGCCCGCTCGTCCTGTGCGGGCCGCTGCACGACTCCGTACAGCGCCTCCTGGAGATCACCGGCACCGACAGCGTCCTGCCCCTCGCCGCCGGCCGCCAGGACGCCCTGGAGCGACTTCGCACCTCCGAGGCGCCCTGAAGGGCAGGCTCCGACGCGGGGGCCGTCAGCCCGACGCGGGTTCGGGCCGGGGCCGGGCCAGTACGGCCGTGATCGTCTTGCCGTCGCCGTGCTGCTCGACCGTGACCGACCCGGCCAGGTTGCGCACCATGAGCCAGCCGAAACCGCCGGGCATGGCCGGATCGTGGGGGACCAGCCGCGGCGGCCGGCTGCTGCGGTCGCTGACCTGCACGACCAGATCACGGCCGTGGACGCAGGCGCTGAACCGGGTGATGCCGCCGCCGTGACGCAGGGCGTTGGCCGCGAGTTCGCTGGCGATCAGCAGCGCGTCCTCGTGCAGTCGGCGTGCCTGGTGACGGGGCAGGCCCTCACACAGGGGGAGGACGGCCGTGCTGGTCTCTGCGCGCGCCTGCGAACAGGTCATGCGCTCCGTGAGGGGCATGGTGGGAGCGCTCATGGCGGAAACCTCCTTCGTGCTGTGCGGCTGATGTCCTCCACCCCGCCTGCCCCTCACCCCGGCGAGCACACATCGGGGTGGAGACACCTGTGTCAGGCGGAGGCCCGCTGGTGTCGTGCGGAGCGCTTCTTGAGCCACATGGGCAGCGCGTACCAGCACAGCGCGAACCACAGGAGGATCCCGCCGGCGAGGATCTCGGCGAGCAGGTTGGGCAGCACCACGTGCAGGATGAGCAGCACGGTGCCGCTGATGGTGAGCGCGAGCAGCACGAGGCCCGTGACCATCAGCCGTCCCGCGGTCCTCACCAGGTCGTCCTTGAGCCGCTGGCCTGTCAGCAGCCGGTGCAGGGACACCGGGGCGATCAGGATGCCGGTCGCGGCGGCGCCGAGGATCACGGTCGCCACGTACACGGTCGTGTCGAAGGCGCCCAGGTCGTCGAAGCCGGGCGTGAAAGCGACGCTCAGAAGGAACCCGAAGAGAATCTGGACGCCGGTCTGCGCGACGCGCGTCTCCTGAAGAATCTCCGCCCACCGCCGGTTGGCCCGCTCATGCGCCTCCTCCCGGCTCTCGTCCTGAACCGCAACCGTTCTCGCTATCTCACCGATGCTCACAGACAACCTCCTTTGTAGGGAGCGGTTGCCCGCAGATTCAACAATTACGGCCCGACGAGAGCTGTTCGCGTACCCACGCGGGATCGGGGTTGGTGTGCGGCCGGCCCTCCACGACGACCGTCGGCACCGACTCGTTGCCGTCGTTGACGGCCCGCACCGCCGCGGCCCCGTCCGGATCGCGCCAGATGTTCACCCAGTGCAACTGCCGGGCCCCGCGGCCCAGTCGGACGCGCAGCCGCAGGCAGTACGTGCAGCCCGGCCGCCAGTACACGACCGGCCGTCCGTCGAGGGCGCTGCGCCGCCGCGCCTCCCGGGCGCCGAGCGATCTCGGGAAGATCAGAGGCGAGCTCACCCCCGCGAGCGCCACGAACACGAGCAGCAGGGCGGCGGCCCCGCCGGGGCTCCCGCCGGTGCCGAGTCTCGTGGCAAGGGTCGCGCCGCTCAGCACGAGCAGCACCGGGATCATCCAGACGCGCGTCATGCCGCCGCAGACTACCGAGCCGCCCGGCACACACGTTGACGGGGCAATATGTGCTCCATAGCCTCCTCGTGCGCCCGGCTCCCGGCCGGGCTCGTAGCGAGAGGACGCTTTCGGTGAGAGCGAGTTGGCGCCGTGTCCGGAGCAGACCGGGGATCGTGGCCGCCGCGGCAGTGCTCGTAGCGTCGTCACTGGTGGTCGGGGGGTTACGGCTGATATCCGGTCAGTCGGCGGACCCCGGCTCGGGGCCCCGCACCCTGGAGCGGGCGAACGCGGTCCTGTCCCGGCAGGCGGCGGAGCAGGGCATGGTCCTCCTGGAGAACCACGACCGGGCGCTGCCGATCGCCCCGAAGGGCAATATCGCCCTGTTCGGCGTCGGCGCGTACCGGACCGCCGAGGGCGGCACCGGCTCCGGCAACGTCAACAACCGCTATACCGTCAGCATCCGCCAGGGGATGAAGAACGCGGGCTATCGCGTCACCACCAGCGGCGCCTACTGGTCGGCGATGACCGGCGCCTACGACACGAAGTACGGCGACGGCACGTCCAGCACCTGGGGCCAGGCGGTCGACTACGCCTCCGTGGAGCAGCGCCTCACCGCCGAATCCGTGCGGCCGAGCGCGAGGACGAGTACCGCCGTCTACGTCATCGCCCGCAACTCCGGTGAGAAGACCGACCGTTCAGCGCGCAAGGGCGACTACCTGCTCAGCGACACCGAGCGGGCCAATCTCGCGCTCCTGGGCCGCAGTTACGTGCACGTCGTCGTGGTGATCAACTCCGGCGGCATCATCGACACCAGCTTCTACCGCCAGATCAACGCGGCGCAGTGGGACCCGTCCGGGGACCGGGCGCTGGACGCGATGCTGCTGATGGGCCAGGCCGGACAGGAAGGCGGCAACGCCCTGGCCTCCATCCTGAACGGCACCGTCACACCCTCCGGAAAGCTCACCGATACCTGGGCGGCCGACTACCCGGCCTACCCGGCGTCGGCGACGTTCGCGGACAACGACGGCAGGTCCGCGCGGGAGGAGTACACCGAGGGCATCTACGTCGGCTACCGCTACTTCGACTCCTTCTACGGCTCGATCGACCGCAAGAACCCCGAGGGCGTCGTCAACTACCCCTTCGGATACGGGCGTTCGTACACCGACTTCCGGATCCGGGCCCAGCGGGTGACCGCCGACGCGAAGCGGGTGACGGTCCGCGCCGAGGTCACCAACACCGGCCGCCGCCACAGCGGCCGGGAAGTCGTGCAGGTCTACGTCTCCGCTCCGCAGAGCGGCGCGGACAAGGCCTACCAGCAGCTGACCGGCTACGTGAAGACGGACGACCTGGCCCCCGGCGCCTCCCAGAGCGTCACGATCGGCTTCGACACCTCCTCGCTCGCGTCCTACAGCGAGTCCCGCGCCGCCTGGGTCCTGGACGCGGGCGACTACGTGGTCCGCGTCGGCGACTCCTCGCGCTCCACACACGTGGCCGCCCAGCTGTCCCTGGCGGAGACCGTGGTGACCGAGCGCAACCACAACGAGCTGGACGACCAGAAGCCCTCCCGCGAACTGACCAGCGAACCGGCTGACTTCTACACCTACGAGACAGAGCGGAAGGAGATCGCCGCCGCCCGGCGCATCACCCTCGACCCCCGCTCGTTCCGGACCGCCGACCGCGCCTCGGACCACCAGCAGGACGTCCCCGTGGAACCTGCCTCGCCCTTCTACGCCCTGGACGGCGCGAAGCTCGCCTCCACCACCGTCTACCTCGACCGTGCTCAGAAGGACTGGGAGAAGACCGGCGCTCCCTACGCGCCCAGGCCCGGCGAACACGTCAAGTACGTCGAGACCGACACCGCCGCCACGCTCTACGACGTCGCCAAGGGACACACGTCGATCGAGCGGTTCGTCGCCGGGCTCCCGCTCCGCCGGCTCGCCGCCCTCGTGGAAGGAGCGGGCACGGGAGGCACCACGCCCTCCGCCGTCGGAGCCGCCGGCTACACGACCGGCGCCCACGAGGACCTGGGCATCCCCAGCATGACGCTGGCCGACGGCCCGGCCGGACTGCGCCTCACCCAGAAGCTCCCCACGACCCCCGCCACCTACCAGTACGCCACGGCCTGGCCGATCGGCACGCTCCTCGCCCAGACCTGGGACCGCGACCTCGTCCACCGGGTCGGCACGGCGGTCGGCAAGGAGATGAACGAGTTCGGCGTCCACCTCTGGCTGGCCCCGGGCATGAACATCCACCGGGACCCGCTGGGCGGCCGCAACTTCGAGTACTACTCCGAGGACCCCCTCGTCTCCGGTCTCACCGCGGCAGCCACCACCAACGGCGTGCAGAGCAACCCCGGCGTCGGCGTCACCGTCAAGCACCTGGCCGCCAACAACCAGGAGACCGCCCGCAGGACCGGCAACTCGGTCGTGGGGGAGCGGGCCCTGCGCGAGATCGAACTCAAGGGCTTCGAGATCGCGGTTCGGGCGGCCCAGCCGATGGCCGTCATGACCTCCTACAACAAGGTCGACGGAACCTACGCGGCAAGCAACTACGACCTCGTCACCGACCTGCTGCGCGGCGAATGGGGCTTCGAGGGACTGGTCATGACCGACTGGGGCGGCGCGCACGGCGCCACCGCCACCATGTACAGCGGCAACGACCTCATCGAGCCGGGCGGCAGCCCTTCCGACATCATCGACGCGACGACGCGGACCGAACCCACGCTCGACCTGACCGGCCTGCCCGCCCACACCCGGACCGTCAGGCGCACCGACTCCGACTACAGCGGCGCGCCCGGCTCCTCCGGCTACACCTTCCAGTTCGGCGGGCTCACACCGGCGGCCGGCGGCGCCACCACCGTCTCCACCACGGTCGACGCCTCGACCGACCTGACGAGGACCCCGCTGTCCGGCACCACCACGGTCGACGCGATCAACAACCAGACCTATGCCGCCGACCCGAAGTTCACCTCGGTCGACGACGCCTACCGGTCGGTGCGCAAGCTGCTCGCCTCCTCCGCGCTGACCGCCGCGCAGAAAGCGGCGATCGAAATCAGCGACGTGCGGCATGCCGGCCCGGCGGACACCACCGGCCCGGTGACCTCGTACACCGTCACGCTGACCGGCCGCTACCCCGCCGCCGACAGCTACACGATGCGCCTGGGCGATCTCCAGCGCAGCGCCATCCACGTCCTGACCGTGGCGTCCAGGACCACGGCGTTCCAGCAGCTGGCCGCCGCGCAGAAGGTAAAGGGCATTTCGGTGGATTCCTATACCGAACGGTTCGCGGATCTCGCCCCGGTGGTCATCTCCTCCACCTCGTGAGCGGTGGTAAAGATCACATCGGAGAAGTTCTGTGCAACCTTCACCCAATATTGCGCGTCTAGCGGGTGCGAAGGATGACTTCTGCGCAACAACGGCCCCTGCGGGGCCGGTTGCTCCGCCGGGCGAGAGGAGGGCGGTCGGAATACGACCCTCCGCTCATACTGTATTTTCATGTAATATTCACCCTCTACTCATAGATACCGCCAGAGGCGCCTGAAGAGGGCGTTCTTTTGACGCTCCTTCAGGTCCAGGGAAGCTCATATGTGTCATGCCCAGAGCACGATCGCTCCTCGAATAAGCCTTGTTGTCCCGGTTTACAAGGTTCAGGGGTATCTGCGTGCGTGTCTCGACTCGATCCTCGAGCAGTCCTTCACCGACTTCGAGATCGTCGCGATCGACGACCGGTCACCGGACGCCTGCGGCCGCATCCTCGACGAGTACGCCGCCCGCGACCCCCGCGTCCGGCCGATCCACCTCGAGGAGAACAAGGGCATCGGCAAGGCGCGTGACCTGGGAGCGCTGGAGGCACGCGGTGACTACATCTTCTTCCTGGACAGCGACGACACGCTGGCCCCGAACGCACTGCAGGCCGTCGCCGACCGTCTCGACCTGACGGACGACCCCGACATCCTGCTGCTCAACCACGTCCGTACCTACTGGACGAACCGGGTGCAGGCGAGCGCCGCGGGCGAACTGCTCGCCGCCGGCGGCACCGAGGTGTTCACCGCCCTCGAGCGGCCCGAGTACCTGACGATGTTCGCCGTGGTGTGGAACCGGGTGTACCGACGCGAGTTCTACGTCGGCAACGAGTTCACCTTCACCGACGGCATCTACGAAGACGCCCTCATGGTCTACAAGACCATGCTGACCGCCGAGCGCATCGCCTGCCTGGAGCAGGTGTGCGTGGAGTACCGCCAGCGCCGCCAGGGCAACTCCATGCGGACGCCCGGTCAGAAGCACTTCGGCATCTTCGAGCAGTACGCCCGCCTGTTCACGTTCCTCGACGAGCGCCCGCACCTCGCCCCGGTGCGCGACCTGCTCTTCGAGCGCATGGTCAGCCACTTCCTCTTCACGCTGGTGCGCGAGGACCGCGTCCTGCCCAAGGACCGCGCCGACTTCTTCAAGCGCTCCTCGCAGCAGTACAAGCGCCTGAAGCCCGCCGGTTTCAAGAAGCCCGAGGGCGTGACCGGGCTGCGCTTCGAGCTCCTCGAGCGCGGCTCCTACTCCGCCTACACGGCCGTCCAGCTCGCCGGCTCCACGCGCGGCAAGCTGCGCAAGCGCGCCGCCAAGACCAAGACGGCGCTCGGCCGCAAGGCGTACGACCAGCTCTACCGCATGCACATGCGCCGCCCGATCGACGAGAACCTCGCCGTCTACAGCGCGTACTGGGACCGCGGTGTGGCCTGCAACCCCGCCGCGATCTACAACAAGGCCAAGGAACTCGCCCCGCACATCCGCGGCGTGTGGGTCGTGCGCCCCAGCGAGGTGGAGAACGTCCCCAAGGGCGTCGACTACGTCGTGACCCGCTCCCCGCGGTACTGGGAGGTCATGGCGCGCGCCAAGTACCTCGTCAACAACGTCAACTTCGGCAACGAGATCGTCAAGCGCCCCGGCCAGATCCATCTGCAGACCCACCACGGCACGCCGCTCAAGCAGATGGGCATCGACCAGCAGCGCTTCCCGGCCGCCGCGAAGAACATGAGCTTCCACAAGATGCTCGAGCGCGTCGACCGCTGGGACTACAGCCTCTCCTCCAACCAGCACTCGACCGAGATCTGGGAGCGCGTCTACCCCTGCGCCTTCGAGAACGTCGACTCCGGCTACCCGCGCAACGACGTCTACTTCGAGGCCACCGGGCAGGACGTCGCCCGCATCCGCGCCGAGCTGGGCATCGCCGAGGGCCAGACCGCGCTGCTGTACTGCCCCACGGTGCGCGACTACCAGAAGGGCTTCGTCCCCCGCCTGGACCTGGAGCGGCTCTGCGCCGAACTCGGCCCCGACTTCGTCGTCCTGGTGCGCGCCCACTACTTCTACGGCGCCGACCCGCAGCTCCAGGCGCTCCAGGAGCGCGGCCTGATCAAGGACGTCTCGAAGTACCCGGTGGTCGAGGACCTGTGCCTGGCCGCCGACGCCCTGATCACGGACTACTCGTCGATCATGTTCGACTACGCCTGCCTGGACCGGCCGATCATCTCCTACGTGGATGACTGGGAGGTCTACAGCAAGGCCCGCGGCGTGTACTTCGACCTGCTGTCCCAGAAGCCCGGCCAGACCCCCGGCGCCACCGCCACCAGCGAGGACGAACTCATCGAGGTCTTCCGCAGCGGCGCCTGGAACGACGAGCGCGCCACCGCCCTGCGAGCGGCGTTCCGTGAGCGCTTCGTCCAGTACGACGACGGCCACGCCGCCGAGCGCGCCGTACGCACGGTCTTCCTGGGCCAGGAATCCACCCCGGCGGTCATCCCTCTCGACGAGCGCACACCGGCACCCGCTGCCGCGCCGCGCCTCGTCAGCGGCTCGGACCTCGTCGGAGCCTGACCGGCCCGGCACACACTTCGGCACGGCCCCGCGGCACACCGCGGGGCCGTGCCGAAGCGCTCTCTCATCACATCGCGCGACACTCGGGGAAACACCACACCATGCACGCCAGAATCACCAAGGCCGTCATCCCCGCCGCAGGCCTCGGCACCCGGTTCCTGCCGGCCACGAAGGCGACTCCCAAAGAGATGCTTCCGGTGGTCGACAAGCCGGCGATCCAGTACGTGGTCGAAGAAGCGGCCTCGGCGGGTCTCGACGACGTTCTCATGATCACGGGGCGGAACAAGCGCCCGCTGGAGGACCATTTCGACCGCAACTACGAGCTGGAGTCCGCCCTCCAGAAGAAGGGCGACGCC
>NZ_BAAATS010000046.1:0-1069 GCF_039533535.1 Streptomyces kunmingensis
GTGACTGGTACTAATAGGCCGAGGGCTTGTCCTCAGTTGCTCGCGTCCACTGTGTTGTTCCCAGACAACGAACGGTTGTGCTGGCTGAACAGTTTCACTTATCAATTGAAGAGTGTGCTAGTTCGCCGCCCTGTTCTTATGTCCCTCCATGAGGGATGTCTGAAAGGGTTTCGGTGGTCATAGCGTGAGGGAAACGCCCGGTTACATTTCGAACCCGGAAGCTAAGCCTCACAGCGCCGATGGTACTGCAGGGGGGACCCTGTGGGAGAGTAGGACGCCGCCGAACTATTATTGAAGAGGACCTTTGGTCCCGGCACACATGCTGGGACCAAAGGTCCTTTTTGTATTTCCAGAGCTCTTCTCGGAGCGCGCCGGCACCCCGGCTGCGCGAGAATGACTGCGGTACCGAAGACAGGAGTCACACCGATGTCCCCCAACTCTCCCGACGAGCGACCGGAGCGCGACCAGCGCCGCCGGGACAGTGGTGACCGGGGCGGCTTCCGCAGCGGTGGCGCTCCGCGCGGCGACCGTCCGCAGGGTGACCGGGACCGAGGCCCGCGCCGCGACGGCGACCGGCCCCCCTTCCGCCGTGACGACCGCCGCAGTGACAACCGTGGCGGCGACAACCGTGGCGGTGGCTTCCGGCGCGACGACAATCGCGGTGGCGACAACCGCGGTGGCGGTGAGTTCCGCGGCCGCGACGACCGCGGTGGCGACAACCGCGGTGGTGGGGGCTTCCGTGGCGGCGACAACCGTGGCGGCGGTGGGGGCTTCCGTGGGCGGGATGACCGTCCGTCGTTCGGTGGCGGCGACCGGGATCGTGACCGTGGTCCGCGTCGCGATGGTGACCGGCCCCCGTTCCGTCGTGACGACCGGCGTGACGACAGCCGTGGTGGAGACAACCGCGGTGGTGGGTTCCGTCGTGACGACAACCGCGGCGGTGGCGACAACCGTAGTGGCGGCTTCCGTCGTGACGACAACCGCCGTGACGACAACCGTGGCGGCGGGTTCCGTGGCCGGGATGACCGTCCCTCCTTCGGTGGCGGCGACCGGGATCGTGACCGCGATC
>NZ_BAAATS010000047.1:0-7050 GCF_039533535.1 Streptomyces kunmingensis
GGCCCACAGCCGCGTCCGCCGGTACGGGCCGCCCGCCCGTCCCGGCCGGGGCTTCCGCTCCGGCGGCCTCCGCCCCACAGCAGCCTGCGCCCGCGCCCGCGCCGGCCCCCGCCCAGGCCGCGCCCGCCGCTCAGGCGCCCGTCGGCGGCCCGGACCCCCGCACTCTCTGGCCGAACATTCTGGAGGCGGTGAAGAACAAGCGCCGCTTCACCTGGATCCTGCTGAGCCAGAACGCGCAGGTGACAGGGTTCGACGGCACCACGCTCCAGCTCGGCTTCGTGAACGCGGGCGCCCGGGACAACTTCGCGAGCAGTGGCAGCGAGGACGTACTGAAGGCGGCCCTGACCGAGCAGTTCGGCGTGCACTGGAAGGTCGACGCGGTGGTCGACGCCGGTGGCGGCTCCCCGGCGCAGCCCGCGCCCGGCGGCTACGGCGGCGGCTACACCCCGCCCCCCGCCCCGGCTCCGGCTCCGCCCGTGACGGCCCCCGCACCGCCCGCGGCCTCCTCGGCCCCGGCGCCCGCGGCCGCTCCGGCCCCCACCCCGGCCCCGGCGCCCGCCCCGGTCCGCCGCCCGGTCTCGGTGGAGGACGACATCCCGGAGGACGACGATCCGGACCTCGACGAGAACGCGCTGACGGGCCACGACCTGATCGTCCGCGAGCTGGGCGCGACGGTGGTCGAGGAATTCACCAACGAGTAGCCCGGCGGCGGCCACGGCGGCGGCGCGCTTGCGGACCGGAACAAGCCGACCGAAAAACCACCGCCCCGCCGCTCCGGCACGGAGCGCCGGGCCGGCCGTCCTGCGCCCAGGACCCCGCCTCCGCCACCCCAGTACTTGGAGAAACCCACAACCCCGGCCCCGTCTGTCACTGGGCAGCCCGTACAAGAGCACCCCACCCGGACGGATAGGCTGACCGACGTGAAGGTCCTCGTCATCGGCGGCGGCGCCCGCGAACACGCCCTGTGCCGCTCTCTGTCCCTCGACCCCGCCGTCTCCGCCCTGCACTGCGCCCCTGGCAACGCAGGCATCGCCGAGGTCGCCGAGCTGCACCCCGTCGACGCGCTCGACGGCTCCGCGGTCACCGCCCTCGCCGAGAAGCTGGAGGCCGACCTCGTCGTCGTGGGCCCAGAGGCTCCCCTGGTCGCGGGCGTGGCCGACGCCGTCCGTACCGCCGGCATCCCGGTCTTCGGCCCGTCCGGCGAGGCCGCGCAGCTCGAAGGTTCGAAGGCCTTCGCCAAGGACGTGATGGCGGGCGCCGGTGTGCCGACCGCCCGGTCCTACGTCTGCACGACCCCGGCCGAGGTCGACGAGGCGCTCGACGCGTTCGGCGCCCCGTACGTGGTGAAGGACGACGGCCTCGCCGCCGGCAAGGGTGTGGTCGTCACCGACGACATCGAGAAGGCCCGCGCCCACGGATACGCCTGCGAGCGCGTCGTCATCGAGGAGTTCCTCGACGGGCCCGAGGTCTCGCTCTTCGCGATCACCGACGGCACGACGGTCGTCCCGCTCCAGCCCGCCCAGGACTTCAAGCGCGCGCTCGACGACGACGAGGGCCCCAACACCGGTGGCATGGGCGCCTATTCGCCGCTTCCGTGGGCCGACCCGAAGCTGGTCGAGGAAGTCCTCGACACGGTTCTCCAGCCGACGGTCGACGAGATGAAGAAGCGGGGCACGACGTTCTCCGGTCTGCTCTACGCCGGTCTGGCGATCACCAGCCGCGGCGTCCGCGTCATCGAGTTCAACGCGCGCTTCGGTGACCCGGAGACCCAGGTCGTCCTCGCCCGCCTGCGCACGCCGCTGGCCGGTGTCCTGCTCGCCTCCGCGAACGGCACGCTGGCCGACCTGGAGCCGCTGCGGTGGAGCGACGACGCGGCCGTGACCGTCGTCATCGCCTCGCACAACTACCCGGACACCCCGCGCACCGGTGACCCGATCACCGGGCTCGACGAGGTGGCCGCCCAGGACGCCCCGAACGCGTACGTCCTGCATGCCGGGACGAAGCAGGACGAGGAGAGCGGGGCGGTCGTCAGCGCGGGTGGCCGCGTGCTGTCCGTCACCGCGACGGGGACCGACCTCACGCAGGCCCGCGAGCGTGCGTACGTCGCTGTGACCCGCATCGGCCTCGACGGCTCCCAGCACCGTACGGACATCGCCGCGAAGGCCGCTGCCGAGAGCTGAGCCCGGCCGTCGCAGAACGCCGGGCGAGTGTCACCCTCTCTCGTCCGGCCCCCGATGTCAGCTACCTCTGCCCAAAGCCATTCCATCGAGTGACCGATGGCCCGTCCGGCTGACGATGTCCCAGCTCCCAACTAGGGTGCGGCGCACGGAGTTCAAGCGCCTGCGAGGTGAACCACCGCCCGTCCGGAACCGTTCCATGAGGGGACAGAACCAGACGGACCACCGGCATTGCGATGTCGGTGGCGGGTGCCACAGTGGGGGAGTGGACAACGCCACCAGTGTCCTGCCGTGGGTCTCGGCCCCCGGTGGGGCAAGAGGTACAGGCAGCAGGGGGTGACATCGGTCGTGTCCGGTATGGGTGCGGAAGCGGGTGCGCAGGCAGCGCGCTCCAGGGCTGTCGCCGTGCTGCGTATTCGCGGCAGAGCGACGGCGCTCGCCCTGCTGCCCGCGGCCGCTTCGGTGATCCTGCTCGCGGGCGGCGCCACCGGCCATCTGACCGGCGGGGGCTGGGACGCCGCGCGGCTGGTCGTGACCGTCCTCGCGGTGCTCGTCCTGCTCGCCGCGGCGGCCGTCGCGCTGGTCGTGGCGCGGGCGAGGCCCGCCCTCAGCCCGACGGTCCCGATCGCCGAGGAGACCGCCCCGGACCTGTACCGACTGGTGCGCGACCTGGCCGACCGGCTCGATGTCCCGGCGCCGTCGGCCATAGCGCTCACCCCGGACTGCGACAGCTGGCTCGAGGACCGCACCCATCCGGCGCACGGCCCGCCGCGGCCCTCGGCGCGCGACGCCGGAACGACGAGCGACGGCGCGAAGACGCCGGTGGCGCCGGTCCTGGTCATCGGCTCCCCGTTCCTGTGGTGGATGCGGGTGGCCGAGCTGCGGGCCGTCCTCGCACCGGTCGTCGCCGGTACGGGTCCCTCGGCCCACCCCGACATAGCGGCCGCCCGGCGTTTCGTGCGCGGCCTGGACGCAGCCGTCGCGGTCGCCGCGGCCCCCGGACGCGGCCCGGCGGCCCGGTTCGTGCTGAGCGGCGTCGGCCGGATCGCACGCTGGATGCTCCAGAGCTGCCGGGTGCACGCCGCCGAGATGGAGCGCGGGGTCGCCGCGGCCGGCGCCGAGCGCGCACAGGCCGTGGACTACGGCCTGCGGATCGTCGCGCAGGAGCAGGTCGGGCTCGCCTACGCGGGCTGGGACCGGCTGCTCACCCGCGTCGCCCTGCCCGCCTGGCGCATGGGCCGCTGGCCGTCCCGCCTCGACGTGGGGGTGGTCGCCGCCCTCACCGAGCTGTCCCGCCGCGACCGGCTCGCGGAGGGCTTCGCCTCCCGGCTCGGCGAGCGCCCCGCCTGCGACCTCCTCGAAGAGCCCGGCGCCGTGGACGAGGCCGCCTCCCTGCTCGCCGCCCGGCTCTTCCACGGCGGCCCCGCGGAGTCGGGCCCGGACTGGGCGCCGGTGGACTGGCAGGAGTACCCGGACGAGGTCGTGGACCGTACGTGGCGCACGGACGCCGCGCGTCTGCACCGGGTCCTGGACACCCTGGGCGTGCACAGCACCCGGGCCGGCGCCTCCACCGCCCCCGAGGGCCCCACCCTGGCGCGCGTCCTCGACCACCTGGCGGCGGACCCCGGAGCCGGTCCGGCGCAGACTCCCCCGGCCCCCGAGCCGACCGTGTCCCCGGAGACGTACACCGACGCCGAACTGGAGGCGCTGCTCGCCCCGGCCCCCCGCCCCGAGGCCGACTCCCTCTCCGCCGGTCTCAGCGCCGAGCTGGAGCGCGAGGAGAAGGCGCGCCCCCCGGCGCCCGCCCCCACGAGCCAGGGCCCGGACGATGCCCTGTGGGACGAGGGCGCGCTGCCGTTGTTCCCGTTGCAACCGCCGCGCAGCGGGCGGGAGTTGCTGGCCGACCACGTCACCGCGATGGTGTGCTGCGCGGCCGTCGACACGGCCGGTGCGGCCCCGGGCCTGGACTGGCTCGACGGCCCCGCCCTGCTCGTCGGCGGAGAGCGCGCCGGGGACCTCACGCCGCGTGTCCTCAGCCTGGTGGAGGACGGCGACCCCGAGCCCCTCAAGGGCTGGCTGGCCCGCCTCGGCATCCGCCCGGAGAAGCCCGTACGGCTGGTGTGACCGCCCGCCGACTGCCCCCCACCGCCCCCCATCGAGCCCTCCGGCCTATCCGGAGGTAAACGCTCCACTCTCGTCAATTCACGACGAACGGTGACGGAGTGCGTGCGTAATGTGATGTGCTGGGACCGGTCGCGGACAACCCCGCGCACCACGGGCTCGGGGGAGCGAGGGAGGGGAGCGGCCATGGGGCCGGACAGCGCGGGGAAACCGGAGGACGCGGCGGGGCAGAGCGCCGCGCCGCCGCCCCGCCCGCGCACACCCCGCTGGGAGTCCGGAGCGATGGCGCACGCCGTCAGCGACCCGTTCGGACAGGGACCGCTGCCCTGGCTGCGCGGCAGCGAGAACTACTTCGACGACACCGGCCAGGTCGTCCCCTGGTACGTGGACCCCACCGCACAGTCCGGCGCGGGCGGCTCCCGGCCGCCGCGCACCAGCGGCCCCCGCACCGCCGACGACGTGCACCGCCAGATCAAGGGGTTCACCTCGACCGGCGCCGCGGCGCCCGGCGAGGCCATCGACTTCCACATCACGGTCGACCCGCCGCAGCAGTTCAGCGTGGACATCTACCGCATCGGCCACTACGGCGGCGACGGCGCCCGCAAGATCACCACGAGCCCGCGCCTGTCCGGCATCGTCCAGCCCGCGCCCCTGACCGCCGACCGCACCATCTCCTGCCACCACTGGTGGCTGTCCTGGCGCCTCCAGATCCCGACGTACTGGAACGTGGGGGCGTACGTGGCCGTCCTCACCACCGTCGACGGCTACCGCTCGCACGTCCCCTTCACGGTCCGCGACTCGCACCCCGCCGACCTGCTCCTGCTGCTCCCGGACATCACCTGGCAGGCGTACAACCTCTATCCGGAGGACGGCCGTACCGGCGCCAGCCTCTACCACGCCTGGGACGAGGAGGGCCGGCTCCTCGGCGAGAGCGAGGCCGCGACCACGGTCTCCTTCGACCGGCCGTACGCGGGCGCGGGCCTGCCTCTGCACGTCGGCCACGCCTACGACTTCATCCGCTGGGCCGAGCGGTACGGCTACGACCTGGCGTACGCGGACACCCGTGACCTGCACGCAGGCCGGATCGACCCGACCCGCTACCGGGGCCTGGTCTTCCCCGGCCACGACGAGTACTGGTCGGGGAACATGCGCCGGACCACCGAGCTGGCCCGCGAGAGCGGCACGTCCCTCGTCTTCCTCTCCGCCAACACCATGTACTGGCAGGTGGAGTTGGGTCCGTCCCCGTCCGGGGTGCCGGACCGCCTGCTCACCTGCCTCAAGCGCAGGGGCCCGGGGAAGCCGGCGCTCTGGCGCGAGATCGACAAGCCGGAGCAGCAGCTCATGGGCATTCAGTACGCGGGCCGCGTCCCAGAGCCGCACCCCTTGGTCGTACGGAACGCGGACCACTGGCTGTGGGAGGCGACCGGCGCGCACGAGGGCGACGAGATCGAGGGCCTGGTCGCAGGCGAGGCCGACCACTACTTTCCGCGCACCGCCCTGCCGCCTCACCAGGACCGCATCCTGCTGGCCCACTCCCCCTACCGGGACAGCGACCAGGCCCGCCGCCATCAGGAGACGTCCCTGTACCGGGCACCGTCCGGCGCCCTGGTCTTCGCGTCCGGGACGTTCGCCTGGTCCCCGGCCCTCGACCGCCCGGGCCACGTGGACCCGCGGATCCAGCGGGCGACGGCAAATCTGCTCGACCGCATCTGCAAACGGGACTGAGCGCGCGGCACCCCGCGGCACCCCTGGCCAAAACTCGTCCCCCGGTACGGGAGAATCAGAGCTACTCGTACATGACCACGGGGAGGAACCGTGTCCGGATTCGTCGAAAAGCCCGAGCCAGTACAGGTCCCGGGCCTGGTCCACCTCCACACCGGCAAGGTGCGTGAGCTGTACCAGAACGACGCGGGCGACCTGATCATGGTCGCCAGTGACCGCATGTCGGCCTACGACTGGGTTCTGCCCACGCCGATCCCGGACAAGGGCCGGGTCCTGACCCAGCTCTCGCTGTGGTGGTTCGACCAGCTCGCTGACCTCATGCCCAACCACGTCCTGTCCACGGAGCTGCCGGCCGGCGCCCCCGCCGACTGGGCGGGCCGCACCCTCGTCTGCAAGTCCCTGGAGATGGTGCCGGTCGAGTGCGTCGCCCGCGGTTACCTCACCGGCTCGGGCCTGCTCGAGTACAACAAGACGCGCACGGTCTGCGGCCTCGCCCTCCCGCACGGCCTGGAGGACGGCTCGGAGCTCCCCGCACCGATCTTCACGCCCGCCACGAAGGCCGCGGTCGGCGAGCACGACGAGAACGTGAGCTACGAGGAGGTCGCCCGCCAGGTCGGTGCGGAGACCGCCGCGCAGTTGCGCCAGTCGACCCTCGCCGTCTACAGCCGGGCCCGCGACATCGCGCGTGAGCGCGGCATCATCCTGGCGGACACGAAGTTCGAGTTCGGCTTCGACCGGGAGGGCACGCTGGTCCTCGCCGACGAGGTGCTCACCCCGGACTCCTCGCGCTTCTGGCCGGCCGACCAGTGGCAGCCGGGCCGCGCGCAGCCCAGCTACGACAAGCAGTTCGTCCGGGACTGGCTGACCTCCGAGGCGTCCGGCTGGGACCGCAAGAGCGAGCAGCCGCCGCCGTTCCTGCCCGAGGAGGTCGTGGCCGCGACGCGCGCCAAGTACATCGAGGCGTTCGAGCTGCTGACCGGGACCCCCTGGTCGTAGAGCGGGCCGTGCACGCCGAGAGCCCCGGTCCACA
>NZ_BAAATS010000047.1:7062-45955 GCF_039533535.1 Streptomyces kunmingensis
CTCTCGACTTGATGGAGCGAACGACCGGGTTCGAACCGGCGACCTCAACCTTGGCAAGGTTGCGCTCTACCAACTGAGCTACGTTCGCAAAGCGCCGCTTTCGCGGTGCTCTGTGCGCCGAAGCGCGACGCCTACTATACCCAACCTCGCTCACGTGCGATCCGCACCGCCGCGTGCCGGTTCTCGGCGCCGAGCTTCGAGACGGCCGACGACAGATAGTTCCGTACGGTCCCCTGCGACAGGGCCGCCCGCTCGGCGATCTCCGCCACCGGCGCTCCGTCGGCGGCGAACTCCAGGACCTCCGCCTCGCGCGCGGTCAGCGGCGAATCCCCGGCCGAGATCGCGTCGGCCGCCAACTCCGGGTCCACATACCGGTTTCCGGCGTGCACGGTCCTGATGATCTCGGCGAGCCGCTGCGCGCTCACGGTCTTCGGTACGAAGCCTCTTACGCCGGCCGCGAGGGCCCGCTTCAGATGCCCCGGGCGGCCGTGGCTGGTCACGATCATGGTGCGGCAGCCGGGCAGTTCGGCGCGGAGCGTTGTGGCGACACTCACACCGTCCGCGCCCGGCATCTGCAGATCGAGTACGGCGACGTCCGGCGCGTGCGCCCGGGCCATGGCGAGTGCCTCGGGCCCGGTGGCGGCCTCGGCGACGACGACCAGGTCCTCCTCCAGCGCGAGCAGGGCGGCGAGGGCGCCACGAATAAGGTGCTCGTCATCGGCGAGCAGCACACGCAAGGTCATCGCACACCTTCAGCCCACCGCGCCCGAACCGACTCGCCCCCGCCCGCCACCTCACCGGCCTCCGCCACCGGCCCGCCCGTCACGTCCGCGGCATCCGCAGCCGGTGCCCCGGCCGTTTCCGCCGCGTCCGCCGCCGGCACTCCCGCCGCCTTCGCGGCATCCCCCGCCGCCGTCAACGGTACCGATGCCGTCACCCGGAACACCCCTTCGCTCACCACTCCCGCCTCCAACGTCCCTTCCAGCGCGGCCAGCCGCTCCCGTAGTCCCGCTAGGCCCGAGCCGCGGTTGCCGGAGACGGCCGTGCCGGCCTCGCCGGTGTTGCCGACCCCGTCGTTCTCCACCGTCAGCACGACCTGCCGCGTCCCGTTCTCGAGCCGTACCCGGCAGGACTTCGCGTCCCCGTGCCGCAGCACGTTCGTCGTGGCCTCCCGGACCACCCAGCCGAGCACGGACTGCACCTCGGGCGGCAGCCCCGCGGCGGACCCGGTCACCGTGCAGTCGATCCCGGCAGCACTCAACACGCCCCGTACACCGCCCAGTTCGGCCTCGAGGTCGGCCTCGCGATATCCCCGTACGACATCGCGTACCTCCTTCTGCGAATCCCGGGCGATGCGCTGCACCTCGATCATCTGTGTCACCGCGTCCTCGGTCCGGCCGCGCCGGGCCAGCTGGACGGCCAGTTCGCTCTTGAGGGCGACCACGGCGAGATTGCGGCCCATGACGTCGTGCAGATCCCGGCCGAACCGCAGCCGTTCCTCGGCGACGGCGAGCCGGGCCTCGACCTCGCGGGCGTGCTCGGACTCCCACATGACGGAGAGGTTCCAGGCGCTGCACCGCGCGGTCAGCAGCTCCAGCGGGATGCTGAGACCCAGTACGACGGCGAGTGCGAGCAGTCTGCCGAGGCTCGAGCCCACGGCGGCGAACAGCCCGAGCGCCGCCACGACGCCCACACCGCTCTGCCGCAGGAACGTGCGGACCGGCACGGTCAGGACGTAGGCGCAGCAGAACGGCATCGGCGCGAACAGCAGCGGCAGGGCGATCAGGCCGTCCTTCACACTGTCCGTCGCGGTGAGCGCGGCGATCAGGCCGAGCGCCGTCACGAGGAGCCCGGCCGCCGTGCGGGACAGGGCGGGGGACACGGGGCCGCGCCCCAGGTACTGGTCGAGGGCGCCGCGCAGGTGGAAGTGGGCGACGACGCACTGGACGACGTTGACCACGGCCAGCGCGCAGCCCAGGGCGACCGCGACCGCGTCGTGGCGGAGGGACCCGACGAGCGTCGGGCCCGACCAGGCGACCAGGTACGCCCAGTTCACCGAGCGCAGCATGAGCCGGCTCTGCCATTCGACCCGCTCGACCTTGCTGCGCTCCCGCCACCGGCCTCGCATCCGCACAGTTACGCTCCTGCCCGCTTCACCGCCGCGGCTCCCACCGGAACCACCGTCGTACAGCAAACACCGCGAGAATGATCCAGGCCACCGACGTGAGGAGGGCACCCAGCGCGTCGTAGGAGGACAGCTCGCCGCTCCAGCCGCCGCGGATCAGGGTGAGCGGTCCGGTGAGGGGCAGCAGCTCGCAGAGGGAGGCCAGCTTGTCCGGCATGACCTCCAGCGGGGCGAACGTGCCGGAGCCGAGCATCGAGATGATCAGCATCGGCATCGAGGCGACCTGGGCGCTTTCGACGCTGCGGCTGGCCACGGTGGTCACCGCGGCGAGCGCGACACACAGCGGGATACCCAACACGAGCCCCAGCAAGGCGTACTGAGGTGCAGCGGGTGCGCCCACGTCCAGTGCGACGGTGCAGGCGAGTGCCAGGACGACGCACTGCGCGAGCCCGATCGCGACGGGGGGCAGCGCCGCCCCGGCGAGGATCTCGGCGTCGCGCAGCTCGCCGGTCCGCAGCCGCTTGAGGACCAGTTCCTCGCGCCGTGCCGCGTACACGCTGACCAGCGAGCTGTAGACGGCGAACAGCAGCGAGAAGCCGATCGCCCCGGACAGGATGACCACGCCGACGCTGAGTCCGGCCCCCTTCAGCGCCTTCTCGTCGAGCGACACACTGACGCTGAACGGCAGCACCAGGGGGACGAACAGGGCGCTGATGAGCACGCCCTTGCTCCGTCCGATGAGCGTCAGCTCGGCCCGCGCGAGCGCCCGCAGGCGTCCCGCCGGGGTGGTCGTCATCGTCGCCGTACTCACGCCGCCACCTCCTTCGCCTGCTCGTTCTTCTGTGTCCCCTGCTCCGCGGTCCCGTCCTTCGCGCCCCGCGCGATCCGCAGGAACGCCTCTTCGAGGGAGGCTCCCCGCACATCGAGCCGGCGCAGCTCGACCCCCGTGTCCCTGGCCCACACCAGCAGTCCGGTGGCGGCCCGCTGGAGGTCGTCGGTGCGGAGCCGGACGAGGCGCCCGGTCAGTTCGTGTCCGCTCACGCCGAGCCGGCCGAGCGGCGGCAGATCGCCCACGTGGTAGCCGTCGGGCAGCTCGAAGGCGATGTGCGAGGGTTGCGAGGCGACGACCTCGTCGACGCGGCCCTCGGCGGCGATCCGCCCTTCGTGCAGGATGGCGAGCCGGTCGGCGAGCGCCTCGGCCTCTTCGAGGTAGTGCGTGGTCAGCAGGACGGTCGTGCCGTCGGTGCGCAGCGTACGTACCAACTCCCAGGTCTCCCGGCGTCCTTCGGCGTCGAGTCCGGTGGTCGGTTCGTCGAGGAAGAGCACTTCGGGCCGTCCGAGCAGCGCGAGCGCGAGGTCGAGGCGGCGCTTCTCGCCGCCGGACAACTGCTTGACGCGGACCTTGCGCCGGTGGGCGAGCCCCACCATGTCCAGGGCTTCGCCGACCGGGCGTGCTCCGCTGGTGCAGCCGGCCCACAGCCGTACGGTCTCGGCGACGTTCAGCTCGGCGGGGAAGCCGCCTTCCTGGAGCATGACGCCGATCCGCGGCCGTACCCGGTCGCGTTCGGTGTGCGGGTCGTGGCCGAACACCCGCACCTGTCCGCCGGCGGGGGCCGCGAGTCCTTCGAGGAGCTCGACGGTGGAGGTCTTGCCCGCGCCGTTGGTGCCGAGGAGCGCGAAGAGTTCGCCGCGGCCCACGGAGAAGCTGACTCCGCGCACCGCCTCGAAGGAACCCCGCTTGCCGTCCCCGTACACGCGGCGCAGATCAGTGACATCGATCACGCGCTCGTTGCTGGTCATGTATCCAGCCTCGGGGCGGCCGGGTCCGTCCGGCAGTGCGCGCTGTCATCGACGTACATGACAAATGTCAGAAGCCGGGGACCGTGCCTGTGGGGATGCCTGTGGGGATACGCGAAAGGCCCCGGATCCGAGGGGATCCGGGGCCTTTCGAACTGGAGCGAACGACCGGGTTCGAACCGGCGACCTCAACCTTGGCAAGGTTGCGCTCTACCAACTGAGCTACGTTCGCATTGCCTCCGTCCGGCTTTCACCGGGCGGCGCGAGCATCAGCCTACCGCACCCAGAAGAGTGATCGGTACGCGATGCGGAGCGGGTGACAGGAATTGCACACTGCGCCTTCCCCCTGGAAGGGGGATGTTCTACTACTGAACTACACCCGCATGTACTCCGTGTGGTTCGGCCTTTCGGCCTTGCCCCTCGGCGTGCTCCAGACTCTAGCCGACCAGCGGGGGTGCAGCGCAAGTCGGTTGTTCCGAGGGGCTCCTGACGGCGCCGGCCCGCGCGCCCGGCCGGCCGGAAGCTCCGCCTGCCGCGTGCTCCGTCGGCTTCGGTGAACGCCTGCCGCGTGCTCAGTCGGCTTCGGCGAACGCCTGTCGCGTACTCAGTTGGCTTCGGCGAACGCCTCGTAGACCCGCTTCGGGATCCGGCCGCGCGGCGGGACGTCGAAGCGGTTCGAGCGGGCCCACGCGCGTACGGCGGCGGGGTCCGGGCTCAGGTCGGTGTGCGTGAACGCCTTGCCGGTCCTGCTGGACTGCTTGCGGCCCGCCCGGAGGTACGGGGCCAGGGCCGCGCGGAGCTTTTCGGCATTGGCCTGATTGAGGTCGATCTCGTACGACCTGCCGTCGAGACCGAAGACGACCGTTTCCGCCGCTTCTCCGCCGTCGATGTCGTCAAAGAGAGTGACCACGACACGCTGCGCCACGAATATCGGTCCCTTCGTCCGGCACCCCCGCTTTGACGTGCGGTGATGTCGACTGTCCAGCTCTGATTGGGCAGATCTCGGGCAATGCTGCTCCCGAGTTCAGGCAGGTTGCCTGTATGCGCCATTTCCTTTTTACCCTGCCCGGCAATGTGCTGGGAAGACCAGTTAATAATCTCCGCGTGTCTGTCACGTTGGTTATCCGGACTCTTTCCCTTAATTTTCCGTGCGGATCTGATGTCGTTGCCGTAATGTGATCCGGCTCTCGTAGCTTCCTACCGTCTACGCGAGTAGAAGATTTGGGCAGGTACGCTGAACGGACCTGCTCAGCACCACACACCGGGAGTGCCAGTGGCACGCGTCGTAGTCGACGTCATGCTCAAGCCGGAGATCCTCGACCCCCAGGGCCAGGCGGTGCAGCGTGCGCTGCCGCGCCTCGGTTTCGATGGCATCTCCGATGTTCGCCAGGGAAAGCGATTCGAGCTCGAAGTGGACGGGCCGGTGGATGACGCCACCCTCGCCCGTATCCATGAGCTCGCGGAAAGCTTCCTCGCCAACACGGTGATCGAGAACTTCATCGTGAAGGTAGAAGACGCCGCGGGCGCGGAAGAGCCCGTTTCCTCCGCGGTGGGGGCCGAAAAGTGACCGCTCGTATTGGCGTGGTCACCTTTCCTGGCTCCCTCGACGACCGGGACACCCAGCGCGCGATCCGTCTGGCCGGTGCCGAGCCGGTTGCCCTGTGGCACAAGGACAAGGACCTGAAGCAGGTCGACGCGGTCGTCCTGCCGGGCGGATTCAGTTACGGCGATTACCTGCGCGCGGGCGCCATCTCGCGTTTCTCGCCGGTCATGGAGACGCTGATCGACCAGGCGAAGGCGGGCCTTCCCGTCCTCGGTATCTGCAACGGATTCCAGGTCCTCACCGAGGCCCACCTGCTTCCGGGCGGCATGCTGGGCAACGACCACCTGCACTTCATCTGCCGCGACCAGAAGCTGCGCGTGGAGAGTGCGGACACCGCCTGGACCGCCGACTACGAGGCGGGCCAGGAGATCCACATCCCGCTGAAGAACATGGACGGGCGGTACGTCGCCGACGAGCGCACGCTCGACATGCTGGAGGCGGAGGGCCGTGTCGTCTTCCGGTACCTCGACGTCAATCCGAACGGTTCGCTCCGTGACATCGCCGGCATCACGAACGAGGCGGGCAACGTCGTCGGTCTGATGCCCCACCCGGAGCACGCCGTGGAGCCCCTCGTCGGGAGCGGCCGCACCGACGGCCTCCCCTTCTTCACCTCGATCCTCAAGAAGCTGGTCGCCGCCTCATGAGCCTCGACACCGTAGAGAACGCAAGCAAGACCCCCGACGTCGAGCTGCCCTGGGCCGAACTCGGCCTGAAGAAGGACGAGTACGAGCGGGTCGTCGAGATCCTCGGCCGCCGTCCCACGGGTGCCGAGCTCGCCATGTACTCGGTCATGTGGTCCGAGCACTGCTCCTACAAGTCGTCCAAGGTGCACCTGCGCCAGTTCGGCGAGAAGGCGCCCCAGTCCGACGCCATGCTCGTCGGCATCGGTGAGAACGCCGGTGTGGTGGACGTCGGCCAGGGTTATGCCGTCACCTTCAAGGTCGAGTCCCACAACCACCCCTCTTATGTAGAGCCCTACCAGGGTGCGGCTACAGGAGTGGGCGGCATCGTGCGCGACATCATCGCCATGGGCGCGCGTCCCGTCGCCGTGGTCGACCCGCTGCGCTTCGGTGCCGCCGACCACCCCGACACCAAGCGCGTGCTGCCCGGCGTCGTCGCCGGCATCGGCGGCTACGGCAACTGCCTGGGCCTGCCGAACATCGGCGGCGAGGTCGTCTTCGACGCCTGCTACCAGGGAAACCCGCTGGTCAACGCGGGTGCGATCGGCGTCATGCGGCACGAGGACATCCACCTCGCCAAGGCGTCCGGCGCCGGCAACAAGGTCATCATGTACGGCGCCAGGACCGGCGGCGACGGCATCGGCGGCGCCTCCATCCTGGCCTCCGAGACCTTCGACGACGCCAAGCCCTCGAAGCGGCCCGCCGTCCAGGTGGGTGACCCCTTCCAGGAGAAGCTCCTCATCGAGTGCACCCTGGAGGCGTTCGCCGAGAAGCTCGTCGTCGGCATCCAGGACCTCGGCGCGGCCGGCATCTCCTGTGCCACCAGCGAGCTGGCGTCGAACGGCTCGGGCGGTATGCGCGTCGAGCTGGACGACGTGCCGCTGCGCGACTCCACGCTCTCTCCTGAGGAGATCCTCATGAGCGAGTCGCAGGAACGCATGTGCGCCGTCGTGGAGCCGGAGAAGGTCGCCCGCTTCCTGGAGATCTGCGAGAAGTGGGACGTCATCGCCACCGTCATCGGTGAGGTGACCGACGGCGACCGCCTCGAGATCTTCTGGCACGGCGAGAAGATCGTCGACGTCGACCCGCGCACGGTCGCGCACGACGGTCCGGTCTACGAGCGCCCCTACGCGCGCCCCGAGTGGCAGGACGCGCTCCAGGCCGACGACGCGAACAAGCTGCCGCGCCCTTCTTCGAGTGATGAGCTGAAGGCGCAGGTCCTCGCGCTCGTCTCCTCGCCGAACCAGGCGTCCAAGAAGTGGATCACCTCGCAGTACGACCACTTCGTGCAGGGCAACACCGTGCTCGCGCAGCCCGAGGACTCGGGCATGATCCGCATCGACGAGGAGACCGGCCTCGGTGTCGCCATCGCGACGGACGGCAACGGCCGCTTCGCGAAGCTCGACCCGTACACGGGCGCGCAGCTCGCCCTGGCGGAGGCGTACCGCAACGTCGCCACCACCGGTGCCAAGCCCCTCGCGGTCTCCGACTGCCTGAACTTCGGTTCGCCCGAGGACCCGGCCGTCATGTGGCAGTTCTCGGAGGCCGTCCGCGGTCTCGCCGACGGCTGCCTGCAGCTCGGCACCCCGGTGACCGGCGGCAACGTCTCGCTCTACAACCAGACGGGCGAGGCCGCCATCCACCCGACGCCGGTCGTCGCGGTGCTCGGCGTCATCGACGACGTGGCGCGGCGTACGCCGGTCGCGTTCGGGGAAGAGGGCCAGCTCCTCTACCTGCTCGGTGACACCCGCGAGGAGTTCGGCGGTTCGGCCTGGTCGCAGGTGGTCCACGACCACCTCGGCGGTCTGCCGCCGGTCGTCGACCTGGAGCGCGAGCGCCTGCTCGGCGAGATCCTGATCTCCGCCTCCCGCGACGGCATGATCGACGCCGCGCACGACCTGTCCGACGGCGGTCTGATCCAGGCCGTGGTCGAGTCGGCGCTGCTCGGCGGCAAGGGCGCCCGGCTGATCGTCCCGGACGGCCTCGATGCCTTCACCTTCCTCTTCTCCGAGTCGGCGGGCCGTGCGGTCGTCGCCGTGCCGCGGAGCGAGGAACTGCGGTTCAACGACATGTGCGGGGCGCGGGGTCTGCCCGTGACCCGGATCGGTGTCGTGGACGGTTCGGGCGAGGAGGCGACGGTGGACGTGCAGGGCGAGTTCGCGCTGCCGCTGGCGGAGCTGCGCGAGGCGCACGAGAACACGATTCCGGCGCTGCTGGCCTGAGTTCCCGGGTCCCGTTGGTTCGGCGAAGCCCCCTGCCCGTGACGGGTGGGGGGCTTCGGCGTGTCCGGGTATTCGGGTGTTCGGTTCGCGGATCGCGGATCGCGGTTAGCGGCTCGTGCTCGGGTGTTCGGTTCGCTCGAACGGGGCATTGCTTGGTTCTACGTAATTACGTAATCTCGACGCATGACGGATCTTGAGCGGCGGGTCGCCGAGCTGGAGCGGCGTCTCGACGCGTGGGAAAGCGGGCACACGAGCGGTCCGGCGGCGCCGACGGTCGCTCCGGGCACGTTCTGGGCGCTCGAAGGGCTGAAGGAACAGCTCACGGATGTCGCGAGCGGCGGGGTGCTGTTCACCGGCGCGATCCGCCTGCCGGGCGCGGAGGGAGGCCGTGCGTACGAGTGGCAGTACGGCGCTGTCACCGATGAGCTGCTGGCGTCCGACTGGACCGATGTGGCCGAGGCGTTCGCCGCGCTGGGGCACGGGTTGCGGCTCCGGCTGCTGCGCGAGGTCCTCGGCGGCCGTACGTCGGCCACCGAGCTGGCCGAGCTCGACGACGTGGGGACCAGCGGGCAGATCTACCACCACCTGCGGCAGTTGACCGCCGCCGGATGGCTGCGCTCCGCGGGACGGGGGCGCTACGAGGTGCCGGCGGGAAGAGTCGTGCCGCTTCTGGTGGCGCTGACGGCGGCCCGGCCGGCCTGACGACAGAAACGACCTGACCGACAGGGACGAGCAGCACCAACTGGGGGAGTCATGACCGTACGCAAGACCGCGATGGTGTCCTATCGCCTGCTTCAACTGGCCTTTGCTGCCATGATCGTCGGAGAGCTCTTCGACGCCTGGCCGCTGGCCTGGGGCTGGGCGTTCGTCCCGGGAGGGCTCGCCTTCGCGCTGGCCCTCGCCATCGGCCGGACCACGCCGCGCCCGAAAGGTTCCGACCAGGAGCCGGTGGAGGTCGCCCCGCCGGTACGCGGGCGCTGGTCCGCGTTGAACAGTCCGGCAGACAAGGTGCCGAGCCACGGCACGCACGCGTACGGGCAGACGTACGCGATCGACATCGTGGCGGAGAGGGACCAAGCCGGGGCCGGGGCCGAGGGTGAGGTCAGGGCCGAGGGCGGGGCCGAGGCTGAAGGGCCACGGCCCGGGTTCGCCGCCGTGTGGCCGATAGCCCGGCGGCCCGAAGCCTTCCCGGCGTTCGGTGAATCGCTGTACGCCGTCGCCGACGCCACGGTCGTCCGCGCCTCCGACTGGCGCCGCGACCACCTCAGCCGCAACTCCTGGCCCGCGCTCGTCTACTTGATGCTCCTGGAGAGCGCGGTACGGGAGGCGGGCGGCGCGGGCTGGATCGTCGGCAACCACGTCGTGCTGGACCTGGGGGACGGGGTGTACGCGATGTACGCGCACCTGCGCCACGGCTCCCTCACGGTGCGCCCCGGCGACCGGGTGCGGGCCGGTCAGGTGCTGGCCCACTGCGGAAACTCGGGGAACTCGACAGAGCCGCATGTCCACTTCCAGCTGATGGACGGCCCCGACCTGGACTCGGCAGCCGGTATCCCGTTCCGCTGGCGCGGGGTCGGGATACCGGGGAACGGCGAGACCTTCACGACGGCTGCGACCGGTTCGACTGCTCCTACGACTGCGACTGCTCCTACGACTGCGACGGCTCCTACGGCTGCGACGGCTCCTACGGCTGCGACGGCTCCTACGGCTGCGACGGCTCCTACGGCTGCGACGGCTCCGACCGTGTCGACCGTGCCAACCGCTCCGACCGCTGTGAGCCCGGCCGCTCCGACGGACCCGACCGCTACAGCGCCTGCTGCCGATCGGGCGTAGGCCCGCCCAGCGTGGCCCGGCCCGCCGGGGCGGCAGGGAGCGGGGGTTCGCGCTGGTCGAAAAGGGGCCTGAGCGGGTGCGCGGTGCGGGCGTAGGGTCGCCGTCATGAATCCTTCGCCGACCGGGGGCGGGACGGGCGCCTCGGCCAAGAAGCGCACGCGTTCCTACGCCTCCGCAAAGATCCGCACCGCTGTCCTGACCCAGTTCGGGAACGTACGGAAGGCGGCCGAGACGCTCACGCCCGAGCACCTCGCCGGGCCGACGCGGCTCGGCGACTGGACGGTGCGGGAACTGCTCGCGCACCTGTCGATGGCGCTCGGCGCGGTCGACCGGTCCCTCGCCCTGCCGGAACCGTCGAAGGCCGAGGTCGCCGCGCTCGACTGGCCGTTCGCCACAGCGGTCAACGCCGAGGGCATCGCCGACCGCAGCCGGTCCCTCGCGCTCGACCACCCCGACCTCCCGGCGCTGCTCGCCCGGACCGAGGAGCGCTTCGTGGCGAACCTGGAGGCCACCGCCGACGCCCGGCCGCTTCCGGTGGGGGCCGGCGCCATGTCCTTCGCCGACTACCTGGTCACCCGTACCGTCGAACTCGTCGTCCACACCGACGACCTGAACGACGCGGTGCCCGGCCTCGATGTGCCGTTCGACCGACAGGCACTGGCCGCCTGCACGCGGCTGCTCGCCGACGCGCTCGCCGTGAAGGCGCCGGGCGCCTCGACGGAGGTCCGGATTCCGCCGTTCGCCGTCGTCCAGTGCGTCGAGGGCCCGCGGCACACCCGCGGCACCCCGCCGAACGTCGTGGAGACTGACCCGCTGACCTGGATCCGGCTGGCCACAGGGCGTACGCGATGGTCGGTGGCGATCGACGACGCGCTCGTCAGGGCGAGCGGCGAGCGAGCCGATCTGACGGCGATCCTGCCGATCATGGCGTGAACCGCCCGGCGGGACACCTCGGATCCGGGGGACGGAACCGATCCGGGGGGCCGTCCCGTCACATCGGCATGTTCACGCAACGCAGCACCCGCGCCCTGTTCACCGCAGCTCTCCCCCTGGTCGCGCTCACCACCGTCGCGGCCTGCGGAAACGAGAAGGCACCCGGCACAGTGAAGGTCGGCGGCGCCCCGGTCGCCGGCGTCAACTGGGCCGTGGAGAGCGTGACGGTGGACGGGGCGACGACCAAAGCGCCGGACGGCGCGTACCTGAAGTTCGTCTCGGACGAGCGCGTGCGCGGCAACTACGGCTGCAACGACTTCGACGCGCAGGCCCAGGTCGACAACGACAGCGTCGACCTGGGCAAATCGACGACGACTCTCATGGGCTGCGCCGACACCGAGCAGCGCGCGTTCGAGAAGACCCTCGCCCGCGCCCTCGCCGACAAGAACACCGTCAAGGCCCGGGGCGATGACGGTCTCACGCTGACCCGTGCCAACGGCGACACGATCAGCCTGGCGAAACAGCCCGCCCAGCGGGACGCCGCACTCGTCGGCACCAAGTGGACGGTCGACACCCTCCACTCCGGCGACGTCGCGAAGTCCCTGCCGAAGGCGGCGCAGAACCGGGCCCGCCTCGTCTTCGACAAGGACGGCAAGGTCAGCGCCCGCCTCGGCTGCAACAGCGGCCGCGCCAAGGCCACCGTCAAGGACGGCCACATCACCTTCGGCCCGCTGAACAGCACCAGGATGGGCTGCGTCGGCGAGGCCGCCGACCTGGAGAAGGCGATGCGAAAGGTCCTCGACGGCAAGGCGAGCTACCGGATCGAGGGCGACGGCCTCACCCTGATCGCGGCCGACGGCACCGGCGCCGGCTTCACCGCGACGAAGTGACGCCCCGCGGGCGAGCGTGCGTGCCGGGTGCCGGGGCGCAGCCGGGGGTGCGAAGACGGGCTCTCAGGCCGGGTACGGAAGCAGCTCCTTGTCCGTCCTCTCCCAGACGCCCTTCAGCTCGGCCAGCAGCTCCGGCCGGTCGGCGGCCCGGTCGGCCTGTTCACGCAGGTCGGCGGAGAGGTCGAACAGCTGGTCCGTGCCGCTCTTGCCGCGGTAGTACTTCCAGTCGCCGCGCCGCAGGGCCCGCTCTCCGCGCACCCGCCAGAACAGGTCACGCCCGGCCGGCTTCTCGCCGCGCAGCAGATACCCGGCGAGGCTGGTGCCGTCGAGCGGGTACGCCCGGTCGGGCCGCGCCCCGCCGATCTCCAGGAGCGTCGCCGTCCAGTCGGGCGTGAAGACGGGCTCGTGGCTGACCTGCCCGCCGTCGAACCGCGCGGGCCAGCGCACGATCGTCGGCACGCGGATGCCGCCTTCCTGGAGGGACGACTTGTTGCCGGACAGCGGCCAGTTGTAGGAGAAGCGCTCGCCGCCGTTGTCCGAGGCGAAGAAGACGAGGGTGTCCTTCTCCTGCCCGGAGTCCTTGAGCGCCTTCAGCACCTGTCCGACGGACCGGTCCAGATCCTGGACCATCTCGGTGTACTTCTCCACGGAGCCGCCGTCGGTGTGGAACAGCGCCCGCCCGTCCCCGGCCTTGATCCTCCGTACGACCTCGGCGCTCTCCGCCTCGTCCCCGTCGGCTATCCAGGGCCAGTGCGGGGTGGTGAAGTTCAGGTTGAGCAGCCACGGCTTGTCCCCGTGATCCCGCCGTACGTACTCGCTCGCCCGCTCGGTCAGGATCCGTGTGTAGTACCGCAGGTCCTTGTACTCGGCGTCGCCCTCCCGCACGTCGCCCTCGTACAGGTCGTACTCGCCGCCGAGCCCCAGCTTCGAGTAGTACTCCAGGGCCCCGCCGAAGTTGCCGAAGAACTCGTCCCAGCCGGACTTGGTCGGCGAGTAGTCCGGCAGATAGCCGCAGTGCCACTTGCCGATCAGCGCGGTCGCGTACCCGGCGCCGCGCAGCAGCGAGGCGAGCGTGGGGTGGTTCGGGTCGAGCCCGACGGACCGGTCGGCGATCGGCTCGGCGAGCCCGCCCTTGGTACGTCCCGGATAGCGGCCCGTGTAGAGGCTGAACCGGGTCGGCGAGCAGGTCGCGGAGCCGCTGTACGCGTCGGTGAACCGGACGCCCTGCCGGGCCAGCCTGTCCAGGTTCGGCGTCTTGATGTGCGGGGCGCCGTACGAGGAGAGGTCGGCCCAGCCCAGGTCGTCACCGAGGATGAACAGGATGTTGGGCCGCTTGGCGGGCCGGCCGGGGGCCGCGCGAAACGGACGCTCCGCGAGCGCGGACTCGCCTTCGACGGATGCGGATGCAGATACGGATGCGGGTATGGACCCGGCTTCGGCGGAGGCAGAAGAGGGCGCGGCGGCCGTGCCGAGCGCCGCGACGCCCGCCGAGGCGCCGATCACCCCGCCGAAAGCGCGCCGGGACAGGTTCGAGGCATGCGAAGACATGGAGGGACTCCGGATGAACTGGAGGGAAAAGGGCGGAAAGGCCCCGCTCCTCCGGCGCAAAGGAGCGGAACGCGGGTGTTCCGGGTGCAACGGGACAGCTCAGTCACGACAGGCGTTCAGCCACGACAGGCGTTCAGCCACGACAGGCGTTCAGCCACGACAGGCGTTCAGCCACGACTGGCGTTCAGGCGCGACAGGCATTCAGCCACGACAGGCGTTCAGGCGCGGCGACAGATCGCGCTGGCGACACGGACGAGGTCCACGTGTCGGCGCTCCACAAGGGTGACCGTGCGGTCACGGAGGGGCTGCATGATCCAGGACCATGCCGAGCGTGACCTACACCTGTCAACGCCCGGTCCGCACTCCGGACGCACGACGTGCGTCCCGTCACACTTGGCGCGGGCGGCGCCCCGAGCCCCGGCCGACCCGCCGCCCACCCCCCTGAAGTGCGGCGGAGCCCTGAAATACCGGGGCCGACGAGCTTCCGGCGCCGCCCCGCGCTACGCGCGTCCGGTGGCTTCCACCAACCGCGGACGGGCCCCGTAGACGTAGGAAGCGCCGATCCCCAATTCGGACCCGTGGTCGATCTCGCCTACACTCGGTGGCGTGCCACGTGGTGACGGTCGACTCAATCATGATCTGCTCCCCGGCGAGAAGGGCCCCCAGGACGCTTGCGGCGTCTTCGGTGTCTGGGCTCCGGGTGAAGAGGTCGCCAAGCTCACTTACTTCGGGCTCTACGCCCTCCAACACCGGGGTCAGGAATCCGCGGGAATCGCGGTCAGCAACGGTTCCCAGATCCTCGTCTTCAAGGACATGGGACTCGTCTCCCAGGTCTTCGACGAGACGTCCCTGAGCTCCCTGCAAGGTCATATCGCGGTCGGTCACGCCCGCTACTCGACCACCGGAGCCTCCGTCTGGGAGAACGCCCAGCCGACGTTCCGTGCCACCGCGCACGGCTCGATCGCGCTCGGCCACAACGGCAACCTGGTCAACACGGCGCAGCTCGCCGAGATGGTCGCCGCCCTCCCCAAGGAGAACGGGCGGTCGACGCAGGTCGCCGCCACGAACGACACCGACCTGATCACCGCGCTGCTCGCGGGCCAGGTCGACGACGACGGCAAGCCGCTGACCATAGAGGAGGCGGCACCCAAGGTGCTGCCCCAGGCTCAGGGCGCCTTCTCGCTCGTCTTCATGAACGAGAACACCCTGTACGCGGCCCGTGACCCGCAGGGCATCCGCCCGCTGGTCCTCGGCCGCCTGGAGCGCGGCTGGGTCGTCGCCTCCGAGTCCGCCGCGCTCGACATCTGCGGCGCCTCGTTCGTCCGCGAGATCGAGGCCGGCGAGTTCGTCGCCATCGACGAGAACGGCCTGCGAACGTCCCGCTTCGCCGAAGCAAAGCCCAAGGGCTGTGTCTTTGAGTACGTCTATCTGGCCCGCCCCGACACCGACATCGCGGGCCGGAACGTGTACCTCTCCCGTGTGGAGATGGGCCGCCGCCTGGCGAAGGAAGCCCCCGCCGAGGCCGATCTCGTCATAGCGACCCCGGAGTCCGGGACGCCGGCCGCGATCGGCTACGCCGAGGCGAGCGGGATCCCGTTCGGCGCGGGCCTGGTGAAGAACGCCTACGTCGGCCGCACCTTCATCCAGCCCTCCCAGACGATCCGCCAGCTCGGCATCCGGCTGAAGCTGAACCCGCTCAAGGAAGTGATCAAGGGCAAGAGGCTCGTGGTCGTCGACGACTCGATCGTCCGCGGCAACACGCAGCGCGCCCTGGTCCGCATGCTCCGCGAGGCGGGCGCGGCGGAGGTCCACATCCGGATCTCGTCCCCGCCCGTGAAGTGGCCCTGCTTCTTCGGCATCGACTTCGCGACCCGCGCGGAGCTGATCGCCAACGGCATGTCGGTCGAGGAGATCGGCACTTCGCTGGGCGCCGACTCGCTCTCGTACATCTCCATCGACGGCATGATCGAGGCGACCACCATCGCCAAGCCGAACCTCTGCCGCGCCTGCTTCGACGGCGAGTACCCGATGGACCTTCCCGACCCCGAGCTGCTAGGCAAGCAGCTTCTGGAGACGGAACTGGCAGCGGGTCCGGCGGCCACGGCCGCGAACGACGCGATCCGTCGTCCGTAACCTCCGCAGCCCCGACACGAAAGCTCCCACACCCATGTCTTCTGAGTCTTCTGAGCGTGCTCCGCACGCGGGCACCGGTGCCAGCTACGCCGCCGCGGGCGTGGACATCGAGGCGGGCGACCGCGCCGTCGAGCTGATGAAGGAGTGGGTGAAGAAGACGCAGCGCCCCGAGGTCCTCGGCGGCCTCGGCGGTTTCGCCGGCCTCTTCGACGCCTCCGCCCTCAAGAAGTACGAGCGGCCCCTCCTGGCCTCCGCCACCGACGGCGTCGGCACGAAGGTCGACATCGCCCGCCGTCTCGGCGTCTACGACACCATCGGCCACGACCTCGTCGCGATGGTCATGGACGACATCGTCGTGTGCGGCGCCGAGCCGCTCTTCATGACCGACTACATCTGCGTCGGCAAGGTCCACCCGGAGCGCGTCGCGGCGATCGTCAAGGGCATCGCCGAGGGCTGCGTCCTGGCGGGCTGCGCCCTCGTCGGCGGCGAGACGGCGGAGCACCCGGGCCTGCTCGGCCCGGACGACTTCGACGTCGCCGGCGCCGGCACGGGAGTCGTGGAGTACGACAACCTCCTGGGCCCCAATCGCATTCGCAAGGGTGACGCGGTGATCGCCATGGAGTCGTCCGGTCTTCACTCGAACGGGTACTCACTGGTCCGCCACGTCCTCCTGGAGCGTGCCGGGATGGAGCTCGAGCGGCAGGTCGACGAGCTCGGCCGGACACTGGGCGAGGAGCTCCTGGAGCCGACGAAGATCTACTCCCTGGACTGTCTCTCCCTCACCAGCACCACCGAGGTCCACGCCTACAGCCACATCACCGGCGGCGGCCTCGCGGCGAACCTGGCCCGGGTGATCCCGGATGGCCTGCACGCCACCGTGAACCGTTCCACGTGGGCCCCGGGCGCGATCTTCGACCTCGTCGGCAAGGCCGGTCAGGTGGAGCGCCTGGAGCTGGAGAAGACGCTGAACATGGGCGTGGGCATGATGGCGATCGTGCCGCAGGAGTCGGTCGAGGTCGCCCTCACGACCCTCGCCGACCGTGGCGTCGAGTCCTGGGTGGCGGGCGAGATCACCGACCGCGGCGAGCACACCACGGGCGCCGAGCTGACGGGCGACTACGCGAAGTAGCAAGGAGCACGTGCCCCTCGCGGGCATCGTGCGGACAGCACAAAACCCGGTCCGGCGTGGTGACCACCCCGGACCGGGTGAAGTACAGCAGTAAGCAGAAATCACTCAGCAGAGATCAGCTACGTGCTGGCGGTGCAGTTACGAGGTCAAGCGCCGCGGCGCTGAGACGACGGACCGGACTCGTCGGAGTCCTCGTCCTCGCCCTCGTCGTACAGATCCGCATAGCGGGCGTACGGGTCGTCTTCCTCGTCGTCGTCATCGAAAGGCTCGCCGTTCGGCGGCTGATTCGATACTGGGTTCGACGTCGATGCGCCCAGCTCATTGGCCAGACGCGACAGATCAGTCCCGCCGCTGCTGTACTTCAGCTGGCGGGCGACCTTCGTCTGCTTGGCCTTTGCCCGGCCGCGCCCCATGGCTCGACCCCCTCGGATACGGGGCTCGATGGCCCCAGAGTCTTGACACGCGTTCATGATCTAGAACGGGCTCCCCGTGAGGAGACCGGTCCGTAGGGCTTCCACGGTACCTGAGCCCACGCCCATACGGTACGTCGCCCGCAGGACGCGCCTTGGCGCAGGACCAGCAAGGAGCCCTGTCCTCGCTGGTCAGCTGCGATTTTAACCTCTTCTGGACGGGCGACCCGCCGATCGGCGTGACTCTCGTTACGTAGCCGCCGCGATCAGTGCCCGGAACGCGCCTCCGCCATCCTCTGTTCGGCGATGCGGTCCGCCGCCGCGGCTGGCGGGATCCCATCCATCTTTGCGCGAGCGAAGATGGAAAGCGTGGTGTCGAAGATCTTCGATGCCTTTGCTTTGCACCGGTCGAAGTCGAAACCGTGCAGCTCGTCGGCGACCTGGATGACGCCGCCGGCGTTCACCACGTAGTCCGGGGCGTAGAGGATCCCGCGGTCGGCGAGGTCCTTCTCGACGCCCGGGTGCGCGAGCTGGTTGTTGGCCGCGCCGCAGACCACCTTCGCGGTGAGGACCGGGACGGTGTCGTCGTCCAGGGCGCCGCCGAGCGCGCAGGGGGCGTAGATGTCGAGGCCTTCCACCCGGATCAGGGCGTCCGTGTCCGCGACGACCGAGACTCCGGGGTACTGGTCCGTGACGCGGCGCACGGACTCCGCGCGCACGTCCGTCACGACGACCTCGGCGCCGTCCTCCAGCAGATGCCCGACCAGGTGGTACCCCACCTTGCCGACGCCCGCGACGCCGACCTTGCGGCCGCGCAGCGTCGGGTCGCCCCACAGGTGCTGGGCGCTGGCCCGCATGCCCTGGAAGACGCCGAAGGCGGTGAGCACGGAGGAGTCGCCCGCCCCGCCGTTCTCCGGGGAGCGGCCGGTGGTCCAGCGGCACTCGCGCGCGACCACGTCCATGTCGGCCACGTACGTGCCGACGTCGCAGGCCGTCACGTAGCGGCCGCCGAGCGAGGCCACGAAGCGGCCGTAGGCGAGCAGCAGCGCCTCGCTCTTGATCACGGCGGGGTCGCCGATGATCACGGCCTTGCCGCCGCCGTGGTCGAGGCCGGCCATGGCGTTCTTGTACGACATGCCGCGCGCCAGGTTCAGGGCGTCGGCGACGGCCTCGGCCTCCGTGGCGTACGGGTAGAAGCGGGTGCCGCCGAGGGCCGGGCCCAGGGCGGTGTTGTGGAGGGCGATGACGGCCTTGAGGCCGCTCGCGCGGTCCTGGCAGAGCACGACCTGCTCGTGCCCGCCCTGGTCCGAGTGGAACAGGGTGTGCAGAACATCCGGGGCAGTTGAGGTGCCGGAGGTGGTGACAGCTTCGCCGGTCACATCGGTCACTGTGGTGACTCCCAAGTACGTAGCGGCGGTTGGGCGGAATCCCGTGCGGGTGGCGGGCTTTTCCGTCGTTCGGTGCGCTAGAGATTAGAACGTGTAGGGGCCCGCCACGGCCGCAGTGCCGAGGATCACTCTCTCGCGTCCGGGGGCGGCGGAAGTACGGTCGAATCCCGCCCCGTCCCGCCCGATCCCGCCGTGGGACGATTTGCAGTGTTTTCCAGCCGTTGGGCGGGGGAGGGAGCAGCCGTGCCCAAGGTGTCGTCGGTGACCGTTCCGTACGCGTCGTATCTCCGTGTGTACGAACCCCTCGCGGCCTTTCCGCAGCCGGAGCGGGGCCACTGGGAGCGGTACGCGAAGCGCGAGCGCCGCCCCTCGTACCAGGACGAACTACGCCGTTCTTTGGCCGACTTGCTGCCCACCCCGCCGATTCCGGTGCCGGTGCACGAGAGCGACGACGCGTTCGTGATCGAGGCCGAAGGGGTGCTGTGCGTCTGCCCGTGGCGTACGCGGCTGCGCGGCTGGCAGGCCCTGGACGAGCTGCCGGGTGAGCTGTCGGCCCCGGTGCTGGACGCGGTGCTGCCGCCGGTGGTGCGGCGGCAGGCGTCCGACGACTACGAGCGCTGGCTGGAGCGCAATCCGGACGCCAGGCCCTGGATCCGTACGTCGACGTGGCAGGTGCCGCTGAACTGGTTCGTGCTCGTCTCCGACGAGGAGCGCGAGTACGAGGGCAAGGCCGATGGGGACGATGCGAACGGGGCCGGCGAGGGGGAGGGCCCCCGGCTTCGTTACCGCACCCCGATGGTCCAGGCGAGGCGCCGGGTCGCGCGCGGCCTCAGGACCCTGCGGGACGCGGTCGAGGAAGGGCCCCTGATCGAGGGCCTGGTGGACGTGGGGCGCTGGCTCGAGGAGTTCCATCCCCGCTCGTACGTCGAGCTCGACTACGGCGGACTCGTGCACATCCTGCCGCCGGATCTCCTCGACGAGGACCACTCGGCGGCGGACGTCGCCGAAGGGATCGAGGCACTGCGCCGCGGGGACGAGGCCGGAGCGAGCGAGGCGTACGCCCGGCTCGTGGAACGCTGGCGGGCCGTGCGGGACAGGCGGCACGCCAACTGACGGGCCTCGGGGGCCTCTTCGGGACCTACGTCCCGATCCGGGCTTTTGGCTCAAGCGTGACGGACTGCACTAACTTCACCCTTGCGCCCATCGCCCCTCCTCGTGCCAAAATAGGACAAGGAGTCCGGGGAGGGCTCCTTCCGTCCAACTATGTCCATCCATGGGCATGCATGGATGGATTACTCAGCATTGCACTGTCGCTGGGGGGTCTGACGACTCCTGATCGCTCTGTGACTGATCGTCACTGTGGCGTGACTGTCCGCTATGGCATGGTCCATCGGCTTCCGTCGCTGATGAACACCTGGGAGGGCAATTCCATCGGTTTGGCCGACGAGGCTGGACGGATGGTGTAGTTGTAGTGCCGAGGACAAGCCGTTCGTCCTATAACCGACTCGACCCGTGTCCGCCATTTCGGGCAACGCGGGTCAAGGTGCAGAATTTAAAGGAAAGAACCGAGAAGGTTCGGTTCTCCCGAGGAGGCCGCTCATGACCGCTCGCACCCCTGATGCCGAGCCGCTGCTGACCCCCGCCGAGGTCGCCACGATGTTCCGCGTGGACCCGAAGACGGTCACGCGCTGGGCAAAGGCTGGCAAGCTCACGTCGATTCGTACGCTCGGCGGGCACCGTCGTTACCGCGAGGCTGAGGTCCGCGCACTGCTTGCGGGCATTCCGCAGCAGCGCAGCGAGGCCTGAGGCACCGCATAACGCAGTAATACCGGGCGTTTCGGGCCCCCCAGCCCGGGTCGCGCCCACCCCTTGCTCCACACGACGCGGGTCCTGCCCCAACAGGTCCCACGCCCACTGAAGCGTCATCTCAACTGCATCACGGGCACGTCGTCGATCGCGCTGGACTCCGCCGGGTCCAGCGCGATTTTTTTGTGCCCGGCCGACCCCGGGCCGGCCTCCTGATCGGCCCTTGGTCGGCCTCCGGTGGGACCTCCGGTGGGACCTTCGGTGGGGCCTCCGGTTCGGTCTCCGACCAGCCTCGGCCCAGTCTCCGGCAGGTCTCTGGCCGGGCCCTTGGGGGTAACTGGGTAGCAGCTGTGAGAGTGGTGCAATTGCACATATTAAATTGAGGAGTTGTAGGAAGGGTGTAAGAAACGGTGTTTCCAAAACTACTTCGGTGACACCCGTCACACCCCGCGAAGCTTGTTGCTCATGTCACCCGTGCGCTAAAGGAGTTGCCGGAAGGGGCCTGTCTCCAGGGTCCCACCGCGCGAGGGCCTCGTGGGTCGGCTTTGGTCACCCCTGCTGGGGACTTTCGTCCCCGTCGCCCTCCCAGGCGCTCTCGGGGCCCTCCTGGGCCTCTGTGGCGGGATCCATGGCCAGATGCAGGAGTCGGTGGCAGATCGGGCAGTGCCGGGTGAGGTGGCGGTAACCGGATGCGGCGGAGAGGTGGGCGCGCAGCAGGGCGCGCGTCTCGTGCCGTCGTATGGGTGTGGCCATGCGTTCGCCTCCCGCCCGGGTCCTGGTTCCGGCGTACCGACGGGCCGTGCCGCAGTCAAGGGCGCCTGCCGAGGGGAGGGCATACGAGAAGAAGCCCGCACCGATACGGTGCGGGCTTCTCATCTCTTGCGGTCCTGACGGGATTTGAACCCGCGGCCTCCACCTTGACAGGGTGGCGAGCACTCCAAACTGCTCCACAGGACCTTGTTTCGCTGCGCTTTTACTGCGTTGCGCTGCGAGACAGGACTCTACAGCAGCGCAGGCCCAGCGGTCGAACTCACCCGGGGTGCGCGGACGATCACGGCGCGGCGGCGTCGATCGCCTTCACGATCCGCTTGTCCGAGACGGGGTACGCCGTGCCCAGCGCGTGCGCGAAGTAGCTGACGCGCAGCTCCTCGATCATCCAGCGGATGTCCAGGACCTCCTGTGGCACCGGCCGCCCCTGCGGCAGCTGTTCGAGCAGCCACGCGTACTCGTCCTGCATCTCGTGGACCTTCTCCATGCGAGTGGTGTCCCGCTGGACGCCGGTCGGCATCTGCTGGAGCCGCCGGTCGGCCGCGACGAGGTAGCGCATCAGGTCGGGCAGCCGGCGCAGACCGGTGCCCGTCACGAAGCCGGGGTGCACCAGGGCCGTCAACTGCGTCCGCACGTCCTGCCGGTTGGGCAGCAGCGTCGGACTGGTCGTGGCCTTCAGGCGCCGCTCGCAGGCCTGCCAGGCGGCGAGGACCTGCTGCACCTGGCCGACCGTCCGCACGGTCGTGTCGACGATCTCCGCGCGCACCTTCTCGTAGAGCTTGCGGTACGACTCCTCGTCCCAGGCGGGGCCGCCGAAGTCGGCGATCAGCTTGTCCGCGGCCGCCATCGCACAGTCGTCGAAGAGGGCCTGGACGGTGCCGTGCGGGTTCGCGGACAGGGCCAGCTTCTGGGCGTTGCTCAGCTTGTCCGAGGCGAACTTGCCGGGATTGACCGGAATGTTGCGCAGGATGAGCCGGCGCGTGCCCTTCCACATGGCCTGCGCCTGCTCGGCCTCGGTGTCGAAGAGGCGTACGGAGACGGTGTCGCCGTCGTCGACGAGCGCCGGGTACGCCTTGACCGGCTGGCCCGCCCGCCGGGTCTCGAAGACGCGGGAGAGCGTGCCGAGCGTCCAGTCGGTCAGGCCCGTGCGCTCGACGGACTCGCCGCCGGAGCGCTCGGCCGTCGCCGCGGCCGCCTTGGAGATGGCCTGGCGCGCCTTCGGTCTGAGCCGCAGCTTGAGGGCTTCCAGGTCCTTGTCCTCGGCGAGCTTGCGGCGCCGCTCGTCGACGATCCGGAAGGTGATCTTCAGGTGGTCCGGGATGCGGCTCAGGTCGAAGTCGTCGGCCGACACCGGGACGCCGACCATCCGCTGCAACTCGCGCGCGAGCGTCATCGGCAGCGGCTCCTGAAGGGGCACGGCCCGGTCCAGGAACGCCTTCGCGAAGTTCGGTGCGGGCACGTAGTTGCGCCGGATCGGCTTCGGCAGCGAGCGGATCAGCTCCACCACCACGTCCTCGCGCAGGCCCGGGATCTGCCAGTCGAAGCCGTCGTCCGTCACCTGGTTCAGGACCTGGAGCGGGATGTGGACGGTCACGCCGTCGGCGTCCGCGCCCGGCTCGAACTGGTACGTCACCCGGAACTTCAGGTTCCGCTGGTGCCACGCGTCCGGGTAGTCGTCCTTGGTGACGGCCTCCGCGGACTCGCGGATGAGCATGGACCGCTCGAAGTCGAGCAGCTCCGGCTCCTCGCGCTGCTTCTTCTTCCACCAGGAGTCGAAGTGCGCGCCGGAGACGACCTCCGCGGGCACCCGCTGGTCGTAGAAGTCAAAGAGGGTGTCGTCGTCGACCACGATGTCGCGGCGCCGCGCCCGGTGCTCCAGCTCCTCGACCTCGGTGAGGAGCGCCCGGTTGGCGGCGAAGAACTTGTGGTGCGTGCGCCAGTCGCCCTCCACCAGGGCGTTGCGGATGAACAGCTCGCGACTGACCTCGGGGTCGATCCGCCCGTAGTTGATCTTCCGCTGGGCGACGAGCGGAACGCCGTACAGCGTCACCTTCTCGTACGCCATCACGGCCGCCTGGTCCTTCTCCCAGTGCGGCTCGCTGTACGTGCGCTTCAGGAGGTGCTCGGCGAGGGGCTCGACCCACTCCGGCTCGATCTTCGCGTTGACCCGCGCCCACAGGCGGCTGGTCTCCACCAGCTCCGCCGACATCACGAAGCGCGGTGGCTTCTTGAAGAGGGCCGAACCGGGGAAGATCGCGAACTTGGCGTTGCGGGCGCCGATGTACTCATTGCGCCCGCCTCCCCGCTCGCGCTGCTTCGGGTCCTTCTGGACGGACTCCTTCGTCTCCTTTACGTCCTTCATCCCGATATGGGAGAGGAGGCCGGAGAGGAGGGAGATGTGGATGGAGTCGCCGGCGGCGTCGTCCTCGCCGAGATGGATGCCCATCTGCTTGGCGACCGTGCGCAGCTGCGTATAGATGTCCTGCCATTCGCGGATGCGCAGGAAGTTCAGGTACTCCCGCTTGCACATCCGGCGGAACGCCGAGGACCCGAGCTCCTTCTGCTGCTCGCGCACGTAGCGCCACAGATTCAGGAACGCCAGGAAGTCGCTGGTCTCGTCCTTGAAGCGGGCGTGGCTCTGGTCGGCCTGCGCCTGCTTGTCGGAGGGGCGCTCGCGCGGGTCCTGGATGGAGAGGGCCGCCGCGATGACCATGACCTCGCGCACGCAGCCGTTCTTGTCGGCTTCGAGGACCATGCGGGCCAGGCGCGGGTCGACCGGGAGCTGGGCGAGCTTGCGCCCCTGCTGCGTCAGCCGCTTGCGGGCGTCCTTCTCGCTGGGGTCCAACGCGCCCAGTTCCTGGAGCAGTTGCACACCGTCGCGGATGTTCCGGTGGTCCGGCGGGTCGATGAAGGGGAACTTCTCGATGTCGCCGAGGCCGGCCGCCGTCATCTGGAGGATGACCGAGGCGAGGTTGGTCCGCAGGATCTCCGCGTCCGTGAACTCGGGCCGCGCGAGGAAGTCGTCCTCCGAGTACAGCCGGATGCAGATGCCGTCGGACGTACGGCCGCAGCGGCCCTTGCGCTGGTTGGCGCTGGCCTGGCTGATCGCCTCGATGGGCAGCCGCTGCACCTTCGTACGGTGGCTGTAGCGCGAGATGCGGGCGGTGCCCGGGTCGATGACGTACTTGATGCCCGGGACGGTCAGGGACGTCTCCGCCACGTTCGTCGCGAGGACGATGCGGTGGACCGTGCCCGCGCCGGGACGCTGGAAGACGCGGTGCTGCTCGGCGTGCGAGAGGCGCGCGTACAGCGGCAGGATCTCGGTGAACCGGAGCTTCTTCTTCTCCAGCGCGTCCGCCGTGTCCCGGATCTCCCGCTCTCCGGAGAGGAAGACGAGGATGTCGCCCTTGCCCTCGCGCTGGAGCTCCTCGACGGCATCCGTGATCGCGGTGATCTGGTCGCGGTCGGAGTCGTCCGACTCCTCCTCCAGAAGTGGCCGGTACCTGACCTCGACCGGGTACGTACGGCCGCTGACCTCGACGATCGGAGCGTCCCCGAAGTGCCGCGAGAAGCGCTCGGGGTCGATCGTCGCCGAGGTGATGACGACCTTGAGGTCCGGGCGCTTGGGCAGCAGCTGGGCCAGATAGCCCAGCAGGAAGTCGATGTTCAGGGACCGCTCGTGGGCCTCGTCGATGATGATCGTGTCGTAGGCGCGCAGCTCGCGGTCCGTCTGGATCTCGGCCAGCAGGATGCCGTCCGTCATCAGCTTGACGAACGTGCCGTCCTGGTCGACCTGGTCGGTGAAGCGCACCTTCCAGCCGACCGCCTCGCCCAGCGGCGTGTGCAGCTCGTCGGCGACGCGCTCGGCGACCGTACGCGCCGCGATCCGGCGGGGCTGGGTGTGCCCGATCATGCCGCGCACGCCCCGGCCGAGGTCGAGACAGATCTTCGGGATCTGTGTCGTCTTGCCGGAGCCGGTCTCGCCCGCCACGATCACGACCTGGTGGTCGCGGATCGCCTCGGCGATCTCGTCCTTCTTCTGGCTGACGGGGAGCTGCTCGGGGTACGTGACATCGAGCGCGGCCCGGCGCTCACGCCGGACGGCCGTACGGACCTCTGCCTTCGCGGCCTCGGCGTCGATTTCGGCGACCACGGCGGCGCGCGCCTCGGGCTTACGGATCTTGCGCGCCCCTTCGAGCCTTCGGCCCAGGCGGTGCGCGTCACGGAGGGACAGCTCGGAGAGGCGCCGCGCGACGGCGTCCAGGGCGGGGGCAGGCTGCGTAGACATACGTCCTCCAGGATCTCACCTCCGGGAAATCCGTGGCGAACGGTTTTGCCACCGCGACTTTTCAGGCTCCGCGTGCCTTTTCGGCGCTCTGCGTGCCTTTTCGGGGTGTACGTCTCTTATGCCTGCCTTAGCGTTCAGACATGTCCTCCTTGTCCGATCCGGAACAGCCGCGCCCGCATCCGCCCCACGGTGAGCACGGGCGCCCGCCGAGCGGGGCCGAGCGCTGGGCCTCGTACAAGAAGTCGCCGTTCCTGCCGGCGTGCGTGCTCATCTTCATCCTGGCCGCGGCGGCGGCGCTGTTCGCGGCCTCGTACACGTACTCCATGGCCAATCCGACGCCGCACGACATTCCGACGGCGGTCACCGGGGAGCCGGACGCCGCGCGGCGCAGTGCCTTCGTCGGCGCGATGGAGAAGGCGCTCGACGCGCAGCTCGACCTGAAGCACTACGCCACCCGGGCGGACGCCCGTCAGGCCATCGACGAGCAGCGGGCCTTCGCGGTGCTCGACGTGCGCGACAAGGGGGCCCGGGTCGAGCTGGACCTCTCCAGCGCGTCCGGGGTGTCCGTCGCCCAGGTGTTCCAGGAGGCGGCGCCGGTGGTCAGCAAGAAGACGGGCGTCCCGGTGACCGTCAAGGACCTGAACCCGCTGCAGAAGGGCGATCCGCGCGGGCTCGCGATCTTCTACATCTCCCTGGCCGCCGTGATCATCGGGTTCGTCGGGGCGATCCAGCTGAGCGTCCACGCGCGCGGGCTGAATCCGGCCGAGCGGATCGCGTTCACGATCGTCTACGCGCTGTTCGGCGGGTTCGCCGTCGCCGCGGTCGTGGACTGGGGGCTCGGCGCGCTCGACCTGCCGTTCGTCGAGTCCTGGCTGATCCTCGCGCTGACGATGTTCAGCTGTGGAATGGTCTTCACGATGTTCAACACGTTCTTCCACCGCTGGGCGATGATCCCGACGTGGGGGCTGCTCGTCCTGGTGGGCAACCCGGCGTCGGGCGGCGCGGTGGCGCCGCCGCTGCTGCCCACGTTCCTCGGCCGGCTCGGGCAGTGGCTGCCGCCGGGGGCGTCGGTGAACGCGCAGCACACGGCGGTCTACTTCCAGGGGCACCAGCACGCGTTCCCGTTCCTGGTGCTCGCCGGGTGGGCGGTGGTGTCGAGCGGCCTGTTCTGGTTCTGGCGGCACAAGCATCCGGGCGGGCGCGGGACCCAGCCGCTGCACGCCGCTGCCGTGTGACCCCGGCCGGACAACGCAATAGGCCCCGTCCGGAGACGGGGCCTAATTCCTGTGGCTGGGGCCGGGATCGAACCGGCGACCTATCGCTTTTCAGGCGATCGCTCGTACCAACTGAGCTACCCAGCCACGAAGTCCACGAGGAACTTCAGCGGTCCTGACGGGATTTGAACCCGCGGCCTCCACCTTGACAGGGTGGCGAGCACTCCAAACTGCTCCACAGGACCAAGCTGTTGCGTGCAACAGTGTTGCACACGATCTTGCGTGCCCCCAACGGGATTCGAACCCGTGCTACCGCCTTGAAAGGGCGGCGTCCTAGGCCGCTAGACGATGAGGGCTATCGGCCCGCCTGGGCGCTTCGCAGCGCGTCGGGGACGTGAGAAGCATATGGGATGCGGGGAGCTATCGCCAAAACGGTTTACCGGGGCCCCGGGGAGGCGGAATCGGAGGTGGCCGGCGAGGGGGTCGCGCCCGGCCGGTTCTCCTTCGGGAGATGGCGGCTGACCTCGGCCTTCGTCAGGCCCAGACCGCCGAGCCTGATCTCGTCCCAGGCCTGCAGCCGCTTGGTGGTGCTGTCCAGGTAGAGCACGGAGGCCTCTACCGGATCGGGGTACTTGTCGTCGACCGCGCGCAGGCCGCTGCCGCCGGTCGAACCCTCGATGCGCAGCCGGGTGCCCAGCGGCAGCACCTCCATCCTCTGGCGGTGGATGTGCCCGGCCAGGACCAGCGGCACGGCCCCGTCCGTCTCGCGCGCGGCCGTCGGGTTGTGCGCCAGCGCGATGTCGACCGGGGTGCCCGCCGCCCGCTGGTCGCGCAGCGCCGACGCGAGGCGGATGCCCGCCATGTGCTCGGCCGGGTCGCCCAGGTCCTGCGTGGAGCGGTCCGGGGTGTACTGCGGATCACCGGTGCCGGCGATGCGCAGGCCCGCGACCGTCACGGCCCGGCCCTCGTCGAGCACGCGCACGTTCTTGAAGCGCTTACGGGACGACAGGTACTTCTGCGTCGTCCTCGAGTCGTGGTTGCCGCGGATCCACACGTAGGGCGCGCCCAGGCCCCTGATCGGGTCGAGGAAGGCGTTCTCGGCCGCCGAGCCGTGGTCCATGGTGTCGCCGGTGTCGATGATCACCGAGATCCGGTACTGCTCCACGAGCGAGGCGATGATCTTCCATGACGCCGGGTTGAGGTGGATGTCGGAGACGTGCAGGACGCGGATCGTGGAGGGGTCGGGGCGGTACGTGGGCAGCGTGGACGTCACGTCGTAGAGCTTGGTGACATTCGTGACCAGGCGGGCCAACTCCCTTTGGTAGACGTCGAACTCGGTGACGATCGAGCGCGCGTTGCCGACCACGGAAGGGGCCGAGGAGAGCAGGCCGGAGAACTTCGGCTCCAGTACCGAGTCCGGGTTCCAGGTCGCGTACGCGGTTCCGCCCGAGGCCGCGAGGAGCGCGAGGGCCAGACCGCCGGCGGCCAGGGCGCGGCGCGGGCGCCGGTAGACCGCGAGGCCGAGCGCCGTCGCGCCGGAGACCACCGCCACGCAGGAGCGGACGGCCAGGTCGAGGGTGCCGTGCTCGACGTCGCGGGCCACTTCGTCCTGAAGGCCCGAGAGGCGCTCCGGATGGTCGACGAGGGCGCGGGAGCGGATCGGGTCGAGGCGGTCCACGTCGACGTCGAGGCGGATGGGGGCGGTGTGGGAGTCCAGCTCCAGGGCGCCGAGCGGCGACACGTTGATCTTCGTGCCGCCGGAGACGGAGGGGCGCAGCGTCATCCGGGTGTCCATCGGGCCCACCGGAGTGCGGACGCTGCCGACGACCAGGAGGCCGAGCCAGGCGCCGAGCAGGACGACCGCGACCAGTCCGAGGGCGCGCATGTACGGGTGGGGCGGATGCGGCGGGTGGTCCGGAAGCAGGGCCGGGGACGGCCGGCGGCGCGAGCGGTAGTGGTGCACGAGGGCCGACGAGGCGGTGCGGGGATCCCGTATCCGGTGGAGTGCTCGGCGTATGGCGACAGCGGACGGTCGGGCCATTGCTCCCGTATGCCCAAGTGGACGGGTGGATATGCGGGGTCGTGCCGGACAATGGCCGTGTGCTGGAGATGACGCGCGGAGAGTTCGAGGAACTGGTGGCCGAGGCGCTCGACCGGATTCCACCCGAGTTGACGCGGCTCATGGACAACGTCGCGGTGTTCGTCGAGGACGAACCGCCCGCCGACGATCCCGAGCTGCTCGGGCTCTACGAAGGGACTCCGCTGACCGACCGCGGTGAGTGGTACGCCGGGGTCCTGCCGGACCGCATCACGATCTACCGGGGGCCGACGCTGCGGATGTGCGACTCCCGGGAGGACGTCGTCGCGGAGACCGAGATCACCGTGGTGCAGGATATCCCGCCGGACACCTTTAGGGAGCTGGTTCGTGACGAAGTTGCCGTGACCGTGGTCCATGAGATCGCCCACCACTTCGGCATCCCGGACGAGAGGCTGCATGAGCTGGGCTGGGGGTGACGCGGGGCTTGGTGCTGCCCTCTCGTGCAAAACCCCGTCGGCGTGCCACGGGGGCAGCGCACCGACGGGGCCCGGTCTCCCTACGGCCCGAGTTTGACGGCACCGGCCGCAGGGGGTTTCTGGGGCCATTCTCGCCACTAGGTAGGTCACGACTGCTGACCATGTGAGCCACCCGAGAATCGCGGCGGCCCATCTCCAGCTCATGACGCGGGGATCAGTTGCTCGGGGTCTGCCGTCCACTCGATGCCCCCGCCCTCGGGCCGGACGAACGCGGTGAGTCCCGGTACTTGGAGACGGGTAGCCGCATCCTCGTATCCGTCCACAAGATCGGCCAGAGTCCCCGTGCGCTCTCCGTCCGTCACGGTCTTGCCGACATCTGCCCTGGTAACGCTCATCGGTGGAACACCTCCACGTGTCGGCGTAGCCGTTCGACGTGCTGCGTTTCTGCCTCGCGGTCGCCGTTCACCCGAGATGCGTTCAGATCCTGGGCCCGGTCGTAACAGCCCTGACACCCCGCCACAGGCTCTATCTCGTCCTCGGCGGGGCTCACCAGCTCCGGGGCCGGTAAAGCGCCCGTACGGCCGTTGCGGGTACTCATGTCAGCGTCACCCCCTCACGCTTCAGCTCGGCCAACCGAGACAACTTGGGCGGGTCGTGGGGGTGGTTGTTGATTTCGATGAGTAGGTCTCGGTCGCCTGCCTCATCCCACTGTTTCGCCAGCGCGCCGCACACGTCGCAGCCCTTGGCCGGAGTCGCCCGAATCTCCGGGGTCGGATGGCTGGACACGATCATTCGCGTAGTGGTGTCCGCCGCCTCTGTCTTCCCCGTCATGCTGCCGTCCCCTCGCGTGGTCCGTTGGCCAACCACGCTAAGAACGCCGACAACTCAACTGCCAGCCGGTTGCACGAGGTTGCACACCAATCACGACAGCCGGTCCATGGCGGCCGAGATAAGCGCACGAGCGTTCGCCCCGTGGACGGCCAGCGCGGCCAACTCGGCGAACGTTTCCGCGTACATGGCTACCTCGCTGGGTTGCGTGATCGTGAGGTACCCGGAGATTAATTCGACGTTGACTTGTGTCGAGTCATAAATCCAGAAACCTTCGGCGGGCCAGCGCTCCCTGTCCGGCGTCATGGGCACAACTCCCAAACTCACGTTGGGAAGTGAAGCCACTGATACGAGGTGTCCCAGCTGTCCGGCCATAACCTCAGCGCCACCAATACCAGCGCGCAACACTGACTCTTCAACAAGGAACGCGAACTCTCGATCGCCCTCGTACAGCACGCGTTGCCGTTCCATACGCGTGGCCACTGCCTCGGTCACATCGTCCACCAAACCGCGCCGACGCTGAATTGCCTGTAGTGCAGCCGTCGTGTACGGACGCGTTTGAATCATGCCGGGCACAAGCCACGAGGAATAAGAGCGGAAACGGCGGGTGCGCTGATACAACGGTAGGCGGGATTCCTGCGCCTGTTTGAGTCCGGCCCGCTCCATTCGACGCCAACCGATCCACATTCCCTCGGCCGTTCGCAGCGAGGCAATCAAATCCTCGGTTTGATCGTCGGCACCGCACGCCTGACACCACGCCCGGATATCGTCAGCGGACGGGGGCGTACGGGCATTCATGATGCGGGAAGACTTGGACTTACTCCAGTCGCAGCGATCCGCGATATCAGCACCGGTAAGGCCAGCATCCCGGCAGATTTCCGCGAGACGATCCGCGAGAGCCTGCCGGGCCTGCTGAGCAGTGGAGTACGAGGAGACGGCCATGCGTCAGACAGGCCGGTAATCCGCGTGAGGGGTCGCCCGTTCCCACGCTGCCTCATACGCCGTGACGTACTGCGTCGCTAGCGCCGGATCGTGCACGACTTCCATACGTGGCCCGGTCCACTGACCCTCTCCGCTGAAGTGATGCAGGATCACGGTTTCCTCATCCATGACCCATCCATCCAGCGCCGGCAACAGCAAGTCACGAGCCGATGCGCGAGGCAGCCAACGTACGTTCTCACCCGCTGCGACGTTGGTAAATGTGCCGTCGTACTCGTACCGGACGTAGTCACTCAGCGGCTCGGAGATCACCCGCAACCGGCGCATGACCACACCTCGGGCCGTCGACTCTGCCACTACGTCGAGCCAGGAACGCCACCACGATTCGCGGTCGGCCGGGTCGTATCGGTGCCCTTCCTGCCAGCGGATGAATTCCGGGTCATCCCGCATGTAGCTGTCCCGCATTTCAAGGTGTATCGCTGAGCGTTCTGCCTTTGCAAGGCATTCACGTACCGCTGTTGCCACCGTTGACCTCACTGTCCGGGCGCGGGATGAACTGAAGCATGTTCGCGGGTAACCGAATCACGGTCTCGTGGTCCGGCACGTCCGTTGAATGGCCGGGCACCGAGCCGACTTCCTGAGCCTGACGGATCGTTGCGTCATCGGCTTTCCATGACTGGATGATCAAGTCCCCGGTCGTGTCGTCAAGCCAGATGGTGGGTGAACCGTCGTCCGGGGTGTTCGGCCAAATCCCCAGAAACTTTAGGGCCATTGGGCGCTCCTCTACCGAGTCGGTTGCACGTGCTTGCACGAGCCTCGCCCCGGCGCGTGATCAACGTCAAGGGGGCATGGGGCAACCACCGGGCGGACCTCACCAACGGCGTTACTGACGCACCATCAGGTATGAGCCACATTTAGCGCGGGTGACGATGACCCGGCCCGTTGGGTGCCTCGGCGTACTCAATGTCTGGCGATTGCAGGACAGTTAAGGGGCGGGTCCGGTAGGTCTGTGCAGGTGAACTCCTCCGCTAAGCCTCCCTCCGAGGACGACGAGCCCCCCTCTGCCGCTGAGAAAGTGAAGAACCTGATCAAGAAGCACAAGAAGAAGATCATCACCATCGGCGGCGCGGTCCTCGTCGTCACGACCGGCGTGCTCATCCACCTCGCCACCAGGCAGCGCGTCGCCGAGGGCGTTGAAACCTGGTCTCCGTTCCCCGGCGCCGCATCCGAGGACCAGGAAGGCGAAGCGAAGTGTGTTGAGTGCGAGACAAGCTTTGACGTCGCAGAGGCGCGAACTCAATACCAGTCGGAGCCCGGTACAGGAGAGGGCGAATACGACGACCTGCACGGCGGAGAATGGTGCGCAGAATGCGCCCTAGCGCGCGCAGAAGGGCTTGAGAACCAGGGTCGTGCAATCTTCATGATGAATGGTGACGAAGACTACGACGATGATTTCGTGCAGCAGTGGTTGTGAGCGGCTAGGCGACCTATAAGCCCCTCAGTCGGCCGACACCTCAGCCCTTTAGCGAAGGACCCCCTAGAAACGCTGAGAGCCCCATACCGGCCACCAAGAAGGCAGCGCGTACGGGGCCGAAAGGCATTCATTCCTTGCGAGGCTGAAGATGGGCATCTCAGAGAAGACTCGAAAGATCTTGTGGGTCCAGGCTGGCGGGCTCTGTGCCGTCTGTAAAGCGCAGGTGATCACATCTGGGACTGCATCGGATGACCCTTCAGTATTTGGCGAGGAAGCACACATCGTCGCCCGCTCAGAGGGCGGTCCCCGGGCAGGAGGACTCGCAGAGAACCTGATTAACCATCACACGAACCTCATTCTCTTGTGCAGCAATGATCACAAACGCGTCGATGATCAGCCAAACCACTTCACTGTGGAGCGGCTCAGGCTCATCAAATCGGAACATGAGGCGTGGGTGCGTTCCGTGATGGATGCCGACGCAAGCCGCTTGAGGCTGGTGCCCGATCCGTTGTTCCCTCAGCCCAAGATGCTAAAGCTGATCACGCGCGGAAACCCGCTCTGGAACATGGTCAAAGAAAGCGTCACGTTTGAATACGCGATACCGGACCATCTGAACGATGACGTTGAAGACTTGATCATCGAATTCATGGATCTACTGAGAGACTTTCTCGACATAGCAGGGGATCTTGTAAGCGTCCGAGAGAATCGCGATGCAGAGAAGGCCCTTCAGCAGTACATCAGCCGCCTAGCTGAGCGTGAGTTCCTTGTGGGCGCTTATGTGCGACACATGCTGCTGAAGGGCGGGAGTGCTGACAGCCTAACTCCCTGGCCCATGCTCCGAGTCGAAGTCCAGCCCGCGACATTGGCAGAGGTCGCAGATGAAAATGGCACCCCTTACTCTGACCAGGGTTAGGCTAAGCGAGAATTTTGCCCCACTAAAACGCTCAAATGAGCCACGCGAGTTTTTTGCCTCCCTGCCGTTCTTTCTCGGGAGGTTCGGGGGGTCACCCCCTGGTCACCAGCTCATGAGCGGAGCGGCTTGACGCGTTCGGCTGCCCATCCGCCGGGCTGGTGCTTCGAGGTCTCGCCGTTATGGCACGTCGTGCACAGCGGACGGAGACGAGACCATGCGTCCGGTTCGGACTCGCCCCGAGCGACCAGCGCACGCCGTGACTCGGGGAAGTGGTCGGCAACCGTCGCAGTGCGAGAGCAGAGCACGCACCACGGATGCGCGTAGAGGTAGCGCTTACGGATGCGTTCCCATCGGACGCCGTACCCCTTGGCCGTGGTCGTGCCCCGAGCCGCTTCCGCTTCCTTGGCGTGAGTTGGGCACCGGCCACCACGGGCGGTTAGCTCCGGGCAGCCGGGGACTGAGCAAGGGGGGCGGGGTCTGCGGGGCATGTGGGCACCTCTTGACGTTGGGGGGTGTTCATTCGACTGCCGTGGTTTCACGGGTTTTCACGTTTCGGCCGCAGATTTCACAGGTTTCACGTCCGCGCCCCCTGCCGTGACGCCTGGTCGTCGGGATGGGATAACGCCATGACGACTGGTGAGAACCGAACCCCTGGTTTCGAACTCCGCTGCGGCGGACTCCACTTGACGATTCAGCGCATCCCCACATGGCTCGTCTCACTCGCCACTGCAGCGGGCAGCATCGGGGCCCCTGATGGGTGGGTCGGTGACGGGAAGCGGACGCACGAGGGGCTGTCAGCGGCAGCCGGTACAGTCTCGGTGAGTCCTAGCAAAGGAGGTTCGATGCCGAACACGGAGGGTTTCTACACCCCACGCGCGGCAATTCTGGCAAGCCTCCTCGCCATGGATGAGCTGCCGGATGACTGGCAGACGGGGCGCTTAACGGACCCTGCGTTGGGTACCGGAGGGATGCTCAAAGCGGCGACAGAGTACGTTCGGTCAGCGCGTAGTGACGCTGCTGCGCCGTACGACTGGGAAGCCACTCTCGGCGGTCTCACCGTCCAAGTGGAGTGCAAGAGCTACGGGCACGTCAGAGAGGCCCGCAGTCGACTGCGCCAAGCTGCCGACGCTCTACACACAGCACAGGGCACCGCTGAGCGCCGCACGGCAGCCGGCGAGTTTCTGGCAGCACTGGCCGAGTTGGTTGCGCAGGTCTTCGCCTTCCTGGTGCGCGTCCTGATGCGATTGCTCTCCCGGCTCCTTGGCTATCCCTCCGCCGATGACGTACCCGTGTGGGCCCCCGTCCCGCTTGAACGAACACCAGAGATCTCCCCCCGAGGGCCGAACTCTGCCTTCCCCGTGAACACACACCGGGGCGGGCATTACGACAGTCGTGCGCTCGGGAGCGCCATACTGGCTGCGTAGACAGCCCGCCGACCCATCAGGTCGGGAAGGCTCAACCATCATGTTCAAGCTGCCAGAGAACGCCCCATGGTGGGCAGTTCTGGCCGTAGTCGTCATCGTCTGCGGGCTCATGTTCTGGCGTAGTACGTGGCCCCAGCACAGCCGGGATCGCCGTGCGCTCCTCGAAGGGCGGCAGCGCGACCGCGCCGAGCGCCGGAGAGAACGCAACCAGCGGAACCAACAGGATCGTTGAACCCGCGAGGAAGTGGGGTCGCTCAAAGCTGCGCATCACGCGGTGCGAGCGGCCCCGAACTCCGCTGTGGTCTTAACCAAGTGACAGTCACGACACAGGGGTTGAACGTTGGTGCGGCGAGCATGCCGAGCACGGACCGAAGCCCGTTTACCGTAGTCCTGATGGTGTTCCTCGCAGCGTCCGCGGTGCGTTGCCGGGCTGACAGTCGATACAGCGCACGGTCTCGCCCATTACCTTCCGAGTAGAGCCCGAACTGGGCTCGTGGCCTCCGGGGCCGGTATGGCTCTTTGCCCCTGTCGTTGATGATCCGGGGGGTGCTGCCGCCGGTCCTGGCGGCACCGGGTGGTCGCTGATGGAAGCGTGTCCGCCTTGCGGCAGGGCTGCGTAATGTGGCTGCCGATCTCCGGTGCCCGGTGGGCCACCGGCTGCAACTCCGGGGAGGGAAAAGCCCGGTGACCAGCAACGACTTCACCTCGATCGACGTGTTCTGCGCCCTGGACGTGGGCAAGCTGGAGCATCACGGCACGGCCCTGCTGCGAGATGGCCGTGCCACCGTCGACAAGCCGCTGCCCAACGGCGAACCGGCACTGCGCCAGTTGTTCACCCGCCTCCAACGCAAGGGAAGGGTCCTGGTCGTGGTCGACCAGCCGGCCTCCATCGGCACCCTGGCGGTCACCGTCGCCCGAGCTTGTGGATGCGAGGTCGCCTATCTGCCGGGCCTGTCGATGCGCCGGCTGGCAGATCTGCACCCCGGCACCGGCAAGACCGACGCCCGCGACGCCTACGTCATTGCCGACGCCGCCCGCACCCTGCCCCACCTGCTGCACAGCATCGAGCCCGAGGACAGCGTGCGGGCCGAGCTGACCATGGTCCTGGGACACGACGACGACCTCGCCGGGGACGCCACCCGCACCTCCAACCGGCTGCGCGGACTGCTCACCTCGATCCATCCGGCCCTCGAACGGGTCCTGGGGCCACGCCTGCGGCACCCGGCCGTCCTGGCCCTGCTGCAGGACTTCGGCTCTCCGGCCGCGCTCGCCGAAGCGGGCACCGAGCAGATGATCCACGTCATGCTGGCCGCCGCACCGCGGATGCGCAGTGCCGACCACCTGGCCAAGCAGATCAACCAGGCGCTGGCCGAGCAGACCGTCGAGGTTCCCGGCACCGCCTCTGCGACAGAGATCGTCTCCGGCCGGGCGGAGACTCTCGCCGTCACGCTCAAGCGCCGCGAGATGCTGGAAACGCGGGTCGCCGCGCTGCTGGGGGCCCACCCTCTCGCGAAGGTCCTGACCTCCATGCCCGGGGTCGCGGTCAGGACCGGTGCCCGCATCCTGGCCGAGATCGGCGACGCAAGCGCCTTTTCCACCGCCGCCCACCTGGCCTCCTACGCGGGACTGACCCCCACCACACACCGATCAGGCACCTCCATCCGCGGCGAAGGCCCGCCCCGCGGGGGCAACAAGCAGCTCAAGCGGGCCCTGTTCCTGGCCGCGTTCGCCTCGCTCAGCAGTCCCGAATCGAGGTCCTACTACGACAAGAAACGCGCCGAGAAAAAACGCCACAACGCAGCCCTCATCTGCCTCACCCGCCGCCGCGTCGACGTGCTCTTCGCGATGCTCCGTGACGGCACCCTCTACCAGCCCCGGCACGAACAAACAGCCTGACCACGCCCACAGAGCTTGACCGAACAGATAGAAGCACCCCCCTTTTCTCATACCGGCATAAGAGTGACCGGCCGTGCCACCGCTTCATGTAGATCGTTTTCGAGGCATGAAGAAAATCATCGCTGCCGCTGCAATGGTCCTTGCCAGTGTCGCGTTCGCTGCCCCCGCACACGCCGACAACGACTCGAATTTCGACGGGCCCATCAGCGCGGCCGACAACTGGAACTTCACTGCCGGTGTGGTCTGCCTCCAAGAGGTCGCCGTCGTTCCGGCGCTCAGCGGTGCTGGTGGCTACGTCGGGGACCACGAAAACAACTGCTCCAACGGAAACGTCATCGACCACTCCTAGCCATAGCAGCGGGCTACGTCCCACGGACCTGCCGCCGAGTACCCGCCCCCGAACTCGGACCGGGGAACTCTGCCGATTGGGTACGGCGCACCTCTGCCATTGGGTCATGCGGGCGGGTGGTCGTCCTCGCCGGCTCGGCCGGTCCGGACACCATGGGGAGACCACACGTGCTTGCAACCCCGTTCGGCGCCCCCGGTCAAGGGGTGGTTACTAGTGGGCGGTGTGGCCTCCCAGCGCTCTGCCTCACGACCCCTGCGGCCGCCCTTGGCGGGTGCGTGGTGCACGGGTAGAGCTGGTGAGAGTCGGGCACTCGCCATGACGGGATGACGTTCGGGATGCCGTTTTGGTTTTCTCTATATTTTTCTATGTGTATTCAAAAAAGTAGGTCTAACCGTCATTTCGTCATGGCTCCGGACGCTGGTGGTGCCGTCGCGCGCTGAGGCCGCAGGCGAACGTGTGCGGACATGCGAGTGCCCCGGCGGTCCGTAGACTGCCGGGGCATCTTGCTAGGCGTGGGAGAGCCTCACAGAGCCGTTGGAGCGTCCGGCTGGATGACCGGCGGGTCTATCTCCGTACCGTCTGCGTGGCGTGGTGTGAGGTCCACCAGTACGCCCCGCCCACTGCTGGCAGGACCACGTACCGCTTGAACTCCACGCGGCATGTACGTCCCGGTGTCGGCTTCTCCGGTCTGCGCGTCGGACCAGATAGGCCGTCCCTGGACGTCCCGCGGAAAGTACGGATAGTCCCCGTTCGGCCCGGGGTCAAGCGCGTCAGTGGCCATGGTCAGTCCGTCCCCGACACGTAGGCTTCGCGCGCCTTGTCCAGTTCACGGCCGAACTCAGCGCCCTGTTCGGCTGCCTGCCTCTCAATCTCCTTGGTGATTTCTTCAACGATCTCCGCGCCATACCAACGCTGTTCGGGTGCCGTGACCGGCTCGCCCAATGCGGTCTGTGCCCGCTGAGCCTCCGTGACGACATGACCCCGCTTGTAGCGGGCTGCCCGGTATTCGACGTAGGCCGCGAACCACGGCTCATCGGAGAGAAGTGCGACGAATCGCGTGTGCGCATCGTCACCGGAGCGGGCGGCGGCCTCCGCTCGTTTCCGCCAGGACTCGGTAACGCCCCGGTTGTAGGTGGCAGCCCGATCAGCGCGCCGAGCCGTTTCCGCTTCCTGGGCGTCGTGCAACTGCGCCTGAGCGTCGGCGAGCGGTGCTGAAAGTTTTTCCGCCTGTGCCTGGAGTTTCGCTACCCGCTCGGCTGCCTTTTCGATCTCAGTCGTCATTCTTACTTGCCTTCCTTGTTCACGTCGCGCCCGTGCGCGGCGGCATTCGCCTTGTCATCCTGGTAGTAGCCGAGGCTCATGCGGGCCGAGATGCCCATACGGTCGAAAGTCTCTGGGTGGGAGGCTTCGAGCTTCGCAAGCTCTTCCATGCGCTCGTCTCGCCTCCACGCGTCTGCGCGGATCTGATTCTTATTGCGCGGACCGTCCAAGAATCCGGCTGCGCTGAGAAAGTCGCTCATTGAATCTCCATCGTTCGTGTTCGAGCGAGGCAATTCGACCTGTGGCTAACTGCCACTTCGACTCCTCGTCTTGTTGTGGGGACCAGTGCATTCCCGCATAGCGGGTTGTTCGGGATGTGTAGGGACGGACGAATTCCTCAAGTGCCTGCGTGACAGGTCCGAGCTGGCCCCTCGCAGCTTTGTAGAGAGCGACAAGTTCCCGTGTTCTCCGTGTATCTCCGACCGTCGGGCGTTCCCGGAAACGTCGAACGGCCCGTTCCTGGGGGAAT
>NZ_BAAATS010000048.1:0-95209 GCF_039533535.1 Streptomyces kunmingensis
CTCACCCCCGCCCCACCCCGACCGTGAAGCGCCCGCAATGGCCCGTCACCCCCGCGCAACAGACCGGCAACCACCGCCCGGCAGGATCACTGCATGACGGACGCGTCGGGACACCTCGACCACTCGGCAAGTACGGCGGCGGGACTTCTCACCATGATCAGCGATCAGCTCGGCAAGCAGCTCGGTCACCGGGCCCCGCGCGGACGGCGGCCCGGGCCTGCCCTGGTGCTCGTCGCGCACGGCAGCCGGGATCCGCGTGCCCTGACCACCGTCGGTGAACTGGTGGAGCGCGTGCGGGAGCAGCGGCCGGGGCTCGACGTCCGGCTCGCTCACATCGAGTTGAACGAGCCGCTCGTGTCCGAGGTCCTGGCCGGTCTGCCCCGAGGCGGGCGGGCCGTGCTCGTGCCGCTGTTGCTGTCCCGCGGGTACCACGTCAAGCGCGATCTGCCCGACGCCGCACAGGCCGCCGGGCACCTGCTCACCCGCGTCGCCGAGCCCCTCGGCCCGCACGCCCTGCTCGTGGACGTACTGCACGACCGGCTGCGGGAGGCCGGCTGGAGGGAGCGGGGAGGTGGTGGGGTCGTGCTCGCCGCCTCAGGGTCCCGGGATCCGGAGGCCGCCATCGACACCCGGCGCACCGCCGCGCTCCTCGCTCGGCGTCTCGGTGTGCCGGTCGTGCCCGCCTACGCGTCCGGGCCGGGCCCCGACGTGGCGGCGGCGGTCCGCGCTCTCACAGCCCGGGGCTGCCGGCCGACGGCGCTGGCCTCGTACTTCACGGCGCCGGGCCGCTTCGCCACCGAGGCGGCGGCCGCGTTCCCCGGCGACGTCGTCGCGGCCCCGCTCGGCGCGCACCCGGACCTGGCCCGCCTCGCCCTGCACCGGTACGACAGCGCCCTGTTGGCCTCCGCCGGGACGGTCCGGCAGCCGGCGGTCGCCTGACCTCCCCGGCCCCGCCCCTTTTGTCGGTGCCTGGCCTTAGTGTCAGTGCATGAAGACCACGGACGAAGGTTCCGGTACGTACGAGGAAGCGGACGTCGAGCGCTGGGCCCCCGAGCCCGACAAGCGTCCGGGCCGCACCGCGTTCCAGCGCGACCGGGCCCGTGTCCTGCACTCCTCGGCGCTGCGCAGGCTCGCCGGCAAGACCCAGGTGGTGACGCCGGGCACGCTCCCCCAAGCTCTCGAACAAGCTCGAGCAGGGGGGACCCCCATCCGCCAATGGGACGCCAGCCCCCGCACCCGCCTCACGCACTCGCTCGAGTGTGCGCAGGTAGGGCGTGAGCTGGGGGCGGCCCTCGGCTGCGACCCGGATCTCGTGGAGACGGCCTGCCTCTCGCACGACATGGGGCACCCGCCCTTCGGGCACAACGGCGAGCAGGCGCTGAACGAGGTGGCGCAGGACTGCGGCGGGTTCGAGGGGAACGCGCAGTCGCTCAGGCTCCTCACCCGTATCGAGCCCAAGCGGTTCGTGCGGTTGGAGGAGGGCGGCGAGCTGGTCAGCGTGGGGCTGAACCTGACGCGGGCCGCGCTCGACGCCGCCACCAAGTACCCGTGGCCGCGCGGCGAGCACCCGAGCGATCCGGCCTCCTCCAAGTTCGGTGTCTACGAGGACGACCGGCCCGTCTTCGACTGGGTCAGGAAAGAGGCGCCGGGGCGCCGCATCTGCTTCGAGGCCCAGGTCATGGACTGGTCGGACGATGTCGCGTACTCGGTGCACGATCTGGAGGACGGCCTGCACGCGGGCCATCTGGATCCGAACATGCTGCATGCCGAGCCGGAGCGCGCCGACGTCTTCGGCGTGGCCATAGGGCGGTACGTGCCCGCGGACACCGATCCGGCCGAGCTGGCCGCCGCCCTCGACCGGCTCCTCGACCAGGAGTGGTGGCCGCGCGGCTACGACGGCACGGCGGTCGCCCAGGCCCGTCTGAAGGACGCCACCAGCCAGCTCATCGGCCGTTTCTGTCTCGCCGCCGAGACCGCGACCCGCGCGCGGTACGGCACGGGCCGGCTCACGCGCTACGCGGCCGAGCTGGTCGTCCCGCGCGCCGCCCGCCACGAGTGCGCCGTCCTCAAGGCCGTCGCCGACCGGTACGTGATGCAGCGGCCGCAGCAGGAGCGGCTCCGCGCCGACCAGCGCATCGTCGTCGCGGAGCTGGCGCAGGCGCTGACGGCCCGCGCCCCGGACGGCCTCGACCCCCAGTTCCGGGCCCTGTTCGACGATGCGCCCGACGACCGTACGAGGAAGCGCGTCATCGTCGACCAGATCGCCTCCCTGACCGACGCCTCGGCCCGTTCCCTGCACGCACACCTCGCCGGCGACCACTCGGCGTGACGACGCCGGCAGAAATCGCAGGAGAAAGGTGCCCCGTTAGGGCCACGCCCCCTTCCCGCATCACGCTGTGTGCGGGACGCTCGCATATGACGGCAGCGCAACGAGGAGGCATCAAGTGGTCGACGCGGACCAGACGTTCGTCATCGTCGGAGGAGGGCTCGCCGGCGCGAAGGCCGCCGAGACACTTCGCGAGGAGGGCTTCACCGGGCGGGTGATCCTCATCGGTGACGAACGGGACCACCCGTACGAACGCCCGCCTCTGTCCAAGGGGTTCCTCCAGGGCAAGGAGCCACGGGAGAAGGCATTCGTCCACGAACCGGCCTGGTACGCGAGCAACGACGTGGAGCTGCACCTGGGCCAGACGGTCACCACGATCGACCGCGCCGCGAAGACGGTCCGGCTCGGCGACTCCACCACGATCAGTTACGACAAGCTCCTGCTGGCCACCGGCGCCGAACCGCGCCGTCTCGACATCCCCGGCACCGATCTCGTCGGCGTCCACCACCTGCGCCGCCTGGCCCACGCCGAGCGCCTGAAGAACGTGCTGGCCGCGCTCGGGCGGGACAACGGGCACCTGGTCATCGCCGGCGCCGGCTGGATCGGCCTGGAGGTCGCCGCGGCGGCCCGTGAGTACGGCGCCGAGGTGACCGTCGTGGAGCCGGAGGCGACGCCGCTGCACGCCGTGCTCGGCCCCGAGGTCGGCCAGATCTTCACCGAGCTGCACAGCGACCACGGCGTCCGCTTCCACTTCGGCGCCCGGCTCACCGAGATCTCCGGCCAGGACGGCATGGTCCTGGCCGCCCACACCGACGACGGCGAGGAGCACCCGGCGCACGACGTGCTCGCCGCGATCGGCGCCGCCCCGCGCACCGGGCTCGCCGAGGCCGCGGGCCTGACCCTGGCGGGGCGGGAGCACGGCGGCGGCGTCGCCGTCGACGCCGCGCTGCGGACCTCCGACCCCGACATCTACGCGGCGGGGGACGTCGCCGCGCTCCAGCACCCGCCGTTCTCGCCGGGGCTCGGCAGCCTGCGCGTCGAGCACTGGGCGAACGCGCTGAACGGCGGCCCGGCCGCGGCCCGCGCCATGCTCGGCAAGGACCTCGCCTACGACCGCGTGCCCTACTTCTTCTCCGACCAGTACGACCTGGGCCTGGAGTACTCGGGCTGGGCGCCCCCGGGCTCGTACGACCAGGTGGTGCTCCGCGGCAATGTGGGCAAGCGCGAGTTCGTCGCCTTCTGGCTGAAGGACGGCCAGGTGCTCGCGGGGATGAACGTGAATGTGTGGGACGTCACCGACCAGATCCAGCAGCTGATCCGCACGGGCTTGCGGCCCGGCACGGAGCGCCTGTCCGACCCGACGGTCCCGCTCGGTGATCTTCTGGAGGGGTGACGGGAGTGTCAGTGGAGGGCCGTAGGATTCATGCGTGGCAGGCAGGATCAATGACGACGACGTGAAGGCGGTTCGGGACGCGGTCCCGATCGACGCCGTGGTCTCCGAGTACCTGCAACTGCGCAACGCGGGCGGCGGGAACCTGAAGGGCCTGTGCCCGTTCCACGACGAGAAGTCCCCGTCCTTCCAGGTCAGCCCGAGCAAGGGGTTCTTCCACTGCTTCGGCTGCCAGGAGGGCGGCGACACCATCACGTTCGTGATGAAGGTCGACCACCTCACCTTCTCCGAGGCGGTCGAGCGCCTGGCCGCCCAGGCCGGCATCACCCTTCGTTACGAAGAGGGCGGGTACAACCCCTCGCACCAGCGCGGCGAGCGCATCCGCCTCGTCGAGGCGCACAAGGCCGCCGCGCAGTTCTACGCCGAGCAGCTGGAGTCCCCGGAAGCGGAGATCGGCCGCAAGTTCCTCGCCGAGCGCGGTTTCGACCAGGCCGCCGCCGCGCACTTCGGCGTCGGCTACAGCCCGGCGGGCTGGGACCACCTGACCCGCTTCCTGCGCGGCAAGGGCTTCAGCGACAAGGAGCTGACCCTCTCCGGGCTCTCCCAGGAGGGCCGCCGCGGGCCCATCGACCGTTTCCGCGGCCGTCTCATGTGGCCGATCCGCGACATCGGAGGCGAGGTCGTCGGCTTCGGCGCCCGCCGTCTGCGCGAGGACGACAACGGACCGAAGTACCTGAACACGCCCGAGACGCCGATCTACAAGAAGTCGCAGGTCCTCTACGGCATCGACCTCGCGAAGAAGGACATCGCCAAGGCCTCCCGCGCCGTCGTGGTCGAGGGGTACACCGATGTCATGGCCTGCCATCTGGCCGGGATCACCACCGCCATCGCCACGTGCGGCACCGCCTTCGGCGGCGACCACATCAAGATCCTGCGCCGACTGCTGATGGACAACGGGTCGGCGCGGGTCATCTTCACCTTCGACGGCGACGCGGCCGGCCAGAAGGCCGCCCTGCGCGCCTTCGAGGACGACCAGAAGTTCGCCGCCGAGACCTACATCGCCATCGCGCCGGACAACATGGACCCGTGCGACCTGCGTCTCGCCAAGGGCGACGAGGCGGTCGCCGAGCTGGTCGAGCCGCGCACGCCGCTGTTCGAGTTCGCGCTGCGCCAGATCGTTTCGCGCTACGACCTGGAGACCCCTGCGGGCCGCGCCGCCGCCCTCGACGAGGCCGCGCCGATCGTCGCCCGCATCAAGAACAGCGCCTCGCAGCACGAGGTCGCCGTCCAGCTCGCGGGCATGCTCGGCATCCTCGACACCCAGTTCGTCGTCAAGCGCGTCGCGCAGCTGGCCCGCTGGGCGCGGGACCGTGGTGGCAAGGGCCCGGCCCCCAGCGCGGGCCGGGGCCGCCCGGAGCCCGAGGCCGCCGCGCCCGCCCGGGCGTTCGGCGGGCCGGCGCTCACCTTGCGCAACCCGGTGTACGCCACCGAGCGCGAACTGCTCAAACTCGCGTTGCAGTACCCGCAGTTGGTCTCCCCGGCCTTCGACGCGTACGGCATCGACGAGTTCACCGCCGCCCCGTACGCGGCGGTGCGCCAGGCCGTCCTGGAGGCGGGCGGTGCCGAGCAGGGCATCCACGATCCGCACGAATACCTCGTCCGCGTCCGTGAGGCGGCTCCGGACAACGCGGTCCGGGCGATGGTGACCGAGCTGGCCGTCGAGGCGATCCACCGCAAGACGGTCGACGAGGCATATGCGGGCGAGCAGCTCGTCACCGTGCGCAGGCGGGCGGTGGAGCGTCGCATCCGCGATGTGCAGGGCACCTTCACCCGCCTCGGCTCCGGCGGCGACCCGGCGCAACTGGCGCTCGTACAGAACGAGTTGTGGGTGCTCCAGCAGTACGACCAGGCACTGCGCGAGCGGGGCGCGGACGCTCTGTAGCCGCCGGGCCGCGCTTTCGCGCGCCGTTTCGGCTTGTTCGAGACCGGGAAGAGCGGGCACTCGTACAGCTCGGTAACCGTGCGGTCACGCACCGGACTCAAAAAGTCATCGCACGCCCCTCGTGGCGGCGCTGTGTCGTACTCCACACTGGGTGCGGTGCCTGAGTCCTCGGAGCGCGGCCGGAGCCCGGACATCGGGTCCGACAGCCCCGCGGTTCCGCTCATCGCGTACGGGACGGACAGCGGCGCGGCCGCCGCTCCCGCCCCCCTGCCGCACGCCTCAGCAGCGATCACCTTGGAGGTCGCCCCCGTGCAGACCCAGACCCTCAGCCAGAGCGACAGCGCAGCCCAGGCCCTCGCCGACCCCGAAGCCGAACCGGAGGGCGAGGCTCTCACCCCGGTGCCGCCGCAGAGCCGCGTGGCGCACCACCCCGAGGCGGCCACCGCCGCACCGGAGACGACGGAAGAACCCGAGCGCGCCGAGACGGTCGAGCCGCCCGAACCGGTGCGCGGCACCCGCACGGACACGAGCGGCCCGTCCTCCGACCTGTTCCGCCAGTACCTGCGCGAGATCGGCCGCATCCCGCTGCTCACCGCGGCCGAGGAGGTGGAGCTGGCGCGGCGCGTCGAAGCGGGCCTGTTCGCCGAGGAGAAGCTCACCCACGCCCCCGATCTGGACTCCCAACTCGCTCTCGACCTGGACAAGTTGGTGGTCATGGGCCGGATGGCCAAGCGCCGCCTCATCGAGGCGAACCTGCGCCTGGTCGTCTCGGTCGCCAAGCGGTACGTGGGCCGCGGCCTGACCATGCTCGATCTCGTCCAGGAGGGAAATCTGGGCCTGATCAGGGCGGTCGAGAAGTTCGACTACGCCCGCGGCTACAAGTTCTCCACGTACGCGACCTGGTGGATCCGGCAGGCCATGAGCCGCGCGCTCGCCGACCAGGCCCGCACGATCCGCGTCCCCGTGCATGTGGTCGAACTGATCAACCGGGTCGTCCGCGTGCAGCGCCGCATGCTCCAGGAGCGCGGCTACGAGCCGACACCGGAAGAGGTGGCCGCCCATCTGGACCTCCCGCACGAGCGCGTCAGCGAAGTGCTGCGCCTGGCACAGGAGCCGGTCTCGCTGCACGCCCCGGTCGGCGAGGAGGACGACGTGGCGCTCGGCGACCTCATCGAGGACGGCGACGCGACGAGCCCCGTCGAATCGGCGGCGTTCCTCCTGCTCAGGGAACACCTGGAGGCCGTGCTCTCCACGCTCGGCGAGCGCGAACGCAAGGTGGTCCAGCTCCGCTACGGCCTCGCCGACGGCCGCCCCCGCACCCTGGAGGAGATCGGCCGCATCTTCGGCGTCACCCGCGAACGAATCCGCCAGATCGAGTCGAAGACCCTCAACAAGCTCAGGGACCACGCCTTCGCCGACCAGTTGCGTGGCTACTTGGACTAGAACCCCGCCCGGGGGGCGCGGGGCTGTGTCGATCTGCGGCTCCGCCGCGTGGGCGCGACCAGCCACGACGGACCGGCACACGGCAGCTCACCGCCCCCCTGCGGCGCCTAGTCGACCTCGGCAACCGCCTGCGCGAACTGAGCTTCGTACAACCGCTGATACGCCCCACCCGCGGAGACGAGATCGTCATGCGAGCCCTGCTCCACGATCGCCCCGCCCTCCATGACGAGAATCGTGTCGGCATCGCGGATCGTCGAAAGACGATGCGCGATGACGAACGAGGTCCGCCCGGAGGCCAGCCGGGCCATCGCCTTCTGGATCAGCACCTCGGTCCGGGTGTCGACGGAGGAGGTCGCCTCGTCGAGCACCAGGATCACCGGGTCGGACAGGAACGCCCGGGCGATGGTGATGAGCTGCTTCTCACCGGCGCTCACCCCCGTGCCCTCGTCGTCGATGACGGTGTCGTACCCGTCCGGCAGAGTCCGGATGAACCGGTCGGCGTGTGCGGCCTTCGCCGCGGCCTCGACGTCCTCCCGTGAGACGTCCTTCACGGCGCCGTACGCGATGTTCTCCGCGATGGACCCGCCGAACAGCCAGGTGTCCTGGAGGACCATGCCGATGCCGGCCCGTAGTTCGTCCCGCTCCATCTTCGCGATGTCGACCCCGTCGAGCGTGATCCGCCCGCCGGTGACCTCGTAGAACCGCAGCAGGAGATTGACGAGCGTGGTCTTGCCCGCGCCCGTCGGGCCGACGATCGCGACGGTGTGGCCCGGCTCGGCGGTCAGCGACAGGTCCTCGATGAGCGGCTTGTCCTTCTCGTAGCGGAAGGCGACGTGCTCGAACCCGACGTGCCCGCGCAGATCGGCCGGCTTCTCACCGGGTACGGGCTCCGCCGACTGCTCGTCCGCGTCGAGCAGTTCGAAGATCCGCTCGGCGGAGGCGACCCCGGACTGCACCAGGTTCGCCATCGACGCGACCTGCGTGAGCGGCATGGAGAACTGCCGTGAGTACTGGATGAACGCCTGCACGTCACCGATGGACAGCGACCCGGAGGCCACCCGCAGTCCACCGACGACGGCCACCAGGACGTAGTTCAGGTTCGAGATGAAGAACATCAGCGGCTGCATGACGCCGCTGTTGAACTGGGCCTTGAACGACGCCTCGTACAGCGCCTCGTTCTGCTCGGCGAACTGCTCCGCCGACTCCTTCTGCCGCCCGAACACCTTCACCAGGTTGTGGCCGCTGTACATCTCCTCGATGTGCGCGTTCAGCACCCCGGTGGTCCGCCACTGCTGGACGAACTGCGGCTGCGAGCGCTTGCCGACCTTCGCCGCGACGAGCACCGACAGCGGCACCGTCACGAGCGCGACCAGCGCGAGCAGCCAGGAGATCCAGAACATCATCACGAGGACGCCGATGATGGTCAGCAGCGAGTTGAGCATCTGCCCCATGGTCTGCTGAAGCGTCTGCCCGATGTTGTCGATGTCGTTGGTCGCCCGGCTCAGCACCTCGCCGCGCTTCTGCTTGTCGTAGTACGACAGCGGCAGCCGCGCCAGCTTCGCCTGCATCTCCTTGCGCAGCTGGGCCACCGCCAGGTTGATGACCCGGTTGGCGAGGCGCGTGCCGGCCAGCATCGCGAAGCCCGCCACCACGAACACCGCGAGCGCGAGCAGCAGTACCTGCCCGATCGCGTCGAAGTCCACGCCCTGGCCGGGGGTGAAGTCGACGCTGCGGAGCATGTCGGCCATGCCGCCTTCGCCCTTGGCGCGCAGGCCCTCGATGACCTGTTCCTTGGTCTGGCCGGCCGGCAGGTTCCCGCCGATGATCCCGCCGAAGAGCAGGTCGGTCGCGTGGCCGAGGATCTTCGGCCCCACCACGGAGAGACCGACACTGATCAGGACCGCGACCAGTACGGCGAGGACCGCCGAGCGGTGCGCCGCCATCCGTTTGAGCAGCCGCTTGCCGGAGCCCTTGAAGTCCATCGAACGCGAACCCGGCCCACCGGCCGCCATCCGTGCCGCCATCGGCCCGCTCATCAGGCGGCCTCCGCTTCCGTCAGCTGGGAGAGGACGATCTCCCGGTACGTCCCGTTGTCGGCCATCAGTTCGTGATGGCGGCCCTCACCGACGACCCGGCCCTCGTCGAGGACGATGATCCGGTCGGCGTCGCGGATCGTCGCGACCCGCTGGGCCACGATCACCACGGTCGCCTCGGCTGTCTCCGCGCCCAGAGCCCGGCGCAGGGCCGCGTCGGTGGCGTAGTCGAGCGCCGAGAACGAGTCGTCGAAGAGGTAGATCTCCGGCCGCTGCACGAGCGTGCGCGCGATGGCGAGGCGCTGGCGCTGACCACCGGAGACGTTCGTGCCGCCCTGGGTGATGCTCGCCTCGAGCCCGCCCTCGAGCCTGCTGACGAACTCCTTGGCCTGCGCCACTTCGAGCGCGTGCCACAGGTCCTCGTCGGTGGCGTCGGGCCGCCCGTAGCGCAGGTTCGAGGCGACGGTCCCGGAGAACAGGTACGGCTTCTGCGGGACGAGTCCGACGGTCCTCGCCATGAGCTCGGGGTCGATCCCGCGGACGTCCTCGCCGTCGACGTACACGACGCCGGCGGTGGTGTCGTAGAGCCGCGGCACCAGGCCGAGCAGCGTCGACTTGCCGCTGCCCGTCGAGCCGATGATCGCGGTGGTCTCGCCGGGCCGCGCGACCAGGTCGACCCCGCGCAGCACCGGCTCCTCGGCGCCCGGGTAGCCGAAGTCCGCGCCGCGGATCTCCAGGTGCCCGTGGCGGCGCAGCTCTCGTACGGCGGTCTCCGGGGCCGGTGGTACGACGCTCGACTCGGTGTCGAGCACTTCCTGGATGCGCTCGGCGCAGACCTCGGCGCGCGGCACCTGCATGAACATGAAGGTGGCCATCATCACGCTCATCACGATCTGCATGAGGTACGCGAGGAAGGCGGTCAGGTCGCCGATCTGCATGTGCCCGCTGTTGATGCGGTGCGCGCCGAACCAGACGACGGCGATCGACGCGACGTTCACGATCGTCATGACGAACGGGAACATCAGTGCCATGATCCGGCCGGTCGCGAGCGACGTCCCGGTCAGATCGGAGTTCGCCTCACCGAACCGGCCCTTCTCGAAGTCATCGCGCACGAAGGCACGGATGACGCGGTTGCCGGTGATCTGCTCGCGCAGCACCCGGTTCACGGTGTCCAGCTTGACCTGCATGGACCGGAACAGCGGCCGCAGCTTGCGGATGATCAGCGACAGCACGACGGCCATGACGGGCAGCACGGCCAGCAGCACCCCGGACAGCGGCACATCGAGCCCGAGGGCCATGACCACACCGCCGACGCACATGATCGGCGCCGACACCATCAGCGTGAACGAGAGCAGCACCAGCATCTGGACCTGCTGCACGTCGTTCGTGGTCCGGGTGATCAGCGAGGGCGCGCCGAACTGGCCGAGCTCCCGCGCGGAGAAGGACTGCACACGGTCGAAGACGGAGCCGCGCACATCGCGCCCGAGGGCCGCGGCGGTCCGGGCACCGTAGAAAACGGCGCCGGTGTTGCAGACGACCTGGACGACCGTGACACCCAGCATCAGGGCGCCGAACTCCAGGATGTAGCCGGTGTCTCCGTTCACGACACCGTTGTCGATGATGTCCGCGTTCAGGGTGGGCAGATACAGCGCGGCGCAGGTCTGCAGGAACTGCAGCAGCACCAGCAGCCCGATGGGTTTCTTGTACGGAGCCAGGTAGGTCCGCAGAAGTCGTATGAGCACGCTCGGTCTCTCGGTGTCGGCGGTCTTTGAGTGTGAGCGGTGGACCGGGGAGGGTGGGGCCGGGGAGCTGCGTCCTCACCTGAACGAGGACGCATGGACCCCTATCGTCGGACACTCCACCCGCGTTACCTCAACCGATTTACCCAAGAGCACTCAAAGATCGGCCCATCCCCGGACCGCGCCGGACGGGCTAGGAGAACGCCCCGGGGTGGATCTGCTCCCGCACGGACCGGTACTGCTGGCGCACCGCCTGCCCCACGGCAGCCTCCTCGCCCGGCTCGAAGACCTGGGCTGCCGCGCCCTGCCACTGCGGCAACTGCCCGCTCAGCGCCCACGCGGCCTGCCGGGCCGCGCCGATCGCCGCGTAGTCCGCGGGCTGTGGCACCACGACCTGCGCCCCGAACAGCATCGGCGCCACGGCCTGCACGGCGTGCAGTTCGGCGGCGGCGCCGAGCAGGAACACCCGCCGGATCTCCACGCCCCGGCCGCGCAGCACGTCCATGGCGTCCGCGAGGCCGCAGACCATGCCCTCGAAGGCGGCCCGCGCCAGGTGCTCGGGCTTCATCGACTCGCGCCGCAGCCCGCTGAGCGTCCCGGCGGTGTGCGGCAGATTCGGCGTCTTCTCACCCTCCAGATACGGCAGGAGTACGAGCCCGTGGGCGCCCGGCGTCGACTTCATGGCCAGTTCGGAGAGCCCCTCGAGTCCTCCGTCGAGGCCCAGCATCTCGGCGGTGCCGCGCAGCGCCCGCACCGCGTTCGACGTATGCACGACGGGCAGATGCAGCCCGGTGGCGTCGGCGAGCGAGGTGATGGCGCCGCTCGAATCGACCAGCGCCTCATGGTGCACGGCCATCACGGACCCGGAGGCACCGAGCGACACCACGGCGTCGCCGGCCTGCATGCCGAGCCCGAAGGCGGCGGCCATGGTCTCGCCGGTCCCGGCCGAGATGATCAGCCCTTCCGGCGTCGTGCCCGCCGCGTCGCCCGGGCCGAGCACCTCCGGCAGCATGGCCTGCCGGTCGAGCGCCAGCTCCACGAGATCGGGCCGCCAGGACCCGGTGGCCGCGGACCAGTACCCGGTGCCGGAGGCGCCGCCCCGGTCCGTCGTCCGCCGCGCGGGCCGGCCGAGGAGCTGCCACACCAGCCAGTCGTGGGCCTGGAGAAGCAGGGCCACCCGCTGCGCGTTCTCCGGTTCGGTGCGCGCCAGCCACCGCAGCTTCGTCACCGGCTGAGCCGCCTGCGGTACGGACCCGACGGCGTCGGCCCACGCCTCGCGCGAGCCGAGCCGGTCGATCAGATCCGCGGCGGACGCCTGCGCCCGCTTGTCGCTGCCGACCATCGCGGGACGCACCGTGTTGCCCTGGCTGTCCAGCGGCACCAGCGCGTTCTGCTGGGCGGAGACGCCGATGGCCTGCACCCCTTCGAGCAGCCCGCCGCCCGCGGCCTCGCCCAGCGAGAGCAGCCAGGCCTGGGGATCGACATCGGAGGGCCGCCCGCCGCCCTCCACCGGGTCCAGCGGATGCGGGGCGTACCCCTGCCGCAGTACGGCCCCGGTGTCGGAGTCACAAACCACAATGCGCGTGAAATCGGGCGAACTGTCCAGCCCGGCGACTATCCCCATGACAGAAATTCTGCCGCACCGCCGGACCCTCCCGTACCGCAGCTTCCGCTTCGCGGTGCCGGGCCGCTCCGCTACGTGTTGCTGGTGCCCCAGTCGTCGCCGCTCGCGCCGCCGCTCGTGCCGCCGCGCTCCCGCAGCGAGCGGACCCGGCCGGCCACCGACTCCGGCACCCGGCCCTCGACCTTCTCGCTCACGGACTGGAAGGCCTTGCCCGCGTAGGTCCGCGTCTGCTGGGCCGCGGACTCCGCGGTGTTGCGCACAGCGGGGTTCTGGGCGACCTCACGAGCGGTCTTCTTCAGCTTCTCGTACCTCTCGCGCCCGGCGCGCGTCCCCAGCACGTAACCGAGGGCCAGACCGGCGATGAATGTGAGCCGGTAGCGCATGACGGCCACCCTTCCGTAGCTAGTCGTGATCACTGAGGGGATACCGATTGGCGGAGCACCCCCCTGCTTGCGCTAATGTATGTGTCGCAGCGAGCGCCCGCCGCCTGGCAAGTACCCAGGTGGGTGCGTTCGAAGCAATGAAGCAATCCCCTGTAGCTCAATTGGCAGAGCAGCCGGCTGTTAACCGGCAGGTTACTGGTTCGAGTCCAGTCGGGGGAGCTCGATCTCCTGTAGCTCAATTGGCAGAGCAGCCGGCTGTTAACCGGCAGGTTACTGGTTCGAGTCCAGTCGGGAGAGCTGTGGAACAAGCCCTTCGGAGAACACTCCGGAGGGCTTTTTCCTGCCTGGTGGAACCGCGTGCGTGACTGCGGAGTCCTCAAGGTCGTGCAGAGCCGAACCATTCGAGGCAGGAGATCGTATGAGCGGCTATGCTGCGGCAGACGGCGCGCACATATGTGCACGGCGCGCCGTATCGGGGCGGTAGCTCAGCCGGTTAGAGCAGCGGACTCATAATCCGTCGGCCGTGGGTTCGAGTCCCACCCGCCCCACCACGGTCGTGGCGCAGAAACGATGCGACCAGGACGTACGTAACCTGATGGGCCGTCACGGAAACAGTGGCGGCCCTCTTGTCACCCGTTCAGCACGGACCCGGGCCCGTGGGCCCTCACAGCGGGGCCTGCCAGGCCGCCGGAGCGGCCGTCTCGCCGTCCTCGCGGGCACCGTCGTCCGCCACCGTCAGCCGCACACCGGGCCGGCCGTCCGGCAGCGGCGTCGCCGTGTCGATCACCACATCGATACGGGAGATCGCCGGCCGGCGTGACGCCGCGGCCAGGGCGCGCCGCAGGTTCGTCAGGAGCCGGGCCTGCACCGGTTCGTCGAGCGCCGTCTCGACCGGGCCCGTGAAGTGCACCGACGGAGAGAAACCGAGAAGCGCGGCGGCGCCCGCCGTCTCACGCAGGACCTTGCCGCGGAACGTGGTGGGGGCGTCGGCCGGCGGCTGCTGGAGCGCGAAGATCGTGGTGCGGACCTCCTGGATCGTCGACTCCAGTTCGTCCACCGCGTGGGCGAGGGTCTCCCGCACGTCCTCCGCCCGGGTGCGGCGCTGCGTCGACTCCAGCATCATGCCCGTCGCGAACAGCCGCTGGACCACCAGATCGTGCAGGTCGCGGGCGATGCGGTCGCGGTCCTCGAAGACGGCGAGGCGCTCGCGGCCCGTCTGCGCCTCGGCAAGCACCAGGGCGAGCGCCGCCTGCGTGGCGAACTGGGTGGCCAGCAGGTGGTCGACGGAGGTGTAGGGGCGGGAGCCGGGGCCGCGGGGCAGGGCCAGCGTGCCGATCAGCCGGCCGTCCGCCTGGAGCGGCAGCATCATGCTCGGGCCGAAGCGGGAGCGCACCTCGGTCGTCATCCGGGGGTCCGTCGCCGAATCGTCGATGAACACCGGCTCCCCGGTCAGGAGCTGGGCCAGGACCGCGCTGCCCGGCAGGATCGTCGCGCCGATCAGGGTCGTCGGGTCGTCGGTCGTGGCCGCCGCCACGATCTCCATGCCGCCCGCCTCCGTGGGCTGCAGGACGACCCCGGCCTCCGCGTCGGCGAGCAGCCTGGCCTGCTCCGCGACCGTCGTCAGCGCATCGCCGGGGCGGCCGGTGAGCAGCGCCGTGGTCACCGCGGCGGCGCCCTCGATCCACCGCTCGCGCTGCTTGGCGGTCTCGTACAGGCGTGCGTTGCCGATGGCGATGCCCGCCTGGGTGGCGAGGACCCGCACCAGGGCCAGGTCGTCGTCGGTGAAGCCGCCGGGGCCCTCGACGGGCGGCTTGCCGGTCAGGCGCAGGCGGCCGAAGACCGTCCGCTGTACGTGGACGGGGACGGCGAGGGTGTCCGGTTCGTGGACGACCGAGTCCGGGGCCTCGTCCGGCGGCAGGGCGGGCCGCGTGTCCCCGGTGCCGACCGCCTCGACCAGGCCGCCGTGGCCCGGGTCGAGGACGCCGAGGACACCGTGCCGGGCGCCGGTGAGGGCGACCGCGCTCTCCACCAGGTGCTGGAGGGTGGGGCGCAGTTCGAGCTCCGAGCCGACGTTCAGCACGGCTTCCAGGAGGACGGAGAGGCCCTTGGGGGCGCCCGGCTCGCGCGCTGCTGCTGCGGTCATCGTGGGTCTGCCTGCGCTCGTGCCCGGCCCGGTCAGCCGGCCAGCGGGTTCACGACCACCATGGGCTGGATCTTTCCCTCCATCATGGCGCCGAGGCCCTGCACAGCGCAGACGTCCGGGCGTTCGGCGATCCGCACCGGCATGCCCGTCGCCTCGCTCAGCATCGCGTCCAGGCCGGGCAGCCGGGCAGAACCGCCGACCATCATGATGCCGCGGTCGGCGAGGTCGGCGACCAGATCCGGCGGGCAGCCGCGCAGCACCTTGCTGATGCCGTCGAGCACGGCGGTCAGCGGGGTGTGGATCGCGTCCCGGACCGCCGCCGTGTCGACGTGCACCGAGCGGGCCCGGCCCGTCGCCGCGTCACGGCCGTGGATCTCGGTCCGTACCGGGCCCTGCGTGGTGAGTCCGTTGCCGCTCAGGGCGAGCTGCAAGGGGCGGACGGTCTGCAGAGGAAGCATCAGCTCGTGCTGCTGGCGCAGGTGCTGGACCACCGCCTGGTCGATGGCCTGGCCGCCGACCGGGACCCGGTCGGCCGTCACGATCGCGCCCATGGAGAGCACCGCGATCTGGGTCGACGCCGCGCCGCTCACGATGATCATGGAGGCTTCGGGCTGCTCGACCGGCAGGCCGCAGCCGACGGCGGCCGCGATGAGGGTGTCGACGGTCTCGACGCGGCGCGCGCCGAGACCGACCAGCGTCTCGATCGTCGCGCGCCGGGCGAGCGGGTCCATGTCGTGGGGGGTGCAGACCGCCGCGCGCAGCCGGGGCTTGCGGCGCAGGGCCCGCCGCATCTTGTCGCCGATCAGATGGCGGAGCATCCGCTGGGCCATGTCGATGTCGATGACGCTGCCGCCGCTGACCGGGCGCACGACCCGGATGTGCTCGGGGGTGCGGCCCGTCATCTTCTCCGCGAACTCGCCGACCGCGATCAGGGCGCCGGTCCGGGTGTTGACCGCCGCCGCACTCGGTTCGTCGACGACGAGGCCGGCACCCTTCACATAGACGCGGGTGCGTGCGGCACCCAGGTCGACGGCGAAGTGACAGCGTTGCAGCTGCTCCAGACTGACGGTCATGGCAGTTCCTCCCGAGAGCGCGGACCGTGACAGGGACGCTGCTGCGGCCCTGTTGGCATCGTGCGGGCGGGACCCGGTTCGCGCGCGCTGGGATGGGCCGGGCGGGGCGGGGCCGTACAGGTGAAAGTTCGGATGAGCTGACCAGCCATCAGAGACAGGCGCCTGGCTTGTTTCTGACGTGGCATCGGGTTTTCAGTCATGGTCCGGCGTCCCGTCCGGGGCCCGTGGCGGGAACGTGCCAGGGCAGCTTCCCGCCAGGTCCCTTCAACTCCTCTGAAACACATGGGGCTTGAGACTCTTCACAGCACTCGGGTGCCCCCCGATCCGAGGCCTACGAAGAGAGGCGACGATGACCAGAGGACCTGCCGCGAGACGCGGCGCGGCCCTGCTGTCGGCCGGCATCGCGTTCGCGCTGCTGCCCGGCGGCGGCGCACAGGCCGCCCCCGCAGCCGTACCGAAGGCGACGAAGGCCGCTGCCGCCGCGCACACCGTGACCCTGGTGACCGGCGACAAGGTGACCGTGACGGAGCTCGGCGGCGGCAAGAGGACCGTCACCGTGGACCGGGCGAAGGGCGCGACCGGCGCCGTCCGCACGCAGGTGGCGCACGGCGACGTCAGCGTCGTGCCCGACGAGGCCCAGCCCTACCTGGCCGCGGGCACCCTCGACGCACGCCTGTTCAACGTCAGCGAGCTGATACGCCAGGGCCTCGCGGACGGCAGGGCCGACGCGACGCCCCTCATCGTGACCTACGGCAGCAAGGCCGCCCGCAGCGCCGGAGCCGTCCCCAAGGGCGCCGAGCGGACCCGGGCGCTCACCAGCATCGGCGGCGCCGCCCTCGACGCCGACAAGGGGCGGACCTTCTGGAACGCCGCGACGACCGGCACGGGCTTCGCCGGCGGCGTCGGCAAGGTGTGGCTCGACGGACGCGTCGAGGCCGACATGGCCGAGAGCAACGAGCAGATCGGCACCCCGAAGGCCTGGGAGGCGGGCCTCACCGGCAAGGGCGTGAAGGTCGCCGTCCTCGACACCGGCTACGACCCCTCCCACCCCGACCTCGCCGCGCGGGTCACCGAGTCGAAGTCCTTCATCGAGGGCGAGGAGGTCGCCGACCTCGACGGGCACGGCACCCACGTGACCTCGACCGTCGGCGGCTCCGGCGCCGCCTCCGACGGCAAGGAGAAGGGCGTCGCCCCGGACGCCGCCCTCGCCGTCGGCAAGGTCCTCAGCAACGAGGGCTCCGGCACAGAGTCGCAGATCATCGCCGGTATGGAGTGGGCCGCCAAGGACATCGGGGCCAAGGTCGTCTCCATGAGCCTCGGCTCGCAGGAGGCCAGTGACGGCACCGATCCGATGGCCGCCGCCGTCAACTCCCTGTCCGAGGAGACCGGCGCCCTGTTCGTGATCGCCGCCGGGAACAGCGGCGCGCCCACCTCCATCGGCTCGCCCGGCGCCGCCGACTCCGCGCTCACCGTCGGCGCCGTCGACTCCGCCGACCAGGCCGCCTACTTCAGCAGCCAGGGCCCGCGCCTCGGCGACAACGCCCTCAAGCCCGACGTCTCGGCGCCGGGCGTGAACATCCTGGCCGCCCGCTCCTCGCTGGCCGCGGGCGAAGGCGCGTACACCGAGATGAGCGGTACGTCGATGGCGACGCCGCACGTCGCCGGTGTCGCCGCGCTGCTCGCCCAGGAACACCCGGACTGGACGGGTGCACAGCTCAAGGACGCGCTGATGTCCAGCAGTACGGAACTGGACGCGTCCGCCTATGAGTTGGGTGCGGGCAGGGTGAGCGTGCCCGACGCGATCGGTGCGCAGGTCACCGCCACCGGCAGCGCCGACCTCGGCTATTACAAGTGGCCGTACGAGGACAACAAGGCGGTGACGAAGACCGTCACGTACAGCAACACGGGTGATCAGGCCGTCGAGTTGAGCCTTGCCGTGCAGGGTGCGGGCGAGGGTGTCGCCACGCTCGCCGACAGCACGCTGAGCGTCCCGGCGCACGGCACCGCCTCCACCACCGTCACCGGGGACGGCGCCGCGGCGCACGTCGGCAACACCAGCGGGCAGATCGTCGCCAGTGCGGGCGGGAAGACCGTCGCGCACACGGCGTTCGGGCTCGTGAAGGAGGAGGAGCGGTACACGCTCACCGTCCATGTGAAGGACCGGGCCGGCGCGCCGAGCGCCGCCCACCTCGGCGTGCAGCAGCTCACCGCGGGCACCGACCCGTTCCCGGCCACCGTCGGCGAGTCCGGCACGCTCCAGCTGCGGCTCAAGCCCGGCTCGTACTACCTGGAGTCCTACCTCGACGTGCGCGGCAGCCACGGCAAGGACTCGCTCGGGCTCGGCTATCTCGCCGACCCGGAGATCAAGCTCGACCGGGACCGCGAGATCACCCTCGACGGACGGCAGCTGAAGGAGATCACCGCCGACGTCGGACGCACCACGCAGACCCGGCAGCTCATCATGGAGGCCGACCGCACGGCGGGCGGCGCCGCCTACATGAGCGCCGTGCAGTTGCCCGTCACGTACGACAGCGTCTTCGCCGCACCCACCCGCAAGGTGAGCGACGGCAGCTTCGAGTACCGCACGGTGTGGCGCCTCGGGAAGCCGATGCTCCAGGCCGACGGCCTGCGCGAGGCGACCTTGCAGGCGGGCGGCACCCTGATCGAGGGCCGCAGCCGCCTCCGCGTCGTCGACGCGGGCGAGGGTGCGCCCGCCGACTACACCGGCAAGAACGTGCGCGGCAAGGCCGTCCTGGTGCGCCGCAGCGACGCCCTCGCTCCGGACCGGCTCGCTCAGGCCGCGCAGGACGCGGGAGCCAAGGCGCTGTTCGTGACCGATGACGAGGCCGGACGGCTGAGTGCCTGGTTCGGGCCCGAGGACGGCTCCGACCGGCCGTTGCAGATCGCGTCCGTCGACGCGGCCGACGGCGCCACGCTGGCCGGGCTCGCCAAGACAGGGCGCACCCTCTCGATGACCGGCACGCAGTACACGCCGTGGGTGTACGACCTCACCGACGAGCACAAGGGCGGCGTGCCGAAGGGCGACCTGAAGTACCGGCCGGGGAAGCGTGAACTCGCGGTCCTCGACACCAAGTTCCATGCCGTGAAGCCGCAGGACGGCGGCGAGTTCCGCTACTCGATCACCGACACGTTCCCGGTCGGCCTCGGCTTCCTGGAGAAGATCGCCTACCCGGCCGAGCGCACCGAGTACGTTTCCACCGGCACCGGCCAGACCTGGCACGAGTCCGTACAGACCGGGCCGACGGACCTGGAGCAGCGCAGCGGCCTGGTCACGTACAAGGGCGGCACACACAAGGAACTGGACTGGTTCAAGCCGGTCTGGCATCCGTGGCTGGGCAGCGGGCTCGGCTGGGGGCAGCAGCGCGCCGGCTCCACCCTGCAGTTCAACACGCCCGGCTGGGGCGATTCCGGGCCCGACCACACCGGCTTCGGCGACGCGTGGAGCAGCGAGACGAACGGCATCGACCAGTACACGTCGGTGTCCGTGGACGGGGTGCAGGTCGACCGCAAGAAGAGTTCGGGCGTGTACGTGTGGGACGCCGATCCGGCCGAGCACACGTACAAGGTCGCCACGGACACCACGCTCGACCCCGCGCGCTGGGAACTGTCGAGCAAGGGCCACGCCGAGTGGACCTTCAGGTCGGCGGCGACACCGGACGACCGCTGGACGTACCTGCCGCTGATCAACCTCGGCTTCGACGTCGACACCGACCTGGCGGGCGACGTCCGCGGCGGCTCGCGCGTCCCGGTCGGGATCTACGGGCAGTACGTGAAGGACGCGTCCGGCACCGGCACCATCGGCGGCGGCGAGCTGGAGGTGTCCTACGACGACGGCGCGACCTGGAAGCCGGTGGCCCTGGGCGGGCACGGCGCGTCCTGGAAGGGCAGCCTGAGCGTGCCGCGCGGCGCCGAGTACGTCTCGCTGCGCGCCTCCGCCAAGGACGACAAGGGCGGATCCGTGACGCAGGAGATCATCAGGGCGGTGGGTGTCCGGTAGGGAAGTACGCCGCTGAGCGGCGGATTTGTGGGCCGGGCCCGGCGCGGAGCGAATCCGTGCCGGGCCCCGGCATGTCAAGGGGTGATACGCGGCCGTCCGGGATGCGGACCGTGGGTTGTGGCGGTCACCAGGGCCCGGACAGGATGCGGGTATGGCCCCCCTACTCGTCTCGCGTCGTCACGTGGATCTGCTGCGTGTCGCGACGATGCTCTGTCGGGCTTCCGCGCGTCGCCGCACGGCTGGTCGCTGACGTACTTCCGCCGGTCGCCGAAGCCTTCCGCCGGTTGCCGGTGCCGGTTTCCGGTTGATGAAGACTTCCACCGGTCGCCGGCGTACTTCCGCCCGTATCCCCGTAGCGGCACTTTCCTGACGCTCGCACCCCTGCCGTCCCCGGCCGTCCGGGGTGCTGTCCTGCCCCAGCCGACCCGTCGTAGGCCCGAGGTGCCCATGCCCGAGAACCACCCGTTGCTGCACTGGTTCCTGCCCACCGGTGAGGACCGGGCCGATACCGGCCGGCCCGCACGGGTCGCGCGCGCCGCCGAACAGGCGGGCTTCACCTCGCTGTTCGCCCCGGTGGGGCCAGGCCGCGTCGACCCCTGGCACCTCGCCTCGGTGCTCGCCGGGCACACCGAGCGCATCGGATTCCTGGTGGGCGTCCGCGCCGGGGCCGTCAGCCCCACGCTGCTGGCGCAACAGGCCGACGCCTTCCGGAGGTTCACGGGCGGGCGGCTGCGGCTGAACCTCGTCACGGGCGGCGACTCCACCGAACACCGCTCACCCGGCGACCAGTTGGCGCACGACCAGCGGTACGGACGTACCGACGAGGTCATGGCCGTCCTGCGGAGCCTTCTCGACGGCGGGCGCATCGACTTCCAGGGTCAGCACGTCCAGGTCGAGGGTGCGCGGCTGACCGATCCGGCCGTCGAGCACAAGGTGCCGCTGTACCTGGGCGGCGTGTCGGGGGCCGCCGAGAACCTCGCCGCGCGGCGGGCCGACGTCCACCTCATGTGGAGCGAACCGGCCGAGCCGCCGGAGACCGTCGCCGCGCGCGTCGCCCGGCTGCGTGACCGGAACCCGGCCCTGCGCTTCGCGCTGCGGCTCTCCGCGGTCGGCCGCGACGACGAGGTCGCCCGGCGCCTGCACACGTACTGTCGCTCGGGCGTCGACGAGTTCGTGCTCTCGGGAAGCCCGGACCCGGACGACGCCCTGCGTGTGGGCGGCGAGGTGGCGCCGCGGCTAAGGGAGTTGCTCTCCGCCGACGATGCCTGGGAGAACGCGGCGGCGCCGCCTCCCCCTGGGACGGGGGGAGACGGCGCCGCGCTGGCGTCCGACGGTGTTACACCAGCCAGCCGACGAAGTGGACGATGCCGGCGAGGATGTCGGTGAGCAGGTTCATGGTGTGACGTTCTCCTTGCGATGGTGCATGTGTGTGGGACCAACACCCCGGCCCTGTATGGGACATGGGCCGGGTGCGCGGCAACTACGGTCTGCAGCCCGTTGCTTGCGCACCGTAAGCATCGTTGGTCATCCGTGCCTCATGCAATTTCTGGCGCCACGATCACCTGTTCGTGGGAACAACTGCGCGCCTGTTCGTTTACGGATCAGGTACGCATCAAGTGCGAGTCCCCGTAAGGATCAGTCCGACGGTCTTCCCGCGATGCCCCGGACGACGCCCAGGTCCACCAATTCCTGGGGCCGGAGCCGGAGTTGCCCGGCCGTGTGTTGTGCCTGGTCGGGCGGGCGTTTGAGGATCGCGGTGGCCAGTTCCGGCGCGATCACCGAGAAGTACGCGTCCGGGGTCACCCAGGTGCTGCCGGGCGCGGCCGGCGCCAGCGCGCCGCCCGAACCGCCCTCGCCGATGACCAGCGTGGTGACCGGCACAGGTGACTCGGCGACGGCGAGGAACAGCTCGGCGATCGCCGCGCCCGCGCCCGCCCGCTCGGCCGCGTCGCCGCTCGCCGCTCCCGGCGTGTCGACGAGGGTGAGCACCGGGATGCCGAGGCGGCCCGCCAGCCGGAGCAGCCGGGTGGCCGTGCGGTAACCGGCCGGGGTGATTGCCGTGCCGCACTGGGCGGCGTAGGCGATCGTCCGCCCTTCGTGCCCGCGTTCCTGTCCGTGCCCCTGCTCGGGCTTGTACTCGCCGAAACCGCAGAGCATGCCGTCGTCGGTGCCGCCCGCCCGGTCTCCGCGCAGCTCTTCCCGGTACGTGAAGTAGGCGTCCAAGTAGGCGCGGGCGCGCGGTCGTTCGGGGTCCCGGGCGCGCTGGACCGCGTCCCATCCGGTGAGCGGCAGGTCGGTGCGGCCGAGGGGGCGGGGGACCGGTGCGGGGCCGTCGGAGGGCCGGGTCAGCAGGCGCAGCCGCCGGCCGAGCGTGGCACGCAGCGCGTCCGGCGCCACGACCGCGTCGACCGCGCCCGCCCGCAGCTGAGCCTCCGCGGTGTACGCCGCCGGGTCCGCGTCGGGCGGGCGTACACGGGAGCCGGCGAAACCGATCTGCGCCCCCGGAAGGGCGAGCGTCAGGTCGGCGCCCGCGCCCAGGGTGGCCCAGCCGCCCCCTGTCGTCGGATCGCGCACCACGGCGATCTGTGGCAGGCCCGCGGCCCGGGTCAGCGCCGACTGGCGTGCCACGCGCTGGAGTTGGGTGAGTGCGACCATGCCCTCCTGCATCCGGCTGCCGCCCGTGGCGACGACCGGGACCACCGGCAGGCCGTGCGCGCGGGCGTGGACGTGGGCCGCCTCGATGCGGTCGCCCGTCTCCTGGCCGAGGGAGCCGCCGAGATAGCCGAACTCGAAGGCGATGAAGACGGCGGTGGTGCCGTCGATCGCGGCGGTGCCGGTGACGACGGACTCCGTCTCACCGGTCCGCTCGGCCGCGCGCGCCCGCGCGCCGTCGTAGCCGGGCCAGCTCAGCGGGTCGGGGCGGTCCGGCGGGGCGGGCGGCGGGAGTTCGCGGAAGGTGCCGGGGTCGCAGAGCGCGTCCAGGAAGCCGCGCGCGCCCGTGCCGCCGATGCCGGACGTGCCGCCGATGCCGGACGTGCCCGTGCCGTCGGTCCTCGGGTCGGCCCCCGGGTCAGCCATCGGGAAGGGACCGCTTCAGGATTTTGCCCATGTCGTTGCGGGGCAGCGCGTCGAGGTAGTGGACGGTGCGGGGCCGCTTGTGCGGGGACAGGCGCCCGGCGACGTGGTCCGCCAACTCCTCGGCGCCCGGCGGGTTCTGGGCGTCGGCCGGCACGATCCAGGCCACCACCCGCTCGCCGAGGTCGGTGTCGGGGGCGCCCTTGACCGCGGCCTCCTTGACGCCGGGGTGCTCCAGGAGCGCGTTCTCGATCTCGCCCGCGCCGATCTTGTAGCCGCCGCTCTTGATCAGGTCGGTGGCCTTGCGGCCGATGATCCGGACATAGCCGTCGGGGTCGCGCACGGCCATGTCGCCCGTACGGAACCAGCCGCCTGGCGCGAACGCGCCCGCCGTGGCGTCGGGCCGGTTCAGGTACTCCAGGAACAGGTTGGGTCCGCGTACCTGGATCTCGCCGACGGCCTCGGGGTCGCCGGAGGGGACCTCGGTCGTGCCGTCGTCCTCCGCGAGGCGCAGCTCGACGCCCGGCAGCGGCACGCCGACGGTGCCGGGCCGCGGGTCGCCGTCCGCCCGGACGCTCGTGTTCATCAGCGTCTCCGTCATGCCGTACCGCTCGACGACGCGCTGCCCCGTGGCGGCGGTGATCCGCTCGTGGTCGTGGACCGGCAGCGCCGCCGAACCTGAGACGAGGAGGCGGGCCGAGGACAGGGCCTTCGCGAGCGCCGGGTCGGTGGGCAGCGCCTCCGCGATGCGGTGGTACATCGTGGGTACGCCGAACAGCATCGTCGCCCCGGACGCCAGTTCGCGGGTCACGCCGTCGGTGTCGAACCGTCCCAGGTGCCGCACCGAGCCGCCCCGGCGCAGCGGGCCGATGATGCCCAGGATCAGGCCGTGGACGTGGAACAGCGGCAGCCCGTGCACGAGGGTGTCCCGGTCCGTCCACTGCCAGGCGTCCCGCAGGGCGTCGAGCGTGGAGGAGACGGCGCGGCGTGGGAGGACGGCGCCCTTGGGCGGGCCGGTGGTGCCGGAGGTGTAGACGACGAAGGCGGGCGTGTCGGGGTCGTCGGGCTCGACGGGAAGCACGGCCGGCGGTCCCGGATCCACGCGTACGTCGATGTCGATACGGGCCAACGCGGCGAGTGCGGGCGGGAGTTCGGTGCCCGGCGCCGCCAGGACCGCGTCGGGGGCGCTGTCCGCCACGATGTGGCCCAGCTCGCTGTCGCCCGACTTCGGGTTGACCGGGACGGCGGCGACTCCGGCGAGCAGTGCCGCGACCACGCCGACCGCGGTCTCCAGGGTCGGCGTCGCCCACACGGCGACCCGCGCCGAGCCGTCGAGCCGGGACGCCAGAGGGGCGGCGGCCGAGGCCAGTTCGCCGTAGGTCAGGGCGCGGTCGCCGAAGCGCAGGGCCGGGCGGTCGGGGGTGTCGGCCAGGGCCGGGAGGAGTCGGGGCACGTGAACACTCCTAGGATTGGTTCAGTGGCTGAGCCAATCCGAGCGTGCCGTCTGGCAGCCGTCCACGTCAAGGACGTACGCTGCCGGGCACATGACGTGGCACGAACAGGGCGAGAAAGGGCCGGCATGAGCGACGCACTGCGGCCGATGACGGCGCGCCCGCGCCTGTACGAGCAGGTGCTCGACCGGCTGCGTACGTACGTCGCGGAGGGCGGCCTGCGCGCTGGTGACCGGCTGCCGACCGAGCGCGATCTCGCGGCGCGGCTCGGGGTCAGCCGGGCCTCGGTGAAGCAGGCCATCGTCGTCCTGGAGGTGCAGGGCCTGGTGGAGGCGCGGCACGGCGGCGGCACGTATCTCATGCGCGACAGCCTGGACAGTGTCGAGGTCGAGCCGGTGGAGAGCCTCGTCGCCCGCAAGAAGCGGCTGCCCGACGTCCTGGAGGCGCGCGAGGCGCTGGAGACGAAGCTGGCCGAGCTGGCGGCGGAGCGCCGCACGGAGGCCGACCTGGCCGCGCTGCGCTCGGCGCTCGACCACATGGCGGGCGACATCGACGCGGGCGGGCTCGGCATCGAGGGAGACCGGCTGTTCCATGCGGCGGTGACCGCGGCCGCGCACAGCGTGCTCCTCGCGGAGTTCATGCGGGAGATCGACGAGCCGATCGCGGAGTCCCGCACGGAGTCGCTGCGCCAGCCGCGCCGGCCCGGGCGTTCGCTCGCCCAGCACCGGGCGATCCTCGACGCGATCGAGGCGGGGCAGGGGCGCGGCGCGGCGGCGGCCATGCGCAGGCACGTCCGTTCGGTGGCCAAGGTGCGGCTCCTGGAGTGGGATCCGGACGCCGCGGAGGCGTGACGCGCGGGGCGGCTCGGCGGAGGCGCGGAGCGTGCGGCTCGGCCGTGGCGCGAATCGCGAATTCCGCTTAATTTCGATTACCTGGCTGAGTGTGCGCCGAATTCCGGGGCACCCGGAGGTGCGTAACGACGTTCTGCAAAGCGACCTGCAAGGGGTGTGGACCATGTCGGCTTACGGTAATCAGCCTGCTGCTTCTTCCGGCTCCCGGACGAATGGCCTCGCGATAGCCGGACTTGTCTGCGGCATCGTCGGACTGTTCTTCCTCAGCTTCGTCCTGGGCCCGCTCGCGATCATCTTCGGTGCGCTCGCGCTGCGCCAGAAGACGGCCAAGGGCGGCACCGGAATGGCGAAGGCGGGTCTCATCCTGGGCATCGTCGACGTGATCCTCTTCATCGTGATGATAATTGTCGCGGCCAACGGTGGATTCAGCTGGTACGTCGGCGGGTGACGCTGGCTGCCGTCCGGGGAAACCGGTCTATTCCTCGGCGGGGGAATGCGCGTACTGCGCATTCCCCCGCCGAGGTTTTTCGGTGACGACGCGATGGGGCACGGCCGGATTCCGAGGGACGGCCTCGTCGCGTTAGCCTCGTGGCACGGTCGTGCGGCGTCCGGGAATGGCCCGCGGTGGAGCGCGACGGGCCCGTACGTCCCTGGAGGAGTAACCCCGTATGACCCGCATAGCCCTCGTCACCTGCCGGCCCGCGCCCCACATCAGCGTCGACCACGATCTGCCGTTGCTCGCGGCGGAGCTGGAGCGGGCGGGGGCCGAGGCCGTCATCGCGTACTGGGACGATCCCGAGGTCGACTGGGCGTCGTACGACCTCGCTGTCATCCGGTCGACGTGGGACTACAGCTGGCGGCGCGACGAGTTCCTGGAGTGGGCCGCGCGCTGTGCGGCCGTCACCCGGCTCGCCAACCCCGTCGACGTGCTCCGCTGGAACACCGACAAGCGCTACCTCGGCGACCTGGCCCGCGCGGGCGTGCCCACCGTGCCGACGTCGTACGTCGCCCCCGGCGAGGCGCCCGCGCTGCCCGCCGACACGGAGTACGTGATCAAGCCGACCTCCGGCGCGGGCTCCCGGTACGCCGCCCGCTACACCCCCGCCGAACGGGACGTCGCCCTGCGCCACCTGGCCCGGATGCACGCCGAGGGGCTGACCGCCATGGTGCAGCCGTACGTCGCGGGGATCGACGTCAGCGGGGAGCGGGCCGTGCTGTTCTACGGCGGGGCCTTTCTGCACTCCATACGCAAGGGCGCCGTACTCGCCCCCGGTGTCGCCTACGACGAGCGCAAGGTCGCCCACCCGGCGCTGGAGCCGTGGCAGCCGACCGAGGCCGAACTCGCCGTGGCAGCAGCCGCGTTGGCCCTCGTGCCGGGCGGCGCCGAGCAACTCCTGTACGCACGTGTCGACCTGGTCGACGGTGCGGACGGGCAGCCCTGCGTCATGGAGCTGGAACTCGTCGAGCCGAACCTGTTCCTCAACACGGTGCACCCGGGGTCGGTGGGTACGGTCGCGGAGGCGATCCTGAAGGCGGCGGGCTGACCCCACGGGGAACCGCTTTACGCGGCCGCCAGTTCACACCAAACGTACTTGCCCCGGTTGCCTTCGTTGTCCAGTCGATGCCAGCCCCACTCATCGGCACATGCCCGGACCAGCACCAGGCCCCGCCCTTCCTCCGCCTCGGTGTCCCACGCGCCCGCGCCGGGTGGGTCGGGCGGTTCCGGGGCGGTGTCCCAGGCCCCGATGCGCAGCACCCCGACCGCCCACCGCACTCTCAGCGCCGCCGGGCCCTTGGTGTGTCGTACGGCGTTGCCCACCAACTCCGCGGCGAGCAGTTCCACCACGTCTACCAGGCGGATCAGGCCGTGCATGGTGAGGATCAGACGCAGGGTGCGGCGGCTGACCGTCACCGCGCGGAGGTCGTTCGGGATGTAGAGGGAGTACTCCCAGGGTTCTTTGTCGGGCATGCGTCGGCTCCGTTCGGTGGGGGAGGTGTGGGTCGCGGGGCGGTGGCATGCCGCGTCTGTCATGGCTGGACGGAGCGGTGCGCTTCCGGGGTCCCGGGAATTCGCAGAGTGTGCGTCGTGTCACCGACGGTAGACCTAACTTTTTAAGTCCTGCAAGTGGGTCGCGTAACATGACCCCGAACGAGGCATGCCAGTCAGCAGGTTGAGGGGTCGTAGTGGCGCTCAGGAGCGAACCGACGGCTCGTCAGACCCGCCTGGCGACCGAGTTGCGCAGACTGCGCCTGGCGGCCGGCCTGACCTCCCGCGAAGCGGCGGCCCTGCTCGGGGTGGGTTCCGCGCAGATCAGCCAGATCGAGTCCGCCCTCACGGGTGTGAGTGAGAAGCGGCTGCGGCTCCTCGCGTCCCATTACGTCTGTACGGACGAGCAGTTGATCTCCGCGCTGGCCGCGATGGCCAACGATCGGACGCGGGGCTGGTGGGAGGAGTACCGAGGGCTGCTTCCCACGTCATTCATGGACGTCGCTGAGCTGGAGCACCACGCCACGCGGCGGCGCGACGTCGAGTTCCTGCTCATTCCGGGGCTGCTCCAGACGGACGACTACGCACGCGCAATCTTCTCCTCACGCATCCCTGCAATACCGGCGGAGCAACTGGAGTTGCGCGTGCAGCACCGTATGCGGCGCAAAGCGATTCTGGAGCGCCCGACGCCCGTCCCTTACGACGCCGTGATTCATGAGGCGGCACTTCGCATTCGGGTCGGTGACCGGGCTGCCGCGCGAGCTCAGTTGAGGCGAGTGCTCGAGGCGTCTGAGGCGGACCACATCAGCCTGCGTGTCATCCCGTTTGACCTTGACGGTTTCGGCGGGACCTGGAGCACGATGATGCTGGCGGACGGAGCCGATTCCCGGCTGGACACTGCGGTTCGGGACGCTCCTCATGGCGTCACGTTCATCGATTGTGAAGCTCAACTCGGGGTTTTTCGGGCCCTCTTCCGTAAGGTAGAAGCAGTGGCGCTCGAACCTGAACGTTCCCGTGACTTCATCCACGCATTGGCGAAGGAACTGTGAGGTACACCATGGCCCGCTCCTACATCTGGCGAAAGTCGTCTTACTCCGGTGGCGGAGACGGCAACAACTGCGTGGAGATCGCCGCCCAACCTACTCGCGTAGAAATCCGCGACTCGAAGACCCCGGACGGCGGGATCCTGGCCGTCCCGCGCAGTGTCTTCGCCGCATTCATCGCGGACCTCGCCGTCACACCTCCTGCCAGCGCTGCAACAACCCCCATGTGAACTCCGCCCTCACCTGGCGCGGTGTGCCCGAGACGTCGTCCGGGGCCGTGAATTCCAGGCCCCAGCGGGTGGGGGCCGAGCCCTCCAAGGGGCGGGCCGGGGAGAAGGCGCGGGCCGCTTCGTCGACCGTGCAGGACCACGGGGTCAGGTCGGCCAGGGTGCGGAGGGGTGGGGCCGGGGTGCCCGGGGTGCGGATCAGCCATTCGTTCCAGACCGCGCCCGTGGGGGACAGGAGGACCTCGAAGCGGAGGTCCGGCCAGAGCGGGACCGGCCAGAGCAGGGCCTCGCACTCCAGGTCGCCGATCTTGCGGAGCAGCTTGCGCTCCGGGGTGCCCAGGATCGAGCGGTAGCGGGACACCGCCGAGCGGCCACCGCGGGCGTGGAGCATCGCCTGCCAGCGGCGGTTCGCCTCCCGCATGTCGGCCACGGAGACGCCCAGGTCGGCGCGGGCGGTCTCCACCAGCTCCGGGTTGTGGTCGGCCATGCGGCGGAGCAGCACGAGCTGGAAGTGGAGCGGCGTGAAGGGTTCGGCGGGGCCGGGGGATGTGGGGCGTGACATGTCTCCCATGGTCGCGCACAGAGGCTGACCCGGCCCGGGGGGCGGCGGCGAGCGGTCAGGGGGCGGGGCGCCGGGGCTGGTCCAGTTGTTCGAGGAGTCGTTCGTGCTCGTCCTCGGGGAGCTGTTCGCCGGACGACGGCAGCAGTTGCGGGATGCCGTCGACGATCGGGTAGCGGCGGTGCAGACGCGGGTTGTAGAGCGCGGCCCCGTCGGGGAGGAGCAGCAGCGGCCCCTTGTCGAGCGGGCAGGCGAGGATGCGCAGCAGCGGGTCGTCAGGGCTCATGAAGGGAGCAACTTCCGGGAGAGGTGGCGGGCCGGGGGTGAGGAACGCGGGGGCGGGGCGTCACGTCTTTCGGGCGTGCAGGAGAAGGATCGACGCGAGCGACGGAGCCGCGCAGGCGACGCGGTCCAGCGGCCGCAGCGGGCGCGGCACTCCGTGGAACGGCGCCCCCGTCACCCGTACGATCTCGAAACCGGCGGCGGCGACGAACGCGCACAGCGCCCGCCGCGTGTAGAGGCGCAGATGGCCCACCACCTCGGTGCCGGGGCGGCCGTGGATCGCGCGCAGGCTCACCTCGGAGAAGACGGGCTGCACACCGGCCAGGAGCAGAGCGCGGTTGTACCAGGCGGCCAGGTTCGGGGTGGACAGCATCAGATGGCCTCCCGGGCGCAGCACCCTGCGGAGTTCGTCGAGCGCGGTGTCGGGGTCCACGAGGTGCTCGATCACCTCGGACAGCAGCACCGCGTCGGCCGCGGAGTCCCTGAACGGGAGCCCGTGGTCCGTGAGTTCACCTCGTACGACTTCGGGCACGCGGATCGCGGCGCGGCGCAGTGCGTTCTGGGACCAGTCGACGCCGATCAGGTGGTGGCCGGGCAGCCGGCGGGCCGTGATGGCCGCCGCGCTGCCGTCGCCGCAGCCCACGTCGAGGACGGTGGCCCGGCGGGTGCCGGTGAGCGCGGCCGCCAGGATCCGGGTCTGGCGCAGGGTACGGGGGGTGCCGGAGGCCACCGGGGCGGATGGGTTCTCGTAGAAGTCGCGTAGGGCGGGCCGGGTGGATGTCATGGTGCCTCCTCCTGTGTCGTCTGGAGGTGGTGTGCGAACAGGTCACGCAGGTGCGCCCCGTCGCCGTCGCCGAGGAGCGTGCGCGACCAGCGCAGCGCCAGGTGCAGACGGCCCGCCGTGGACGCCGTCGTGACGCTGAGGCCTCGCGGCATGCGGGCCGGCGCCGAGAACCAGACGGCTTGCGCCCGGCCGCCGTCGCCGAAGTCCAGCGGGTACGGGACGCGGCCGACGTTGCTGAGCAGCGTCGTCGACGTCCACGGGGCGGCTGCCCTGCGCAGGGTGCGGGTGGCGGCGGCGCGCCAGGCCACGGGGGCGTAGGGCGTCGTCAACAGGGTTGTGTTGTAGCCCAGTTGAGGTAGCGGGGTGGACTTGAGGGCTGTGGTGCGGGTGGCTGTGAGGTGGAGGAGGGTGGGGGTGGGCTGCTTCAACTCCGATGCGGTGAAGGGGACTTCTACCAGGCGGGTGCCGTTGCCCATGGGCATCGTCGCGTCCCGGGGGCGGTCGTCCACCGGCATCGTGATGCGCAGAGGGTGGTGGGGGTGGCGGGAGCGGTGGTCGCCTTGTTCCTTGTTCCAGGCCGCGATCGTGCGGGCCGTGGCCACCATGAGCTGGTCGTTCACCGTGTACGGGGCGCTCTTGGGGCGGCGCGGTACCGGGAGGTCGCAGAGGAGGAGGCCGTTGCCGGGGCGATCCTGACCGGGGGTGCCCGGGGCGATCCTTGCCGGGCGGGCCCAGGGGGCGGGCAGATCGGACGGGGCCGGTCGGCGTGGGGGCGGGGGTGGTGCGGGTGGTGGGGAGTTGTCCCGGTCGCCGTAGAGGTGCGCTGTCGTTGCGAGTACGCGCAGGCCGGACGGGGCGTCGAGTGCCGTGTGGTTGATGGTGAGGAAGAGGACGGTGTTGCCGGTCTCGGGGTGGGGGACGGATTCCAGGCGGAGTGGTGGGGCGGTGGTCAAGGGCGGGGGCTGGGTCAGGGCGCGGGTGCGGGCCTCTTCCAGCGCGTTCGGGGTTGGGGCGGGGAACGACACGGGGGCTTTGTCGGGGGTGTTCGTCAGCTCCCATGTGTAGCGGCACGTGTACCAGTGGCGGGGGGCCTCGCGGATGAGTATGCGGGGGTGGTGGGTCAGGGCCCGGGTGAAGGATTCGGTCAGTCTGGGCGGGTCCAGGTGGCCGGTTAGGTGGACCTCTATGTGGACGGTTTCGGGTTCGTTGGGGTGGAGGCAATGGCGGGAGATTTCGTCGACTGTCGGGAAGGGGGTTGTCATGGGTGGGGCCGCTCGTCCGGAGTGGGGTGGGGGGTTGGCGTGGAGGACTCGGGGCTCTGCCCCGGACCCCGCTCCTCAATTGCCGGAGGGGCTTGGATGTGGGTTGTCACCAGTGCCGCGAACAACCCCGTCAGCGCCAGCACCTGCGCCGGCCCGCTGAACGCCCCCCTTCCGTCGAGTGGCGGGGCGCCCGCCGCCGTCGCGGCTACCGCTCCCGCCGCTGTCATCGTGAGGAATGAGAGCGGGACCAGGAGGGCGGGGCGTTTCCAGGCTATGAGGGCCAGGGCCGGGATCAGGGCTGCCCAGTAGCCCGCTATCGCGATGCCGATGAGGGTGAGGGCGGCCGTGCCGAGGATCCAGCCGGGGGGTGGGGGCGGTGCGGGGGCGTTCGCGGGGTCGGGTGGGGTGCGGCGCCACAGGGCCAGGGCGATGAGTGTCAGGAGGGCCGCGCCGCTCACGAGCAGGCCCACGTCGTAGGTGGTGGCGGGCCGGTAGGAGAGTTCGACCGTGCCGAACGTACCCGCCGGGATCAGCCACGCCTGTTGCCAGCCGTCCAGGCGCAGGGAGGTGAGTTTCTCGCCGTTGAGGGTGGCCTGCCAGCCGGCATTGGCGTTCTCGTACGTCGTCAGATACGTGGCCTCGCCCGTGCCCACCTGGACCGTGCGGCGGTCGCCGAGCCAGTCCAGGACCGTGAGGTCGCGGGTGGTGGGGACCGCGTCCGTGTCGGTTCCGGCGCGGGTGAGGGTGATCCGCGTGGGGGCCAGTGCTCCGCCGCTGTCCGTGCTGAGGGTGTGCGGGCCCGCGGCGAGCGTGAGGGGGTCGCAGAGGGTCAGGGCGACCGGGCGGCGTTGGGTCAGGTCCGCGAGGGTGCCCCTGGCCGAGGTGCGGTGGCGGGTGCCGTCGATGGTGACCGTCGGGCCCTTGCCGCAGGGGAGGCTGAACTTTCGTTCGGGTGCGGGCCGGCGCACCCGGTACTTGTCGAGTGCGGGGAGGTAGGCCTCGGTCAGGCCCACCGGGAGCCGGAGGTCCTCGTCCGCGACCGGGTTGTGGAGCGTGAGCGGGGCGGTGGCGGTGACGGTGACGTCCAGGCGGTCGGTGGTGATCGGGTCGAAGCGGGCCACGCCGTTCTCGTCGACGTTCGTGATCGCGGCGCCGTTCGGAGAGCTGATCTCGATCTTCTCCGGGCGGGTGGACAGTCCGCCGGCCGCGGGGAGCACGAGCGTGGAGACGCGTCGCTTGCCCGGCCAGCGCAGGTGGATCGTGGGGTCGGGGCCCGCGATCCAGGCCGTGGTCAGATCACCGTCGGTGAGGTTGCGCGCCGAGATGTTGCTGCCGAGGCGGGCCGTGGAGTCGGCGGTGACCGTGATCTTGCGGCGCTGGTCGGGGGCGACCGAGTAGAGCAGTGAGTCGAGGGCGGCCGTGGGGGTGGGGAGCGCCGTCGCCTCGAAGGTGTAGCGGGAGGTGCCGGTCGTCGTGAAGGCGCGGTTCAGGGCGGGTTCGAAGTCGGTGAGGGTGAGGGAGCCGTCGCCTGTCGCGCGGCGGAAGGTGAACTGGTCCGAGTGGACTGAATCCGCGGGGAGTTGGAGCACTCGGCTCGCCCGGACACCGGGGATGGTGATGTCGGAGAAGCCCGCGCCGGTGAGCCAGGGGCGGGTGGCCTGGGTGTCCAGGAGCGTCACGCGAAGCCAACTCGCCACTCCCTCGGGGGCTTTGACACGTTGCGAGGTGCCGTTCGGTAGGAGGTCGGCCGTCGTGCTGCCCTTGTCCGTCTCGATACGGATGCGGGTGGGCGCCGCCCGTACCTGTTCCTGCGGGAGCGGAGTCAGCTGGACCGTGGCGGGGATCGGTGTGGGGCGGGCGAAGTCGATACGGATCCATTCGCCGTTCGCCGAGTCCGAGGCGCCCTCGGCCCACGCCGTGTCCGGGTCACCGTCGAAGGCGTTCACCGGGTCGAACTGGGGGAGGTACAGCAGCCAGTTGCCGCTGGACGAGGCGGAGACCGCGCGGGCTCCTTCGATGCGGGCCGTCGTCTGATGGGCGGGGCCCCGCGTCGGGAGGATCTGTTTCGGTTCCTCGCCCGAGTTCTGCTCGGCCTCGGGGCTGTTGCGTTCCGTCGGGGTGTACACATACGACGTGTTGGTGTTGACCAGGCCGAACCGGGTGTCCGCGCGGCGCAGTCCGTCAACTGCCGTGCCCAGAGCGGGCGTTCCTACTCCGGGGTGGTGGTCGCCGGTGAGGACCGTGGGGCGGTCGCGGAACGACGGCTCGGAGGAGAGCGGGAGGAGGGCCTCGGGGCCGCCGCTGACCTCCGCCGTCGCGCGGGCCGGGAGCAGTTCCGCCTGGCCGGGGCGGCGGGTGCCGGTGTCGGGCGCGTAGATCTCGACCGCCTGCGGGCGCGGGAAGAGGCCCTCGACCTGGACCGGGGTGTTCTCGGCGATCCGGCCGCCGGTGACGGGCGGGCCGAAGGCGGTGACGCGGTGGAAGCCGGACTCGGTCAGCGTGCGTGTGACGGTGGCCGTGGGAACGTAGCCGAACTGGTCCGGGTCCAGGTCGTTGCGGACGACCACGTAGTAGAGGCCGCTGCGGCTCAAGTAGTCCTGCAAGCCCGGCACTTGAATGCCTGACATGAGAGCCTGCTCGATCGCGTCCAGGGTGCGGCGGTTGCCCGCCGTGCCGAACGGGACGAAGTCGCGCTGCGCCCAGCGGGAGTCCGCGAGGACGTCGAGCGGCTGGTCGATGGGGGAGCCCCAGGTGTAGATGCCGTGCGCGGTGGCGGGCACGACGAGGGCGCGCGAGTCGGGGGAGTACGTGCGCAGCCAGTCAGCCGTCGACTGCCAGTACGCGGGCAGCTTCTTGAAGGGGCCCGGCTGGAGGATCGAACCGTTCAGGTAGGGCCAGGCGAGGCCCGGCAGGATCAGAACCGCCACCAGGAGGGGCGCATACCTGCGTCCGCGCAGGGGGCGGGTGCCGCGGGGCTCGGGGGCGACGCCCACGAGGTGCGCGAGGCCCAGGACCAGTGCGAGGGCGAGGCCCGTCTGGAACTTGTAGATGTTGCGGAACGGGGCCAGGGGGCCGTCCAGCCAGGACTGGACCGTGTCGTGGAAGGGGGCGCCGAGCGCACCCCCGTACCCGGCGAGGGTGAAGAGGGCCGCCGCCATCACGGTCAGCAGCAGCCAGCGGCGCTCCGGCAGATCGCGGCGGGCGAGCCCCGCGAGGCCGAACGCGGCGGCCAGGGCCGAGCAGACGATCACGACGACGGAGGTCGCCACGGTCCACCCGGCGGGCAGCCAGGCCTCGCCCAGATGCAGATAGGCGACCCAGTTGCCGGCGCCGCGCAGGGTCTCCGTCGCCGCCATCGTGTCGGTCGTGGTCCGCGCGTTCTCCACGTAGGGCAGGAAGTTCTCGCCGTACACGCCGAGCAGCAGCAACGGGATCGTCCACCACAGCGTCGCCAGGACCACCGAGGGGAACCACCAGGAGATCTGCCGCCGCTTGCGGGGCGACGGCGGCCGGGAGAGGAGGTAGAGGCCCACCGGGAGGAGCGAGGCGAGGGTCGCCGCCGCGTTCACGCCACCCATGAAAGGGACGAGCAGCGCCGAGTGGACCGCTGAAATACGCGGTGACTTGCGGGAGTTGGTCAGCGGGAGCAGGACCCAGGGCAGGAGCGCGCCGGGCAGCACCGCCGCCGAGGTCGAGCCGATGACGATGGTGTACGTGGGCCACAGCGCGTAGGCCACCGCGCCGAGCAGCCGGCCGCTCGGGGAGCCGATGCGGAGCCGCTCCATGAGCCGCAGGGCGCCCCAGAACGCGGCCGTCACGACGAGGGACAGCCACAGCCGTTCGGCCAGCCACACCGGCAGCCGCACGAGGTCGGCGAGGCCGTAGTAGGGCAGCATCGGGAACGCGTAGCCGATGTACTGGTCCGCGAGCCCGCCGAACCCGGCGCGGTCGTGCCACAGCTGTCCGAGGTCCTCGATGAACCGCCACGGGTCGAGCGCGACGCCGAGCTTCGTCTCGAACGTCATCCGGCCCGGACGCACCGCGCAGAACGCGACGAACAGCACGGCCCAGAAGGACAGCAGCCAGCGGCGCGAACACGGGCCCGGCTCGGGGTCCGGGCTCGTCGGCGCGGCGGGTGGGGCCTGGACCATGGTCGTCACGGGGGACACCGCCTGAGGATGAGGAGGAGGTTCCAGGTGGCGAACTCGCGCACCCCGGGCACCCGCGCGACGGCCTCGGTGAGGAAGGGCCAGTAGCGGGAGCGCGCCGAGACGAGCGCCACGTCGTCACGGGCCCGCACATGGCGCAGCGTCGGCCCGACGTGGTGGGCGAAGAGGTTCTCGCCGAGCGTGTGCTTGGGCGCCCGGCCCGTCCGCCGCCGGTAGCGGGCCTGCGCCCGGCCGGCGCCCAGGTAGTGCCAGGGCGCCCACTCGTGGCCGCCCCACGGGGAGAACCAGTTGGTGAACGAGACGTAGATCAGGCCGCCGGGCCGGGTGACCCGGACGAGTTCGCCGAGGAACGTGTCGCGGTCGGCGACGTGCTCCAGGACGTTCGAGGAGAACGTGACGTCCGCCGACGCGTCGGCGAGCGGCAGCAGATAGCCGTCGGCCAGCACGGCGGAGGCCGGGGGAGCGGGTCCCAGCTCCCGGGCGTCCGGCTCGAAGAGGTAGCCGTGGGCGCCGCGCGCGCGGAACTCACGGGTGAAGTGACCGCTGCCGCCGCCGACATCGACGACGACCTTGCCCGCGACCTTCCCGTACGCCTCGACCTGGTCGGCGGCGTCCCGGGCGAGCAGCGCGTAGCAGCTCTCGGGGTCGCGCCGCTCGCGCAGGAAGGCCCGCAGGAGTGTGAGGGACCTGGTCGGCGACGGGTCCCTGAACCCGGCCGCGGTCATGGCGCCCGGCTTCCGAGGGGCCCCGGCCCTCTGGCGGCTTCCGCGGCGACCGCCCGGAACCGGCGTACCGTGTGCGCCCACCGGTAGCCGGCGGCGCGTTCCTCGGCCGCCTTGCCCATCAGTTCGCGGCGGCGCGTGGACAGGGCGAGCGTGCACCAGGCCGCCGCGAACGACGACGCTCCGTGGGCGAGCAGACCCGTGACGCCGTCCTCGATCGAGTCGCGGACACCGGGCACGTCGAAGCCGAGCGCGGGCGTGCCGCGTACCGCCGCCTCCATGACGACCAGGCCCCACCCCTCGACGGCCGAGGGGTGCAGCAGCAGCCATGCCTCGCACAGCAGGCGGTGCTTCTCGGCCTCGGAGACATGGCCGGTGAACTCGACGGCGCGGCCCGCGAGTTGGCGTAGGCGCGGGCCTTCCGGGCCGTCGCCCACGATCAGCAGGCGGCCGCCCGTCACCGGCCGCACCCGCTCCCACAGGCGAAGGAGCAGATCGATCCGCTTGTACTCGACCAGGCGGCCCACGGCCAGGAACAGGGGCTCGGGCGACCGGTCGGCGCGCGGTCCCGGCTCCTCGACGCCGGTCGTGACGAGGCGGATACGGCCCGGGTCCACGCCGATGGCGTGCAGCGCGCTCGCCGTCGACGGTGAGACGGCGACGAGCAGACCGCCCCGCTGGGCGCCGGACAGCGCCCACTGCTCGAGTCTTCGCCCGGCGTGGGCCGCGGGCGCCCATGGTCCGCGCAGGCGCATCCGCCACAGGTCCGTGTGGACGTGGTTGACCAGGCAGAGCGTGGGGCCGCGGTGCCAGAGGGGGGCCAGGTACGGCATGCCGTTGCAGACCTCCACCAGCAGGTCGCAGGCGCCTATCCGGCGGGCGAACGCCGAGCGGGCGCGCAGGTAGTGGGTGGTCCGGCCGCCCGCCGACACGACCCGGTAGTCCCGCAGGGCTCCGTGCCCGGCCGGCCCGCCGCACAGCAGCGTCACCTGATGGCCCAGCTCCGTCAGCCCCGCGGCCAGCCGGTCGACGAGCATCTCGGAGCCGCCCGCGGCCGGGTTGCCGAGGTCGCGGTGGGCGAGGAAGACGATGCGGCGCGGCCGTACGGGACCGGCCGCGTGAGGCCCCGCGCCGCGCGGATCCGCGGTGTGCGCATCCGCGTTGCGCAGCGACGATGGCACGTGCTGGGGCATGGGTGCTCCAACTCGTCTCGAGGTGGTCGGGTCGGTGCGCAAGGTGGGGTGGGACAGTTTTCGCCCCGCTGTTCGACGCGGCTACTCACCTGAGTGATAAGTTTTGCCGCCCGCGCAGCTGACGTACCGTCACATTGCGGACGTTTTCGCGGCCGTCGGGGACGAAGCGGGATCAGGGCACCCCGGCCCGTCCGGCTTCCGCCGGCCACCCCTGCCCCAGAACACCAGGAAGGCGCCCACCGCCACCAGGAGCGCACCCAGTGCACCCGCCCCGAGGGGCAGCGTCGTGCCGATCAGCGTGAGGCGGTCGTTGTCGTCCCGGGCCAGTGCCACCTGTGCGCGCTGTGTGGCCGGGGTGAACGCGATCCTCTCGCTGTCCAGGAGCACCGCCGCGTCCTTCGTCGTCCCCGGCGCGCGCAGCGTCTTGCGGGGCCCGGTCGCCGCGTACACGATCCGGCCCGTGCGCTGGTCGGCGACCAGCTCGACGCGGTGGTTGGCGTACCACTCCTCGGCCAGGACCCAGCCCCTCTTCGGCTGTCCCACGATGCGGCCCGGCACCAGGCGCGAGCCGGTCCTGGCGGGCGCGACGGCGCCGGTGAACCAGTAGCCCCCGTACCCCTGGACCTTCGTCGTACCGCTGAAGCGGAGCGGGATCGTCGCGCCCAGCGTGCTGTCCCACCAGGTGTAGGTGCGCTTCTGTACGCCGAAGGGGAACTTCAGGTAGGCCTCGCCCTCGAACGCCGGCCGCTCGCCGCAGCAGTGCACCGGGGCGTTGGTCGCGCGGTCGGTGACCCAGCGCTCCTCGGTCCACTGCAGCGCGTTGTGCGGATCGGCGGCGGGCAGCGTGGCGTCCGAGTCGACGGACGTCGTCACGTCCCACACCGCCCGGCCGCTCCGCTCGCTCTCGGCCACGTCGCCGCGGGCCCGCCGGGTGATCGTCAGGCGCTGGTCGCGGACCGTTCCGCCCTCGGCCGTGTCGAAGTAGCTGCCGGTCCCGGTGAGCACGGTCGTCGCGTCGACGTCGATGCCGGTGCGTTCGGCGCGCGGCTCCACGTACCACGCGAGCAGGCCCGCGAGGACGAGCAGGAACGTGCCGAGACCTACGCAGACGAAGGGAATCCTCGACGGCTTCATGGGCCGGGAACCGTAGACGCTCACTTGACGGGGTGTCAATCTGCTCTCAAAAATGGGGACTTGGCGGGACACGTAAGGTGGGCGGCGACCTCGGCACTCCGCATACGGCACGGACGAGAGGCTGACCCTGCGATGAACCGACTGCTCGCCGCCGCGCTGTCCGCGGCCGCCGGGGCGGCGCTCGCCTTCGCTGCGTCCTTCGGTGTGCTCGCGCTGATCAACGCGACACCGGACCAGCCGAACACACCGCTGGTGACGTACGAGACGCCGGGCGGGGCGCCCCGGCCCGCCGAGGACATCCCCCAGGACATCCCCGACGAGATGCGCCGCGAGCCGGGGCCCTGACATCCGACCGCCCTGGCCTGCGCTTTTCCCGACCCCATTGCCCGGTCAACCCCCCTGTGCGTAGCCTATGTTCGTCATACCGACCGTCTGTTGAAATATCGAACATAGAAGGGGGCCGGTCGTGGGACGCCTCGTACCCGCAGTGACCCGGGCTCTGGACATACTGGAGCTCTTCCTGGACGGGGACGGCACGCTGTCCGCCCCCGACATCGTCCGCAAGCTACAGCTGCCACGCACCACGGTCCACGAGCTGGTGACCACGCTCGCCGCCCGCTCGTACATCGTGCAGGTCCCGTCCCAGCCCGGCCGCTACCGCCTCGGGGTGCGCCCCTACCAGCTCGGCAGCCGGTACGCGGAGCAGCTCGACCTCGCCGCCGAGGGCCAGCAGGTCGCCCGTACCGTCGCCGAGACCTGCGACGAGACGGTCCACGTGGCGATCCTGGAGGGCGCGGACGTCATCTACATCGCCAAGGTCGACTCCACGCACGCCGTGCGCATGGTCTCCGCCGCGGGCCGCAAGCTGCCCGCGCACTGCACCTCGGTCGGCAAGATGCTCCTCGCCTCCCTGCCCGAGAACGAACTGGCCGCGCGTGTCCCGGCCGACGCCGAGCTGACCGGCATGACGGAGAACAGCATCACGGACCCGGCCGCGCTCCACGCGCACCTGGCCGACATCAGGCGGCGCGGCATCGCCGTCGAGAGCCGGGAGTCGAACACGGACGTGTCGTGCGTCGCCGCCCCCGTACGCGACCGCACCAACCGGGTCGTCGCCGCGCTCTCCATCTCCGTACCGATGATCCGCTGGACCGACGCCCGCGAGGACGAGCTGGCACAGCTCGCCGCGAAGGGCGCGGCCGATCTGTCGGAGCGGCTCGGCCACCGGGGGACGGCATGAGCGCCTCCAAGGTCCTCAGGGCGGAGGTCGCGGTACGGGAGGCGGCGGAGCTCGGCGAGGGGCCGACCTGGGACGCGGCCACGGGCCGGCTGATCTGGGTGGACATCCTCGGCTCCCGCGTGCACACGTACGAGCCGGACGGCGGCCGTCGCACAGTGCTGGCCACCGAGCAGCACGTGGGCGCCGCGAAGCCGCGGGCCGACGGCGGCCTCGTCGTCAACCTCCGTGACGGTGTGGGCAGTTACTCGCCCGAGGGTGCTTTCAGCTGGCTGCACCGCGAACCGGTACCCGGCCGGCGCGGGAACGACGCGGCCGTCGCCCCCGACGGCGCGCTGTGGGCGGGCTCGATGACGTACGACGAGACGCCCGGCGGCGGCAACCTGATCCGCCTCGCCCCGGACGGCTCGGTGACGACCGTCCTCGACGACGTCACCGTCTCCAACGGCACCGGCTGGAGCCCCGACGGCACACTCATGTACTACGTCGACACCGCGACGCGGCGCATCGATGTCTTCGACGTGGACGGCGAACGGGTGGCGGGGCGACGGGAGTTGGCGACCATCGAGGAGGGTGCCGGGTTCCCCGACGGGCTGACCGTCGACGCCGGGGGCTGCGTCTGGGTGGCCCTCTGGGACGGCGCGGCCCTGCGCCGCTACACCCCGTCCGGCGCGCTCGACCGCACTGTCCCGCTCCCCGTCCAACGCCCTACGGCGTGCGCGTTCGGGGGCCCGGACCTGACCGACCTGTACGTCTCGACGGCCCGCGTGGGCCTGAACTCCCCGCATCCGCTGGCGGGTTCCCTGCTGGTCCTGCCCGGTGTGGGGCGCGGCATCGCCCAGCCTGCCTTCGCCGGCTGAGCGCACAGCCCTGCCGGGCGGTCTGCTGTCGTCTGTGGACCCGGTGGGGGTTGCTCGCGCAGTTCCCCGCGCCCCTGTAAAGACATTCGTCTGCGGGTTCGGTGGGGGCTGGTCGCGCAGTTCCCCGCGCCCCTGAGATGCGCACCGCGTGCGCCATCTCAGAGGGCGCGTGAAGCGCGCCGCCCTGGGGCTGCGGCGAAGCCGCATGCTCCAGGGGCGCGGGGAACTGCGCGCGCAACCACGGACAAGCCGCACTCGCGACCGCTCATCAACATGGCAGCCGCGAGGGCGGCTTTTTCCATGGGCCAAGCCGATATTTCGGCGCGACCCATTGACGTCGAAGCGCTTCGAACCTACGGTCCCGTTCGAAGTTACGAGCAAGAGCCGAAATCTCGAACAGCCATCTCGCACAGCCACTTCAAACGTAAGGGCAGGGCATGGGACGACCTGGCCTGAGTCGCAGGCAACTTCTCGCCACAGCAGGCGGGTTGACCGTCGCCGGAAGCTTCGGCTTCGCGGCGCTCGGGACCGGGGCCGACGCGCTCGCCTCCGGAGCCGACACCCGCGTGCGCTACTGGAACCTTTTCAGCGGCGGCGACGGCTACAACATGATCGCGATGCTGGACGCCTTCCGGAAGGCGAACCCGGGCATCGACGTGAAGGACTCCACCCTCCAGTGGGGCAGCCCCTTCTACACCAAGCTCGCCATGGCGGCGGCCGGCAACCGCGCCCCGGACCTCGGCGTCATGCACCTGGGCCGGGTCACCGGCTTCTCCCCGGGCCGTCTGCTCGACCCCTGGGACGTCGGCCTGCTCACCAAGTACGGCGTCAGGGAAGCGGACTTCAACCCGGAGCTGTGGAAACGCGCCGTCATCGACGGCAAGCTCTACGCCCTGCCCCTCGACATCCACGTACAGCTCAGCTTCTACCGCAAGGACGTGCTGAAGAAGGCCGACCTGCTCGGCGACGACGGCCGGATCGTGCCCGTCACATCGACCGGTGAATGGTTCGACCTGCTGAAGAAGGCGAAGAAGGCCACGAAGAAGGGCTTGCAGACGCTCGGCCTGCACGCCAACGACCAGAATTTCATGTGGTGGTTCTTCGTCGCGTTCTACACCCAGCTCGGCGGCACCTACTTCGACGCCGCCAACACCGAGGTCACCTTCGACACCGGCAAGGCGACCCAGGTCCTGGAGTTCCTGCGGCAGCACGTCACCGACGGGTACTCCATCGAGGGCGCCGCCGACGGCGAACAGTTCATCAACGGCGCGCCGTTCACCTGGGAGGGCAACTGGTCGGTGCCGGTCTTCTCCGGCGCGAAGCTGGAGTACGGCGCGACCCCGCTGCCGCCCGTCTTCGGCAAGCAGGCCACGCACGCGGAGTCGCACTCGTTCGTGCTGCCGCACCAGTCGGACCGCGGCGGCGCCGCCAACGAGGCCGCGCACCAGCTCGCCGCCTACGTCGTCAAGCACGCCCAGCAGTGGGCGGCCGGCGGCCACATCCCCGCCTACACGCCGACCCTCTCCACGGATGCGTACAAGAAGCTCGCCCCGCAGAACGAGTACGTGTCGGCCATGGACCACCAGGCCACCGAGCCGAAGGTGTGGTTCGCGGGCTCCACCGGCGTCCTCGCCCAGCGCGTCGGCCCGATCGTCGTCTCCTCGACCATGGGCTCCGCGAAGCCGGAGGCCGCCGCCCGCCGTATGAAGAGCGCGCTCAGCCAGCTCCTCGCCATGAAGAACCCCATGGACGGCAAGACCGCCGCGCAGGGAGGTGCCGTCGCATGACGACGACCAGCGCCGAGACCGTCATCGCTCCGCCGCGCGCGCGAAGCGCCGCCGCGCCCGGCGCCGCCGCCCGCCGGAAGGAGGGCTTCCAGCACGGCGGCTGGTTCGTGGCCCCGTTCCTCCTCCTGTTCGCCCTCTTCGTGATCTGGCCGCTGCTGCGCGGCGTCTACCTCAGCTTCACCGACGCCAACATCTCCGGTGACAGCCCCGGCTTCGTCGGCCTCGACAACTACCGCGAGGCCCTCCAGGACCCGCTGATGTGGGACGCGCTCGGCCACAGCGCGTACTTCACGCTCCTGGTCGTGCCCTGCATCACCGTCCTCGCCTTCCTCCTCGCGATGCTGGCCCACCACATCGAGCGCGGGAAATGGCTGTGGCGGCTCTGCTTCTTCATGCCGTTCCTGCTGCCGTCCACCGTCGCGGGCAACTTGTGGCAGTGGCTGTTCAACCCCGGCACCGGCATGATCAACCATGTCTTCGGCATCGAGACACCCTGGCTGACCGACAAGTCGTACGCCATGCTCGCCGTCGTCATCACGACCCTGTGGTGGACGGTCGGCTTCAGCTTCCTGCTCTACCTCGCCGCCCTCCAGGGCATCCCCGCCCACCTCTACGAGGCCGCCAAGCTGGACGGCGCGAACGCCTGGCACCGCATGGTCCACATCACGCTGCCCATGCTGCGCAACATCACCGGCCTCGTCATCGCCCTGCAGATCCTCGCCTCGCTCCAGGTCTTCGACCAGGCCGTCACGATCATGGACTTCACGCCGGGCCCGGAGGAATCGACCCGCACCTTCGTGCAGTACACCCTCGAAGAGGGCTTCACCAGCTATCGCGTGGGCTACGCCTCCGCCATCTCCATCATCTTCTTCGTGATCATCGCGGCCGTCGCCCTCGGGCGGATGTGGCTGCTGCGCAACCGTGAGGAGGGCGCGCGATGAGCGGCACGCAAGCACCACTGCGGCTGAAGCCCCGCAGCACCTGGACACCCAGTCAGATCGTCCTGTCCCTGCTCGGGGCCGCCGTCTCCGCGGTGTTCCTGGCGCCGCTGGCCTGGGCGCTGTTCACCTCGCTCAAGTCGGAGACCGAGGCGGTCGAGGTGCCGCCGCACTGGCTGCCCGAGGACTGGACGGGCCAGGCGTGGAAGGCGCTCTTCGAGACCGGCAACATCACCAACTGGTTCGTGAACTCCCTCGTCGTCTCCGTCTGTGTGACGACCGTGGTGCTGTGCGTCGCCGCGCTCGCCGGATACGGCTTCGCCCGCACCGAGTTCCGCGGCAAGAACGTCCTGATGGGCGTCGTGATGGCGGGCCTGATGATCTCGCCCGCCGTCCTCGGTGTCCCTCTCTTCACCACGGTCCAGCAGATGGGCATGGTGGACACCTACTGGGGCATGATCCTGCCCCAGTGCGCCCCCGCGGCCATGGTCTACATCCTCTACAAGTTCTTCCAGGGCATCCCGCGCGAACTGGAGGAGGCCGCGTTCATCGACGGTGCGGGCCGCTGGCGGATCTTCTTCACCATCGTCGTCCCGCTCGCCCGCCCCTCCCTCGCGGCGGTCGGCATCTTCACCTTCATCGCGTCGTGGAACAACTTCCTGTGGCCGTACATGGTCACCAACAACCCCGACCTGATGACCATGCCGAACGGCATCGCGACCGTCATGAACTCCTACGGCATCCAGTGGGCCCAGCTCATGGCCGGCGGCCTGATGGCGGGCCTGCCGCTGATCATCGTCTTCGTCTTCTTCCAGCGGCAGATCGTGGCGGGCGTCGCCCACACGGGATTGGCGGGCCAATGACCGTACGCAGACCGCTCGCGGCCCTCGCCGCCGCCGCCCTCCTCGCGCTCCTCCCCAACACAGCTCAGGCCGCGGCCAGTTACCCCGACCCGCAGCCGATCACCGGCCAGCAGATCATCCACGACCCGACCGTCATCAAGCTCCGGGACGGCCGCTACGTCGCCTACTCGACCGGCGGTGTCATCGGCGCCCGCGTCTCGAAGGACCGCAAGCAGTGGGACGACGCGGGCAACGCCTTCGCCACCCCGCCGAGCTGGTGGTACGAGTACAACGACACCGGCGACCCCTGGGCCCCCGACATCTCCTACCGCGCCGGCACGTACTGGCTCTACTACGCGGTCTCGTCCTGGGGCACGAACCACTCGGCGATCGGCGTCGCGACCTCCCCGTCCGGCCTGCCCGGCACCTGGACCGACCACGGCAAGGTCTTCACGTCCGACACCACGGACACCTGGAACGCCATCGACCCGGGCCTCGTCCGCGCCGACGGCAGGCTGTGGATGTCCTTCGGCTCCTACTGGACCGGCATCCGCATGGTCGAACTGGACCCGCGCACCGGCAAGGCCCGCACGGACGCCCCGGTCCACCACCTGGCGACCCGCCCCGACGCCCCGTACGCGGTCGAGGGCCCCGCGGTCGTCAAGCACGGCCGCTACTACTACCTCCTCGCCTCGTACGACGCCTGCTGCTCCGGCGTGAACTCGACATACAAGATCCGCGTCGGCCGCTCCACGTCGGTCACCGGCCCGTACACCGACAGGGACGGCACACCGCTGCTCGAAGGCGGCGGCACGCTGCTCCTGGCCGGCCACGGCCGGTTCATCGGCACCGGCGGCGAGACCGTCTTCCGCGACAAGGGCCGCGACGTGCTCGCGTACCACTACTACGACGCCGAGGACGCGGGCACGCCCAAGCTGGGCCTGAACGAACTGAGCTGGGGCCGGGACGGCTGGCCCAGAGTCCTCTAGAGGCGCGGGGAACCGCGCGACCAGCCACTCACCACCGTAAGAGCCTGTCTTTAAGACGAAAGGCATATTTTGCGTACCGCTCGCTTCACCCTCGACCCCGCGTTCACGGTCGGCGAGGTCAACCCCCGCCTCTTCGGCTCCTTCGTCGAGCACCTGGGCCGCTGCGTCTACACCGGCATCCACGAGCCGGACCACCCGGCGGCGGACGAGTCGGGCCTGCGCACCGACGTCCTCGACCTGGTCCGCGAACTGGGCGTCACGGCGATCCGCTACCCCGGCGGCAACTTCGTCTCCGGCTACAAGTGGGAGGACTCGGTCGGTCCGGTCGAGGACCGTCCGCGCCGCCTCGACCTGGCCTGGCGCACGACCGAGTCGAACCGCTTCGGCCTCTCCGAGTACATCGCGTTCCTGAAGAAGGTCGGCCCGCAGGCCGAGCCGATGATGGCGGTGAACCTGGGCACGCGCGGCGTCGCCGAGGCCATCGAACTCCAGGAGTACGCCAACCACCCCTCCGGTACGGCCCTTTCGGACCTGCGGGTGGAACACGGCGACAAGGACCCCTTCGGCATCAGGCTGTGGTGCCTGGGCAACGAGATGGACGGTCCCTGGCAGACCGGCCACAAGACGGCCGAGGAGTACGGGCGGATCGCCGCCGAGACGGCCCGCGCCATGCGCCAGATCGACAAGGACATCGAACTCGTCGCCTGCGGCAGCTCGGGCCAGTCCATGGAGACGTTCGCCGAGTGGGAGGCGAAGGTCCTGGCCGAGACGTACGACCTCGTCGACCACATATCGCTGCACGCCTACTACGAGGAGCACGACGGCGACCGCGACTCCTTCCTCGCCTCCGCGGTGGACATGGAGTCCTTCATCGAGAACGTCGTCGCGACCTGCGACCACGTGGGCGCCCGCCTGAAGTCGCCGAAGAAGATCAACCTCTCCTTCGACGAGTGGAACGTCTGGTACATGTCCCGCACCGAGGCCCAGGTCTCGGCCCTCGACTGGCCCGAGGCCCCGCGCCTCCTGGAGGACGTCTACTCGGTCACCGACGCGGTCGTCTTCGGCTCGCTCCTCATCGCCCTGCTGCGCCACGCGGACCGCGTCACCGTCGCCTGCCTCGCTCAGCTGGTCAACGTCATCGCCCCGATCATGACCGAGCCCGGCGGTCCGGCCTGGCGCCAGACGACGTTCTTCCCGTTCGCGCAGGCCGCGAAGTACGGCCGCGGTGAAGTCCTGGACGTCCGCGTCTCCGGCCCGACGTACGACACGAAGCGGCACGGCACCGCGGACCTCCTGCACGCGACCGCCGTCCGCGCGGAGGACGGCACGGTCACGGTCTTCGCGGTCAACCGCAGCCAGACGGAGGCGCTGCCGCTCGAAGTCGCTTTGCACGGACTGGAGTTGAGCGAGGTCGTCGAACACTCGGTCCTCGCCGACGCCGACCCGGACGCTCGCAACACGCTGGACGATCCGGAGCGGGTGGCACCGCACGCGGCCGCCGCGGGCACGACCGTCACGGACGGCACCCTGCGCTCGTCCCTGGAACCCCTCTCCTGGAACGTGATCCGGCTGGCATGAGCCCGTCTGCCGCCCCCGCCTGCCTGGACGCGGGCGGGGGCGGTGCAACTCACAGCCGGAGACCGTGCCCCGGACAATGTCGCCGTCGCACAGCGGCACAGTCCTGCCTCCGTCGGCAGATCTTCTTCGCCGAGTCCGGTATCTGAGATCCAGCGGTATTTCATACCTTTCCCATAGGGAAGGTGTGCACAGTGGCTCGCATGGATTTCTCGTGGACGATCGTCGTCGCCGGGGCCCTGGTCGGGCTCGCGGTCGGGCTGACCGGGATGGGCGGTGGCGCCCTGATGACGCCGATCATGGTCATGTTCTTCGGGGTCAACCCCACCGCCGCCATCGGCAGTGACCTGGCGACCTCGCTGTTCATGAAGCCGTTCGGCGCCGCCGTGCACCAGAAGGCCGGGACGATCCGCTGGGACATCGTCCGGTGGCTGCTGCCCACCGCCGTGCCCGCCGCGTTCGGGGGAGCCCTGCTGCTCCAGGCGTTCGGGGACGGGGAGGAGCTTCAGACGCGGGTCAAGTACGTCATCGGGGGCGCTCTGCTGCTCGCCGTGGTGGGCATGGTCGCCAGGATGTGGCTCGACCGGCGTCGCGGTCTGGGGTCGGCCGCGGCCGAGGACGCCGACGTGCGGGTCCGGCCCATCGCCACGCTGCTGATCGGCCTCGTCGGCGGGGTCGTCGTCGGGATGACCTCGGTCGGTTCCGGCTCGCTGATCATCGTGATGCTGATGCTCGCCCACCCCCGGCTCAAGGCCAATCACCTGGTCGGCACCGATCTGGTGCAGGCCGTCCCGCTGGTCGGTGCCGCCGCTCTCGGGCACTTCCTGGTCGGCGACGTCTCCCTCGGCCTCGCCGGCACCCTGCTGATCGGCGCGATCCCCGGCGTCCTGGGCGGGGCCGTGCTGTCCACCCGGGTCGCGGGCCCCGCCCTGCGCTGGGCGCTGATCGTCCTGCTCACGGGCTCGGGTCTGGCGATGTGGGGGCTCGGCGGGATCCCCCTGGTCGTGTTCTGCCTCGTCATCGCCGCCGTCGGTGCCACCGTCACCCTGCGCACCCGGCGGGCCGACGACAACCCCGGCGTCACGACCGCGGCCCCCGAGCGGTCCCCGACAATGACCCCATGAGGATTTCAGCCCGAGCCGACTACGCGGTGCGCGCCAGCCTGGAACTCGCCGTCCGCGAGAACGGCGAACCGGTCAAGGCGGAGGCCCTCTCCGCCGCGCAGGACATCCCGCACAAGTTCCTGGAAGGGATCCTCAGCGACCTGCGGCGCGGCGGCATCGTCGTCAGCCGGCGCGGCGGCAACGGCGGATACCTGCTCGCACGGGCCGCCGACGCGATCACGGTCGCCGATGTCGTACGGGCCGTCGAGGGGCCCATCGTGTCGGTGCGCGGCGAGCGGCCCAGCGTGCTCACCTACTCGGGCCCGGCCCAGCCGCTGCTCCCGGTGTGGGTGGCGCTGCGGGCCAACGTGCGCAAGATCCTGGAGGGCGTCACGCTCGACGACATCGCCCGCGACCGGCTCCCGGACCCGGTACGGGAACTGGCCGACGACCCGGCGGCCTGGCGCAACCCCTGATCCCGGTCACGAACCCGCCCACATCAGCCGGTCCACCGCCGCCGTCCCCGAGCTGTAGGGCTGCGTAACACTGGGGGACCCGGCCCCGAGCAGCGCCTCAAGTCCCGACACCAGCCGCATGACATCCGGCTGAGGCCGTACCACGAGGCGCAGGAAGCCGCTGGACGAGCCGATCTTGTTGCCGCATTCGCGCACAAGGACCCCGTGCCGCGCGAGCAGCTGATCGCGGACCTCCACCCCGTCGACCCCGTCCGGCAGACGCACGTACAGGAAATTGCCCTGGGACGGGTACACGGTCAGGCCGGGCAGCCGGCCGAGGTGCCGGCGCATGTCCTGGCGGTCGCGGCAGACCTGCCGGATGCTGTCGGCGTACTCCTGACGGTGCTCGCGCAGCATGAACACCACGGTCTCCGCGAAGGAGTTGAGGTTCCACTTCGGCAGCGCGGCCCGCACGCGCCCGGCCAGGCCCGGGTTGGCGACGAGGTAGCCGAAGCGGATGCCGTGCAGGCCGAAGTTCTTGCCGAGGCTGCGCAGGACGATGACGTTCGGGCGGAGGACGGCCTCCTGGACGAGGCTCGGGTCCTGGCCGCCCTCCGCGTCGGCGAAGTCCAGGAACGACTCGTCGATGACGATGAGGTCCAGGTGGCGCAGCTCGTCGACGAGGGTGAGCAGCGCGCGGCGGGACAGCAGCCCGCCGTCGGGGTTGTTCGGGTTGCAGACGACGGCCGTGCGCGAGCCGCGCGCGTGGATGAACTCCGCGTACGCCGCCGGGTCGAGGGCGAATCCGTCGCGCTCCGGCAGCGGGAACATGTCGACCCGTTTGCCCGTCTCCATCGGCTGGTCCGTCCACCGCCCGAACGTCGGCACCGGCACGGCCAGGGACTCGCGGACCAGCAAGTGGTCGATCCAGGTGATGAGTTCGGTGGAACCGTTGCCCATCGCGACGGTCGCGGGGTTGAGCCCGAGGACATGGCAGAGCTCGGCCGTGATCGTCGCCGCGTCGCTCGGGTAGTACGTCAGGATCTCGTGCAGCCGCCCGCGCAGCGCGTCCAGCATCGCGGGCGTGGGGAAGTACGGGTTGCAGGGGATGCAGAAGTCGGTCACCGGGCCCTCGGCGCCACCGCCCGCGCCGGCCCGCGTCAGCTGGCCGTACGAGGGGCTGTGGGCCGTGGCGCTCCGGAAGAGTGAGACGACGCTTCCGCTCATGAAAATGCCTCCGCCCGTATCCGTGTCGGACTTGATTACGGATACGGGCGGGACAGCGTTCAAACGCTGGTGCTCACGAGGTGCTAGACACCGAACGAGTGCACCGTCGTCGAGCGGTACGTCTCCCCGGGCCGCAGCACCGTCGACGGGAACGCCGGCTGGTTCGGCGAGTCCGGGAAGTGCTGCGTCTCCAGGCAGAGTCCGTCGCCCTGCCGGTAGGTGCGCCCGGACGGGCCGACGAGCGTGCCGTCGAGGAAGTTGCCGGAGTAGAACTGCACCCCGGGCTGGTCCGTGGCGATCTTCAGGGTGCGGCCCGTGCCCGGGTCGCGCAGGGTCGCGAAGTGCACCGGGCGGTTCGTGAGGCCCTTGTCGAGCACCCAGTTGTGGTCGAAGCCCTTGGCGGTGACGAGCTGCGGGTGAGCGGCACGGATGTCGTCGCCGATCGCCTTCGGACGGCGGAAGTCGAACGGGGTGCCCGCGACCTTCGCCAGCTCACCGGTCGGGATGAGACCCGCGTCGGTGGGCGTGTAGCGGGACGCGGCGAGGGTCAGCTCGTGGTCGTAGATGCCACCGCTGCCCTCTCCCGCGAGGTTGTAGTAGGTGTGGTTGGTGAGGTTGACGACGGTGGCCTTGTCCGTCGTCGCCTTGTAGTCGATGCGCCAGTCGCCGCGCGCGGTGAGGGTGTAGGTGACCGTCACGTTGAGCGTGCCGGGGTAGCCCATCTCACCGTCGAGCGACGTGTAGTGCAGGTGCAGGCCGACGTCGGAGCCGGACGCGAACGGCTCCACGTCCCACACCCGCGTGTTGAAGCCCTTCGCACCGCCGTGCAGCGAGTTGTCCCCGTCGTTGACGGAGAGCTGGTACGCCTTGCCGTCCAGGGTGAAACGGCCGCCCGCGATGCGGTTCCCGTACCGGCCGATGGTGGCGCCGAAGAACGTGGTGCCGGTGACGTAGCCCTCGATGTTGTCGTAGCCGAGGGAGACGTTCACGTACCGGCCGCGCCGGTCGGGCAGTTCCAGGGACTGCACGATGCCGCCGTAGGAGAGGACCTTCAGGCGGGTCCCGCCGTTGGCCAGGCTCCAGCGGTAGATCTTCGTGCCGTCGGCGAGCTTGCCGAACAGCTCCTTCGCCGGCTTCCTTCCCGACGCGGCCGGCGCGGACGGCGCGGCATGTGCCGTGCCGCCGAGCGTGGTGGTGGCGGCGATGCCCGCGGCGCCGGCCGCCGCGAGCACCGTGCGTCTGGTCGTGTCCATCTGACGCTCCTAAAGCGGGGAGTGGTGCCTGATGAAGTGCGACGTGCGTGTGGGGAGTGGGTGCGCTCACGAACCTGCGCGGCGCTTGTTCCACACGTCGAAGCCGACCGCGGCGAGCAGGGCGAGGCCCTTGATCACCGACTGCCAGTCGGAGCCGACGCCGAGCAGGTTCATGCCGTTGTTCAGCACACCGAGGACGAGACCGCCGATGATCGCGCCGAGGATGGTGCCGACCCCGCCGCTCATGGAGGCGCCGCCGATGAAGGAGGCGGCGATCGCCTCCAGCTCGAAGTTGAGACCGGCCTTCGGCGAGGCCGCGTTCAGGCGGGCGGCCACGACCAGGCCCGCCAGGGCCGCGAGGACGCCCATGTTGAGGAAGACGTAGAAGGAGACCTTCTTGTCCTTCACGCCGGAGAGCTTGGCCGCGGGCAGGTTGCCGCCGATGGCGTAGATGTGACGGCCGAAGATCGAGTTGCGCATCAGGTAGCCGTAGCCGACGACCAGGACACCGAGGATGAGCAGGACGATCGGGGCGCCCTTGTAGCTGGCGAGCAGCAGCGTCACCACGGCTATGGCGGCGACGATCGCGATCAGCTTCAGGATGAACAGGTTGAACGGCGGCAGGTCCAGGGCGAACTCCTGCTGGCGGCGCCGGTCGCGCAGCTCCTGCACGACCACGGCCGCGGCGAGCACCACACCGAGCAGCAGGGTGAGGTTGTGGTAGTTCGTGTTGGGGCCGACCTCGGGCAGGAAGCCGTTGCCGAGCTTGCCCAGGCCCTCCGGGAACGGGCCGAGGGTCTGCCCCTTCAGCAGGATCTCCGTGAGACCGCGCCACACCAGCATGCCCGCCAGGGTCACGATGAAGGACGGTATGCCTCCGTAGGCGATCAGCCAGCCCTGGATGCAGCCGGCGGCGCCGCCCATCGCGAGGCAGATGACCGCCGCGACGGGCCAGGGCACGTCGTGACTGACCATGAGGACGGCGGCCGTCGAACCGACGAACGCGGTCAGTGATCCCACCGACAGGTCGATGTGTCCGGCGATGATGACCAGCATCATGCCGATCGCGAGGATCAGGATGTAGCTGTTCTGCAGCACCAGGTTGGACACGTTGCGCGGCAGGATCAGGTCGCCGTCGGTCCAGACGGCGAAGACGACCACGAGGAGGCCGAGCGCGAGCAGCATGCCGTACTGGCGCATGTTGCGGCGCATCCCGTCGAGCACGAGACGCAGCAGCCCGCCCTCGCCGGCGGCTCCGTCCTTGCCCGGCGGCGCGGGGGCCGGGGACTTGTCCATCACGTCCGTGCTCATCGAGATACCTCTTCTGTCCCGTTCTTGTCCTTGGTCATCAGGCGCATCAGGGACTCCTGCGTCGCCTCCGCGCGGGTGACCTCACCGGTCAGCCGTCCCGCGCTCATCGTGTAGATGCGGTCGCACATGCCGAGAAGCTCGGGCAGTTCGGAGGAGATGAACACCACCGCCTTGCCCTCGGCCGCGAGCTTGTCGATGACCGTGTAGATCTCGTACTTGGCGCCCACGTCGATCCCGCGGGTCGGCTCGTCGAGGATGAGCACCTCGGGGCCCGCGAAGATCCACTTGCTGAGGACGACCTTCTGCTGGTTGCCGCCCGACAGCTTGCCCACCGGTTCGAAGACCGTGGGGGCCTTGATGTTCATCGACTTGCGGTACTCCTCGGCGACCTGCCGCTCCCCGTGCTCGTCGACCACACCGCGCTTGGAGACCTTGCCGAGGGCCGCGAGGGAGATGTTGCGGTTGATGGTGTCGAGGAGGTTGAGGCCGTAGTGCTTGCGGTCCTCGGTCGCGTACGCGATGCCGTGCGCGACGGCCTCCGCGACCGACTTCGTACGGATCTCGGCGCCGTCCTTGAGCACGGTGCCGGCCGCGTACCGGCCGTAGGTCCGCCCGAAGACGTTCATCGCGAGTTCGGTGCGGCCCGCGCCCATCAGGCCCGCGATCCCGACGATCTCCCCGCGGCGTACGTGCAGGGAGACGTCGTCGACGACCTTGCGCTCGCGGTCCAGGGGGTGGTGCACGGTCCAGTTGCGGATCTCCAGGGCCGGCGCCGCGCCCTTCTCGGCCTGGTGCGGGGTGCGCTCGGGGAAGCGGTGCTCCAGGTCGCGGCCGACCATCCCGGAGATGATCCGGTCCTCGGTGGTCTCCTCGGCGTGCACGTCGAGGGTCTCGATGGTGCGGCCGTCCCGCAGGATCGTCACGGAGTCGGCGACGCGGCGGATCTCGTTCAGCTTGTGGGAGATGATGATCGAGGTGATGCCCTGTTCCTTCAACTCCAGGATCAGGTCGAGGAGTTTGCCGGAGTCCTCGTCGTTGAGCGACGCGGTCGGCTCGTCCAGGATCAGCAGCTTCACGTCCTTGGCGAGCGCCTTGGCGATCTCCACGAGCTGCTGCTTGCCGACACCGATGTCGGTGATCCGGGTGTTGGGGTTCTCCTCCAGGCCCACCCGGCGCAGCTGCCGGGTGGCGTGCATCAAGGTCTGCCGCCAGTCGATGAGCCCGCGCGTGGCGTGCTCGTTGCCGAGGAACATGTTCTCGGCGATCGACAGGTAGGGGACCAGCGCCAGCTCCTGGTGGATGATGACGATGCCCCGCTTCTCGGACGCGTTGATGTCCTTGAACTGGCAGGGCTGCCCCTCGAAGAGGATCTCCCCCTCGTAGCTTCCGTGCGCGTGGAGGCCGGAGAGGACCTTCATCAGGGTGGACTTGCCGGCGCCGTTCTCCCCGCAGATGGCGTGGACCTCGCCCTGACGTACGGTCAGGTTGACGTCCGAGAGCGCTTTCACACCGGGAAAGGTCTTGACGATCGAGCGCATTTCCAGGACGGGTCCCGCCATGGTCGTGCCCTTCAACTAGTGGTCGGACAGGGGTACTTACTTCTGGCCCAGGTCGGCCTTGGTGTAGTAACCGGTGTCGATCAGTTCCTTCTCGTAGTTGTCCTTGGTGACCAGGACGGGCTTGAGCAGGTACGCGGGAATGACCTTCACGCCGTTGTCGTAGGTCTTGGTGTCGTTGAGCTCGGGCTTCTTGTCGTTCAGCACGCTGTCGACCATGCCCGCGGCGACCTTGGCCTGCTTGCGGAGGTCCTTGTAGACCGTCGAGTACTGCTGGCCCGCGATGATCGACTTCACCGAGGCGACCTCGGCGTCCTGCCCGGAGACGGGCGGCAGCGGCTTGGACGCGGAGCCGTAGCCGTCCGACTTCAACGCCGAGATGATGCCGATGGAGATGCCGTCGTACGGGGAGAGCACCGCGTCCACACGGTTGCTGCCCTTGTACGTCGAGGTCAGGATGTCGTCCATGCGCTTCTGCGCGGTGGCGCCGTCCCAGCGCAGCGTGGTGACCTGGTTGAGCTTGGTCTGGCCGGACTTGACGACCAGCTGCTTCTTGTCGATGTAGGGCTGGAGCACCTTCATCGCGCCGCCGAAGAAGTACTTGGTGTTGTTGTCGTCGTTGGAGCCGGCGAACAGCTCGATGTTGAACGGGCCCTTCTTGCCCTTGCTCAGACCCAGATTGTCGACCAGCGACGTGGCCTGCAGCTCGCCGACCTTCTCGTTGTCGAACGTCGCGTAGTAGTCGACGTTCTTGGTGTCGAGGATCAGCCGGTCGTAGGCGATGACCGGGATGTTCGCGTCCTTGGCCTGCTGGAGCACCGAGCTGAGCGACTTGTTGTCGATCGCGGCGACGATCAGCGCGGAGACACCCTGCGTGATCATGTTCTCGATCTGGGAGACCTGCTGGTCCGGGTCGTCCTCGCCGTACACCAGCTGCGTCTTGTAGCCCTTGTCCTTCAGGGCCTTGACGACGTTGTTGCCGTCCGCGATCCAACGCTCCGAGGACTTCGTCGGCATCGCGACGCCGACCGTGGATCCCTTGGCGTCCTTCTTGCCCTCTTCCTTGCCACCCTCGCTGTTCTGGCCGCAGGCGGTCAGGGTGAGCGCGAGGGAGGCGGTCGCGGCTATCGCGGCTACAGCGGCTCGGCGGTTTCGCATGGTCATCATCCTTGATGTGTGAGTGCGGGGCCCGGTCGGAAGAAGCGAAGTCGCTGACGGAGAGCGGGGGTTGACCGAGAACCGAAGTGCGTTGGATTGTGCGCGGCTCTGTCGTGTTCTGTGAAGTTACGTGTCCAGAACGTTATTCAGCCGCGCCGAAGCGCCGGAGCGTTCCCGGCAGCCGCGAACCGAGCGGCGACATACCGCCGTCGGCCCCGTGCCGGGCGAGCAGATCGAGCGCGAGCCGGCCCCGGCGCACCCGCTCACGGGCGGTGTCGAGGGTGACGTCACGCAGATGGGTGCCGTACGGATAGATGGCGGGCGCCTTGGCGAGCCCGAACTTCAGGTACAACGGGGCGCCGCGGCGCACCAATTCGGCGATCTCGTACATCCGGATATAGCCACCGAGGTCGTCAGGGGCCTCGACGTACATGTCCATCGGAGCCGCGGACAGCCGGCGGATCTCGGTGAGGTGGGTGAGCGTCAGGTCCGACGGCACGTTCAGCGAGTCGGCGCCGAGCCCCTCGTACACGGCGTACGAGGCCGGGTTCACGGGCCCGATGAGCGCGGAGACCTTCAGCGTCGTGTCGGCCGGGATGATCCCCTGGGCGCGCGCCCGGTGCAGCGTCCACAGCACGCCCTCGTCGGCGACGAGCAGGCACTTGACGCCCAGCTCCGTCGCCCGTACGGCATCCTCGACGCAGCCGGCGACGGCGTCGTGACCGCGGGCGCGCAGCCCGGCGCCGCGCGAGTCGGTGCGCACGGAGGCGCCGGTGTCCCAGGTGCCGCGCGGCCCCGTGAACAGGCACAGCTCGATGTCACGCTCGGCGGTCGCCTCGACCATCTCGACGATCTCGGTGTCCCGCAGCATCCAGACGCCGCTGCCCTGGCTGATCCGGTGGATGGGGACGTCGAGCCGCGAGGACTCCTTCAATACGACGCCGACGGCCTCGGGCCCTTCGACGGAGGGGACCTCCACGCGCCACGTCCCGCCGTCCGGGAACGTGTGCGGGGAGGTGTCCGCCGGGTCCGGAGCGGGTGCGCTCAGCCCGAGGGAGGAGAGGGCGGGTTCGCCGGGTCGGCGGGGTGAGTCGGTCACGCTCGTCCTTTGTTTTGTTCGAGGTCTCAGAAGAATTTGTCCGGGGAAGGGGAAGGGGGAGGGCCGGCTACGGCCGCAGCAGCACCTTGCCCACCTTGGGATCCCCGGCTCCGACCCACTCGATGGCCTCGGCGAACCGCTCCAGCGGCACCTCGTGCGTCACCAGCGGCAGCGGATCGAGGAGCCCCGCACCGAAGACCCGCACGGCGTGCGCCCAGGCGTCGGGGGCGGCCCCGAACACGGTCCGCACCTCCAGCTGGCGCACCACCAGATCGGTGGGGTCGAGCCCCTCGGCGCCCGCCGCGGGAATGCCGGTGAGCACCAGACGCCCGCCCCGCCGCAGCAGGGACGCGGCGGTCCGGGCCGCCGACGCGGAGCCCGCGGTCTCGATCACGACATCGATGTCGTCGGGCAGCTGATCCGTGCGCAGCCGGAAGTCCGTCGCCCCGAACTGCCGGGAGAGCGCCTCCCGTTCGTTCCTCGTGCCGACGACGAGCAGCTCGGCGGGCGAGTTCGCCGCGAGGAACTGCACGGCGAACATCCCGAGCGTCCCGGTCCCGACCACCGCGACCCGCTGACCCGGCCGCGCCTCGGCCTTGAGCGCCGCGGCGGCGATGCACGCGGCCGGCTCCAGAAGGGCGGCGGCGCTCAGATCGGCGTCGTCGGGCAGTACGTGCAGGAGGCGGGCCGGGAGGACCAGCGTGGCCGCCATCGCCCCGGCCTGCGTGAAGCCCGTCTCCTCGTACCCGGCGGTGCACAGCGTCGTCTCACCGGCGTGGCAGCGGTCGCACACCTGGCAGTTCCGGAAGCCCTCGCCGACGACCTTGCGGCCGACCAGCCCGTCCGGCACCCCGTCGCCCACGGCCTCCACGACCCCGGACCACTCGTGCCCGGGGGTCAGCGGGTAACGCACGTACCCCTCGGGCCGGTTGCCCTGGTAGACCTCGCGGTCGCTGCCGCAGATCCCCACGGCGTGCACGCGCACCCGCGCCTCACCCGGGCCGGGCGGCGCGGGCTCGTGCGGCACGACCCGGTGCCGGCCGGGCCCGTCGACGACGACCGCGGAACTCACTCGGACCCCTTGGGCGCGCGCTTCTCCCAGCCCTCGGCCCACAGGTCGAAACGGGCCTGCTGCTGCGGGAACTCGGCGGCCGCGTCCACGTCGAGCTCGACGCCGAGGCCGGGCTCGTGCGACAGCTCGAAGTACCCGTCCACGACCTGCGGAGCGCCCTTGACGACCTTCTTGATCTCCGCGTCCGCGAAGTCGTTGAAGTGCTCCAGGATCTTGAAGTTGGGGGAGGTGAACCCGACCTGGAGGGAGGCGGCGGTCAGCACGGGACCGCCCACGTTGTGCGGGGCGACCAGCATGTAGTGGGTCTCGGCGGTGGCGGCGAGCTTGCGCGTCTCCCAGATGCCGCCGAGGTGGCCGACGTCGGGCTGGATGATGTCGACGGCCTGGCTCTCGAACAGCTCACGGAACTCGATCCGGTCGTGGATCCGCTCGCCCGTCGCCATCGGGATGTCGACCTTGGCGGCGACCTTCTCCAGCGCCTTGAGGTTCTCCGGCGGCACCGGCTCCTCCAGCCACGCGGGCTTGAACGGCGCCAGGTCCTTGGCCAGCCGGATCGCGGTCGCGGGGGAGAACCGGCCGTGCATCTCCAGCATCAGCTCGGCGTCGGGCCCGATCGCGTCCCGCACGGCCTCGATCAACGACACGGCGTACAGGGACTGCTCGTGGTCCAGCTCGAAGTGCCCGGTGCCGAACGGGTCGATCTTCAGCGCCTTGTACCCGCGCTCGATCACCGCCTGCGCGGCCTTGTGGTACGCCTCCGGGGTCCGCTCGGTGGTGTACCAGCCGTTGGCGTACGCCTTGACCCTGTCGGTGACCTTGCCGCCGAGCAGCTGCCAGACCGGAACGCCGAGCGCCTTGCCCTTGATGTCCCAGCAGGCCATCTCCACCACGGCGATGCCGGACATGACGATCTCGCCGGCCCGCCCGTAGTCGCCGTACTTCATCCGGTGGACGAGATCCTCGACGGCGAACGGGTCCGACCCAACAATGTGATTGGCCAGCGCCTCGTTCAAGTAGCCGATGAGCGCGTCGGTGTGGCCCAGCATGCGGGTCTCGCCGACGCCGGTGATCCCCTCGTCGGTGTGCACCTGGACGTAGGTCAGATTCCGCCAGGGCGTTCCGACCACATGCGTGCTGATTCCCGTGATGCGCAAGGCAATTGCCCCCTGTGCCGATCGTTGCCGTTCGATATTTCGTCACTCGTTCGAAATGCTGGCGTGACAGTAAAGACGGCCATGTGGGGGTGTCAATGGTCTGCGCAGAGGTTGCGCAGAGGTTCTTCGTTGTGCTTCGTCCCTCGGAACACGCTGTTTCGCACAGAAGTTTCACAGCACCGGCTTTTTCCGTTACCGGCCGGGCGCCTAGCCTCCCTACGTCATGGACTATTGCCACCCGTGCCGAAGGCACCTCAACGGGGCTCTGGCCTGCCCCGGCTGCGGCACCCCCGCCGACGCCGTGCGCGCCTACGCCGAGGCGCTCGACGCGCACGAGTCGGCCGACGAGTCGCAGACGCCGCACGACGGCGAGTCCGCGCGCCCGCGCAGCAGACGCCGCCCCCGCAGGGCGCACCGCCGCCGCCGGGGACGCATCCTCCTCGCCACGGCCGGCCTCGCCCTCGCCGCGGGCGGCCTCAGCCTCGCCGAACTCGCCACCGAGTCCTCCGGCGGTGGCGACGCCCAGGCGGCTCCGGACACCGCGGACGCCGTGACGGAGGCGGGCGGTGACGGCGGGTCCCCGAGCGCCGCGGCCCCGCCCGGCAGCGTCTCGGCCTCGGCCTCCGCGTCACCCGGCGCGTCCGGGTCCGCGTCCGCGTCGGCCTCGGCGTCACCGAGCGCGGACGAGAGCAGCGGCTCCCCTTCGGCGGACGCCGACAGTGGTGATGACAGTGACGACGGCAGCGGTACGCCGGTGAACGCCCCGTCGTCCAGGGCCGGTTCGACCCCGGGCTCCCCGTCGACCTCGCAGCCGACCAGCCCGGACCCGGACCCGACGACCGCGTCCCCGACCCCCGAACCGACCCCGACGGAGACGTGCGACCGCTTCCTGTGGTGGTGCACGTAGGGCGTCCGGCCCTATGGGTGCTGCATGTAGGGCGTCCGGCCCTATGGGTGCTGCATGTAGGGCGTCCGGCCCTATGGGTGCTGCATGTAGGGCGTCCGGCCCTGTTGGCGCTGCATGTCGGGCGTCTGGCCCTGAGCGGGCGGGATCACTCCGCCCCGACCATCGTCTTCAGCATGTCCCGCAGTGCGAGGCGCTCGTCCCGGGACAGCCCGGCCAGCGGCTCGCGCGCGAAGTCGAGGGAGTCCCGCAGACTCCGCGCCACACGCGCGCCCTCCTCCGTGGGCGCCGCCACCTTCACACGCCGGTCCCCGGGCGACGGCTGCCGCTCCACGAGCTGCCGCGCCTCCAGGCGGTCCACGATCCCCGTGATGTTCGACGGCTCGCACTTCAGACGCTGCGCGATCTGCCGCATCGGCAGCGGCTCCAGCGCCAGGAGGCTGAGCACCCGCGCCTGCGCCCCGGTCAGCCCGTGCCGCGCGGCCGCCTCCTCGTACTCCTGGTAGTAGCGCGCGACGACAGCCCCGATCAGCTCGACCACTTCGAGCGTGAGCGGATCGGTACGGCGCGGACGGGTGACGGTCATGGTCTCCAGGGTACCCAGTTACTTGACATCCTGAAATATTCAGGAGCATGGTTGTTTCACGTACTGAAGTAGTTGTCTCTCTGTGATGAAGGATCAGCGAATGCCCGCCGACACCCCCCAGATCCCCGCCACCGGCCGCGAGTGGGCCCTGATCAGCCGTCCCGTCGGCTGGCCCGAGCCCTCGGACTTCGAGCTCCGCGAGGCCCCGGTGGTCGAGCCGGGCCCCGGCCAGGTCCTCGTCAAGAACCTCTACGTGTCCGTCGACCCGTACATGCGCGGCCGTATGAGCGCCGCGAAGTCGTACGTCGCCCCCTACGAGCTGGGCAAGCCCATGCAGGCCGGCGCCGTCGGCGAGGTCATCGCCTCGAACGACGAGGGTGTCGCGGTCGGCGACCACGTCCTGCACTTCTTCGGCTGGCGCGAGTACGCGACGTTCGACGCGAAGCAGGCCGTCAAGGTCGACCCCGAGGCCGCGCCCCTGTCGACGTACCTCGGCGTGCTCGGCATGACGGGCCTCACCGCGTACGCGGGCCTGCTGCGCACGCTCTCCTTCAAGGAGGGCGACAGTGTCTTCGTCTCCGGCGCCGCGGGCGCGGTCGGCGGCCAGGTCGGCCAGATCGCCAAGCTCAAGGGCGCCTCGCGCGTCGTCGGCTCGGCCGGCTCGGACGAGAAGGTCAAGCTGCTCCTGGAGGAGTACGGCTTCGACGCGGCCTTCAACTACAAGACCGGCAACGTCCACGAGCAGCTGAAGGAGGCGGCCCCCGACGGCATCGACACGTACTTCGACAACGTCGGCGGCGACCACCTCGAAGCCGCCATCGCGCGGCTGAACCGCGACGGCCGCATCGCCATCTGCGGCGCGATCTCCGTCTACAACAGCACGGAGCCGGCCCCCGGCCCGCGCAACCTCGCCCGTCTCATCCAGACCCGCGGTCGCATCGAGGGCTTCCTCGTCGGCGACCACTACGACCTCCAGCCGCAGTTCGTGCAGGAGGTCGGCGCGTGGGTCCGCTCCGGCGAGCTCAAGTACCGCGAGACGGTCGTCGAGGGCATCGAGAACAACCTGGAGGCGTTCCTCGGCGTCCTGCGCGGCGACAACACGGGCAAGATGGTCGTCAAGCTCTGACACCCGGCGTCTTCTTGTAGCGGTGGCCCTCGTCCTCTGTGACGGGGGCCACTTTGGTTTGGGGCGGGGGTCACTTTGGTTTGTGATGGGGGCCACTTTCGTTACGCCGACCATTCGATAGGCTGCTTCCATCTGACGGATGAGACTTTCCGCATCGTGGAGTTAGCGTTGTGGAGTTAGGGAGTACGGGTATGGCCATCACGCAGTCCGACGTCGTCTACACCGCCGTAGCCACCGCCGAGAACGGCCGCGACGGCCGCGTCGCCACCGACGACGGCAAGCTCGATGTCGTCGTCAACCCGCCCAAGGAGCAGGGTGGTTCGGGCGCCGGTACCAACCCGGAGCAGCTCTTCGCGGCCGGCTACAGCGCCTGCTTCCAGGGCGCCCTCGCCGTCGTCGCCCGCCAGGAGGGCATCGACATCACCGGCTCGACCGTCACCGCGAAGGTCGGCATCGGCAAGAACGACGACGGTTTCGGTCTGATCGTCTCCATTTCGGCGGTCATCCCGAACGCGGACACGGTCACCGCCCAGTCCCTGATCGAGAAGGCCCACCAGGTCTGCCCGTACTCCAAGGCGACCCGCGGCAACATCACGGTCACGCTCTCGGTCTGACCGGGCTCGACCGGCCGACTGCCGCTGCCCGTCCCGTAAGGTTTGCGCCATGCGTGATCTCGGGGCGGGCTTCGGCTATTTGATGAAAGGGCAGCGCTGGGTTGCCCAGCACGGCAAGCAGTTCGGCTGGAGCCTGCTGCCCGGCCTCATCACCCTCGTCCTGTATGCGGCGGCCCTGGTCTGCCTCGCCCTGTGGGGCGCCGACTTCGTCGGCTGGGCGACCCCGTTCGCCGACGACTGGTCGTCGCCCTGGCTCGGCCTCTTCCGCGGCCTGCTCACCGCCGTCCTCTTCGCCCTGGCCCTGCTCCTGGCGGTGCTGACCTTCACGGCGGTCACCCTCCTGATCGGCCAGCCCTTCTACGAGTCCCTCTCCGAGCAGGTAGACATCGCCGAGGGCGGCCACGCCCCGGAGTCCGGCCTGCCGCTCTGGCGCGACCTGTGGATCTCGGCGCGCGACAGCCTGCGCATCCTGGTGCGGGCCTGCCTGTGGGGGGTCCTCCTCTTCGCGCTCGGCTTCGTCCCCTTCATCGGCCAGACGGTGATCCCGGTCCTCGGCTTCTTCGTCACGGGCTTCTTCCTCTCCGAGGAACTCACGTCGGTGGCCCTTCAGCGGCGAGGCGTCCAACTCCGCGACCGCCTGGCCCTGTTGCGCTCGCGCAAGGGACTGGCGTGGGGCTTCGGGGCGCCCTTGGCGGTGGCCTTCCTGGTCCCGGTGGTGGCGGTGTTCCTGATGCCGGGGGCCGTCGCGGGCGCCACCTTGATGGTGCGTGACATGGAGGGCGCCGCGACTGGGGCGCGCCCGGCCACGAACGACCCGCACCCCGCATCCCACGGTGACGGGACAGACGAGACTCCCCAGGGAATGACGGCATGAAGACAGCGAACCTGGGCGTCCTGTTCGCCATAGAACTCGTCGCTCTCGGCGCCGTGGGCGCCTACGGCTTCACCCGCGACGTGGCGACGCCCCTTGCCTGGCTCTACGGACTGCTCGGCCTGGCGCTCATGATCACCACCTGGGCCCTCTTCGGCTCGCAGAAGGCCCATTACAAGACCCGCGGAGCGACCCGCGTCGCCTTCGAGACCGTCTGGTTCGGCGCGGGCGTCGCGGCCCTGGCCCTCTCCGGCGCGTACGTCTGGGCGGTCGTCTTCGCGGCGGTCTGCGCGCTGAGCAAGGCGCTTGCCGTGCACTGGAACCAGTAGCCCGGCTCCGGTTCTGCCCGGCTCCGGTTCAGCCCGGCTCCGGTTCAGCCCGGCTGGGGCCCGGCCTCGGCTTCGGGCTCGTTCCGGGGCTCGGTGTGGGCCTCCGTGTGGGCCTTGCTCCCGGACTCGGTTTCGGCCTCGCTCCCGGGCTCGGTTTCGGCCTCGTTCCCGGGCTCGCCCAGCAGTGTCAGGAAATCGCGGAACGCACCCGGCATGTCCACCGACTCCGGGTCGAGCAGCCACTGGTACTGCAACCCGTCCATCACGGCGACGAGCAGCGGCGCGGCCCGCTCCGGCGTGAGCCCGCTCGGCAGCCGGTCCCCGTACTCGGCGCGCAGCACCTCCGCCATCGACGCGCGCACGTCGACGTAGCGCCGGGTGAAGAACCCCCGCGCCGGATGTCCCTCGGTGACCGACTCCCCGAGCAGCGCCGAGAAGGTCTGTACGATCCCCGGCCGCATCGCGTTGTACTCGACCAGGGAGCCGAGCAGGTCGAGGCGCCACTGACTGTTCGGCACCGCGTCCCATCGGTCCCGGTCGGCGAGGACCGCGACGAGCAGCGTCTCCTTCGTCGGGAAGTGGTGCAGCAGCCCCTGCTGGGTGAGCCCCACGCGCTCCGCGACCGCCGAGAGGCTCGCGCCCCGGTACCCGCGCTCGGCGATCACCTCGAGCGCCGCCCGCAGGATCTCGGCCCGCCGTTCCTCGCTACGGGGGGTTCTGGTGCTGCTCATGCGGTCACCGTACGACATGACGAAAGCGCCTCCGAGCGGTGTTTATAACACCAGAATAACGAAACCTACCGCTCTACAGGTCTCCGGGTGCAGGATGGATGCGCTCAGACGTAGGTACACAGGTGATGACCTCGACGAGGAGGGCCGGCATGGCGACGCAGGCAGACGGTTCCGCGGACGGATTCAGCGGCGACGACGGGGCCCGGGCCCGGGCTCGCGAGGCGGTCGTCGAGGCCGCACTCGGCAAGCTCGACCTCGACACCAAGGCACGGCTGCTCGCCGGCCAGGACATGTGGTCGCTGCCCGAACTCCCCGAGATCGGCCTGCGCTCACTGGTCATGTCCGACGGCCCGATCGGTGTCCGCGGAGTGCGCTGGACCGCCGACGACCCGTCGATCGCCCTGCCCTCCCCGACGGCGCTCGCCGCCACCTGGGACCCCTCGCTCGCCCGCAGGGCAGGCGCGCTCCTCGCCCAGGAGGCCCGCCGCAAGGGCGTCCACGTCCTGCTCGCCCCCACCGTGAACCTGCACCGCTCACCGCTCGGCGGCCGCCACTTCGAGGCGTACAGCGAGGACCCGCTCCTCACCGGCGCCATCGGCACGGGCTACGTGCAGGGCGTCCAGTCCGGCGGCGTCGGCACCACGGTCAAGCACTTCGTCGCCAACGACGCCGAGACCGACCGCTTCACCGTCGACAACCTCGTCTCCGCGCGCGCCCTGCGCGAGCTGTACCTGGCCCCCTTCGAGACCATCGTCGCGGGCGCCCACCCGTGGGGCATCATGACCGCCTACAACACGGTCAACGGCACGACGATGACCGAGCACCGCCACCTCGTGAACGAGGTCCTGCGCGGCGAATGGGGCTTCGACGGCTTCAACGTCTCCGACTGGCTGGCCGCCCGCTCCACCACCGGCGCCCTCAAGGGCGGCCTCGACGTCGCCATGCCGGGACCGCAGACGGTGTACGGGCCCGCGCTCGCCGCCGCCGTACGAGCCGGTGAGGCCGAGGAGTCCGAGGTCGACGACGCCGTGCGCAACGTGCTGCGGCTCGCCGCCCGCGTCGGCATCCTCGAAGGCGCCGAGCCGGCCGTCGGTGAGGTGCCCGGGGAGATCGACGGCGTGGCCCTGGCCCGCGAGATCGCCCGCCGCGCCTTCGTCCTCGTCCGCAACTCCGGTGTCCTGCCGCTGCGCAGGGACGCCAGGATCGCGCTCATCGGCGCCGCCGCCCGCGATGCCCGCGTCCTCGGCGGCGGCTCCGCCACCGTCTTCCCCGACCACATCGTCTCCCCGCTCGACGGCCTGCGCGCCGCCACGGACTCCCTCACCTACGCCCTCGGCGCCGACCCGAGCGACGAACTCGCGCCCGCCGGCGTGGGGTTCGAGCTGCGCGCCGTCTGCCGCGACGCCGACGGCACCGTCATCGGCGAGGGCTCGCTGCCGAGCGGCCAGCTCCAGTGGATGGGCGCCGACCTGCCCGCCGGTGTCACCCACGAGACGCTGCACAGCATCGAGATCAAGGGCACGTTCACCCCGCGCGTGAGCGGCGACCACGCCTTCGGCACGCGCGGCCTCGGCGCCTTCACCCTCACCGTCGACGGCACCGGCCTCTACGACGGCGTGCAGTCCATGGGGACCGAGTCCGACCCCTTCGAGGCGTTCTTCGGCGCCCCGCTGGAGCGCGGCAAGGCGACGCTCACGGCCGGCGAACCGGTGGAGATCTCCCTGTTCCACCCGCTGGACAAGTCCCTCGCCATGCCGCTGCCCGCCGTGATCTTCAGCCTCATGCACCTCGAACCGCGCCGCGACGCGGACAGCCTGATCGCCGAGGCGGTCGAGGCCGCGCGGGACGCCGAGGTCGCCGTCGTCGTGGTCGCCACCACCGAACGCGTGGAGTCCGAGGGCTTCGACCGCACCGACCTCCGCCTTCCCGGCCGTCAGGACGACCTGGTGCGCGCGGTCGCCGCCGCCAACCCGAACACCGTCGTGGTCGTCAACTCCGGCTCCCCGGTGGAGCTCCCGTGGCGCGAGGAGGTCGCGGCCGTCCTGCTGAGCTGGTTCCCCGGCCAGGAGGGCGGCGACGCCCTCGCCGACGTCCTGCTCGGCGCCGAGGAACCGGGCGGGCGGCTCCCCACCACCTGGGGCGCGTTCGACGCCGCCCCGGTCACCCGGGTGACGCCGACCGACGGCCAACTCACGTACACCGAGGACGTGTTCATCGGCTACCGCGCCTGGGACAAATCGGGGGCCACCCCCTCGTACCCGTTCGGCCACGGTCTCGGCTACACCGACTGGACGTACGAGTCGCTCGACGTGACCGGCACGACCGCCACGGTCCGCGTCCGCAACACGGGAGCCCGCCCCGGCCGCGAGACCGTCCAGCTCTATCTGTCCCCGAGCGGGCCCGACGAGGCCCGCCCGGCCCGCTGGCTGGCCGGCTTCGCGAACGTCACGGCCGCCCCCGGCGAGAGCGTCGAGGCCGTCGTCGAACTCCCGCGCCGCACCTTCGAGATCTGGGACGAGGACGCGGGCGCCTGGGCCCACCAGCCCGGCCGGTACGAGCTGACGGCAGGCCGCTCGCTCACCGACGGCCGCGTCAGCGAGACGATCGTCGCCTGACGCCCGGCCCCCTTCACTCAGGGGCGGCGGCACCTGACCCCGCCGCCCCTGTGCGCTTGCGTCCTTCTACGGGCGCACTCCGAACCCGTACACCGTCTGCGACCGGTACACCTCGCCCGGCCGCAGCACGGTGGACGGGAAGTCGGGCCGGTTCGGCGAGTTCGGGAAGTGCTGCGTCTCCAGCGCGATCCCGTCACCCGGCGCGAACGGCAGCGTCTCGTCGAACCCGTCCGAGGTGTAGAGCTGGATCCCCGGCTCCGTCGTGGCGATGCTCAGCACCCGGCCGGACGCCGGATCGTGCAGCTCGGCGATCTCCTCGGCCGTCGCCGTGACCCCCTTGTCGAGCACATAGTTGTGGTCGTACCCCGCGCCGAGCTTGCGGCTCTGCCGGAAGTCGAACCGGGTCCCGTCGACCGCCGCCGCCTCACCGGACGGAATCAGCTCGTCGTCCACGGCCGTCACCAGCGCTGCGTCGATCCGCAGTTCATGACCGCCCGCCGCGTTCCCCGAACCCGCTCCGCCCAGGTTCCAGTAACTGTGGTTGGTCAGGTTCACGACCGTCGGGGCATCGGTCGTGGCCTCGTAGGACAGGCGCAGCACCCCGCCCTCCTCCAGCGTGTACGTCGCCGCGATCTCGAGCCGGCCCGGGAACCCCTCCTCGCCGTCCGGGGAGACGCGGGTCAGCCGCAGCGCATGCTCCCCGACCGCCTCCGCGTCCCACACCCGCTTGTCGAAACCGCGCTCACCGCCGTGCAACGAGTTCGCCCCGTTGTTCCGCGCGAGGTGGTAGACCTGCTCGTCGAGCGTGAAACGGCCACCCGCGATCCGGTTCGCGTACCGCCCCACCAGAGCGCCCAAGTAGGGCTGGGGACGGGCCAGATACGTGGCCAGGTCGGGGAAGCCGAGCACGATATTGTCCGTGGCCCCCTCACGGTCGGGCACCTCGACCGTCTGCAGGACGCCCCCGTACGTCAGGACGCGTACCCGCACCCGGTCCCGTTCCAGGATCCAGCGGTGGACGTCGGTGCCATCGGGAAGGGCGTCGAAGAGTTCACTGCGCATGATCGAGACCCTACGCCCGCCGCCCGGGCCCTCAGACGAGCGGCTCCTTCGCGGTCACCCCGCGATACGCCAGCGCCGCGAGCCGCGCCTGCCCGTCCCTGCTGGGATGGAACCAGTCCCACTGGCTCAACTGGTTCTCGCCGAACCGGTACCCGAAGACCGCGCCCTCGTCCGACCGGCACAACCGGTCCTTCGCGCACACGTCCTTCAGCACCTCGTTGTACGCCTCTACGCGCTCCTGCACCGCATCACGCCGCGAGGTGGCCGCGACGTCCATGGCGTCCGGGTCGGCCAGCATCGACGAGCAGATCCCCAGCTTCCACACCTGCTTGCCCAGCGGATTGGCCCGTCCCTCGGACCACAGCCGCTTCAGATCCGGCACGCTCATCACGTACACCTGCGTCTTGGGAGCCGCCCGCCGCAACTGCCGCAGCGCCTCCTCGAAATCGGTCCGAAAGCGCGCCACCGGCGTCATGGACCGGGCCGTCGGCCGGCACGCGTCGTTCGCCCCGGCCATCACCGTCACCAGCTCGGGCCGGACCGCACCGGCCTGCCGCATCTGCGCCGGCAGATCCGCCATCCGCGCCCCGGTCCGCGCATAGTTCCAACTGTGCGTCTTGGCCCGGCTCTTGCCGAGCAGCCGTACGGCCAGACTCTTGACCCGCGCGTCCGTCCCCGTCGCCCACGACACCTCGGGACAGTCGGACAACACGCTGCACGCGTCGAAACCCCGCGTGATCGAATCGCCCACCGCGGCAACGGAACGCGGGCTCGTGTCCCACACCGGAGCGGTCGGCGACGGCTTCGCGGGCGCCGTGGACCCCTTCGGACCCGGGGAGTTACCACCGGAGGCGTCACACGCGGTCAGCGCCGTGACACCGAGCACAGCCGCGGACACGGCGGCGACGACAGCCCGGGAGGTGATCGACCGCTGGGAGAGGGGGGACGGCCGGGAGGCGAGGGAGCGCCGGGAGGTGAGGGAGCGCCGGGCCGCGGTCGGTTCGTGGCTTCGCTTCCGCATCCGGATATCCCCTCCACTACTCGCTGTCGCCGCGGCTACCGTCCTCCGCGTGGCCGAGGTTGCGCCCCGCCGGGTGAAAGGTCGGCGTTTGTGCGCCCCGGGACCGACAGTACGTCACACTCCTTGCACCGCTGCGCGATAGCCTCGCCCCGGGGTCCCCGGTCGACCCAGTGAGACCCCGCTGTACCGGTTCCGCTAAATTACAACACGTCAGATGTGTCCCTTTTTGTCTGGACCTTTTCGATCCGGGCACAGAGGGAAGAAGGCTCGGCACGGGCGCGAGGCCGCTGGGGAAGGCGAACCTCGACCCACACTGGAGGTCCGGTGACGACACGTGGAGTTCTGTACGTGCACTCCGCGCCGCGCGCGCTGTGCCCGCACGTCGAATGGGCGGTCGCGGGCGTACTAGGCGTGCGCGTCAGCCTCGACTGGATCAGGCAGCCCGCGGCGCCTGGCACCTGGAGATCCGAATTCAGCTGGCGGGGCGAGGCGGGCACGGCCGCCAAGCTGGCCTCCGCGCTGCGCGGCTGGCAACTGCTCCGCTTCGAGGTGACGGCCGAACCCTGCGCGAGCGCCGAGGGAGAGCGCTACAGCGCCACGCCCGAACTCGGCATCTTCCACGCCGTCACCGGAATCCACGGCGACATCCTCATCCCGGAGGACCGTCTGCGCGCCGCACTGGCCCGCTCCACGGGCGGCGAGACCGATCTGGAGTCGGAGGTCGCCCGGCTCCTCGGCAAGCCCTGGGACGACGAACTGGAGCCGTTCCGCTATGCCGGAGAGGGCGCGCCGGTCCGCTGGCTCCATCAAGTGGTGTGACAGGTGGTGTGACAGGCGGCGTGATCCGCGGATCCGCGGACTGTACGGCGGTGGGCCCGCCCGGGATTCCCCGGGCGGGCCCACCGCACGTTCGCGGGGCTCCGGCCCCGCTGCGATCACGTGTCTCAGACGGAACGGAACGCCAGAACCACGTTGTGCCCACCGAAGCCGAACGAGTCGTTCAGCGCGGCGATACGGCCCTCGACGGGCAGCTTGCGCGCCTCACCGCGGACGATGTCCGCGGCAGCCTCGGCCTCGGGGTCCAGGTTCTCCACGTTGATGGTCGGCGGAGCCACCCGGTGGTACAGGGCCAGCACCGAAGCCACGGTCTCGACGCCACCGGCGCCACCGAGCAGATGCCCGGTCATGGACTTCGTCGCGGAGACGGCGATGTGGTCGGTGTCGTCACCGAAGACCTTGCGCAGCGCCTTCAGCTCGGCCACGTCACCGGCCGGCGTGGACGTCGCGTGCGCGTTCACGTGCACAATCTCGGCCGGGTCCAGGTCGGTGTTGTCCAGCAGGTTCCGCAGAGCCTGCGCGATCCCGCGGCCCTCCGGCTCCGGCTGCACGATGTCGTGGCTGTCGGCGGAGATGCCCTGGCCGAGAGCCTCCGCGTAGACGCGGGCGCCGCGGGCGGCGGCGTGCTCGGCCGACTCCAGGACGACGACGCCGGCACCTTCACCGAGGACGAAGCCGTCCCGGGCGGTGTCGTAGGGGCGCGAGGCACCCTGCGGGTCGTCGTTGTTCTTGGACATCGCCATCATGTTGCCGAACGCGGCGATGGGCAGCGGGTGGATGGCCGCCTCGGTGCCACCGCAGACGACGACGTCGGCGCGGCCGGTGCGGATCATCTCGATGCCGTAGCCGATGGCCTCGGCGCCCGACGCGCAGGCGGACACCGGAGTGTGCACACCAGCCCGGGCGTTCACGGCCAGGCCCACGTTGGCGGACGGGCCGTTGGGCATCAGCATCGGCACGGTGTGCGGGGAGACGCGGCGGACGCCCTTCTCCTTCAGCACGTCGTACTGGTCGAGAAGCGTGGTCACGCCGCCGATGCCGGACGCGATGACAGCGCCCAGACGCTCCGGCTCGACGGCCGGGTCATCGCCCGCCTTGTCGGTGAACCCGGCGTCGGCCCAGGCTTCCTTGGCGGCGATCAGCGCGAACTGCGCGGAACGGTCCAGCTTGCGGGCCTGCGGGCGAGGAATGACCTCGCTCGGGTCCACGGCGGCCGGCGCCGCGATGCGGACCGCCTGCTCGGCGGCCCACTCCTGCTCGAGGGGCTTGACACCGGAACGTCCGGCGACCAGGCCCTCCCAGGTGGTTGTCGCGTCGCCACCCAGCGGTGAGGTTGCGCCGATACCGGTGACGACCACGGTGCGATTGGTCGAGCTCACAGGAATTCTTCTCCAACGGATGCGAGGGATTCAGCGGCGCCACCGCCGGGTGGCGGAGCGACTGACCTACGGTCTGAACCTGGTGGTTCAGGCCTGGTGGTCGAGGATGTACTTCGTGGCGTCGCCGACGGTCTTGAGGTTCTTGACGTCGTCGTCCGGGATCTTGACGTCGAAGCGCTCTTCGGCGGCGACGACGACCTCGACCATGGACAGCGAGTCGACGTCCAGGTCATCGGTGAAGGACTTGTCCAGCTTGACGTCCTCAACGGGGATCCCGGCGATCTCGTTCACGATTTCTGCGAGACCTTCGACGATCTCTTCCTGAGTGGCGGCCATTAGGGCGCTCCTTCGGTGTGTATCCAGAGGGTGTGGCGGCATCCGTACGGACCGGTGATCCGGACGGGATGCCTAGGGGAGGGTAACGACCGTGGCGGCGTACACGAGACCCGCCCCGAAGCCGATGACGAGCGCGGTGTCGCCGCTCTTCGCCTCGCCGGTCGCCAGAAGCCGCTCCATCGCGAGCGGAATCGAGGCGGCCGAGGTGTTGCCGGTGGTACGCACGTCACGGGCGACCGTGACATGCTCCGGCAGTTTCAGAGTCTTCACCATCGAGTCGATGATCCGCTCGTTGGCCTGGTGAGGAATGAAGACATCCAGGTCGTCCGGGCTGATCCCGGCCGCGTCCAGCGCCTGCTGGGCGACCTTCGCCATCTCGAACACGGCCCAGCGGAACACCGCCTGGCCCTCCTGCGTGATCGCAGGGAACTTGACATTGCCCTCGGAGTCGAGAGGCAGCTGGGACACGTCGCCGATCCTGAACTGGTCCCACGGCACGGTCTGCTTGATCGTCCCGGCCTTGTCGCCTTCGGAACCCCACACGGTGGGGCCGATCGCGGGCTCCTGGGCCGGACCGACGATCACGGCACCGGCGCCGTCACCGAACAGGAAGGCCGTCGCCCGGTCCTCCAGGTCGGTCAGGTCCGAGAGCCGCTCCACGCCGATGACCAGCACGTACTCCGCGCTGCCCTCGACGATCATGCCCTTGGCCAGCGTCAGACCGTAGCCGAACCCGGCACAGCCGGCGGAGATGTCGAACGCCGCCGCCTTCTGCGTGCCCAGCTTGTCCGCGATCTCCGTCGCGATGGCCGGCGTCTGCGCGAAGTGCGAGACGGTCGACACGACCACGGCGCCGATCTGCTCGGGCCGGATGCCCGCGTCCGCGATGGCCTTGCCGGACGCCTCGACGGACATCATCGCCACGGTCTCTTCGTCGTTCGCCCAATGGCGGGTGGAGATACCGGAGCGCGAACGGATCCACTCGTCCGACGAGTCGATCTTCTCGAGGATCACCTCGTTCGGCACGACCCGCGTCGGCCGGTATCCGCCGACGCCGAGGATGCGCGCGTACGGGGCACCCTTGCTGGGCTTGATCTTCGACATGCTGCTCGGATCTCCTTGTCAGGCCGTGGCTTCGGGACCCGCCGCGGCAGCGGCAGATGTCTCGGCGGCGATCAGGGCGCGGGCTGCGTCGAGGTCGTCGGGGGTCTTGAGGGCGAGGGTCTTGACGCCGGGCAGGGCGCGCTTGGCGATGCCGGTGAGAGTGCCGCCCGGGCACACCTCGATCAGCGTGGTCACGCCGAGCTCCTGGAACGTCTCCATGCACAGGTCCCAGCGGACCGGGTTCTCCACCTGGCCCACCAGCCGGGTCAGCACCTCGGCGCCGGTCGCGACCGCCTTGCCGTCCTTGTTCGACACGTACGTGACCCGGGGGTCGGCCGGAGTCAGCTCCTTCGCGGCCTCCGCCAGCTTCGCCACCGCCGGGGCCATGTGCCGGGTGTGGAACGCGCCGGCCACCTTCAGCGGCACCACGCGGCGCACGCCCTCGGGCTTGTCCTCCGCGAGCGCGGCAAGCTCCTCGAGCGTGCCGGCGGCCACGATCTGGCCCGCGCCGTTCACATTCGCCGGGGTCAGGCCCAGCTTCTCCAGGTGCGCCACGGTGACCTCGGGGTCACCGCCGAGCAGCGCCGACATACCGGTCTGCGTGACCGCGGCGGCCTCGGCCATGGCCACGCCACGCCGGCGCACCAGCTTCAGGGCGGCGGTGTCGTCGAGTACCCCGGCGAACGCGGCCGCGGTGATCTCGCCCACGCTGTGCCCCGCCACCGCATCCGGCGTGACGTCGCCGAGCGCGGTCGCCGAAAGGAGCCCGGCCGCGACAAGGAGCGGCTGGGCCACGGCCGTGTCACGGATCGCGTCGGCGTCGGCCTGCGTGCCGTAGTGGGCAAGGTCGAGTCCGATGGCGTCGGACCACGCGGCGAGGCGGTCCGCCGCGCCTGGGAGGTCGAGCCAGGGAGTCAGGAAGCCGGGCGTCTGAGCGCCTTGGCCGGGAGCGACGAGTACGAGCACTCTCACACTCTCTCTTGTGGACGGTGCGGGCCGCCCGTGGGGACAGGGACGAAGAACCGAAGGGGGAATTGTAGACCCCCGACAAAAGACTATGACTGAGGATCTGCGTCGGCCAGACGCCCCAGGATCAGCGCGATCCTCAAGGTGAACGCCGAGCGGACATCCGACGGAGACCATCCGGTGACGTCGGTCACACGTCGAAGCCGGTAGCGGACGGTGTTCGGGTGCACGAAGAGCATCCGGGCCGCCCCTTCCAAACTGCTTGCCTGCTCCAGATAGACGCTGAGCGTCTCCAGGAGCGCCGAGCCCGCTTCCTCCAGCGGTCTGTAGATCTCCTCCACCAACTGGTCCCGCGCGGAGGGGTCACCCGCGATCGCGCGCTCCGGAAGCAGATCGTCCGCCAGAACCGGACGCGGGGCGTCCTGCCAGGCCCCGCACGCCTTGAGTCCGGCGGCCGCGGCCTGGGCGGACCGGGTGGCGGCCAGCAGGTCCGGCATCACCGGCCCGGCCACCACGGCCCCCGCCGCGAACGGTCCGATCAGTGACTTGGCCACCGCCAGCGGATTGTCGCTGCCGCCCGCGATCACCACGAGGCGGTCCCCGAGCACCCCGGTCAGCACCTGCAGCTTGGCGTGCCGCGACGCCCGCCGGATCGCCTCCACGGTCAGCTCGCTGTCGCCGTCCGGCGCGGTCCCGAGCACCACGCACACATGCTCCGGCGAGTTCCAGCCCAGTGCCGCGGCCCGGCTGATCGCGCCCTCGTCGGCCTCCCCGGAGAGCACGGCGTTCACCACGAGGGACTCGAGCCGCGCGTCCCATGCGCCCCGAGCCTCCGCCGCCTGCGCGTACACCTGGGCGGTCGCGAACGCGATCTCCCTCGCGTACACCAGGAGCGCCTCGCGCAGGACCCTCTCGTCACCGGGCGCGGCCACCTCGTCGATGGCCGATTCCATGACCTCGATGGTCGTCCGCACCATCTCCACGGTCTGGCGCAGGGTGATCGCCCGCGTCAACTCGCGCGGCGCGGTGCCGAAGACATCCGTCGAGATGGCCTGCGGGGCGTCCGGGTGCCGGAACCACTCGGTGAACGCGGCGATACCCGCCTGCGCCACCAGCCCGATCCACGACCGGTTCTCCGGAGGCATGGCCCGGTACCAGGACAGCGTCTCGTCCATGCGCGTGATCGCCTGCGCGGCGAGCGCCCCGGATGACTTCTCCAGGCGCTTCAGGGTCGCCGAGTTCGGATGGGGGTCCACACGGGCGTCCCGGCGGCGGTCCGATGTTTCGTTCGCTGAAGGCTGCGCTGATTCCGAATGGGGCACGGGGACAAGACTGCCTTACCGGGGCGGCCCGGCGGAGCCGAGGGTCCGGGCAGACCCCGGCGGGCGACCGGAAACGACGGCTACGGTGTAGCGCGTGATTGATGTGCGCCGTGCCGGCTTCCGCTATCCCGGAGGCGAACCCGATGCGGGGATCCAGTCCTTCCACGCGTTCTCCTTCGGCCCGCACTACGACCCGGACAACCTGCGCTTCGGCGCCATCCTGGCCTGCAACGAGGAACGTCTTGCCCCCGGTGCCGGCTTCGACGAGCACCCGCACAGCCACACCGAGATCATCACCTGGGTCGTCTCCGGCGAACTCACCCACCGCGACTCCACCGGGCACGAGACCGTTGTGCGGCCCGGAGACGTCCAGCGCCTGAGCTCGGGCGGCGGCGTCCGTCACGTCGAACGCAACGACGGCATCGAGCCCCTCACCTTCATCCAGATGTGGCTGGCCCCCCGCGACCCGGGCGGTGACCCCGCGTACGAAGTAGTGCATGGGATCGCCGACTCGACGCCCTATGACGTCCCCGCGGCCGGCGCCATGCTCCATGTGCGGCGCCTGGCCGAGGGCGAGCGGACCGAGCTGCCGACCGCCCCGTACGTCTACCTCCACGTGGTCCACGGCGCAGTGCTGCTGGACGGCAAGGAGCTGGGGGAGGGGGACGCCGCCCGGATCACGGAGCCCGCCGGCCCCGAGCTACTGGCGTTCACGGGCGCGCAGTTGCTGATCTGGGAGATGAACGGCTGAGCCCGGGCCCCCGTCAGAGCTCCGCGAGCACCGGGCCCCCGTCAGAGCTCGGCGAGCACCGGGCTCCGGTCAGAGCTCGGCGAGCACCGCGTCGGTGAACGGCGGCCACACCTCGACCGCCCAGGGCCCGAACGCCCGGTCCGTCAGGGCGACGCACGCCGCCCCGGCATCCGGGTCGACCCACAGAAGCGTGCCGGACTGCCCGAAGTGCCCGAACGCCCGCGGGGACGAGGAACCGCCCGTCCAGTGCGGCGACTTGTGGTCCCGGATCTCGAACCCGAGGCCCCAGTCGTTCGGGTTCTGGTGCCCGTAGCCCGGCAGCACGCCCTTCGTCCCCGGGTACTGCACCGTCATCGCCTCGGCCACCGTCCGCGGATCGAGCAGCCGCGGCGCCTGCACCTCCGCGGCGAACCGCATCAGGTCGTCCACCGTCGACACCCCGTCCTTGGCGGGTGAGCCGTCCAGCGAGGTCGCGGTCATCCCGAGCGGCTCGAGCACGGCCTGGCGCAGATACTCGGCGAACGGGATGTCCGTCGCCTTCGCGATGTGGTCCCCGAGCACCTCGAAGCCCGCGTTCGAGTACAACCGCCGGGTCCCCGGCGCCGACGTCGTCCGGTGCTCGTCGAAAGCGAGCCCACTGGTGTGCGCCAGCAGATGCCGCACCGTCGAGCCCTCCGGGCCGGCCGACTCGTCGAGCTCGATCGCCCCTTCCTCGTACGCCACGAGCGCCGCGTAGGCCGCGAGCGGCTTGGTGACCGAGGCCAGCGGGAAACGGTGCTCCGTCGGGCCGTGCGTGCCCAGCACCGTGCCGTCCGCACGGACGACGGCTGCGGCGGCGGTCGGGACCGGCCAGTTCTCGATCAACGCGAGGCTCTGCATACGTACGAGCCTAGAGCGTCAGTCTCATCGCGGGTGAAGGGGTGCGGGCGAACCTGAGCGACGTGTACAGCGGCTCGCCCTGCGCGGTCGCGTGCAGATCGATCCGGCGCACGCCGCGCTCCCGGTACCAGTCGAGGAGCGCCTCCAGGCAGGCGCGCGAGTAGCCCCCGTGCGGCTGTCGTCAGGAATTCCCCGCGAATGCTTGCTTGGAGCGCACTCCAAGGTTCTAGCGTGGGGAGCATGACGGTGATGGAGAGCCCGCCCGCACCCACCTCGACCGACGACGATCCGACCAAGGTCGACGCCTGTGCCTCGGCACCGAGCGCCCATCCGCGTCCGGACGGCCAGGACCGGTACACGATCAGTGAGGTCGTCGCCTTCACCGGACTGACCGCGCACACCCTGCGCTGGTACGAGCGGATCGGCCTGATGCCCGACGTCGACCGCTCTCACACCGGGCAGCGCCGCTACACCAATCGCGACCTGGACTGGCTCGCCTTCGTGGGCAAGCTGCGGCTCACCGGAATGCCGGTCGCCCACATGGTCCGCTACGCCGAACTCGTCCGCCTCGGCGAGCAGACCTTCGAGGAGCGCCGCGAACTCCTCGAGTCGACCCGTCGCGACGTGGTGAACCGGATGGCCGAACTCCAGGACACCCTGGCCGTACTCGACCACAAGATCAACTTTTACGCGGGTGCCCAGTAGGCGTCGGAAAGGACCTGAACCACATGACCGGCACGGAACGAACGCCGCGAGCGGACGAAGACCGCAGCTCCACCGGGGGCCGCATCCCCACCGGAGACCGCTTCTCCGGTGGGGTGCACCCCACCACCGAGGTGCACCCCTCCGGTGCGGAGCGCCTGCGCACTGTTGAGTTGGGAAGCAACGGGCCCGTGGTGGGCATTCAAGGCCTCGGCTGCATGGGCATGAGCTGGGCCTACGGTCCGACCGATGCCGACGAGGCACGAGCCACCCTGGAGCGGTCGCTGGAGCTCGGCGTCACCCTGTACGACACCGCCGACGCCTACGGTGCCGGCGAGAACGAGAAGTTCCTTGCTCCTTTCGTCAAGGCGCACCGGGACGAGATCGTCCTGGCCACCAAGTTCGCCATCGGGGTCGATCCCAGCGCTCCGTACAAGCGCGTCATCAACAACGACCCCGCTTACATCCGGACCTGCATCGACGCCAGCCTTCAGCGCTTGGGCGTCGACTCGGTAGACCTGTACTACATGCACCGCCGGGACCCGAAGGTGCCCATCGAGGAGACGGTCGGCGCGATGGCCGAACTCGTCGCCGCCGGCAAGGTCAAGCACCTCGGCCTCAGCGAGGTCACCGCCGACGAACTGCGCGCCGCCCAGGCCGTCCACCCGATCGCGGCCGTCCAGTCCGAGTGGTCGCTGTTCAGCCGCGACATCGAACGGTCGGTGGTGCCGGCCGCCGCGGAACTCGGCATCGCGCTCGTCCCCTATTCACCCCTCGGCCGCGGCTTCCTCACCGGTGCTTTCGTCAGCGCCGACAAGGAGTTGGCCGAGGACGACTTCCGCCGCCAGCAGCCCCGGTTCACCGGCGACAACGCGTCGGCCAACGCGGCCCTCCTCGAACCGGTCCGCCGGGTCGCCGACGCCCATGGTGCCTCCCTCGGCCAGATCGCCCTGGCCTGGGTGCAGCGCAAGGCCGAGACTTTCGGCGTCGTCGCCGTCCCCATCCCCGGCACCCGGAAGCGCAGCCGCGTCGAGGAGAACACTGCGGCGACCCACATCGCCCTCACCGAGGACGAGATGGCGCTCCTGGAACCGATCGCCGCCCAGGTGTCCGGTGACCGCTACGCCGACATGACCTTCACGTCGGCGGGCCGCGAGTAGCAGAGTCGGAGCCTGGCTGGTGGGCTGGTGGGCTGGTGGGCTGGTGGGCTGGTGGGCTGGTGGGTTGTGGGGTGCGTGGGTTGCGGGGCGAGAGGCGCAGCCGGACCGGTCCTGTCCTGCCACCGAGGACGGTGCAGGCCCCCGTCACGCCAGCCCCAGCGCGAACACCGTGAACCCGGCGGCGAGCAGCCCGGCCAGTGCTCGGCGGCCCCGGCTCACCTGCTGCCACGGCGATTCGAAACCCCGCGCATAGCGACCTATCAGGGCGAGCAGCGCCGCGAACAGCGGCAACCACGCCAGGCGGGCCGCTATCCAGGCCACGGTGTCCGGCCCCGCGGTCAGGCCCGGTATCTGCCCGGCGAAGGACGCGGGGACCGCTGCCGCGAGCATCGCTGTCTGGTGCCAGCACAGAATGGTCATCGCCGACAGGTTGATGATCACGACCGGCGCCCACAGCGCGGGCCGGCGCAGCGCTCGGCCGATGCGATCTCGCAGCAGTATCGCTGCGCCGCTCTGCGCGGCAGCCAGCGCCAGGACCAGAAGCGACGGCGGATGAGAGTTCGTCCGTGTCTCACCCGGTACACCGACCATCGACATCGGGTAGTGAAAGGCGAGCAGGAGCGCCGCGAACAGTGCTGTTCCGCCGACGAGCAGCATCCAGGCGGCACGTCGTCCCAGCCTCTTCTCGCCCCAGCTGACGCCCAGTTGGTAGGCGAACATCCAGCCCGGCAGCAGATTCAGCAGACTGAGCCAGGACGGCATGGCCGACGCGAAGGGCCCGTACCGAAGGAAGTCGACGGTGACGACGGCGCCCAGGAGCGGTGCGGCAGCCCAGGCGCCGAGCCTGCTGGAGACTCGAATACACCAGGGTGTGAGCGCGGTGATCACGGTGTAGACCCCGACGAACCAGAGGGGCTGTATCACCAGGGTGGATCCCGTCCGCAGCGTCGTCTCCGGCACGCCCAGTGCGTACAACACCGGAATCATCGCGGCCCAGACCGCCGTCACCCCCAGAACCGGGCGGCCGAGTCGGGCCAGTCGGCCCCGCAGCCAGCGCGTCGTAGACGTACCGCGCTCCTGTGCCCGGCGGTAGGACAGGACCGACGCGTATCCGCCCACGAGAAAGAAGACACCGAGCATCTGCAGCACCCAGCTCACTGGGGCGAAGAAGCCGAACGCGGTCAGCGGGCTCGCGTTGTGCAGGGCGCCGTGGGTGTCCAGAGTGAAGCCCCCGAGAAGCCAATGGCCGGTCGGAACGGCGAGCAGGGCCAGGGCGCGCAGCCCGTCGACCGCCCGGTCACGGTGGGCCGGAGTCTTCGCGTCGATCGTGGTGACAGCCGAGGCTGCGGAGCTCCGCAGGGCAGTGAGGGTCATGACGAGACTCCGGTGGCGATGTCGGTGAAGGCGCGCAGCGAGTCCGTGCCGGGCGCGAAGTAGCCGGTGTGGCCCTTGGCGCGCTCGGCAGGCACTCGTCGGGCCCCGAAGGAGGGATCGGTGGGGTCGGCTCCGTGGCCCAGGCCGAGCAGCTCGACGTGGGGCACCTTGGCGATCCAGTCGCTGTCGTCCCGCGCCGCCCAGACGTGGGCCCGAGTGCGCAGCTCGGACACGTTGTCCGCGCGCAGGCCGGGGGATCCGAGGACGACCAGATCCGACGCGGGCAGCCGGGAGGCGGCGAGCCCGCACACCACCGATCCGTAGCTGTGGCAGAAGACGGACGGTTTCGGTGTGCCGACCGCGGTGAGGCCCTGCACGAAGCGGCTCAGGCGAGGGGCGCCCGCCTCGGCGAGCCGGCCCGTGGCGGCGTCCGGGCCGAGGCCGACCGGCGTGGTGTATCCGACCCACGCCACCACAGCCGTACGCCCAAGTGCCGCTGTGTACAACGACTTCGCCATCCCGGCGGGCGTCCCGTACACGTCCTTGGTCCGGTCGAAGGAGTGCAGATCGATGTCCGAGCCCGGTACGACGACGGAGGTGTGGCGGGCGGTGCGCAAGTCGCCGTAGACCTCGGCCACCTGCCCTCGGCCGCGCGGGTCGAAGGCGAGTATCCGGCGGTCGGGGGCGAGTAGATCGGCGCAGCGCTCGGCGAGGGCACGCGCTGTCGCTCGGGCCTGTGGAGTCAGGGTCGTGTCCTGTGCGTCGGCGTGGGCCCTGGCCTTCTCGGCGCGCAGCGCGAGCGCGTTCGCCTTGTAGCGCAGGGGGATCGGCGCGCCGTCCAGGTTGCCGACGACCGACGGGTGCCGGGCGGTCAGTTTGCGCTGGTCTGTCGCGCTCAGCCCGCGGAAGAAGGCCGCCATACGGATGGGGCTCGCGGTCGCGGGGTCGGGCAGGGGCATCCCCAGCATGCCGTCCGCGCGCCAGGAAGCGGTGCCCGGCGGCGGCCCGGTGAGAGGACGCTGCTCGTGGCCGGATGCCCAGCCTGCGGTACCCGCGACGATCGTCGTCGTGAGCGCGACGGCAACCAAAGTACGGCGACCGCGTCGTTTCCATGAACCCAGGCCCATCGCCCGTCTCCCCTCCACCGTTGGCATGACGAGGGGAAGGTAAAGAGCCGGCTCCGGTCGACACGTCACACCGCGGAGCCAACTCGGGCCTGATACCTGGGTATCCGTACCTCATACCGCAGTAGGGGGTGGCGTCGCCGCACACCACTGACCCCGTAAAAGGAGGTGCTACCGCAACGGTTGGAGTTGGTGGACGCAGGCCGACGCGAGGTGCTCGCCGGGAAAACAGATACCCGGGTACCGGGTGTTACTGATCGCCTGGCGTGACGAGCCCGGACTCATAGGCGAAGATCACGGCCTGGGCCCGGTCGCGCAGCCCCAACTTCGCCAGCACACGGCCGATATGGGTCTTCACGGTCTGCTCGGCCAGGACCAGCTTCTGCGCGATCTCCTGGTTGGACAGGCCGCGCGCGATCAGCTCAAGAACCTCGATCTCGCGCGGCGTCAGGCTCTTGAGCCGCGGAGAACGGTCCCTGCGCGTCGGGCGGGTCTTGGCGAAGTCCTCGATGAGGCGCTTGGTGACGGTCGGCGCGAGCAATGCTTCCCCGGCCGCGACGACGCGCACCGCGCTGATGAGGTCCGCCGGCGGCGCGTCCTTGAGCAGAAAGCCGGAGGCACCCGCCCGCAGCGCGGCGTACACATAGTCGTCCACGTCGAACGTGGTGAGCATGAGCACCTTGGGACGGTGCACCACCCCCGGTGGCGGGGTCAGCAGCTCGCGCGTCGCCGCCAGTCCGTCCATCTCGGGCATGCGCACGTCCATGAGCACCACATCGGGGTGGGTGGACCGGCTGACATGGACACCCTGCCTGCCGTCCGGCGCCTCGCCCACGACGTCGATGTCGCTCTGCGCGGACAGCAGCGCGGCGAACCCCGCCCGCACCATGCTCTGGTCATCGACGATGATCACGCGGATGGTCATGCGTGCTGAATTCCTTTACGCCGGAGGAGAGTCGGTCACGGTCAAGGGGAGCCGGGCCGCGACACGAAATCCCCCGGCGGGCAGCGGTCCCACGTCCAGCGTGCCGCCGACCAACCGTACGCGCTCGCGCATCCCTATCAGGCCGTGTCCCGTGCCGGTGGACTCGATGGGGGAGACGGGCTCCCTTGCCGGCCCGTTGACCACGATCACCAGCAGTGCGTCCTCGTCCAGGCCGACCGAGATCTGCGCCCGCGCCCCGGGGGCGTGCCGCACCACGTTCGCGAGCGCCTCCTGCACGATGCGGTACGCGGAGAGGTCCACCGCGGGCGGCACATCCGCCAGTTGACCCACGAGCGTCAGCTCCGGGTACGACAGCTCGGCCGGCACCCCGCCTCGTATCGTCGCCTCCACGAGCTGTTCCAAATGCGCGAGGCCGGGCTGGGGCACCAGATCGCTCTGTGTGCCCTCGCTGCGCAGGACGGCCAGGAGACGGCGCATCTCCGTCAGCGACTCGCGTGCACCCGCGGCGATGGACTCGAACTCCTCGCGCGTCTCCCCGCTCAGACCGTGGAGCCGGTAGGGCGCGGAGTCGGCCTGCACGGTGATCACCGACATGTGATGGGCCACGACATCGTGCAACTCGCGTGCGATTCGCGCCCGTTCCTCCAGCAGCGTCCGGCGGGTCCGCTCGGCTTCGCTGATCGTCTCCTGCTCGACGAGCTTGCGCTGTGTCTCGCCTCGCTCTCTCAACAGGGCACCCAGCAACAGAACTCCGCCACTCAGGACGATGAGCAGCACACCCGTGTCCTGACTGCTCCCGTCGCGGAAAGAGCCGAGGATGATGCTGACGACGACCGTGACCAGCCAGATGCCGATGAGAGTGCGGCGGCTCTCCCGCAGCGCCAGGGCTATGCACAGCACCACGTAGCCGATGACGACCATGGGCGTCCACGGCGAGGGATTGTGTGCGTCGCCCGGGAACAGCGGGATCGTGCCCAGTACGGCGGCGACGATCGTGATGTACCAAGCGGTCAGTGGACGGCCGACGGCAAGAAGCAGAGGAGCGGACTGTGCGACGGCGATGGCGCCGGCGAGGCCGCTGTTCACGCCGTAGTCGTGCGACAGGACCTGCGTCGTGACCGGGATGAGGACCACGACGAACCCGAAGGCGACCAGATACGGCAGCAGCCGCATCCAGCGCTTGGGTGCCTGGGCCAGCAGCGGCTCGGAGCGATCGCCCCCCACGGCGACCGTGAGTGCCGCACCGGCCGTGCCCAGCCTGGCGCCGGTGCTGCGCAGATCACGACCCAGCACATCACGCATGCGCCGGCGCCCCGCACGCCCGGAGTCTTCGTCCGGTGGGCGGGGGACCTGCTCGGGAGGGGGCGGTGGAGTACTCATCGCCAGATCAGCGTAGGCAATGAGGACTGTGCGTGCCGTCATACCGAGGTGCTCAACCGCACCTCATACTCAGGTATCACCGGCGGCGCCGGGTACGGCGGTCACAGCTCCGCGAGCAGTTCGGCCTTCTTCGTCGAGAACTCCGCGTCCGTGACAAGGCCCGCCTGATGCAGCTCGCCGAGATGGCGGATGCGATCGGCGATGTCCGCCGGGTCACGGCGCCCCGCCGAAGCAGTTCCGGTGTGCAACTGCCCGGCTGCCGGTGGCGCGGGACTCGTGGACCGTACAGCGGCGAGCACCGATGCGGCGAAAGGCAGTGACTCGTGCACGGGCCCGTAGCCGAGTCCGAAGACCACGGCGGCCGGATCCTGGTCGGCCTGCCCCGGCTGCCCATCGGTGGTCTCACGGTGCAGAAGGCGCAGATGCCCCTCGAAGAGCTCGGGGGAGCGCCAGTCCACTCCGCTGAGGTCCGAGACCGGGAACGTCTTGTCCCCCGCCTTCCACTTCGCGGACGACGCTCCCGTCCAGAACCAGCGGAACGAGACCGCCGCACCGTCGAAGGAGGCCTTGCCGTCGTACGCCTTGAACTGCAGCGGCGCTTCGGGTGGAGGCACCAGGTACCCGTCCGGCCAGACGTCCTCGTCGGCGACGAGCTTGCCGCGCAGTTCGTCCGCGTAGTACTCGGCGAGTGTCTCCCGCTCGGCGGGCAGCACCAGACGGTATGGGTCGCTGCCCTCCTTGAGCTGGCCCGCCGCGGCGTCCATCAACGGATCGGTGCCAGGTCTCGGCACGGCATGCAGGACCACGGTCCCGCGCTTACCAGGAGTCAGAGTCACGGCCGCAATCGCTTCCAGAGGGATGCGGCGTTCGCCGAGCGCCTGAAAGAGCTTCGGCGTACGGATCCCCCGTTCGAAGCGGATGAGCACGGAGTCCGACTCGAACTCCCAGGCGGCATGAAATCCGGCCAGTACATCACCCATGCGGCTCATCGTATGCGGCACGCGCGCCTCCGTCGCCTGTTGCGTCGGACCATCGTTTCGCTGATTTCTACGCGCGTCAGGCGGAGGCACTACCGGAAAAACCCTCCTGACAGTCGTGATCCGCGTCCGCGCAGCGCACCGATCGGTACGAGCCAGTTCCGATCTCGGCGAAGTTGCTGAGGCTCTCGGTGCCCGGTTCGAAGTAACCGGTGTGGCCCTTGGCGTCCGCTGAGGAGATGACCCGCGCCCCGAACTCCGAGGAGACCGGGTCGGCGCCGTGCCCGAGACCGCCCACCTCCATGTACGGCACGTCCTGGATCCAGTCGTCCTCGTCGCGGGCGGCCCACACGCGCGCGTGGGTGCCCAGGCCCGCAGCGTTGTCGGCCCGCATGCCCGGGCTGCCGGCCACCGCGATGTCACTCACCCGCGAGGGCAGGTGGTGCGCCGCCACACCGCACACCACGGAGCCGTAGCTGTGGCAGTACAGGGCGACGGGGGAGCGGCCGGGCAGGCCGCGCAGCATCGCGTTGAGCCGCGGAGCGCCGTCGTCGGCGCGCATCGACGTGGCGGCGTCCACGCCGAGGCCGACCGGGGCGGTGTAGTCGGCCCACGCGATGACCGCGGTACGGGTGCGCGGGCTCGCCGTGCGCTCGGCGGCGTACAGCGAGCGGGCCATGCCGACGGGAGCCGAGTACTTACGGAAGGTGCGCTGGAAAGTCAGCACATTCGTGTCGACGCCCGGCACTACGACGGAGACGCGCTGCGCCTTGTCGAGGTTGCCGAAGACCTCGGCCACACGGCCGTTGCCCATCGGGTCGAAGGCGAGGATCTTGCGGTCGGGGTCGCTCAGAAGGGCGAAGCGTTTCATGCGCCGAGCGGCGTCGGAGTGGCCGACAGTGGACAGCCGGGCGTCGTGTACGCGTTCGGCCTCGACCTTGCGGGCCTGGTCGAGGGCGATCCGGTTCGCGCGATATCGGAGCTCGACGGGTGCGCCGTTCATGTTGCCGACCGCGAGTGGATAGCGGTTGACGAGCCGACTGCGCTGGTGCGGTGGCAGCGAGGCGAAGAAGTGCGCGAGGCGGGTGGGGGAACCGTCGGGCGCGGGCAGGGCGTGACCGTTCAGGCGGCCGTGCTCCCATGCGGTGAGCGCGGTCCGGAGCGGCGATGTGACGCTCTGGTGCTGACGCACCGCGGTCCAGCCGGTGGTCGCCAACATGACGAACACGACGGCCAGCGCAAGCAGCGCGCGCCAAACGTTGAGCTGGGGGGAGGTGTCGAAGGAAGTCACTGCGGGACACCCTAGGAGAAGCGCACGGGCCCCCGTGGCTCGGGTGAGGCGGATCACGTTTTCGGCGGGTTATTTGGGTAAAAGCGGGCGCAGTTGCAGGGAAGCCTTCACGCTACGTAAGGAGGCGAAGTGCCCCACGCGCGCGGGGTGCGACGGGTGTCACGTGACGGCGCCCACGTCCCTCACACTCGGTCATGAGTCCATCGCTCGCCCAACGACGGCTTCAGGTGGTCGAGGTAGGACTCGGTGAGCCGACGGATGGCGTCGACGCTCGCGTCCTCGCCCGCACCCCACAGGCGGCCCGTCATCCGCATCACCCCGCTGAACGCGGCCACCGCCACGCGCGGCCGGGGGTCGACGTCCACGTCGAGCCCCTCCCGCTCGGCGATCACGCGCGCGACCTCCTCCTCCAGCTCGATGGAGCGGCGCAGATGGGCGGCGAGCAAGGCCGGCGTCGACTCGATCATCTGGTAGGTGCGCATGTGGAGTTCGACCGGGATGACCTCCTCCACCGAGCGGCTCAGGGCCTCCCAGGTGCCCAGAACCGTGTGGCGCAGGGCCTCGAAGGGGCTCTCCTGTGCGGGACGTTCACGCAGGGCGACGACGAAACGGGACTCGACCATCTCCTGTACGGCGAAAGCGACCTCCTCCTTGTTCGCGAAATAGCGGAAGAAGGTGCGCTGGGAGACCTCACAGGCTTCGGCGATCTCATCGACCGTGGTGCGGTCGAATCCCTGCGAGGTGAAGAGCTCAAGGGCGGAGCGCAGCAGCGCGTTCCGGGTGCGCTGCTTCTTGAGTTCACGCAGGTTCAATCGCGTCGCCATGGTCCTCTTTCTTGCTGTTTGTACTACCCATCGTAGTGTGAGCGACGTGACAGTTACCGACTTGTGAAATGCTTTGTCAACTGTCAGGGACTGTCACTAGCCTCGAACGTATGACTAGTCAGACCACTGTCGACAAGGCGAACCGGGTTCCGGAGCCCGACCCCGTCCCGGCACCGGCCAAGGGGCTGCGCGGCCACCCCTGGCTGACCCTCTTCTCCGTCGCGATCGGCGTGATGATGGTCGCCCTCGACGGCACCATCGTCGCCATCGCCAATCCGGCCATTCAGAAGGACCTAGGCGCGAGCTTCGCCGACGTCCAGTGGATCACCAACGGCTACTTCCTCGCCCTCGCGGTCACGCTCATCACCGCGGGCAAGCTCGGCGACCGGTTCGGGCACCGGCAGACCTTCCTCATAGGCGTGGTCGGGTTCGCCGCCGCCTCCGGGGCCATCGGCCTGTCCCACAGCATCGCGTTCGTCGTCACGTTCCGCGTGTTCCAGGGTCTGTTCGGCGCGCTGCTCATGCCCGCCGCGCTCGGACTGCTGCGCGCCACCTTCCCCGCCGAGAAGCTGAACATGGCGATCGGCATCTGGGGCATGGTCATCGGCGCGTCGACCGCGGGCGGCCCCATCCTCGGCGGTGTGCTCGTGGAGCACGTCAGCTGGCAGTCCGTCTTCTTCATCAACGTTCCCGTGGGCGTCCTCGCGCTCGTCCTGGGGCTCGTGATCCTCCTGGACCACCGCGCCAAGAACGCGCCGCGGTCCTTCGACATCCCCGGCATCCTGCTGCTGTCCGGCGCGATGTTCTGCCTGGTCTGGGCCCTCATCAAGGCGCCTGCGTGGGGCTGGGGCGATGGCCTGACGTGGACGTTCCTCGCGGCGGCCGTGCTGTGCTTCGTCGTGTTCGCGCTCTGGGAGACGCGCGTCGCCGAGCCGCTCATCCCGCTGGGTCTGTTCCGTTCCGTGCCGCTGTCGGCCGGTGTGGTGCTGATGGTGCTCATGGCCATCGCGTTCATGGGCGGCCTGTTCTTCGTCACCTTCTACCTGCAGAACGTGCACGGCATGAGCCCGATCGACAGCGGTCTGCATCTGCTGCCGCTGACCGGCATGATGATCGTCGCCTCGCCGCTGGCCGGCGCGATGATCACGAAGGTCGGCCCTCGCATCCCGCTCGCGGGCGGTATGGCGTGCACGGCCATCGCGATGTACGGCATGTCCACGCTGGAGGCAGGCACCGGAAGCGGCATCATGTCCGTCTGGTTCGGTCTGCTCGGCCTCGGTCTCGCGCCGGTCATGGTGGGCGCCACCGAAGTCATCGTGGGCAACGCGCCGATGGAGCTGTCCGGTGTCGCCGGTGGACTCCAGCAGGCCGCCATGCAGATCGGTGGCAGCCTCGGCACCGCCGTCCTCGGCGCCGTCATGGCGTCGAAGGTGGACAACGACCTCGCGGGCAACTGGGCGGACGCCAAGCTCCCGCCGCTCTCGTCCAGCCAGTTGGACCAGGCGTCCGAAGCCGTCCAGGTCGGCGCGGCGCCGGTGCCGCCCGGCACGCCGGCCGCAATCGCCGAGAAGATCACGGGCGTCGCGCACGACACCTTCATCTCCGGCATGAGCCTGGCCTGCCTGGTCGCCTCGGGGGTCGCGGTCGTCGCGGTTCTCGTCGCGATGCTGACCAAGCGTGGTGCCAACGCGGACGCCGCGGCGGGCGCCGCGCACATCTGACACCGACGGTCCCGCGTCCGAAGCCCGGCCCATGGGCTTTGGACGGCGCCGTCCTCAGCCGTGCGCAAGGTGCTGAAACCGCTCTTGTGAGGGAAGCCCCCGGGAACTATCCGGGGGCTTTCGCTTATCCGAGTGACGTCCATCGGAAGCCCTTCCCGGAACCGGATCCGCCGGGCCAAAGTGTGTGTCAAGCGATCAGCCGCGACCGCAACTGGTCGACATGACACGGGGGTTCAAACACGTGAGTACGTCCATGCCCATGCACATTCCGTTGACCAAGACCGTCACCTTCACCGTTGCCGCAGCCGCATTGGCCGCGATGGCTCTCACTCCCGGCCTTGCCACAGCGGCGGCGCCACCGACACTCGGCGACTGCGGGGCGGGGGAGCTGTGCCTGTGGGGCAAGACCGGGTTCAAGGGGCCCCGGCACACCTACGAGCTGGCCGGGATCGACATCGAGAGCTGCGTCGCGCTGCCGGAGGGGAGCAGCGCGGCGTCCCTCGCGAATCGGACCGGTCGTCCCGTCACCACCTACCAGTCCGTGGAGTGCGGGGAGACCGGGGAGTTCCAGACCTATCCCGGCAGCGGTACCTGGGAGCCCGAATCGCCTTACCGGGCGCGGGCGTTCAAGGTCTGGGAAAGATGAGCAAAAGGGGGTGCCGGTGGCGGTAGACGCCGGGAGACGGGGTACTCGATTCATCGCCCGAGTCCGGACGAACTCGAGGAGTGATGATGGCGGGCTTCGGTCACACCACGCGCAAGCACCCCCGTTCACGCGGCCGCGCAGGATCGCGGAGCGGGCCGGACCGCGCGTCGCTCGGAATCATCGGACTCATCTGCGCGATCGCCGGGTTCTTCGTCCTGGGGATCGTGCTGGGGCCGGTCGCCGTCGTCTGCGGTTGGCTGGCCATGGGCCGACGCTGGACCGGTACGCAGTCGGTGCCGGCGCTGGTCGCCCTCGTTCTCGGCGCGATCGACACGCTGCTCGCGATTGTCTGGCTGGCCTCAGCGACCGGCTCGGCGGCGGGTGGACTGTTCTGAGTCCGAGTACGAGCGACTGACCGCTCCGAGCGGGAACTCGACGCGGCCCCGGGGTAGTTCCCGGGGTCGTCCGCCGAGGAGCCTGTGTCACCGGCGTGCCTCGCATCTCGGGTCACCTGCGTCATGAGTTGCGCTCCCGCACTCAAGGGACCCGCATCGCCGGCGTGTGGCATAGCTGGTGTCACCTGCACCGCTGGCGCGGGACGTAGCTGGCGTCACCCGCACCGCTGGCGCGGGACGTAGCTGGCGTCACCCGCACTGCGGGCGTGCGGCGTAGTTGGTGTCACCTGGCACCACCGGCGTGCGCCGCATCCGGTCTCACCCGCATCGCCAACGGGCGCCGCACCCGGCCCCACCCGCATCGCTGGCGTGCCGCGTGCCCCGGTTTCACCCGCATCGCCAACGGGCGCCGCACCCGGCCCCGCCCCGTAACGCTGGCGTGCCGCGCGCTCGGTCCCACCCGCATCACCAACGGGTGCCGCACCCGGCCCCACCTGCACGCACCGCCCACAGCCGCCGCACCAAACGCCCCCGGCGCCGCAGAGCCCGAAACGCCAAAAGGCGGCGAGACCAACGGCCCCACCGCCCTGGAACAGCCCGCTCCTACAAACTGCCCCTACGAGACCGCCCTGCACGGGCCGCCCCCAAAGACCGTCCCCGGGGATCGCCCTGCACGGGCCGCCCCCAACAGACCGCCCCCAGGGATCGCCCTGCACGGGCCGCCCCCAACAGACCGCCCCCAGGGACCGCCCCGTACGGGCCGCCCCCAACAGACCGCCCCCAGGGACCGCCCCGTACGGGCCGCCCCCAACAGACCGCCCCCACAAACCGCTACGCGTCGCCCCCGGCCGCTCCCGGGTCCGCGGCCATGACGTCCAGCAACTGGTAGCGGTCGATCGCCTGCTTCAGGATCGACCGGTCGACCTTCCCCTCACGCGCCAGCTCCGTGAGGACCGCGACCACGATCGACTGCGCGTCGATGTGGAAGAAGCGGCGCGCGGCACCCCGGGTGTCGGCGAAGCCGAACCCGTCGGCGCCGAGCGACTGGTACGTGCCGGGCACCCAGCGGGAGATCTGGTCGGGCACGGACCGCATCCAGTCCGAGACCGCGATGAAAGGACCTTGTGAACCGGACAGCTTCTGAGTGACGTAAGGCGTGCGCTGCTCCTCCTCGGGGTGCAGCAGGTTGTGCCGCTCCACGTCCACCGCCTCGCGGCGCAGTTCGTTCCAGGAGGTCGCGGACCAGACGTCGGCCCGCACGTTCCACTCCTGGGCGAGGATCTGCTGGGCCTCGATGGCCCAGGGGACGCCGACACCGGAGGCCATGATCTGCGCGGGGATCGTGCCCGAACTCCCGGTGCTTATGCGATGGATGCCCTTGAGGATGCCCTCGACGTCGACGTCGGCCGGTTCCGCGGGGTGCTGGATCGGCTCGTTGTAGACGGTGAGGTAGTAGAAGACGTTCTCGCCGGGCTGGCCGTCGGCGGTCGGGCCGTACATCCGGCGCAGGCCGTCCTTGACGATGTGCGCGATCTCGTAGCCGTACGCCGGGTCGTAGGCGACGCAGGCGGGGTTGGTCGAGGCCAGCAACTGCGAGTGGCCGTCGGCGTGTTGAAGGCCCTCGCCGGTCAGAGTCGTGCGGCCCGCGGTCGCGCCGAGGACGAAACCGCGCGCCAACTGGTCGGCCATCTGCCAGAACTGGTCGCCGGTGCGCTGGAAACCGAACATCGAGTAGAAGACGTAGACCGGGATGAGGGGTTCGCCATGTGTCGCGTAAGCAGAGCCCGCGGCGATCAGGGACGCCGTGCAGCCGGCCTCCGAGATGCCGTCGTGGAGCATCTGTCCTGTCGGCGACTCCTTGTAGGCGAGCAGGAGTTCGCGGTCCACGGACTCGTACTGCTGGCCGAGCGGGTTGTAGATCTTCGCGCTCGGGAAGAAGGAGTCCATGCCGAAGGTGCGGTACTCGTCGGGTGCGATCAGCACGAAGCGCTTGCCGATCTCCTTGTCCCGCATGAGGTCCTTCAGGAGCCGGACGAAGGCCATGGTGGTGGCGATCGACTGCTGGCCGGACCCCTTCTTCACGGTCGCGTACGTCTTGTCGTCCGGAAGCTGGAGCGGCTTCGCGCGGACGACACGGGTCGGGACGTAGCCGCCGCACGACTTGCGGCGGTCGTGCATGTACTGGATCTCTTCGGAGTCGCGTCCCGGGTGGTAGTACGGCGGGGCGCCGCCCTCCAGTTGTGCGTCGGAGATCGGGATGTGCAGGCGGTCGCGGAAGCCCTTCAGGTCGTCGACCGTCAGCTTCTTCATCTGGTGCGTGGCGTTGCGGCCCTCGAAGTTCGGGCCGAGGGTCCAGCCCTTGACCGTCTGCGCGAGGATGACCGTCGGCTGGCCCTTGTGCTCCTTGGCCGCCGTGAACGCCGCGAAGATCTTCTTGTGGTCGTGCCCGCCGCGGCCCAGGTGCAGGATCTGGTCGTCGGTCATGTTCTCGACCATGGCGCGCAGGCGGTGGTCGTCGCCGAAGAAGTGCTGGCGGATGTAGGAGCCGGGTTCGGTGGCGTAGGTCTGGAACTGGCCGTCGGGGGTGGTGTTCAGCCTGTTGACCAGGACGCCGTCGCGGTCCTGCGCGAGCAGCGGGTCCCAACTGCGGTCCCAGACCAGCTTGATGACGTTCCAGCCGGCGCCGCGGAACTGGGACTCCAGCTCCTGAATGATCTTGCCGTTGCCGCGCACCGGGCCGTCGAGGCGCTGCAGGTTGCAGTTGACGACGAAGGTGAGGTTGTCGAGGCCCTCACGGGCGGCGATGGAGAGCTGACCGAGGGACTCGGGCTCGTCCATCTCGCCGTCGCCGAGGAAGGCCCACACGTGCGACTTGGAGGTGTCGGCGACGCCACGGGCCTCCATGTAGCGGTTCATCCGCGCCTGGAAGATCGCGCCGAGCGGGCCGAGGCCCATGGAGACGGTGGGGAACTCCCAGAAATCCGGCATGAGACGCGGATGCGGGTACGAGGAAAGCCCGTTGGGCGCCTTCGACTTCTCCTGGCGGAACGCGTCGAGCTGGTCCTCGGTGAGGCGGTCCAGGAGATACGCGCGGGCATAGATGCCGGGCGAGGCATGGCCCTGGAAGAAGATCTGGTCGCCGCCGTCGCCCTCGTCCTTGCCGCGGAAGAAGTGGTTGAAGCCCACGTCGTACAGCGACGCCGAGGAAGCGAACGTGGCGATGTGGCCGCCGACGCCGATGCCGGGGCGCTGGGCGCGGGAGACCATCACCGCGGCGTTCCACCGCGTGGCGTTGAGGACCTTGCGCTCGATCTCCTCGTTGCCGGGGAAGAACGGTTCGTCCTTGGTGGCGATCGTGTTGATGTAGTCCGTGCTGCGCATCTCGGGCACGGCCACACGCTTCTCGCGGGCCCGCTCGATCAGCCGGAGCATCAGGTAGCGGGCTCGCTCGCGGCCGCGCTCGTCGACTGCCGCGTCAAGGGAGTCGAGCCACTCCTGAGTCTCTTCTGGATCGAAGTCCGGGACCTGACTGGGAAGACCGCCAATGATGATCGGGTTGCGATCGGATCCGGAAACCACGCTGTTCCTTCACTGTCGGTGATGCCACTGTTCCACTGTCGGGTACGCCGTCGGTACGCCGTTGTCCATCGTGTACCTCATCGTGTACCTCGGAATCGGAATCGTCATCTCTACCGAGAGGTAAAACAGAGGTCCGGCGGGCGGCGGGTGAGCAGCTGTGAACAAATCACCCCGTTATGCCCATCTCGAGCAGGTGTTCTGTGGGGCTGTTCGGCCCTGGTTACGCTGTGTGCGGGAGCAGGGCGGGCAAACCCGGCAGAATGCTGTGGCGTACATCACCGGCCTGCGGGAATCCTTGACAGGAGTTGTGGTGGCACGGCCTGGAACGTCACCGTTTCGGCGGTCTCGACGGCCGGGTACTTGCGCGATCCGTCGCGCACGTGTGGACTACGGCCAACGCTTCGCGCGTGCGCGATGCTGCAGACAACTTCGTAAACATGATCAGGAGGCAATCCGTGAGCGCGACCGCGGACCACGCGGAGACGAACCTTGCCGTAAGGCTGGGTTTCCAGACCGACATGGTGGTCCAGGAGATCGGCTACGACGAGGACGTCGATCAGGAGCTCCGTGAGGCCATCGAGGCCACAACCACCACAGAGCTCGTCGACGAGGACTATGACGACGTGGCTGATGCCGTGGTGCTCTGGTTCCGTGAGGACGACGGGGACCTTACTGATGCGCTGGTGGACACCACCACGTACATCGAAGACGGCGGTTACATCCTGCTTCTGACGCCGAAGACCGGCCGGGACGGGTACGTCGAGCCGAGTGAGATCGGTGAGGCTGCCACGACCGCCGGGCTCTCGCAGACCAAGGGCGTCAGCGTGGGCAAGGACTGGACCGGGAGCAGGCTGGTGACGCCCAAGACGGCGGCCAAGAAGCGGTAAGCCGTCCCGGCGGAACGGGATACCCCAGGTGAGGCCCCGCGGGCGCGAGAGTGCGCCCGCGGGGCCTCACGCATGCGCATGGGCCGGCAGCCGGTGACGGGCCCTTTTCCGTCGCCAACTAGGGTGAAGCCACCCGAACAGCCCCACCGAAGGGAAGCTTCACCATGGCGATCGAGGTCGGCACCAAGGCTCCGGATTTCGAGCTCAGGAATCAGCACGGGGAGACCGTGAAGCTCTCGGACTTCCGCGGCGAGAAGAACGTGGTGCTGCTCTTCTACCCGTTCGCTTTCACCGGGGTCTGCACGGGCGAGCTGTGCGCGCTCCGCGACGAGCTGCCCAAGTTCGTCAACGACGACGTGCAGCTGCTCGCCGTTTCGAACGATTCCCCGTTCACGCTGCGGGTATTCGGCGAGCAGGAGGGGCTCGAGTACCCCCTGCTGAGCGACTTCTGGCCGCACGGCGAGGCGTCGCGCGCGTACGGCGTCTTCGACGAGGAGAAGGGCTGCGCGGTGCGCGGCACCTTCATCATCGACAAGGAGGGCGTGGTCCGCTGGACCGTCGTCAACGGCCTGCCGGACGCCCGTGACCTGAACGAGTACGCGAAGGCGCTCGAAACCCTCTGAGCACCGCCGCGGCGCTCGTTCGAGCGCTCCTGGGGTACGACACCCGGCAGGAAGCCTCGCCGGGGACGGGAACCCCTCACTAGGATCCAGACGTTGATCCGATACCAGACGCACTACGGGGCTCCCCGCCCCTACAGACCATAGGGAGGACTCGTGGGAGTCAGCCTCAGCAAGGGCGGCAACGTATCGCTGAGCAAGGAGGCCCCTGGCCTCACGGCGGTCGTCGTGGGCCTGGGTTGGGATGTTCGCACCACCACCGGTACGGACTTCGACCTCGATGCCAGCGCCATTCTGATTAACGCGGAGGGCAAGGTCCGCAACGACCAGGACTTCGTGTTCTTCAACAACCTGAAGAGCGCGGACGGCTCGGTCGAGCACACCGGTGACAACACCACCGGTGAGGGCGAGGGCGACGACGAGCAGGTCAAGGTCGACCTCGCGACGGTTCCGGCCGACGTCGACAAGATCGTGTTCCCGGTCTCGATCTACGACGCCGAGAACCGCCAGCAGTCCTTCGGCCAGGTGCGCAACGCGTTCATTCGCGTCGTGAACCAGGCGGGCGGCACCGAGATCGCCCGCTACGACCTCTCCGAGGACGCCTCCACCGAGACCGCCATGGTCTTCGGTGAGCTGTACCGGAACGGGGCGGAGTGGAAGTTCCGCGCCGTCGGCCAGGGCTACGCCTCGGGTCTGCGCGGCATCGCGCAGGACTTCGGCGTCAACGTCTGAGCCGAAGCGCACCACCACGCTCACCCGTCCGGCGCCGCACTCCTTCAGTGCGGCGCCGGACGTGCTCGACAACAGCACTGCCTACACGCGGGGAGGATCACGATCATGGGCGTCACGCTCGCCAAGGGGGGCAATGTCTCCCTCTCCAAGGCCGCACCGAATCTCACCCAGGTCCTGGTCGGGCTCGGCTGGGACGCGCGTTCCACCACCGGGGCCGACTTCGACCTGGACGCCAGCGCGCTGCTGTGCAGTGGCGGCCGGGTCATGGGCGACGAATGGTTCATCTTCTACAACCAGCTCAAGAGCCCCGACGGCTCGGTCGAGCACACCGGGGACAACCTCACGGGTGAGGGCGAGGGTGACGACGAGTCGATCATCGTGGACCTGGCCACCGTGCCGGCCGGCTGCGACAAGATCATCTTTCCTGTCTCGATCCATGACGCGGACAACCGCGGGCAGACCTTCGGCCAGGTCAGCAACGCTTTCATCCGTGTCGTGAACCAGGCGGACGGCCAAGAGCTCGCCCGCTACGACCTCTCCGAGGACGCTTCCACCGAGACCGCGATGATCTTCGGTGAGCTGTACCGCTACGGCGGGGAGTGGAAGTTCCGTGCAGTCGGGCAGGGGTACGCGTCCGGTCTGCGCGGCATCGCTCTAGACTTCGGAGTCAACGTTTCATAAAGCGTTCCTAAAGCCGTGCACGGAGCGGGGGAGCCCCGTACAACCAGCACGGGGAAACCCGTACACACGATGGGGTTAGTCAGTGGTTCTGAAAACCTTCGGCTGGTCGTTCGCGATCACCGTGCTCGGATTGATCGCGGCGGTGTTCTACGACGGATGGACCGCGCTGGGGCTCGTCGCGATCCTCGCCATCATGGAGATCTCGCTCTCCTTCGACAACGCGGTGGTCAACGCCGGGATCCTGAAGAAGATGAATGCCTTCTGGCAG
>NZ_BAAATS010000049.1:0-2396 GCF_039533535.1 Streptomyces kunmingensis
CGCGGCCCGCGTCGTCGCCAGCGAAAACCCCACATCCGCCGCGTCCAGACCGTCCACTCCGGCGGCCAGTCGCCGGGCCTGCGCCGCCACACCCTCGGCCGTCTTCGCCGACACCACCCACGGCACCACCGGCAACCCTGCCGCCGGAACCACAACCACGGCTTCCTCAGCCGCCGGCGCCTCCTCGATGATGACGTGCGCGTTCGTGCCGCTGATGCCGAAGGACGACACCCCGGCCCGGCGCGGCCGTTCCGAGTGCGGCCATGCGCGGGGCTCGGACAGCAGTTCCACGGCACCGGCGGACCAGTCCACGTGTGAGGACGGGGTGCCGACATGGAGGGACCGGGGCAGCACATCGTGCCGCATCGCCAGGATCATCTTCATGACACCCGCGACACCGGCGGCGGCCTGGGTGTGCCCGATGTTGGACTTCACCGAGCCCAACCACAGTGGCTGGTCGGCGGGGCGGTCCTGGCCGTAGGTGGCAAGGAGTGCCTGCGCCTCGATGGGGTCACCCAGCTTGGTGCCCGTGCCGTGCGCCTCCACCGCGTCCACATCCGCCACCACCAGCCCCGCACTGGCCAACGCCTGCCGGATGACACGCTGCTGCGAGGGACCGTTCGGAGCCGTCAGACCGTTGGAGGCACCGTCCTGGTTGACGGCTGATCCGCGTACCACCGCCAGGATGTGGTGTCCGTTGCGCCGGGCGTCGGAGAGGCGCTCGAGGACGAGGACGCCCACGCCCTCACCCCAGCCGGTGCCGTCGGCGTCGTCGGAGAACGCCTTGCAGCGGCCGTCCCCGGCGAGTCCGCCCTGCCGCTCGAATTCGATGAAGGCTCCGGGTGTCGACATCACCGTCACACCACCGGCCAGCGCGAGATCGCACTCGCCCGACCGCAGCGCCTGCGCGGCGAGGTGGAGGGCCACCAGCGAGGACGAGCACGCGGTGTCGACGGTGACGGCAGGACCCTCGAGCCCCAGCGCATACGAGATCCGGCCGGACAGCACACTGCCCGAACTACCGGTCCCGCCATAGCCGTCGGCGGACTCCCCCGCCAACGCCAACGCCGCCGGATAGTCCTGCCCGTTCGTCCCGGCGAAGACACCCACCGGCAGCCCGCGCAACGACAACGGCGCGATCCCCGACCGCTCCAACGACTCCCAGACGACCTCAAGGAGAAGACGCTGCTGCGGGTCCATGGCGAGGGCCTCGCGCGGCGAGATCCCGAACAGACCGGCGTCGAAATCCGCCACACCCTCGACGAACCCGCCCACGCTCCGATGTGCGTCCCAGCCCCGGTCCGTGGGGAACTCGCTCAGCGCGTCGGTGCCGTCCGCCACCAGCCGCCAGAGTTCCTCGGGTGAGCCGACCCCGCCCGGGAAGCGGCAGCCCATGCCCACCACGGCCACGGGCTCGGTTCCGGCGGACTCCAGGCCGTGAAGGCGCTGCTTGGTCTCGTGTAGTTCGAGCGTGACCTTCTTCAAGTACCCGAGAAGCTTCTCCTCGTTACTCATCAAGCTCACCGCGTCCCGATCTCGTTGTCGATAAGAGCGAAGATGTCGTCGGATGTGGCGGCTTCGATCTTTGCCGAGATGTCCCCCGCACTGTCGTCGGTCGCGGTGCCGTCCAGGCGTTTCATCAGTTGTTGCAGGCGCGAGGCGACCCTCAGGCGCGCTTGGTCGGGGGCGGGCAGAGCCAGCAGGGCGGCCTCGATACGGTCCAGTTCGGCCGCTACGTCACGGATCCCGTCGCCCGGGTCGTCGGCCAGCTCGCCGAGGAGGAAGTCGGCCAGGGCAAGGGTGGTCGGGTGGTCGAAGACGAGCGTGGCGGGCAGCCTGAGGCCGGTTTCGGCGGTGAGGGCGTTGCGCAGTTCGACGGCCGTCAGGGAGTCGAAGCCCAGGTCCCGGAACGCCTTCGACACGTCCACGGCGGTCGCGTCCGCGAAACCGAGCACCGCCGCGACCCGACCGCGCACCACGTCGGTGACCAGCGAACGCCGGGCGACGCCCGACACCCCCGTCAGCCTGGCCTGCAACTGGCCGAGTCCTGTGGGCGGTTCGCCTGCGGTGGTGTCACGCGGCGTGACCACGTCCCACAGACGATTCGCGCGCAGCGCGGTCACGGACGGTACGAAACGCTCCCAGTCCATGTCGGCCACGGCGAAACAGCCTTCAGCCGAGCCCACGGTACCGAGGGCTGTATCGGGGTCGAGTGGCCGTACGCCGCCGCGTTCCATGCGGGTCAGGACGGTGGCGTCGTCGGCCATGCCGCCCTCGGCCCACGGCCCCCACGCGATCGACGCACCTACCAGCCCCTGCGACCGGCGAAACTCCACCAGCCCGTCCAACGCCGCGTTCGCCGCCGCATACGCACCCTGCCCCGCACCACCCCACAC
>NZ_BAAATS010000050.1:0-927 GCF_039533535.1 Streptomyces kunmingensis
AGCCGGACTACGAACTCACTGCCTGATCACATCATTCCCTTGAAAGGAACTGCACCCAATTGACTTGGAGGTAGACGCAGGCCAGCAGGAAGGTCAGGGTCAGGAAGGCACACAGCGCCGGGGAACGGAACGGTTCGGTCCCTCCGCGTACAGCACGGCGCATGGGCGAACCTGCGCTGCCTGTTTGGTCCGTACGTGCGCCATCGCCAGGCAGCGTGCGCACCAGGACCGCGCAGGCAAGGCTGCTGCCGGCCCAGACCAGGAACAGCGCGGGTGGGAACCAGGCCAGCAGGAAGCCGGACAGGACCGGGCCGAGGGACATACCGATGTTGAAGCCGACGTGGTAGAGGGTGTACGCGCGTGGGAACTGCGCCTGGGGCACGTACTCGGCGATCAGCCCTGCGCCGGCCGGCCTGTCCACCCCCGACAGAAAACCAGCCAGCAGCGCGAGCAGGCACAGCACGGACACATGAGGGGACGCGAGGAACAGTGCCGCCACGCCTATGGCAGCGGGCTGCGCGGCCAATATCGTGCGCCGCCCGCCTATAGCGTCTGCGACGACTCCGCCCAGCAGTCCCGAGGCGAGAACCCCGGCCCCGAACAGGCCGACGACGACAGATGCCGTCCGCGCGGTGATCAGCCCCTCCTGCTGCAGGTAGAGGATCAGAAACGCGAGCGTCAGGGTTCCCAGTCGGCTGGTCACCTGAGCGCACCAGAGCACTCGAAACGCCCTGGGAAGGGCTACCGGTCGGGACGCACTATCAAGGGTGCCGTCCAAAGATGACCACTCCTCGCGGTCGGGTCACCGGCCCGTGCGGTTTACGTACGGGCGGGCTCCAATGTGCGTCTGCGGGTTGCACTACGCAGTGAGCGTTTTCATTGTGGCCACTGATCGAGTGACGGGGCGGTGTGCGGGCGGGGCGCAAC
>NZ_BAAATS010000051.1:0-44128 GCF_039533535.1 Streptomyces kunmingensis
AGCCGGACTACGAACTCACTGCCTGATCACATCATTCCCTTGAAAGGAACTGCACCCTTCTTCGGTGCGGGGCATGGTGAGCGCAGGGATCACCGCAGGTTAATGCCGCTTCGGGTAGGCAGCGCTTGTGGGTGTCGGCAGCGGACGGGTGCGTTCGCTTGTTTTGGTGTGGTGCGTCTGATTTCTGTGATCGTTACTGTGCATGATCGGTGGGGGTTCCGGGCGGACGCCGTTGTCGCGGCTGAGTGGTGCGGCGCGGTCGGCGTGGGCCAAGCATGACTGTGACGGCGACGGCTGGATGCCGTTGTGGCGTCACATGGCGGTCAGCGCGGCTGTTGCGGGTCTGCTGTTGGATAATTGGCTGCCTGCCAGTGTGCGCAGGGTGGTTGCCGCTGTTCTGCCTGGTGGTGACGCGGATGGGCGTGCGCTGGTGGTGTGGCTGGCGGGGGTGCATGACATCGGGAAGGTCATGCCGGCGTTGGTCTGCCAGGTGGAGCAGTTTACTGATGTGATGCGCGCGACCGGGCTGCGGACGCGGTCGCGTCGGGCAATGGGGTCCGATCGGCGGGTTGTGCCGCACGGTCTGGCCGGTCAGGTGCTGCTGGGGGAGTGGCTGGAGCAGTGGTGCGGCTGGGTGGCGCGGCAGGCGGGGCAGTTCACGGTGATGGTGGGCGGGCACGACTGGGCGCCGCCGGAGCCCGGTCAGGTGAAGGCGCTGTTCGAGCATGAGGAGTTGCTGCGGACGCCGGGCCGAAGCGGCGGACTGTGGTGGCAGGTGCAGTCGGAATTGCTCGATGCGTGCGCGGAGCGGGGGAGCGGCTGGCGTATCGGTAGGGGAGCGTTCCTGTCATGCCGGTCGGGCTTGATGAGCCACCACGGTGCGGGCGATGCGGTGCGCGCGGTGGGACAGCGTCTCCAACGGATCGTCTGGTAGTGCGTATCCGTAGGAGGGGTCACCGACCGGTAGGCGGGCGACTGTCCCGGTGAAGTGCCGAAGTCTCTTGAGGGATCTCACCCCTTCCCCGGGCTGGATCAGGTCCGGGACTCGGCCCGGTTCCAGTCCTACGTGACGGGCGACGTCGTTGACCAGCGCCTTTCTGATGGCGGGCCAGGGGCCGCGCCCGGCGGCGCGTGCCGCTACGGCGACCGTATCGCTGTGCCGTTCGTTGCCGTCTTCGAGGAGCATGGAGTGCACCGCGAGGTTGAGTCCGTGATGTGTGGGCGTCGTGCATCGCTCGCCGTCCTCGACTTCCGGGCAGTCGCATCCGAGCAGGCGGGGCAGCACCGCAGCTCCGATCCTCTCCACCGGCTCGGCGGGAAAACGCGATCGCAGTACGGAAGCGGTGAGACCCGATCGCTCCGCACCGCGCTGCCAGGACGGCCGTGCTATCTCCAGTGCGGGGGAGTGGACGCGGGAGCCGAGGCCGTTCATGTGCATCGGGCTTGCCTCACCCACCCGCCTGACCCCGGCCAGCAGCGCAAGGACTTGTCGCGCTGCCTGTTCCCCATCACAGCCCAACTCATCGGCAAATTGCGAACGGTGGGCGGCCGACAGCATCCGATCCCAGAGTTCGTGTGCCACCGAGGCATGGCACAGCATGTCGGCGATGAGCGGATTCCAGGCCGGCTCGCCTCGCCTGAGCAGAACTCCGTCGAAGTCCACGGAGCCCCAGCACCAGCGGTGTGTCATGTACGCGGAGTTGTTTGCCGGTTTCTCCATGCGCCTTCTGTAGCCCTTCATCCTGTGAAGTCCCGCAGCCCCGTCGTTCCCATGGGAGGGGCCGGCGTTTTTTGTGACCGGTGCCGAGAATGCCAGCCTCCGGCATGGTGACGTGAAACCGGGAGGTGTGTAGCAGGGCCCAGTTCGGAAAGGCCGTTACACGACCGTGCGAGGGTAGCGGCCCGGCCAAGCGGCGGCTGTCAGCTGCCCCCCGACATCGTCAACGCGGCGGCCAGAGCGCAGAGTTGACCGTTCCTGTCTGACCTGCCCCCACCTCGTGTTACGTTCCTGCTCCGGCCTTAGGGCCGACTGCACTGGGTACTGGTCGGGTTTATGGGGGAGTGCGGTGACAGCAGGCACCGAAAAGGGAGACGGCTTATCACTGCCGGCCCCCCGGATTAGCTGGGACCCGCGGAAGAACGAGTGCGTACCCGTCGTCCGGATCGACAGCTCGTACGACAAGGTCACGCTCGTCGAAGCCTTACGCGAGGCAGACGACCTGGCCGAAGTCGCCGGCAGTACGCCCGGCGAGACGGTTGCTCTGCTGGAGTACCTTCTGGCGATCCTCTACAGCCTCGGGGCGCAGCCGGAGGACTCCCGGCAGTGGGTCGAGCATGTGGCATCGGAACGCTCCTTCGTCGAATTCGCGGATCGGTTGGAGCAGTGCTGCGACAAGACAGCCGCGCAGGGGTGTGAGCATTGGGATCTCTTCCATCCCACCGCTCCTCTTGGCCAGAACGCTCTTCTGGCTCCCTACCTCGAGGAGTACGGTGCCGGCCCGGCTCAGCTGGTGATCGAACGGGTCGGTGACTACCACCAGTTCTTCGACCACCATCACCTGGAACACAGCACCCCGCTGCCCGCCGACGCCGCGTTCCGCGCGATGCTTACCCAGCATGCCTATGGTCCCGGCGGGCGGGCCCGTATCGCCGGCAGGGCCACGCTGGGTCCCGCGCTGACCAATCTCGCCCGCGGCCGACTTGCCGGACGCATTCGCGTCCTCGCTCTCGGCCAGACCCTGGGCGACACGTTGCGGCTCAACCTCATTCCGTGCGCCAAGAACGCCCTCGGCTCTGATCACTTCAACCGGACCTGGACCGTCTCGCCCGAGCCGCGCCGGACGTTCACGACCAAGCCGCCCGGGCGCACCCCCGCGGGGCCGGCCGACCTCCATTCCGTACTGGGCCGGTCCGTCCTGCTGCGCCCCGCGGTCACCGCGAGCGGGGACATCGTGGTGGACCGGGTCCTGCTCGCGGCAGGGGAGCTGCTCGAGGAGCTGGACCCGCACCACATCCCGGATGCGGTGTACGCCGTATCCGGCAAGAACGGCGAGGTGCGCCCCATACGGGCCACGGAGGCCAAGGAGTTCTGGCGGGAGGCGCATGCCCTGTACGCGGCCGTCGCCGACCGCCAGGTGGTGCCCGGTGGCCGGCCGGGTAGCGCGGCCGGCCTCTACGACCGCATCGCCCGGCTGCCCGGGCGCCACCTGCGGCTGATGGCGGTGGGACTGATAACCCGCCAGACCACCGTGGTCAGCTGGGTCTGTGACACCTTCCCCTTCGTGCCTGGCCGTGAGCAGGATCTGCGCTACGCCGCCGAGCGGGGCTCGGCCCTCGCCGAGTACGTGGCCGGTGCCTTGTCCAAGGCCGCATACGCCGCCTGGACGGTCGCCTACACCAACCCCAAACCGGCTGACAAGAAAGACCAGATCGCACGATTCGACGCAGGCCGGGAACACTGGGCCCATACAGCCGAGCACTTTCACACGCTCCTGGACAAGACGATCGCCGCAGCCGACGACGAGAAGCGACTGGACGCGGCCCTGCTGGAGTACGCCGCGGAACTGGCCGCAGCCGCCCGCCGTTTTCTGCTCCACCGCCTGGACTCCCTGCCCGCCAATGCACAGGGCAACCGCGCCAGAGCCCGCGCACTGCACCGACTGAAGTTTCTGCTGCACGAGGACACGAAGGCTCCCCTGGAGCTGGCGAAGGGCGACCAGTCATGACGGCTTCACCGGACGCACGCCCCACCGCGAGCGCGGGTGAGCAGCTCACCGCCTGGCTCATCTCCCTGGTCCGCTCGCGCGAAGTAGGCAAACTGGCCGATCTGCGCCGCCCGCACGCGGAGACCGAGGCCAGGATCATGGCTGGCTGGGTGGACCCCGCCAACCGGGAGACCCTGGAGCTCGTCGCCTTTCTCTTCGCCGTCTACCACCGTGGCAGCTCCCGGCCGTCGTACGGCAGCGGCAGCCTGGGCACGGCGCTGCGCAGGATCGGCAGCGGGGACCACCGCGGGCCCGCCGATCCCGGCGCTGCACGGTTGATGGAGCGTATCGCCGCCAGCCGTCGCCTGCCGGTGCGTCATCTCCAGCATGCTGTCGCCCGGCTGCGCTCCTGTGAACAGAAACCACCGGCTTGGTCACAGCTCACGGATGACCTGATCCGCTGGAACGACCGCCGCAGCAGAATCCGTTACGGCTGGGCGGTCGACTTCTACGAGCCGGCCCGGCAGTCTTCCCGCCGCGCCTTCACCCCACCGACCGACGCGGAGGACGACGCGCAGTGACCAGCCCCCTCACCCTGTCCGGGCCCCAGTACCTTTCCCTGCACCTGCTGGAGACGCTCGCTGCCGTTCTGCCGGTCCGAGACGAGAACGGCATGCCGAAGACCATCGTCTACGGCGGTGTCGAACGCCACATGATCACCAGTCAGGCGCGGCGCCGTGCCGAACGCGTCCATTCCCGCAACCGCGCCAACCGGGGTGAGGGCGCCCTGGCCGGCCGCACCATGGGGGTGCGGACCCGCGAGTGGGCGGTGTTCACCGCCAGGGCCCTGCAGTCCTTACACGGCTGGGAGTACGACGAGGCACTCCGCATGGCCCGAGGCGTTCTGGAAGGAACCGGGCTGAAGTTCAGCGACCGGGACAAGAAGACCGTCGCCCACCTCACCAAGGTCCTTGTTTTTGCGCCGCGCGACGCCGGCGAGCGGATCGCCGCGCACGTCGAGTCCGTACGCGGTGAGCTGGAGGACTGGCTCGGAACGTTCCTTGCCGCGCAGGAAGCGGCAGCGAAGAAGGCCAAGAGCAAGCGCGCCAAGGCCGCGGCCGACGACACAGCGGATGGCGAGAGCAAGCTGCCGGCGCTGCCGGGGGCCACCCGAGACGCTGTTCTCGCCGCTCTCGCACCCCGAGATGCCATCGACATCGCGCTGTACGGCCGCTTTCTTGCCGAGATCGCCGACTCGCCCAACGTCGACGGAGCCATCCAGTCCGCCCACGCCTTCACCGTCCACGAAGCCGAGCAGACCGACGACTTCTACGCCGCGGCCGACGACGCCAAGATCGACCGCAAGGCGAACGCGCTGGACTTCCTGGACGCCGCCGAAGCCGCCGAGCACGGGGGCGCCGGCATGACCGGCTACCAGTCGCTGATCTCCGGCACGTTCTACCGCCATGCAGTACTGGACCGGCTGCGGCTGCGCACCAACCTCAAGGCCGCAGGATTCGGCGAGGACGAGCTCGCGGAGGTTGCCGCCGGAGCCGAGGCCGAGTTCGTCACGGCGTTCGTCGACGCGTTCCCCGAAGCGAAGAGGAACTCCACCGCATCCACCGGGTCGCTGCCCGTCCTCGTCCTCGCTTTCGACGGCGACCGTCCCTTCAACTACGCCTCCGCCTTCCAGAAAGCCATCGACGAATCCGTCGAGAAGGCCCCCGCAGGCGAAGTCGCGGCCCGCCGTCTCCTCGCCCACCATGACTTCGTCCGGGCCCGGCGTACGGATCTTTCCGCCGTCCGCGCCCTCACCTACGACCTGGTCGTCCACGGCGTACTCCAGGAGCTTGGCATCAAGGACGTCACCTCCGTCGAAGGACTCACCGCGTGAGCACCCCGCACGTCCTGCTCGTACGGCTCGCAGGGCCCCTGCAGTCCTGGGGGACGGGTTCCCATTTCGGGGTCCGCAGGGATACGCACACCCGGCCCACCAAGTCCGGGGTGATCGGACTGTGTGCCGCGGCGCTCGGCCTGGACCGCAGCGAGAAGCTCGGGGAGTTGGCCCGGATCCGCTTCGGTGTACGGGCCGACCGCCCCGGCACGCCAGTCCTCGACTACCACACCGTCGGCCACGGCACCTACCCCCTGCGCCCCCGCGACCTCATCACCGACCACCGTCGCGCCAAGGCGGTGGCCGCCTCCCTCGACGCGGCCACCGGGCCGGCGTTCGGCCACCATGAACTGGCCGGATGGTACGGAGCGCCCAAGTACATCGAGACCGACGCCACCTCCGGCGTCCTGGTCTCCAAACAGCTCTCCCGCAACGCCATGATCACCGAACGCTGGTACCTGGCCGACGCCGCCTTCGTCGCAGGCCTCCAACACCCCGACCCCACGGTGCTCACCGAGATCGCCACTGCCCTCGAAACCCCACGGCAACTCCTGTGGCTCGGTCGCAAGTCCTGCCCGCCCACCGGCACCCTCGCCGGGCCCCTGTTGCACGCCACCATCGAAGACGCTTTCGCCCGCACCGCCCTGCTGCCTGACGAAGGAGCGGACGACGAGGAGACGACCGCGGCCGGCGGCCCGCCGTGTCCCGTCGCTTGGATCGAGGCCCCGCCCGGCACACCCGGTGCCCTACGCGTCAACGACCAGCCCATCAGCTTCGACAGCGAGACCCGCTCTCACGCCCCGCGCTACGAGAAGCGCCTGCGCATCACCATCAGCGACGCCAACAACCCTTGGGAAGGAGTCCTGCCGTGAGCTCCGCACCCGCCACCGTGACCAGCTCCCGTTTCGTCGCCACCCACAGCGTTCTCACTTTGAACGCGGCCCACCCCTACGTTGCCAAGTCCCTCGTCGACGCACACGAGATGCACCGCACCGTGATGAGCGGCTTTCGCGGGTGGGTCCCCGACGGCGAGCGCGACGCCCGCTCTCAAACGGGTGTCCTGTCCACCTGGACCGTGGACCTCAAAAACGCCCGTCTCGTCCTGGTCGTTCAATCACGCGTCCCCGCCGACTGGTCCCACATCCCGAACGCCGCACTTGCCGACAAGCCTCACACCCTCACCATCGACCGCACTCTGCGTACCGGCGACACCCTCACCTTCAGGACCGTGATCAACCCCGTCTACACCCGGCCCCGACGGGACCCCGAGACAGGCCGGACCATCGAGCGGGGCCGCCGCATCGCGCACACCCGCCCCGACCACGTCAAAGGCTGGTTCACCCGCCGCCTCCAGGCCATGGACGAACCCCGTAACGCGTCCGACGGGCTGCCCCGTATCGGCGCCACCGCGGACCCCGCCACCCTCGGCATCCGCATGCTGCCCACCGTGACCAGCGCCTCCGCCAAAGGACTTCGCGTGGTGCGGGCGGAGATCCGCGGCAGCCTCACGGTCACCGATCCGCAGGCGCTCTCCGCAGTGCTGGCCCAGGGGCTGGGGCATGCACGTGCGTACAGCTGCGGACTGATCTTGACGCGGTAGAGGAAGAGGGGGCGGTCAAGATGCTGGAGCGGCGCGCGCTGAGCGCACTCGCCGAGATGGCGACCGTTGTGGTGAGAAGCGCAGACGGCGCCGGCCCGGACCAAGGATTCCGAGGGACGGGCTTTTACGTGGCTCCGCGTACGGTGCTGACGGCCGCTCACGTGGTGCGTGGACAGACGGATCTGGCGGTGCATTCCGTGGCACGCGAGGAGACCGGGATCTGGAAAGCCCGCGTGCGCAGCGCCCTCGACACGCAGGAACCGCCGCAAGGAATCATCCCCGTCGAACAGGACCTGGCCCTGCTCGAACTCGTCGACGATCCCGGCGACCACGAATGTGCCTGGCTGACCGATCGGGCTGCCTGGCACGGTGGCCGTCTGGCCGGATACGCCTGCGTGAGCGAACCGAGCACCCGGCAGCCCGTCCTGTGGAGCGCGACGCTCGAGGTGAACGCCCGCACCGGCCCCTACGGCTGCGTTTCGCCCCCGCCGTTGACATCCCACCGGGCAGCAGCGGAGGACCCCTGGTGGATCCCAGCACCGGGGATGTCGTCGGCATGCTCAAGGCCCGCCGACAGGGCGGCGGCGGCCTCGGAGTCCTCCTCGCAGCCCTCCGAGGCTTCGGCCCCGAGTACCAGCGCATGATCACCGAGCACGACCGCTGGCACGGCACCCGCCCACTCCAGGTGACCACCACCACCTGGACCCGCGAACAGCAGCTCATGGTCCCAGCCGCCAACAGCCGGTTCCATTCCGACGGGTGGACCCCACAGGACCGGCGAACCGCGCTCCACCTGCTGGCCGAACTCCCGCACCCCGAGAACTCCGCCACCGTCGCCGAACTCGTCCTGAAGGCAATGGACGGGCAGCCAGCCCTGCCTGGCCCCACCGGCAACACTCCTGCCCTGCTGACCTGGCGCGACGGGCACGGGCTGCTCGGCGAAAGCACCGTGCCCCGCCCCGCCGCACTCCACCTGCGTTACCTCTGGCTCGTCGCCCAACACCTCAGAGCCTGCAGCGGCGCAGAAGCACTGCTCGACTGGATCGACCAGCGTGCCCAGTCCCTCGACGACCTCGGACTCCTGCGCCGCCTCCAGGGCCGCACCGTGCGACCTCGTGCTGCACATCCGGCCGAGGCACCTGCCCCCCAACCGTGCTGGACCTCGGGTGCTGCAGTGCTCATCGGCGTCTCCTCCTACACCCACCTCCCCGACGTCCCCTCCATCCGCAACAACCTCGACGATCTCGCGGCCCTGCTCACCGCGCCCGAGTTCGGCATCCCCGAGGACCGGGTCAAAGTGATCGCCGACCCCGCCAACGACATGGAAATCCACGACGTCATCGAGGACCTTGTCGAACAGGTCGACCCGTCCCACGGCGCTTTCCTGCTCTACTACGCCGGCCACGGCCGCAGCCACCCCGAGAACGGCAGACTCCTGCTCTCTCTCACCGGCTCCCGCCAGCACAGAGCCCACTCCTACTGGGCCTTCGACAAGATCCGCGATCACATCTCCGAATGCGGGCTGCCCATTCGCCTGGTCCTGCTCGACAGCTGCTACAGCGGTTCCGCCCTCGACACCCTCTCCGGACTGACCGACTCCTCGATCGCCATTCGCGGCACCTACGTCATGACCTCCTCCGGCCCCACGGAGCCCTCGGCAGTAACCGCCGGCCGGAACACCGCCTTCACCGCAGGCCTTCTTACCGTCCTCCGCGACGGTGTCGCCACAGCCGGCCCGGTTCTGGACGCCGAGACCGTGTACGAAGCCATCCGCACCTACTGCGCGAACCGAAACCTGCCACACCCCGACCGACAGATCCGTTACGACGGAGACCGCATCCCGCTCATGCCCAACAGAGCTCACCACCCCCAGGAGTCACGGTGACCGATCGCCCGGCCCTCACCCTCACCACCGTCGACGGCGCCCCCGCCCCCGACGCGCTGCGCCGTTTCCTCACCCGTGACCCCGCCCTCCAGCGCGTCGGCCGCACCACCTGGCAGCCCCTCGCCCCGCCCGACCCCGGACAACTCGACGCGGGTCTCGACATCCTCACCCTTGTGATCACCAGCGCACTCGCGCTGCCCTCCGCCCTCGACACCATCCGGCGCTGGTGCACCTCAACGGGCAGCGACGACACCGCGATCTCCGTCAGCGGAGGAGGCATCTCAGTCACCGTCAGCGGGGCCACGACGCCGGAACAAGCAGTTGCCCTGGCCGCGGCGTTGACCTCAGCCCTCCAGCCGGTGCCGGACCAGGCAGGAACGGTGACCGACGCGGACCCGACGTCAGGGGCAGAGGCCTGACAGTCACCCGCGAAACGTGATGGGCTTGGCGTGCCCTCGCATCCAATAAATCCGTGCCGCGATGCGCAAACGGCACTTTGCGGTAGACGATTGCTAGGAGCCGGACGGCAACGTCTCCCGCGCCGAGGCTGTCCCCACCTCCGTGAGAGACGGCCGGGTGAATCCAACGATGCGGCCTGGGAGTTCTCCTGCTGCCGTGAACTTGCGGGAATGGTCCGCGGTGACGAATGGCGAGCTTGTCCGGTGACTCCTGCTCCCCGCACCCGCGGGGATGGTCCCGTTGCGCTGCACGCGCTATCCATCGACATGGACTGCTCCCCGCACCCGCGGGGATGGTCCCGAACTTGTCATATCCCGGGCCGCCCAACGAGGCTGCTCCCCGCACCCGCGGGGATGGTCCCTCCGCCGCCGCGCCGGATGCCACCGGCCGACGCTGCTCCCCGCACCCGCGGGGATGGTCCCCTCCGGCGATGGACAGTGGGCCGCCGGGCACCCTGCTCCCCGCACCCGCGGGGATGGTCCCGCCACCACTCCTTCGACGAACCCGCCGCGGATCTGCTCCCCGCACCCGCGGGGATGGTCCCGGGCCGGGCCACACGGTCGGGGTCTTCAGCATCTGCTCCCCGCACTCGCGGGGATGGTCCCACCTCGGTCGGCATCGTCATCACCGATCACCACTGCTCCCCGCACCCGCGGGGATGGTCCCCGCGCCGTCACCGACCAGGTGCCCGGCGCACCCTGCTCCCCGCACCCGCGGGGATGGTCTGGCGGCCAGGGTGGTGCCGGGCGGGGTGAAGCGCTCGCGCGGGACCTTGCATCACGGCCTCGACCTTGCGGGTGGTGATCCAGTCCTCCGTCACAGAGCTGGTCGATCGTCGTGTTGCACAGGCGGGTGGGTGCGCGGCGTGGAGGCAACCACGTCTGGTCCGATACCGCGCGCGGTCAACGATCGCCGCGGCGGCGAGGATGAGGCCGCAGCTGGGCAGGGGGTGTCTCAGTGGGCGGGGGTCGGCAGGTGCCAGCTCGGTCCGTTGACTCCGCTGTAGGTGACGTGCTGTCCGGTCGGGTTGATGGTCAGCTCGAAGTCCTCGCGGGCGATCTGGTCGGGCAGCACGCTGGACACCGTCTCCACGGTGTTCCAGATCCGGCGCGGTCCGCTCTGACGCACTTCGCCGGATGCGTGCGCGATCGCGGTTGCGCCGTCGGGCGTCCAGATCCCCACCGCTTCAAGGCGCCCGGCCTTGTCCTTCCACGAGCACGTCGTGTGTCCCGGTAGCGCGAGTGAGAGGACGAACTTGAGCCGCTCCAGTACTTGGTGGGGCGCGACACTGGTTGGTTCGGGCGGTGCTGCGCGCACCTTGTCGAAGGCTGGCGCAGTGTCCGGGCCGCGTACGGACATGAAGAACGCTGGGATCGGCAGGAACTGGCCCACCGCGTGCTGGGGGTCCGTGACCGTCAGGGTGATGATCCCGTAGCCCAGCGGGGCGACGATGCGGGTACCGGCATGGCTCTGCTCCAGCAGGGCGGGCGGGATGTGGGTCAGGCCCACGGTGGCGATGATCCGGTCGTAGGGAGCGCGGGCAAGATAGCCGAGCATGCCGTCACCCGGACGGATCAGGGGGCGTTGCCCGGTCAGTTGCAGGCGCCGGATCGCGGCCTGGACAAGGTCCGCATCGGGCTCGATGCTCACCAGTTCCCTGTCACCGAGCTGGTCGCACAACAACGCGAGGTTGTAGCCGGTGCCCGTGCCCAGCTCCAGGACACGGTGCCCGGTGCGTACGTCAAGGGCTTCCAGCATCGCCAGCATGATCGACGGCTGGCTCGACGAACTGGTGGGCACTCCCTGGGCGTCGAGTTGCGTGGTCAGCGCCTCATCGCTGTAGACGCGCTCCAGATAGCCGCGATCGCCCCGGTTCACCGGCTCCCACGCTCCGTCGGCCTGCTGTGTGTAAAAGCGCGGTACGAACACGTGGCGCGGCATGCGGACGAACGGCTTATGCCAGGGCGCGTCGGCATCGGGGAGAAGCGCGTCGGCGAATTTCTGACGCAGGCCCACTGCGATATCGGTGTCGGGCCGGTTCACGAGGGTGCTCCTTGGAGGTAGTCGGCGTGCGCGGCGGCAATCGGCAGCCCGGTGCGGTTCTCCACCCACCCCCAGGTGCCGGCCGGGTTGTTCTCGAAGAACACCCACTCGCCCTCCGGCGTGACGGCGAAGTCGAAGCTGCCGAACACGATGCCGTAGGAGGCCAAAAAGCGCCGTACGGCCGTGGCGACGTGCTCGGGCACTGTGCACGTGTCGTAGGTGATGTGCTCGTAGTCGGTGCGCCAGTCGACGCCGGCCTTCTCGGAGCTGGTGTGCAGCGTCCCGCCGAAGATTCGGTCGCCGACCGCGACCAGGCGCACCTCGTGGGCCTTGTCGATACGCTCCTGGAAAAAGTGCGCGGTGAGGCGGATCGAGTCGTCGAAGGCGGCCGGGTCCACGACATGGGTCGCCACCATCAGATCCCGGTCGCCACCAGCCTTCAGACGGCCCCCCAGCACCGGCTTGCAGATCACCTCGCCCTTCATGTCCTTGGCGAACGCGCGCGCCGCGTCGGGGTCGTTGGTGATGATGCTGCGCGGCACCCGCAGCCCGAGACGGGCGGCGGCCACCAGCTGCTGCGGTTTGTGCGAGGCGATGCGGTCGTGGTGCGGGTTGTTGATCCACGGCACCGGCAGGGCCGCGAGCAGGTTGAGCATCGCCGCATCCGCCTGATCGCGGGCCCAGTCGTTATAGGGCTGGGGCACGGTGCCGACGATGAGCGGACGCCCGGGCCGCCTCCAGTAGACGGCCCGGACATCGGCGAGCCACGCCGTCCGGCGCCCGTCGTCCAGGACCCCCGCCCAGCCCCCCTCGTTCGCCGCGTGCGCGGCGGACAGCGTCAGGCGCTGTGGGAAGTCGGCGACATCGAAGCGGATGACCGGCACGCCGCGCTGGTTGAGCTGGTCGACCACCATGTCAGCGGCCGCATCGAGCTGTTCAGCGACGACGAGCACCGGGCGGGTGGCCCCGGTCATGAGGCGGAGGCGTAGTACGGGTCGGCGGTGTCGTCGCCCTTGCCGTCCATGTTCGTGTCGGTGCAGGAGGCGGCCTGCGGCATCGTGTGCCACGGGGTGCCGTCAGGCTGCTCGTTGAGCTGACGCTCCGGATTCCAGACCACACCGTCCAGGGACGTGGTGGCCAGGCACGGCGGCGCCGCCGCCTTCGCGGCGAACGGGATCGTAGCGGTCGCTGTCATGGTTCCTCCATGGGGAGTAGAGAGGGGGCAGGGCCCGCCGCCCGGTGCCGCATGCCGTTCGGCATCATGCCGGGGCGGCGGGAGTCTCAGAGGCTGTGCAGCAGGGCGACGGCGAATGCGCCGACGGACGCAGCGGTCAGCACGGTCGTGATGAGCGCTTCCAGCAGGCGCACGCGCAGTGGCGGGTAGCGATGCCTCATGAGGCCGGGCCCAGTGCGTCGGCCAACGCCTCAGCAGCGCGTACGAGGCGCATCACGAGCATGTACAACTTGTAAGTCCGAGTCGTTGGACGTCGGATTGGTCGGCACGTCCACGATCCGGTACGCCACCCTGAATGCGCCCAGCGTCGTGCGGGTCTGGTCCAGGTAATCCTCACGAGAACCCTCTCGCACTGAACCAGCACCAGGCGATTGGTGGGGGCAGACGTCAACTCCTGCACGGACCGTGCGATGTGGCGCGCCGCGGAAAAGTCGATGGCTCCCTCGGGTGCGGGTCTCACGTCGGCCTGGTCCTGCTTGCGCGGTGAGTTCACGGCGCTCACGGTGATGTCCCTTGCTCGAACGCTGGGTGACATCAGGATCTCGCCGACCCTGTCTTCGCGCTTCCCGTCAACGGGTATCCCCATCATGGGTAGGCTTTGCGATCACTTCTGAAGTGCAATGGGTCCTGTCCGCAGGCGCAATGAGGCACCCGATGAACGAGTACCGCCCTCCCACAGCATTGCCGCGTGAGGCCTTGGAACTGCCGGACATGCAGGCAGCTTTCAAGACGCACGACTTCGGCACGGTGTTCCGCTTGGCACGTCTCCACGCACAGATCAGCTACTCCAAGATCGCGGCAGAGTGTGACATCAAGCCGGAACGCGTGGGGTCCCTCGCAAAGGGACGCGGCAGCATCACCTCGTTCGAAAAGATCGCTGTCATCGCGGACGCTCTTCGCATCCCAGGGCGCCTGCTGGGTCTCGCCGACCGCTCGTGGGAGGCGAGTGGCACAACGCGAGAGGGAGCAGTTGCAGTGCGACGCAGGGACTTTGTCAGGAAGAGCACCGTCACGGCAGCGGGCCTCGTGGGTCTCGTCCCCCTGGAAGTGGGCCAGCGCATCGGCGTGCATGACGTCGAGCAGCTCAAGAGCCGTGCAGCGCGCTTGCGACGCCTGGACGACACTCTCGGTGGAGGCGACACCTTCAAGCTGTACCTGAGCGAGTTCCAGTCGACACGCGTCCTGATGCGCGATCACACCTACAGCGAAAACGTGGGCAGGATGCTGCGGTCAGTCATGGCCGAGCAGGCACAGCAGGCCGGGTGGGCTGCCTTCGACGTCGGCCGGCACCCCGAGGCCGCGGGTTTGTACGAAGCCAGCAAGACGGCTGCTCGTGAAGCCGGCGACATGGCACTGGAGGGCAACGCGTACGCGTTCCTGGGCTATCAGCACTCCGGAGGGGACCGGAGCAAGGCCGTAGCAACGGCGATCCAATCGTGCCGCACGGCGGGTCCTGAGGCCCCTGCTGGTGTCAGGGCGCTGCTCCACGAAAGGCTTGCCTGGGCGCATGCGGTTGCCGGCCATCCCCGTGACGTGGCGGCAGCGTTGGAGATTGCCGAAGAAGCCCTGCGGGAGCGGGGTGGCGATCTGGTACCCGACTGGGCAGCGTGGGTGGACACCGACGAACTGGAGATCATGAAGGGCCGGTGCTGGACGGAGCTACGCCGCCCACTGCGCTCGGTGCCTGTACTGGAATCGGTTCTGACCCGGTTCGATGACACGCGAGCCCGGGACAAAGCGCTCTACCTGTCCTGGCTGGCCGAGTCCTACTTGGCAGCGGGCGAAGTGGAGGGCGCGGCGACGACGGCTGGGCGTGCACTGAGCCTGTCGGCCGGCATCGCATCGGTGCGGCCCCGACAGCGGCTGCACCGCTTGTTGGATTCGCTGCGAACTTACTCGAACGTGTCCGAGGTACGAAAGTTGTTGGAGCGGATCGAGGGTTAGCCGAGCGTCTTGTCAACCCAGTCACGGTACTCGTCGGAGAACTCGGTGAAGGCGACGGCGTTGATCTCGGGCCGGTCCCAGGGGTGGTGCTCGCGGATCGCGCTCTCAAGCTGCGGGTAGCGGTCGGAGCGGCTCTTGAACAGGATGCGGTATTCCTCGCCGGTGCCGAACTCTCCGGCGTGCCAGAACGCGGAGACGACAGGACCGATGATCTGCGCTCCGGCGGCGAGCTGGCCTCGCACGATGGGTTCGACGAGCCGTATCGCTTCGTCACGGGTGGCTGTAGCGGTGGCGACCTGAAGGTAGTCCGTCATGGACGGCAGCGTAGACATCAGCATGCCTGTGTGGGAACGCCGGGACTCACCAGCTCCCTTCGATCCTGAGAACTACTTTCGAGCTCCCTGCGCATGACCCCAGTTGTGATGAAAACGCGCGCGAGCAAACGTGGCACATGCAGCGACACCGCGTGACAGCCTGGAGTTGCTGCAAATGTGAGCGGTGGCGCAGAGTTGGGGGAGACATGGCAGTTGCAGTGCCGAATGTGACATCGGCGCATCGGATGCTCGTGGGTGTGGTCATCGAGCGAGTTGGGTGGTCGTCGGCATCGGGTTCGCGGGTTCGTACGCGGCGGTCCGCGAGTTGGCTCTGGAGAAGGACTTCGAGAGCTCGATGACGCCCTCTTTTGAGTTGTATGTCGGAGTCAGGGAGAGTGCTCAAAAACCGGGCCCGGCCGTACGAAAACCCCAGGTCACTCAGCCTGCTCCCCGCGCCCGCGGGGATGGTCCCCCGGCGGCGGACTGTTGGGCCAGCTCCAGCGCCTGCTCCCCGCGCCCGCGGGGATGGTCCCGAGAGTGCCGCGCGGCGCGGGCAGCGGCCGATCTGCTCCCCGCGCCCGCGGGGATGGTCCCCTCGACTCCCGGTTGTTGCTGCGCGATGTCGTCTGCTCCCCGCGCCCGCGGGGATGGTCCCCACCTCAGCACCCGGCATGACCGACCCTGCCGCTGCTCCCCGCGCCCGCGGGGATGGTCCTGTGTGCCAACATGCTCAGACCGTCACCGAGGGCTGCTCCCCGTACCCGCGGGGATGGTCCCGGCCCCGGGGTATGGCCATCAACCGCCAAGGGCTGCTCCCCGCACCCGCGGGGATGGTCCCTCCAGCCGGTCCTCGGGGACGTCGCTGTCGGGCTGCTCCCCGCACCCGCGGGGATGGTCCCGACGTGGTCGGCGGGACCGTGCTCTTGCGGGACTGCTCCCCGCACCCGCGGGGATGGTCCCGAGGTGGCGGCCACCCGCGCCGAGATCCGCAGCTGCTCCCCGCACCCGCGGGGATGGTCCCACCGGCGGGCGCACGATCAGCGACTCGGTCGGCTGCTCCCCGTACCCACGGGGATGGTCCCAACTGTGTCCCGAAACGGACACCACAGACACCCTGCTCCCCGCGCCCGCGGGGATGGTCCCACCGGCGGTGTCCTCCCCGGCTACACACCCGGCTGCTCCCCGTACCCGCGGGGATGGTCCCGCGTCTGCGGATGAATCCTCAGGTTGGACGGGCTGCGCCCCGCACCCGCGGGGATGGTCCCAGCGACTCGTCGTACTGCGCGTGGCCGTAGTGCTGCTCCCCGCCCCCGAACACGGACGGCCCCCTGCTCCCCGTGCACGCGGGGGATGGTTCCTCGGTAGCGTCTTGAACGCCGTCTGGCGGCAACCCCGTTGTGATCGCCGCCAGCGGCCCGGCCGGTATCAGGGCCCAGCGGGACGAGGGCGATCATTGGGCGAGCACGACTGGACCGTGGAACAGGGAATCCCATGACTTTGCAGGAAGGCCAGCGGGTCAAGCTGGCCGCTGATCTCCGTCTGACCGACCCGATCGAGGTGTCCGGGGTGGTCATCGGCATCCTCTCCCTCGCCGCCGACGCCGAAGGAACCGTGGCAGAAGTCGTCGAACACGTCCGCGAGGACGCCGATGTCCGTGAGTACGAGCGGCTCAAGTCGCTGCTCGACTCCTATGGTGATGGCATGCCCCCGGAAAGCAGGAGGCAGCTGGAGCAGAAGGTCGGCGCACTGCATCCGGCGTGGGTGGCGTTCCAGGAACAGGGGCCGCTGGTGACGGTGCAGGTCCACTTCGACAACGGGCTCATTCTGGGCGCGTCACCGCAGGACCTTTACGTCCCCGTGTGAGAGCGGTGGCGAGGGGGCGCGTCCTTGCTGAACGGACACTGGGCCCGGAAGTGTGTCTGTCCGGTGGCAGATGTCCTGTTCTGCCTTGGCGGTCCTGGCGGCTGCGACAGACTGCGGCTATGCACGCGTGTGAGGCCCGCGTCGGACTGGACGACGCGATCGCCGGCATCACGCGGACGCGCCCTTCGTCGCGATCTGGCCTGAGATCGGCACTCCGGACCTGCAGGGCGCGGTGGATGACTTGCTGTTCGCGTCCTCTGCCTCGCAGGGCATCACGGAGGGACCGGTGTTCCGGTATGTCCTCCGCAGCAGGAAGATTGCTTTCGCGGAGAGGCGGCGAAGACGGGCATCAGCCGCGGCGGCTTCTGTGAGGCCAGACCGTCAACGAGCGCGTGCAGTACTGGTTCGATGCGGCATTACCGGTCAGCGACGGCCGCCCCGTGAGTTTTCAGGGCATCCGCGCCGGCGCCGCCAGCGACCTCGCGCAGTAGAAGGTGTCCGATGAGGACCTTGAGCGGGCTGGGCGCTGGCGGCCGGGCTCCCGCATCCCGGGCACCGTGTATGTGCGGCCCGTCCGGGAGGGATATGAAGAACGACCCGTTCGACAAAACCCTGCCCTTTACAGCAGCGTGACGCGCTGTCAAACAATTGGCCGAGCTCTGGGTGAGCGGGACCGGTCCGTGTCCCCCGGACCCACTGATGTGGCCGAGCGCACGAGGACTTGTCGGGTCTCGGGGTCCCTTCCGCTGGGCAATCAGGCGCGGCAGGATCTCGGGCATGAGGATTCTTGTCATGGGCGGTACCTGGTTCCTTGGGAAGCGCATCGCAGAGGGTGCGCTGGCGCGCGGATGGTCCGTCACGACCTTCAACCGGGGTCGCTCTGGCCGTGATGTTGCCGGTGTTCAGCCGGTTCACGGAGACCGCACAGATCACGGTGACCTGCAGCGTCTCTCTCAGCTTGGGCCGTGGGACGCCGTCATCGACACGTCCAGTTCGGATTTCCCGCCCCGTGATGTGCTCTTGTCGGCCACCGTCCTTCGCGCCGCGGTGGGGCGGTGGGTGCACATCTCCACCGTGTCCGTCTACGAGGGATGGCCGCACCAGGCACTCACGGATCAGTCCACTTTGCTGGACTGCCCAGCGGATGCGGACGGATCGTATGGACACACCGGCACGGATGGCAGCCCGACGGTCTACGGATTTCAGAAGGCCGGCGGGGAGCGCGCCGTGCGCGAGATTTTCGGTGACGCCGCGGTCTTCCTCAGGCCTGGCGTCATCCTGGGGCCGGGTGAATACGTGGGCCGACTGCCCTGGTGGTTGAACCGGGCCAAGCGGGGCGGAAAGATCCTGGCGCCCGCACCGAGCAGTCGGCGTATTCAGCCCGTCGATGTCCGTGACGTTGCCGCGTTCGCGCTCGACCAGGCCGCTGGTGCCACCAGCGGCGGATACAACGTCACGCACCCGGACGGCATCACCTTCGCCGACTTCCTTGGCGAGTGCCTGACGGTCACCGGCGGGGCCGGGGAACCCAAGTGGGTGGAACCCGACGAGCTGGCCGACCACGGTGTTGCTCAGTGGACTGAACTCCCGTTGTGGCGGACCCACGGAGGTGTGTGGTCGGTCGACTCGAGCAGAGCCGTGGCCGCGGGCCTGCGTTGTCGTCCGATTACTCATACGGTCCGCGACACCTGGGATTGGTTGGCGGCAGACGAGCGTCCGGTAGATCATCCGAGGTGGGCAGAACACGGGATCGCCCCTGAGAAGGAGGCGAAGATCCTCGCCTCCCTGGCCTGACTCAGGCCTCGAGCTGGAGGAGCGCGGAGCGGGTGCTGAGTTGATGGGTGCTTGCGCTGCGGGTGAAGTCTTCGACGCGGTCGCGCAGCTCGCGTGGCAGCGTCGAAGCCCGGTAGGCCGGTTGCGCGAGGAACTGCTGGATTTGGCCCGTGCGTACGAGGACGCCGGTCACCCTCTGGTCCCCGGGGATGTTCCACAGCGGTGTGAGTGCTTCGGCGGCTCCCTCGACGTCGTTCGCCAGGAGTCGGGCCATGGCGAGATCAGCGGCGGCGCCCCCAAGGACGTGCGCCGAACGGCTGCTCTGTGGGGTCTGCCTGATGAGGTGGATGGCCCGTCGCGCGGACTGTTCGGCCTGGTCCGCATCATGGATCAGGAGCGCAGTGGAGCTGCTGGACATGGCCAGTCGGGCTGGAGGGAAGCCGAACTCGCCGCCGACGCCGTCGTGCAGGTCGTCGCGGGCCCCGCCCTCGATCTCCAAGGAGCGCAGCTGGGCCTGCCGGGAGGCGTCCGTATCACCGAGGTATCCGTGCGCGCGTGCCTCGATGGCCAGAAGCCGGCGCCGGGCGACGTCGCCGAGGCCGCCGTATGTCTGGGCGCGCCGAGCCTTGCGGACGGCCTCGCCGGGCATGCCGGTGAAGTACGCGATGTACGCGAGGATGCCGTCCGCGAATGCCCGCAGCGGTTCGAAGCGGGCGCTCTCTCCGTAGAGGTCCGTCGCGCGGGCCAGACGGCGGGCGTTGTCGAAGGAACCGAGGTCGAAGGCTGCGGAGGCGAGCAGGGCCATGGTCTGGCCGGTCAACTCGAGGAGACGCTGCTGCTGAGTGGGGATCTGGGTGCGGTCTCGCTGGCCTTGCAGTTGTTCCTGGAGCGCGCGGCCGCGCCGAAATGCTTCCATCGGTGGGAGTGAAACGTAAGCGCGCGCGAGGGACGTCACGTCGTCGGTGAGCTGGTCGAGGCTGGTGTCGGAGACGGACGCCGCGGCAGTTGCGCCGGCGTCGTCCTGAGCGTCGTGTGCAGCCATGTTGATCTCGTACTCCAGATTGGACGCGGGTGCCTGGGGATCATCCGCGTGAGGGGGGCTGAACAGGGCCGCGACGTCACAGCCGAACATGGCCTTCAGCACGCGGCGAGTATCTGCGGACAGTGAATCGGGGCGGGCCTTCCCTGCCTTCCAGCGGAAGACCGTCCGTTCGCTGCAGGTCGGGTTGTTGGCGCCCTTCCCGACGACCTCGTCCGCGGTTCTGCCGAACAGTTCCACGAAGTCGGGGGCGCCCAAGTTGCGCCTGTCGCACAGGGACTTGAGCAGAGTCTCGGGTTGTTCTGTCACATCGCCCCCAGATATCGCGCCTTGGCCTGTTGACGGGCCGCCTCCGGATCGATCCCTTTCGTCGAAGGGGATACCGCCGTCACCGTTCAGTGCAACCCATCCTGCACAGATGGCAGTTGGCTAGCAGCCAGATGGCAGACCGCCGCCCGGTTGGCGTGAGAACGGCAGCTCTCTGACATGGCGATGGCACCGCGTAGAGGACCACGCTGATCAACACCTCAATGAAGGTGTCCAAACGCACACAGGACAGTGATCACCGCTGTGCTGGCGGGCCAACCCCCAGAGGACGTGATGACCACGACATCCGTACGGACGCCCCACGCGGACGTGCTCCGTGACCGGGACGTGATGAGTGAGCGAATCACAGTTCAGCCCCGCAAGCAGGGCGTCGGTCTCCGACGCGAAGATGCGTGCCGCGTTGGCGCCATGCGCAGGATCGCCGCCGCACGGCTACGTCACTGCGGCCTGGAAGCCCTGAGCGACGAGGTCACACTCGTCGTCTCCGAGCTGGTCACCAACGCGCTGCTGCACAGTGGCACCGCAGAGGTCGGCGTGACCATGGCCATCCAGGACGGCTTCCTGACGATCACCGTCACCGACGGCATGTCAGGCGCAGCAGTACCCGGACTTGCGGACGGCGACGCAGAATCCGGGCGCGGCCTCGACATCGTCGAGTACGTGGTGAAGGAGCACGGTGGGGCCTGGGGCACCTGCGAAGCCGGGGCCGAAACCTGGTGCCGTTTCGCTCTGCCCGAGGAGGCAAGCCGATGACTCCGCCTGCCCTCGCGCTCGGGTGCCCCCTCCTCCTGACCGAAGGAACTGCTGCGATGGACTCGCCCCGGTCACGCTGCCGTTCGGCGCTGAGGTGATGCAGCACCTGGCTCAGTCGGCCGGCGCGGCACGAGAGCCTGCCGCAGATATGGCGGACCTCGCAGAAGTGATTCAGGCGCTCATGGCTGTCGAAGCCGGCCGCGACATCATCATGCGTCTCGGTGGCCACCTTTTCGACGTGGTCATCACCGGCTCCGGTTTCCGAGCTCGTGCTGTGGTCGCTCTGATGGATGGGATTCAAGGCGGCTGCGGCCCGGTGATCGAGGACCCCAGGAACCGGTGGTTCTATTGGCTGGTGCCGCCCGGGTCTGCCGACCGGTGGGAGTCGCACACCCATGCGGTGTGTCTGGGCTTTCCGCACACGATCACGCTGCCGTCCGTGAACCGTCGTATGCCGCCGGGTCCGTACTGGCACCGGCCTTCGGCGAGTGACCGTCTTGTCCCGTTGGGTCCGCTGTGTGAGGCCCTTGGGCAGCTTCGGCCCGAGCCGACGCCCCACACCACGCTCGCGGCCCGGCTCGGCATAGCCCTCTGAGCACCGTGCTCGCCGCCAATTCCCCCGGGCGGTGGGCACGGGTCGATGGCCTGCTGTCGAGCGGATCCGGCTCGGCAGCAGGCTCCGCGATGAACGGTGCGACGCCCCTGTGAGTTCTGCCCGGGGGCCTGGATGTCGTGAAGCCAGGCCGCCGGGCAGGCGTGACACCCCGCAGTACTGCGGTGCCCGCGTTGTGGGCTGCACCGGCCATGCGGCAGCACGCAACGGGGGCCCTGCGGGTTCCCCCGCGCCTCCTTGGGCGGTCCGACCACGAAGGAGTATTCGTGTCGATTCCAACAGTTGAGCAGCAGCCGGCCGTGTCCCTCGCGCCGCCGGTCCCGGCCGACGACGAGTGGGAGCTGCAAACCACCATTACCCGAACCCCGACCCCGATCGTCGAGGCCTGCGGCACCGGCGACGGCTGCGCCCCCACCTGCGCCTCTTCCTGTATTTCCAGCTGATTCACCCCCGGCGCGGGTGGGGGCGCAGTGATTTCCGCGTCCCCACCCGCGCATCACCGACCGAGGACATCGTTGATGACGACCCGACTGTCTTTCCGTATGTGTGGTGACGTTCTGGTGCTGCGGGCCGCCGCCGTTCCGGTGCGGGCCCGCCCGGTGGAGTGGCCCGATACCGACTCGCCGGGAGCGTGCCGCCAGTGGCTCGCGAAGGTGTGGAGCGACGAGGCCTTCGTCCTGCCGCTGCGCGCGGCGTCTGCGGGCCTGGCCGGCTTCGTAGAGCAGCGGATTCTTTGCGACGGCGGCGATGACGTGCCGCTGAGGCGCCTGCGCAAGGTCACTGATTCGGTGGCCAGGTATCTGCTGCGGGCGTCGGCCAGGGCGACACCGTTCGGCCTGTTCGCCGGCGTCGCCCTGGCGGAGTGCGGGCCGATCTCCGCCGTGATCGGCCCGGGCTATCAGGCCCTCGCCCGCCGTGACGCCCAGTGGGTGGACCATGTACGCCGGGACCTGCAGCGCCGGCCCGATGTGCTGCCTCACCTGACCCTTCAGGTCAACAGCCTGTCCTTCCTGCGCGGCGACATCGTCAGTACGCCGCGGGCGGGCGGGCGGCTGGCGAGTGCGCCGGTCACCCGCCCCCTGGCCGCCCTGCTGGAGGCGGCGGTGGAACCGGTGCCGGGCCGCCACCTCATCAAGCTCCTCACTGCGGCCGGCGGCACCTGGGAGCAGGTCGTGGGCCTGATCGCCAAGGCTCTCGCCGACGGATACCTGACCAGCAACCTGGCCGCGCCGATGACTGCGGTCGACCCGGCCCGGCACATCGGGCGCATTCTGCGGCCGCACGCCGACCAGCTCGACCGGGCGACCCTCAACGTGCTCGACTGCCTCAGCGATACGGCGCTGCTGCTCGCCCTCCATGACGAGGCGACGGACGCTCAGAGGGCCTACGTTCTGCGGGGCATGGCGGAGGCGAGGATGCGGGCCGTCCCGTCCGAAAGCCGGAGCCGGATCAGTCTCGACCTGTGTCTGGATGCGCAGGTGGCCGTTCCGCGCCGGGTCCTTGACGAGGTGGAACGTGCCGCAGACGCGCTGGTCCGGCTGACCCGCACCCGAGGTCCGAGCCGCGTGTGGGCGGCGTACCGGATGCGGTTTGAGGAGCGCTACGGCGCCGGGGTCCTGGTCCCGGTCTGTGAGGCCGTCGATCTGGCCGCAGGTGTCGGCCTGCCCGCCGGCTACCCCATGTCGATGGAGTCCGAAGCGCCGCTGACGGTGCTGGCGCGCGATGAGCAGCTGGCGGCACGGGCCATGCAGGCAGCCGTGACCGGTGAGCGCGAAGTGGTGCTCACCGAGGAAGACCTCAACGACCTAGCCGCCGACGAGCCGGAACAGCCGCTAGCCTCGCACGCGGAGATCGGGTTCAGGATCCGGGCCACCAGCCAGGACGCCGTCACACGGGGGGACTTCACGATCGATGTGCGGCCGGCGTGGGCGGCCGGTGTCCTGTCCGGGCGGTTCGCCACGGTGCTGGGGGGCCGACTGGCGGAGTCCTACCGGACGCTGCCCACCATGACCCACGGGGCGCTGCCGGCCCAGCTCTCCTTCACCCCCGTCTTTCCCCACGCGCAGAACGTCGCGCGGATCCCCGCTTTCCTGCCCTACGTCATCCCCGTCGGGGAGAGCCATGAGGCGACAGCGGACCTGATCGATATCGACGACCTCGCCGTGATCTCCACCGGCGGGCGGATGCATCTGGTGAGTCTCTCCCGGCGGCGGATCGTGGAACCCAGCGTGTTCCACCCTCTCGCCCTCGAGAAGCAGGCCCCGCCCCTGGCCCGGTTCCTGGCCATGCTCGGGCGCGGATTCGCCACCGCCTGGACCGCGTTCGACTGGGGGCCGGCCGCCGCCCGCCTGCCGTATCTGCCCCGGGTGCGTTACGGCCGCGCCATTCTGGCCCCGGCCCGCTGGCAGCTGTCGGCTGCGGCGCTGCCGTACGGCCCGTTCGATGCGGCCTGGCACAAGGCGCTGAGCCAATGGGCCCTCACCTGGCACTGCCCGCCCCGGCTGGAGCTGCTGGACGCCGACCGCACCATGAGCGTGGACCTGGCCGTCCCCCTCCACGCGCGCCTCATCCACCAGCACCTGCGCCGCCACCGGCTGGTGCGGTTCGCCGAGGCCCCGACCGACGAGGAACTCGGCTGGATCGGGCACGCCCACGAGTTCACCGTCCCGCTGGCCGCGACCGGCCCCCAGGCGCCGCACCCGGATCTGTCCGCCGTGCCCGTCGTCACGAACCGCCCGGCCCACCCTCAAGACTCTGAGCAACGGTGGCTGCAGGTGAAGGTCTTCACCCACCCCACCGCCATGGACCAGATCATCGGCCGGTTCCTGCCACGGCTGGTGCAGGACCTGGGCACCGGGCGGGTCTGGTTCGTGCGCTACCGCTCGCCGCAGGAGAGCGACCATCTGCGGATCCGAGTCCCCGCCACCGGGCCGGACGGCTACGCGGCCGCCCTGCGCACCGTCTCCGCCTGGGCGCGGCAGCTCACCGTCGAACGGCTCGCGTCCCACCACCTCTTCGACGCCTACCGGCCCGAGATCGGCCGCTACGGCACCGGGGCCGCCATGGACGCCGCCGAGGACGTCTTCGTCGCCGACACTCTCGTGACCAGCTACGCCCTCACCGACGTGCCCGCCCTCGACCGGGAAACGGCGTGCGCACTCAGCATGATCGACATGGCGGAGGGGTTCCTCGGCACGCGGCAGGCGATGGAGTGGATGGCCGCAACTCCGGCCCCCGGAACGGGGCGTCGCGAGGTCACCCGGCAGACCGTCGGCCAGGTGAACGCCCTGCCTCTGCTGCACGCGTCCGACCGCCTCGCCCACGTGCTGGCCCAGCGGCGGGCCGCACTCGGCGCCTACCGCGACCAGGCCATACGGCAACGGGGCTCCGGCCCGGATGCCGGGCATCTGGGCCCGCTCCTTGAATCGCTGCTGCACATGCTCCACAACCGCCTGGTGGGGCCCGACCGGGACAGCGAAGCCGCCTGCCGGCACGCGGCCCGCCAGGCCTGCCGCTCCCTCCTGAGAAGGCAGGACACGTGAGCCACGACAACTTAGGCGAGGGCCTCGCCGGGACCGCCCTGTACGAGATGGTCGCAGCGCGCGCCCGAGAGGACTGGGCGGCGGCCCACGCCGCGGCGAAAGCCGTCACCGCCCGGCCCGTCACCGCCCACCCGCAGGAGGCGAGCCTGTACCACGGTGCGCCGGCCGTCGCCTACGTCCTGCACCTCGGCGGCCACCGCGCCTACGCGCGCGCCCTCGCCGAACTCGACGCCGAGGTCACCGCGATCGTCACCGACCGCCTGAACGCCGCCGCACGCCGCATGGACAGCACGATGCCGCCGACCCTGCGCGAGTACGACCTGATCAGCGGCCTCACCGGACTCGGCGCGTATCTCCTGCACCGCGGCCGCGACACCGTCCTCGACCAGGTCCTGCACTACCTGGTGCGGCTGATCACCGAACCCCTCACCGTCGACGGCCACCAGGTTCCCGGCTGGTGGGCCGCCACCGGCCCCAGCGGCACCCCCGAAACCGGGCGGTTCGCGCACGGACACGCCAACTTCGGGATCGCGCACGGCATTGCGGGCCCGCTCGCACTCCTCGCCCTGGCCCACCGCGCCGGCCACACCGTCGACGGCCAGGAGCAGGCCCTGGCCGAAGGCATCGCCCACCTCACCGCCTGGGCCCAGCCCCTCACCGGCCACGGCGTCGGCTGGCCGGGCATCCTGCCGCTGAACGCCTACCGCCGGGGTCCCGTCCCCGGGACCGAACCGGCGCGGCCGTCCTGGTGCTACGGCACCCCCGGCATCGCACGCGCCCTGCAACTCGCCGGCCTCGCTCTGCACGACGCGGACGCCCGCCGCCTCGCCGAGCACACCGTCCTCGGAACCGTCACCGACTCCCGGCAGCTCGCACAGCTCGCCGACCCCTCGCTCTGCCACGGATGGGCCGGGCTGCTGCTGACCGCCGACCGGATCGCCTCCGACGCAATCGCCCCCGACCTCACCGGCGAACTGCCGGCCCTGCGCACACACCTCAGCAACCACATGGTGCAGCACGCCATACCCGAAAGCGCCGGACTCCTCAGCGGCAACGCCGGCGTCCTCCTCACGCTGCACACCCTCAGCACCAACCGCCCCAGCATCCCGGGGTGGGAGACATGCCTCCTCCTCAACTGAAAGAGAACGAGACTGTGAGCCAGACCAAGGCCGACGAACTCCGCAACGCACTGGTCGACGACATCCTCACCCAGCGGCATCTGCCCGCCGCAGTCGAGCGCGCCCTGCGCACCGTCCCCCGCGAGACGTTCCTGCCGGGCATCAAACTTGAGGACGCCTACACGGACCAGGCCGTCACCATCAAGGACCACCCCGACGGCGGCCCGCTCCCGCTGTCCTGCGCGTCGGTGCCCTCCGTCGTCGCGATGATGCTCGCCCAGCTCGCCGCAAAGCCCGACGACAACATCCTCGAAGTCGGCGCCGGCACCGGCTACAACGCCGCACTCCTCGCCGAACTCGCCCACGAAGGAAAGGTCACCGCCGTCGACATCGACGCCGACGTCGCACTGCACGCCCGCACCACCCTCAACGCCGCCGGCTACGAACGCGTCAAAGTCCTCGAACGCGACGGCCTGCTCCACGTATGGGAGAGCGCGCCGTACGACAGGATCATGGCCACCGTCGGCGTCTGGGACATCCCGACCACCTGGTGGAGCCAACTCCTGGACGGCGGACGCCTCGTCCTCCCGCTGCGCTGGCGCGGACAGACCCGCTCCGTCGCCCTCACCCGCCACGGCGACACACTCGTCTCCGATGCGATGGAACTGTGCGGCTTCGTCCCGATCATCGGGCAGACCAGCGAGAAGACAGCCCTCCTCACCGCCACAGGCTCCGTCCGCGTGCACTACGACGCCGACCAGGCCGTCGATGCCAGCGCCCTCGCGAACACCCTGGCCCACGCTCCCTGCCGCGGGGCCTGGTCTGCCCAGCGGATCGGCAAGGGGGAAACGTTCGACGGCGTGTGGCTGCGGGCCACCGCCAGCGATGACCGCGTGTGCCGCCTCGAGGTCACCCCCGAGGCCGTACAGCAGGACCTGGTCCGCAAGCCCGCCATGCCCAGCCGCAGCCCCGCCCTGATCGACGGCGACTCCCTCGCCTACCTGACCTACCGCCGTGAAGACGCCGACCCGCAGCGCCCGTTCCAGCTCGGCGCGGCCGCGTACGGACCGCACGGCGAAAGCCTCGCCCAACACCTCATCGCGCACATCGAAGCGTGGGGAGCCGACCGCACCGCGCTACCCCGAATGACCATCACCCCGGTCGAGACAGCACCTCCGACGGGCCATACGATCGAAAAATGGGAAAGCCGAATCACGCTCGCCTACTGAGCCGCCCCGTCTCGGCGCTCATCGGTACGAACGAGGGCGCCGAGGCGGTTCAGACCGCGCGAGGTGTAACAGATCGAGGCCGTTGCCGTTCCAGGGGTGAAGGGGGGTGCGCATCACGTCACCCCCCATCGCGGGCCGTGGCAGCTGCCGTTGGAGGAAGGCAGGTCAACTCGCGCCTGTTCTGCAGCGTGTGACTGGAAAATAGCCCGTTCAGGACGTGTGCGCCCGGGCTGGTGCACCGTCCAGGGAGTCGAGGAGCTGACCGAAGGTGATCTCCTGGTCGTCGTAGTCGAAGGTCACAGCGGCGGCGAGCGCCGCCCACCGGTCGGTGCTGCGCCCGCAGCGCTCCAGCAGGATCTGCAGGGCGATGTCGGGTTCGTGGCCGGCAAGGATCTCGTCGGCGGGGATCTGCAGCAGATGTTCCAGGGTGCGGTAGCGGGACTTCACGACGGCGCGGTAGACCTCGGAGCGGGAGAGGATCTCACCGGTGGCGGGGGAGTCGAGCCAGGACTGCAGGACGGCCGCGGGTTCGGGGTGCTTGCTGAGCTCTTCGTCGTCCAGCAGCCGCACCACACCGTCGGCCTCGCCTTCGGGTACCTCGGCGGCGGCTGCCGCGGCCACAAGCCAGTCGGGTACGTCGGCTCCCTCGGCGATCCAGGCCAGTTCGGCAGGGTGCAGGCAGTTCAGGACGTCCGCGACGGCGATGCGTGGGGTGTGCGGGTTGGCGGCGAGGGCGGACAGGGCCTGAACGCGGCGGTGCTCCCAGTGGCGTTCCAGGAGCCGGGCCGGGCGGTCGTGGTCGGGAGCGGAGTTGCCGAGGATGCGGCGCAGGGTCCGGCTCGAGGTGGGGGAGACGACGGCCGGTTGGTCCAGCCGGGCGAGCTGCGCGCAGGCGGCGGCGAGGTGGTCGGGGTTGGCGCTGAGGAGGGCCAGGTCCTCGGCGAGACGGAGGACCCGGCCGTCGAACTCGTAGTCGTCCTCCTGCTTGTCGGCCCAGCTGAGCAGCTGGCCGCGGGCGACGAGAGCATCGGCGGTCGCGTGCAGCTGGTCGGCGGCGAGGCCGGCCAGGCGTGGGTTGTTGTAAACGCGCTGGGCGATGTGGTGCAGGCTCCGGCGGGCGGTCACCCGCGCATGGGGCAGGTCGGCCAGTTCGGGCAGGCACAGCGCCGGAAGGCAGGCACGCAGCAGGTCCTCGCTGAGCGCGGGCGCCGGGTCGGTGCGGAGTTCCTGGCCGGCCGGGGCAGCAGCGTGGGGCCGGGCCTCCTGGAAGGCCTGCGTCTCGGCACAGTCCAGCAGGAGGTGCTGAACTGCCGCCCCGAGCGAGGGGTGCGCGGTGAGCTGCGCCCACCGCTGGGGGCACCGGGCCAGCATCGCCCAGCCGGTGCGGCCGCCCAGCTGCAGCGACCAGTCCTTCGGATACGTTGACAGGGCCTCCCAGCCCTCTTCGGGCTCCGGGTGAAGCAGGTAGGCGGCAAGCGGGGTGAGGCATGCCTCCAGGACGGCGTCGAACAGCTCGGGTGGCACGGGCGGGGCGGGCGCGGCATTTTTGGGGCGGGTGTAGCGGTCGGGATCCCACTCGTCGATGACCTTGTCTGCCTCGTGGTAGGACAGGCGGGGCAGGAGCGCGATGGCCGCCTCGACTTGACCCGGGTGCCATGCCAGCGCGGAGACCAGCCCGGCCCAAATTCGGCGATGCCGCAGGATCGCGGGCACGTCGGCGACGGTCACGGTGCCGTCGGCCGCCAGGGCGGCCAGTGTCCTCTCGTCGGTGTGCAGCAGAAGCTGGCCGCGCAGCCGCTTGGCGGAGGTCCGGGCCAGCAGCGCGGGCAGCGCCTCCTTAAGGGCTTCCTCCCGCCACCGGTCGGCCTGGGCGTCGAAGCCGTTCCGAGCCATCGGCGGAGCACACAGGGCCCCGATCACCGTCTTGAGTGCTTCCTTGGGGAGGTCCTCGCTCATCGCGAGCTCCCGCCACAGCGGGTACGTACGCGCATTGACCATCCTCGAGTCCCCTCCCACACCTGACCCGGCGTCATTACCCGGTCGCCATCCGTGAAAAGACCGTACGGCCCGCCCGGGCATGGACGGGCGTGATCCACGAAGTCGCCATGCCTCATGCTCCGCCCGGGGCGCGGCAAGTCAGGAACGAGGGATGAGTTCGGGCATGGAGGAGACGGCGGTGCGAGGCCACATCCCCGCGTCGGGAACCCGGCCGTGACCGACCTGGCCGTGCTCTGCCTGATGGGCCGCGTGAACGCGGTCCATCAGGGCGGTCAGGGCGGTCGGCTCGAAGGTGGCCCGGCGACCTTCGGCCGCTTCGTGGATCAGGACGCTGGCGCTTTTGCAGCCGAGGTGCGGAGGGTCTGATCGATCGCGGCGGGTACCAGAGCCTCGCAGGTGGTCAGGCTGGAGGCGGCCACGCGCTCAGAGCCCGCCGCGTGAGGGGCAGTTCCTAAAGGCTCCACGCCATGACGGCCGCCTGATCGATCCGGCGGCCACCCCTTGTTCGTCGGCAGGCAGTGCTGATCAGGTGTCGGTGTCGTGGGGGAGGCCGTCGTCCAGGACGATGCGGATGGTCTTGCCGTGCCCGCCGACGTTGGCGAGTTCGGAGGCGATGCGGTCGTAGGAGGTCACGGCCATGGCCCAGTCAGCCCAGTCATCTTTCAGCGGGGTGGTGGTGGAGCGCGTGTTCCACAGTTCGATCAGCAGGGCGATGAGGGAGCGACCGGACAGGACGGTCCGGATGCGCCCTTCCTTGAAGTCCTCCACGGCCGGCGGGGTGCGGAAGTGGCTGTGGTCGTTGGCCAGGGCGGCAAGCCATTCCCAGGTGTCTCGGTGCGCGATCAGTTCGGCGGAGGCCACGCCGGCGGCCCTCAGCAGGAGGACACCGTGTTCAACCCGAGGGTCCTCCGCGCCGGTGGATGTCTGCGGTGTGGTGCCGGAGGGCTGGGCATGGGAAGTACCCGTGCCTTGAAAAGTGGCCTCAATGGCGTTTTTGAGAGCGAGGTCCGGTTCCTGGCTCGGGGCCTCGGACTGCGGCTGGCGCTCAACGTTCTCCACGGTTCCCCCCTGGGTCTTGGTGTCGGATGAGACGGCGGCCGGATGCGCTGCGGCGGGACTGGTGGGGCCGGAACCGGCCTCCGCCGACGGCACGGGCTCCTCGTGACGCGTCTGCGCGGCATCGCCGGCCTTGTCTGCCAACGTGAGGGGGCGCAGGACGTCGACCAGGTCCAGCAGTTCCCGAAGTTCGGCCCGCGTCTCGCTCAGGTCGCTGATCATCCGGTCCTGGCGTCGGCGTACCTCCCGGTTCTCCTCGCGCAGTCCGGTGATGCCCCCCTCGATCTTTTCGAGGACCTTCTGGCGGCTCTGCGTGACCTCGCCGTGCAGCGCGGTCAGCCCGACCGTCGGGTCGTCGAGACGTTGGAGTTGGCGCTGTATCGCGGTGAGTTCCTTCATCGCGTCATCGAACGCGTCTTTCCACCCCATGTGCCCCCCTGATTACTCCGATCCGGACGATCGCTCGTTACTGCCCACAAAGACTCCGCGTAACGCGATGGTTTCCAGTCCTTCCCTGGCCAGGAACAAGATCGGGTCGTAGGAGGCGTGGACGACACCACGCCGCCGCCGGATCTGCGACATCACGGTCACCGTCAGCCCCACCGACGCGGCCGCGGAGCCAGCGAGGACGACCATCTCCGTCGATAAGGTGAAGGCCGTGTATGCCTGAAGGTTGAATTCACCGACGGTGAATAACGCAATTTACGGTTCTGCCACGCGGAATTCGCGCCTGCGGTGAACCTGGAGGTGGGCCACACCGAGGGCCGTCTCTCCTTTTAGCCTGAAAAGCGAACTGATGAACACGCGCCGCATCCCCGAGTCCCCCGCGACCGACCGGACACCATTGCGCCCCCTGCGGCGCTCATCCCTTTCGGGCGTGGGGGAGGAGCGGCCGGGGTGAAGGCCGTGGCGAGCGCGTGAAGGAGCCCAGCGGGCGACCGTCGGCTGTCTTGGACGCGCTCTGACCGTTAATTCCGCACCCAGGGCGGACCTTGCTGCCGTAGACAGGGCGGAGGCACGCGACGCTGCGCCCATAGGCCACCTCGTGACTCCCCGGATCGCCCTGAGCACAGGGGGTATGAGCATCATCGGGGCCCCGCTGACAGTGATGCACCATCGATGAGCACGTCTACTTTTCAGGGCGGGCCCTTGGCACAATGCATCAATGGATCTAGGGGGAACAGCATCAATCGCTGCGGCAGCAGCGGTAGTTGGAGCAGGGCTTGGTGCCTTCGGAGTGATCCGTGCAGCCAGACACGCAGGCGGTTCGCAGCGGCGCTCCCAGCACGAGCACTGGCGCAGGCAGACTCGGGCCGACGCTTACACCCAGTTCGTGAGTGCAGCCCAGGAGCTTCCGCCAGCGATAGCGGCACTCCAAGGCGCCGGGGATGCCGCGACGCCGGACCTGGTTGAGAGAGCCGCTGAAGCGCGACGGTTCATGGCGGACCTCTCCAAGGCCGTGAGCGCCGTGGCAATAGCCGGACCAGGCAGTGTCGCCGCGGAAGCCAGATCAGTGACGCAGGGCTATGGGTTCATCCTTCGCAGCGCTCTCGTGAGCCTGGGGATCGAGCCGGCCCGGCGTGGCGATCCACCCGCATTCACCCCGGCGCACTGGCCGACTTTGCGTGTTTTTCGAGAGCTGGCCCGATCAGCCCTGGATGATCCGGATGGTGCTCTTGAACTGCACTGATGCCTGCGCGCCGCGTACTGGTGCCCGCCTGGCCGCTCGGCCGAAGAGACGCAACAGCACACTTATGCCTCGCCTCTGCTCGTCGCCTGAGCCCGCCTCGTGAGGTGCCCCGGCCGGACGCCGGAGCCCGCAGGCCCACTGCGAGGGGGTTGGTTGCCTGCCACAACATCCGGCACACGATGGGTACCGCGATCTGTTCCCGTATCTGGTCCACGATCGGTACCAACATCCCTCAGTACCCGCCACGCTCAAGCACGGCAAAAACCCCAGTTCAAAGCGTGTTTCGGTGGCCGGTGCGCTCTCTAACAACCCCACACACGCACCCCCGGCCCCCTGGCAGCAGGCAGAAGAGAAAGAAGAAGCAGGCAGCAGGTCGGGCCGACGGCGCGCGCTGGGGGAGGGGTTCGGTGCCATTGTGGCCGCGTCGGCGAAGCCTCCGCGACCGAACGGACACCACTGCGCCCCTGCACTCTCATCCGATCTATGGGCGCAGCAGCGCCGCGAGGAGAAGGCCATGGCGCAGCACGCGAAGGAGTCCAGCGGGCGGTTGTCGGCTGTCCTGGACGCGCTATCCATCGACGCGATGTTCGGGGATGTCGGGGGCCGGGGGCGCTCGCAAGTCGGCCGCCTGGGCGGCCGGTGACGGGAGGAGCGCACAACGGGACGCTGCTCCGACGCACTCCTTGAGATCGCGTGTACGTCACGGAGGAGTACCTGCACCAGCGATACCCCGGGAACGTTGTGCTGCTCGGCGGCCCGGGAGGTACGGCATCGGCGCCGGCAGCCGGAGACTGTCGAGCGCATTTTGCGGGCAACCGGGCCGGACGGACGTGAGCCTTTGCCAACTCACCGGCGAGGAGGGGGAGTGCGCAGAGGCGTATCTGGGGCGATGCGCTTCGGCGGCCGGTGCGGTGGACCGCGCGAGAAGGAGGTTGGCCGGCGCCCAATCCCGCCGGGGCGGGGTGGCCAGGGCGCCGGCCTTCGAAGACCACACACCTGAAGGAGACCTGCAGGGCGTGACGGTGTCGAGTCTAGCGGCGGAGGCGGCGTGCGGGCCGCATCTTTGCTGCCCGTGACGTAGGCTCCCTAGCCTTGTTCCGACGGTGCCGTTGGTGCCGGCCGTATCGAAGGCCCCGCTGCCTCGCGGCGTTATTGCTCCGAGTCACGCAGGGGTCTTCTGTGCGGCGCTGACCTGAAAGGGGAGTACCGGGTGATCCGTGCGGGCCGCCTCGGTTTCGTGCAGAACAGTGCTGATCTGGCTGTGGCGATGGGTTTCACGTCGGTGAAGTCGTTCCGCAACCGCAAGCCGTATGAGGCGGACGGGTTCCCGGCTCCGATCAGTGCGCCGGAGGCCAAGGGAAAGTTGTGGGACGGTGAGCAGACTGCAGCTTTCCTCGCCGGTGCCCCGGTGCCGGCGCTCTCGGACGTCGATGACGAGGAGGACTTGCTGGAGCGGACCGAGGCGGCCGCGTTCTTGGACGTCGCCCCCAAGACCTGGGACTCCTACAAGAGGGATCCGCGGATCGCGCCGCACCTGGTGACGGTGGCCGGTGTGGAGCACTGCCCGCGTGGGGTGCTGCGGGCCTACCGCGAGCAGCCGTCGTCGGCGGCTGGCGAGGTGGGACACCGGCCCAAGGGCAGTGGCGACATGGTGCCCCGCGACCAGCTGCACGCCCGCGTCGGGGAGCTCCTGGACGCCGACCCCGCCCTGACGCTCGCCCGGCTGACCGAGGAGCTCGGCATCGCCAACTCCACCGCCACCCGTGTCCTGCCCCGCCTTCGCGGCGAGCGCATCGCCGACCTGTGCGCTGCTCACGAGGACCTGACGCCGGAACAGGCCGCCGAGGAACTGGGCTACCCGGCTGCCGTCCGCAAGGCGGCCATCGCGTACGCCGGCACGGTGCTGCGCGGGCGCCGGCTGCGTGGGTACGTCCAGGGCATCGCGGACGCGCTCGTCATCGAGGGCCTGGCCGAGGAGCAGGATGTCGCCATGGTGCAGGTGACCGCCGACGTGGTGGCCGCCGCGCTGATCCTTTCCACCAGCGCTCCGGTGCCGGCGTTGGTGTGGGACGAGCGATGGGGTTGGCGTACAGCTACCAGCCGCCGCCACCCGCTTGGCCGGGAAACCGGCATGCCCCCTGAGGGCAGGGGCACCCGCTATCTATGCGGGTCATTGCAGCCGTCGGCGAAGGACGTCTGCGAGTCTCTGTGTGACAGTCGGCAGGGTAGCCATCAGCCGCCGCAGCTCTCGGCACGCGCATCTTCGGTAGCACGCTGAGTCGGAGGTTCTGGGCCGTTGCGGACCATCCCGCAGTGGCCGGAACGCTGTGCGGGGGAGCGGCAGCTCAAGCGGGGCCGGAGGGGCAGGGACAGCACTACGGGTGCCACTCTGAAGAGATTCCTCCGTCGGCCGCCCACCCGAATCTCTCCAGCAGGCTGGCCTGTCTATCCCTCCCCGCTGTGCGCAACAGGGTTATGGCGGTATGCGTGGCAAGCCAGCCCGGGTCGAGATTGGACTGCGAAGACGCGAGTCGTGCGGCGTGTTCCAAAGCCCGCACTGCCTCATCGATTCGGCCAGCATTGGCCAGGAGGTTCGCAGTGTTCACGAGAGCATCGGAGAGTATCTCGGCAGGCACGCCTTGAAGCCACTCGACTGCCTCGTCGAGTCGGTCAGCCCGACTCAGGTGTTTCGCCGCCCGGTAGTGCGCGTTGAGGTCACCGCCCTCAGCGGCCTTCCGAAACAACGAAAGGGCCTCGTCTAGCCGTCCGGCGGCAGCAAGGTGCTCGCCGGCTTCGCTCAGCGCCTCACTCCGACCTGCTCCGCTCGCCTGCCAGTAGATCTGGACGGCCTCATCGAGCTGTCCATGGCGAAGAAGTGCTGCAGCGGCGGTCATGAGGTAGAGCGGTTCGGCCGTCCATTGATACGCGCGCTGCGCAGTCTCAGCTGCCTCCCGGTTCTGCCCGGCTTGGACGTACCGGTGGATTGCGTCGTCCATGAGTATGGCTGTGGGCCCGAGGACCTCCGCGGCCGTCTTTGAGAGCTCGTCAGCCTCCCTGTCTCTTCCTTGTAGCCTCAGATCACTGATCGCCTTCTCCGACAGATACATCGCCACGTGCCGGGGCAGAGCGGCCATGATGGTCTCATCCAGAGACAGCGCGTCGGGCCACGTAGACAGGCCGGGCAAGGTCATGTCTCCATGCTGCTGCGCCTTCTTGTACCAGTCGACGGAGTCAGCAAGGCGTCCTGCCTTGACGAGCCGGTCAGCCATGACCCGGAAGGCCACGCTGTCACCCGCCAGGCCGCCTTGCTCGTACCACTTCGCCGCGTCATCCAAGTCGTCCTCACCAAAGAGGACGGCGGCTATCGAACGGAACGCGTGCGGTCCGTCTCTGCCTGCGCTTTGTGCCGCAAGGTCCCACGCCTCCGACCATCGACCGTGCTCAGCTAGAAGCGTGCTGGCGTGCTGCAGGGCGTACGAGTGTCCGGCGGCGGATGAGCGTTTCCACCACTCGACGGCTTCATCCACCCTGTCCGGGTAGGCGGCGAGGAAGTAGCCGGCTATGTGCAAATTCATGGGATCGTTGTCGCGGGTCAACCAGGGCAGCGCATCGTCGATACGCCCCCGATGAGCAAGGCGGCGGCCGATTTTGCGGCCTGCCATGAAGTCGCCCTGCAGGGCATCTTCCTCCAATGACGAGTGCCTTCTGAATGAGGACGGTTTGGTGGCACGGCTCTTGGCCCACCACTCCTGCGCGGTCTCCTCCAAGCCGGCACGCACCAGTCGTTGGGCGGCTATGCCGTACGCGAACACCGCACCTTGGTCCGCGGACTGCTGGAACCAGTGCAAGGCCTCCTCGATGAGCCCTGCATCAAACAGCCGGTCCGCCGCATCGAGCAGGGCTCCGGCATCCTCGGATACCACCGCAAGCCGGTGCGCCACCTCGAGCAGATGCCGCGATGCTGCCTGGCGGGAGAAATCCGCAGCAACGGTCCCTCGAAGATGCTGCACCGCTGCCTGCCAAAAGAGCCCGGGCGCCGGGGTCCTTCGAGTATGGCCCAGCTGTTCCAGGAAGTCGGCCAGCCTGTAAGCGGGAACGCTGCTACTGGCAATACCCCCGCGAGGACGCCGCACCGGCGACAACGCCCCCCGCGCGCCTCGAACTGGCTCGCTGACCAACGCCAAGGCATGCTCCAGCCAGTTCTCAGCCAGAAGGTCCCACTCACTGTCCGTCAGGTAGCCTTCCGCCGCGCTGGCCAGAAACGGAAGGGGCAATGCCAACGGATGTCCCACCCGGCGGGCATCCATTGCCGCCTCAAGCAACGCCCGGACCCCTGGCGAAGCTTGTACAAAACGCCCCCGCAGCTCCGGTGCCCCTGCCAGATACTGGGCCACCATCCCGTCTTCAGCCCGCGCAGCCGCAAAAGCCAGCACCTGATCCGCGCCTCGCTTCATCGACTCCACCGCGGCATCCTCAAAGCGGCCTGGCACGGCAACGCAACGGCCGGCCAACAGCGCACGCGCTTGCGGGTGGAGATCGGTTTCCCGCAGATGCACTCGCGGTTCACGAACGAGCGGCTCGTGATACTCCGGCCAAATCGTGCCCAGAACCAGCACCGGGCCTCGTGACTCGTCGCCCAACAGCGAACGAAGCCCGGCGGCGACCTGCTCACCCACACGCGGATCGAGCAAGTAGTGCTGTGCCTCGTTCAGCCACACAACAGTCCGCGGACCCACACGGGCTACGTCACGAAGAGCCGCGTCAGGACGGTCGGGGTCGATCGGATGCCACAACAGCCAATCCGATGGGAGACTCTGGAGCACCTCCCAGCACGCGCGAGTCTTACCAGTCGAGGAAGACCCCACCAGCACAACCATCTGGCTGATTCCCTCGACGGCTTTCCGCGCAACAGCCCGCAACGCATGGTCGTGCGCGCGTTTCACATAATGAGGAAGGTGCGGTGACTGAACGGCAGATGCAGAGGTGCCAATCGAACGGTGTACCTCTAAGGCGTAAGGATTCAGCCCACCAATACTGCGGCCCAACCGTTCTTTCTCTTCGGGATCCGGCGCTGGCAGCGGTTCACTTGACTTATCAATGCGGGTGCCACTCGTCGCCGCGCGATGCAAGCCCAGGAGAACGTTCGGATCCAGTTTCAGCGCCCCTGCGAGACGCACCAGGGTGTCGGGCGATGTCTCCCTGCCATTGAGGGCCTTGCTGACCGTAGTTCTGCTCAGACCTGTCCGGCCGGCCAGCCGTACAAGCGTCCATCGCTCCTTCGCCCGTGCATCTGTGAGCATGTGGCGCAACGCATCCCGCGCGCCCTGCGCCTGTTCGTTGTCCATGTCCCCTCCCGTGCAGCCGTGTACATCTTCGTACAGATGGACGAGGCTGCACCCAGGAAGCCGCAACATCGCTGACACAACCGGGTGTCTATCGAAACGGAGCAGCGGTGACCTACAAGTACGTCGCCCTCGCGGTGCTGTTGAACCTCTTCTGCGCCAGTGCAGTCGCAGCTGCAGCTGGATTCCTGGCGCGAGTGGAGGGGAGGGACCACATCCAGGCCGTGAAGCAGGCGTCGTCAGCTTTTATTGCTACTGCCGTCTTGGGTGTCAGCATCACTGCGCTATTCACGTCAGCGGCAGGAATTTAACCGCTGCAGAATGGAAAGTGCGACGTCCCTCCCTCAGGTGCGCCAGCTTCCGTGCGGGCGGCGCTCTGGCATGGTGCTGGGGTAGGTGAGACGTCGCTGTGAGGCCTGCGCCAGCCAGTTCGCCCACTGGCTGATGAAGGGGTCGAGGTTGTCGGCTTTAAGGGAAGTGAACGGCCATGCGACTTGTCGCAGGTGCGCACTGCTGATTGCGCTCCGGGCGTCCTGCTCGGGAGGGAGGGCAAAGGGCTCACGGGCGGGGCGGGGACGGCTCCTGCCCACTATCGGGTTCTGCATGAAGGCGGTTTCGAACCAGCGGAACTGCTCCTCTGCCTGGGCGTCGCAGTACCAGAGGGAGTGACTGCGCCCCTGGTAGCCACGGTGGTCCGCTGAAAATCGCAGTTGGATGAGTGCGTAGGCGACAACGTCAAAGGGCGCGGCGGGCATGTCTTCAAGTCGCCACAGCTCGGGATGGGCAAGAGCGGCGCGGGAGAAGTGCAGCTCCGCGTCCCCGAGCTTCAGAGTCCAGCCGCCGTCCCGTTCTCGGAAGTGGACGGCGGCCGGCGCGGCCTCGGCCAGCTCAGCCAGGAGGGACTCAGACAGTCGAGTCAGCAGGAAACGGGCACTGTCGAAGAGCTGCTCACGACGCACCGTCTCGGTGCGGTGGGCGGAGTAGCGCCGCTCGTCCTCTGCCTGCCGCGCAGTTGCGGCCCGGTTCGCCTCGGCCAGGGCCGCCAGCCCGCCGCAGGCGGCGTGGCACGCATCTTCTGCAGGCGGGCCACAATGTTGTCCGAGGTCGGCCGCGCCTGTGAGGCGATAAGCAGGCACTCCTCGATGAGCCCGGCCAGCTGGCTTGGACAGCCTGTCACGCGAGGGCGGGGTGCGTGCAGATGCTGATCACGGAAGTCGGGCCCGACGAAAGGCAGGGCGCCGGACAACAGTTGGTAGGCGATGACCCCCAGTGCGTATACGTCAGATGCGCTCGTCGCCCGTTCGAGTCTCCAGCGCTGCGGTGCGATGTACGGTACTGTGCCGGCCCCCTTCTAGGTATGCACCGCTGTGGTGGCGTCCGCAATGCGCGCCAGACCAAAGTCGGCCAGGCGCCATGTGCCCTCCAGCAAGAGGACGTTCTCCGGCTTGAGATCACGGTGCACAGTGTCACCGTCCAGGCTGCTAAGCGCGATCGACGGCCACGTCCAGCAACACCGTGATGGTCTCTTCGACGGACAACGAGCCGCCGGCGTCCGTGAGGTGCTGGGCCAGGGATCGGTCCGCACGAGGCATCACGATGGCCCACTGGCCCATGTGCTCACCGCTATCGAGCACGGGGATCACGTTTTGGGCACCCGGCCGGGGAAGGGACAGTTCGCGGTCCGCACCAGGACTCTGGGCAAACGGTTTCACTACGGCTGGCATCCCGTCATCCGCCTGAGCTTCGAAGACCTTTCTGAAGCCGCCCTCGTCCCCGAACTGAGCACCCAGAGTCCAGTCGCGCTTCAGCTGCACCTTGCCGCTATGCTGCCTCACTCTTCATACGGGTGGGCTGAGTTGGCCCTGCGCTTCATGATGCAGCAGAGGTCTGACAACGAGGTCTCTCGCCTAGCGCAAGACGCATCGCTTGCTGCAGGCAGAGCCGACGACGGCAAACGCTACCTGGGCGCAGCATTTGGGGTGGGGGGAGGGCGCGCGGCGACGGCACCGCCGGGCGGTGCGGGACCGCCGCTCCGCGGCGCCGCCGCACCTGGCCGCGTGCCCCGTCCAGGCGCTCCGCGCCGGTCGGGTGCGGGCGCTCCGCTCCCTCACGCGCTGCGGGCGGCGGCGGTTGGCCCCGGCCGCTCCGCGCCCGGTCCCGCGCTCCGCGCCGCCGACTCCCTTGCCGCTCCCGCGCAGAGCGCGGGAGCGGGCCCCGACGGCCCCGCCGCCGCGCGCCCTCCCCCCACCCCAAATGCCGTGTGACCTGCGGAAATTGATGCTCTAAGCCTGGCGTTTCCCGCCCCAGTGGGGGCGTAAACGCGGTAACCTTGTCTTGTTCGGGTTCGTGGCCGACCCCGACACCGAAGACCATCCGCACCTGCATGAAGGGGACACCTGTGTCCAAACTCTGCTTCCATCGCCGACGCGACTACCACTGCGACGGCGAAACCTGCCGCTACGCCAGCGAGTTGGAGCCGGGCGACAAGCTCGGCGTCCTGGACGGCGCTCTCATGGTCGTCCTGGATGCTCACCCCGCTGAGAGTGAGGAGGGCTGGATGTCCGTGCTGCTCGACGGCTCCCTGGACGGCCCCACCCTTATCGCCCACGACTCCATCCTCCCAGTGCGTCCGGCCGGGGGCCTGCGCCCCGACGAACTGCCCGCGCTCGACCCGAACATCGAGGTGCGGGTCAAGGTCGAGGTGACCGAAGAGGTCATCTACGAGGCGCACCTCACCCTTACCGTCCCGGCGTCCGCGACCGTCGACGACGCGGCCCTGCTGGCTCACCTCGGCGAGCACTGGTCGAACTACGAGCACGTGATCGAAGGCGGAACGGGCACCGTCAACGACCAGATGCTGACCGGCGCCCGGATCGTGCGGCAGGGCGTGACGGCATGAGTGCATCCAACCTGTTCGACGAGAACCGCGCCGCCCAGCTGGTCGACGCCATGCAGACCGCGCTGGACCAACTGCGCGAGCTCACCCAGGCGTGCGACGCTTTCGTCGGCACCTGGGTCGGCACGGGTCTGGCAAGCGAGCTGGTGCCGCACTACGACTGCACGCTCACCTGCGAAGAGGCCGAGACCCTCGCCGACTTGACCGGCGTCTACGGCTACGCGGACACGGCCGAAAACGTCCTCAGCGAGCACGCCGAGCACGACGAGTGCGGCGACACCCACCACCAGTGCCCCGACTGCACCAACGACGACCAGGCCGCCGCGCCCAAGGCCGTCACCAAGGCCTGACAGCGGCGCACCGAGCCGACCGGCACCGGCCGCCCGCAGCACCACGCCCGGGCGGCGCCGCCCGCCCCGGCCTCGCCCGAAAGGTCCCACGCATGCCGCAGTACGCCATCACCTGGACCATCGACGTGGACGACGCCGACGACCCGATCGACGTCGCGCGCCAAGCACTTGCCGTCCATCCCTACTACAAGCCCACCTCATGGGCCACGGTCGTCACCGTCACCGACGGCGCGGACGAGTACCTCGTCGACCTTGACCCCCACGGCATCGGCACCGAGCACGCCGCCCCGACGTGCACCACCCGCCCAAGCTCCGGCCCCTGAGGCACGGCCCCGGCCGCGACGCATCGCCCCCGCCGCGCCGCCTCGGGCGCGGCGGCGGGCGCGGAAGGTTCCGCATGGCCCTCTACGACCACCTCACCGCCCGGCCGCCTGAACAGCCGGCTGCCCGCGCCGCCGCCCACCGACCCGACAAACCCGTTTGAAACACCGCTGATTGGGAGCGGGGCGTGCAAGCATGAGGACGTCGGCCCGCTGGTCTCCCCCCGTAACCTGCGGGCCGACGCACGTCCGCAGCCAGACGCCCAGGCGCGCAGCACTGGGCGCACCGCCGCAGCCCGCCAGCAGGCCGCACAGGGCGCACCACGCCCCTTTCCCAGGCCCGGAGGGGGCGCAGCACGGCACGTGACGGACGGCCGGTGCAGCGCTCCGCGCCGCACCGGCCTGGCCGCGTGCCGACCGGCCGCTCCGCGCCCGCCCGGACCGAGCGCTCCGCGCCCTCACGCGCTTCGGACACCGGCTGACGCTCCCGGGCCGCTCCGCGCCCCGCACCGCTCGCTCCGCGCAGCCCGGACTCCTCGCCCACGGCGCAAAAGCGCCGAGGGGCCCCGACACGCCCCGCGCTGCGCCCCCTCCGGGCCTGGGACCTAGAAAAACACGCCGGGAGGGGAGGCGATAACCCATCCCTATGGGATCAAGTGCGGTACCCTTATCTCGATGGTTGGTCCTGTGGCCAGGACCCCAACACGAAGACCACCCACCCAAGTTCAGGGAGAACCATGCCCACCCACACCACCACAAGCTTCGCGCTGCTCATCCGCACCAACGGCGAGTTCCGCCTCCTCGACTGGCCCGCTAACGACAACGACCACCTGAAAATCCTCTACGCGGCATGCGACTGCGACCACATCGACGCCGTCCGCATCACCGAGTCCCTGACCATGTGGCTCGACGACGAAGGCCTGCTCAACGGCTCGATCGCCAACTACGGCGCAACCCGCCTCTACGCCCTCCACCGCCCGCCCCACCAGGCGTACTTCGGGCACGCCCTGTTCACCGGCGGCACCGACGCGCAGGGCAACACCCTCGGACTCACCCCGGACGAGGCCGCCCACCTCGTCGAGCAGTACCTCACCGCCGGACGCATCCCCGCCCAGCGCACCCGCAGCTAACCCACCCCACCGCCGGGGCGGCGCTGTGGCCGTGCCGCCCCGACCCCTTCGAAGACCCACCCCAGAAAGGGCCCCCATGACCCACCACGAGTACACCCCCGAACAGGCAGCGGCCGACGGCGTGTACGTCGCCCACCCGCTGACCCGCGCCCAGGCCATCGCACACGGCCTGTTCGTCGAGGCCCCACGCACCCTCAGCCACGAAGCCGGATTCCGCGTCCCCGTCGCCCTCACAAAGGCCGCCTGGGAAGACTGCGTGGCCTGGACCGACGCCGACGACCAGCAGCAGCACACCGTCCAGGACGAGACCGGCCGCCTCTGGGACGTCCTGCTCATGTCCCGCCTCGCCATCGCCCGCAGCAAAGGCATCCACGCCCACGTCACGCTGCACCGCATCAAGCGCGACGGCACCTCCCGCACGCCCCAACTCGCCCGCCTCGTCATCGAGATCGGGCCTGGCGACCAAGCCGAGCCGGTCATCACGATCATGCTCCCCTACGAGGGCTGACCGCCATGGACCCCAGGCAACTCACCTACACCTTCATCTGTGACTGGCTCAATTACATGACCCAGATCACCGACAACAAATTCGTTGTCGTCGCCGAGGGAACCACCTACGAGGAAGCCGTTGAGAACGCTGCAAAAGCCATTCTCGACTTCTTCCCCAACGTCGCCGAATACGCCACCCCAAAAACCCTGTGGGACCACGAACGCGGCGTCGTCCGCCTCACCGAGTTCTACGGAAACATCAGCGGCTACCTAGTCGACCGAGACACCTACGACTACATCCGAGCCTGACCCACACCGGATCACCCACACAGCGGGAGGCCCGCACAGGGCCTCCCGCCCCCTCCAGCCAAGCGGCCCGGCCACCACGACGCCGCCAGGCCCCTCTCCGCGCCGCGCCGGCGAGTTGAGCCGCCCTCAGGGCCCGCGCTCCTCCCCGCCCTACAGCGCGCGCTCAACACCCCCCTGAGGAAACAGTGATCCCGGTCAAGAGCACCCAAGAACAGCGCACCGACTACACCCGCGCGATCACGGAAAAGTGGCACACCGCCACAACCGACCAAAAGCGCCAGGGACGCGACTGGTACACCACGGCCCACAATCTAGCCGTAGAAATCGCGGGAGGAGACGCCAAGAAAGGGGCGGGCGTACTCGCCGCACTGTCCGCCAACAAATCATGGACCGAGAATTGCCGACTCGCCCGGAAAGCCTTCACCGAAGGAACCGCAGCCGGGGGACACGTCCGCGACGCACTTACCAAAGCGAACCGCATCATGGCAGGCACCGACCCGAGCGAAGTCCTCCCCATACACCTAAAAACCGGATACTTCTACCTCTGCATTGCGGACCCGGAAAACACAGAAGCAGTAGTGATCGACCGCCACGCGCACGATATCGCGGTGCGCGAGATCTACGGACAACGGGACCGAGGATTGGGCGCACTCGGACGGTACAACCTGCTCGCCGACTGCTACCGGAACGCCGCCCATGAAATCGGGGAGATTCCCAGCAAGGTGCAGGCAGTAACCTGGGTTTCCCACATCGAACGGGAATGAGGGACAACCCAAGAGCCGATATCCTGCCGCGCCTCCGGAGGTTTTCTGGGGTGCGGCAGGAGTCCATCATTCAGCCGAAGCCAGGAATGACACACCCACTGAAGGTGCCTGACGCACCGTACTGAAAGTGTGTGACGGAACGTCAAGTCTGGTCCTATTCGGGAGATTGGTGTTACGGTCTGAGTCGATAATTAAGCTGGCCACCAACTTTGACACACTGCAGTATTTCTGATGCCGTGTCAGGTACGACAGGCGCTCCACTTCGCCTCGCAGGTGCGCCGTTGCCGGATCGCGGAGCGATCAGGCTCCTGAACTGCGCGGAGCGCTGGTCAGGAGGGGCGGCGCGGAGCGGCGACCCCACCCCGCGCGGAGCGCGGGGCTTGTCCGGCGCTTGCGCCGGACCCGCCGCGTAGCGGCGGCGCGTCGTGTCTGCGGAGCAGACCGCGCGGC
>NZ_BAAATS010000052.1:0-10906 GCF_039533535.1 Streptomyces kunmingensis
AACCGCATGAGCGTCATCGCCAGAGCCGTCCTCACTCTGGAGAAGCAACGCTGAAAACGCTCAGTAACAGACGTAACTAATCGCCCTCGTAGCTTCGGGACAGCGGCACGCTCCTGGGCGGCGAGGGCCGACAACCTTGCCGTGCGCGACCAGGGCGCCCGCCGCCTCGCGCGGTCGCTATCGGTCGTGCCCCGGGCGGATGGGATCGACGGAGGGGAACGTCGACACCGAGTGCGGGAATCGGTCATTCCGGTCAGGATCTTGCTCCGTACAGGAATCAAATTCCACGAGATTCACACAGATTACTCAAGGGTCGGGTGTGGTTCCGGAACCTCGAACCTCGTTTAAAAGCAGCCAAACGCGATCATTGAGCCGGCGATAGGTGCTTGTGCCACCTATGGTCTGGATCAGCGCACCGACGTAGGAGCGGCGCGCTGTTCGGATTCGGGGCACTGGCCGCAGCGACAGGGAGGTCGTTGCGCGGCCTGCCCCTGGGGAGGGGAAAGCGTAGTGCGCAAGAGAAGAGTCCTGTTGACGTTCTTGGCGACGGCGGCGTGAGGAGTGGGGATCGCGGCGCCGGTCCAGGCCCTGACCAATGAGGACCTGGCCGGCCAGAACCTCTACAGCGGTTCGGCATGCAGCTACTGGGAGACCTCCAGTTTCAAGATGCACCTGTGGTACAACTCCGGCCAGGGCGGCTCATACCGGGACTTCGGCTACGCCGTGTACGACTTCAACGCGCAGCGTCCCGGTGACGGTCACGCCCACGCGCTCAATTACTGCATCTTCGGGGTCAGTTCACCGTGGCCCGGCTCCGGCCGGCACATCAAGAACAATGCGGCCTCCGGGGAGAATACGCACTCGAAGTACTCGGCCCGGGTCTATTTCTACAGCGGGTACAAGAAGCCCTACCAGACGATGGGGGCCTACCAGCACATCGACCAATTCACGGCGGTCTACAACGAGAACGCCTCGTTCAAGTGGATCTGACCGCAGGCCGGCGAGCAGAAGGAGACTGCCGTGAACAGTAAGGGAACTACCGTCAGGATCGTGCTGCCGCTGGCTGCTGCGGCGGCGGTCTGCACCATCGTGGTGGCCAGCGCCGCGTCTGACCACAGCTCGTCGCGGACCGCGCCTAAGGCCGTCAGCGGCCAGCCGGCCGCGGCGCCGCCCGCGAAGGCGGACGTCGGCGACCCGAACGACCCGGCTAGCTGGCGACTTCCGATCGAGGCCTACGTGCAGGCCCCGTCCGCTCTTCGTACGCTCACGAACGTGCGCGACGACATGATGGACGAGTGCATGAGCGAGGCGGGCTTCGACAACTGGAAACCCGCGCCTGACCTGCCCAACCTGGACGGCACGAGCTTCACCGACGGCCGCTACGGGATCGAGAATGCCGACCAGGTCGCCAAGTGGGGATACCACCACGATCCGGCGCTGATGCAGGCCTACAACGATGCCATGTCCGAGGGGGCGGTCGACGAAACCGGCGCCCCGGACGAGCAGGTGCGCCAATGCTCCGACCAGGCCGGCCAAGCCGGCGCGCCCGTCGCGCAGTCCAACCCGCTGGTCGAGCAGATCGACATCGAGGGCTACAAGACGTCACTGACCGAGCCCGCGGTCAAGGACCAGTTCGCGAAGTGGTCAGCCTGCATGAAGGCCAAGGGCTACAACTACGCCGCGCCCCCGGACGCGCAGGAGGACCCGGCGTTCAACGACCCGGAGACCATCACCCCGCAGGAGATCGCCACGGCCAAGGACGACCTCGCCTGCCGTAACCAGTCTCCGGTAGCCAAGACCTGGTTCGACACCGAGGTGAAGCTGCAGCAGGCTGCGATCGCCAAGAACCAGGAAGCCCTGAACGCCACCCGCACCGCCAACCAGGCCCAGGCGGCCAAGGCAGCCAAGCTCGCCCAAACCCGGTAGCCCACCGGGCAGTCCTAGCTGCCGAGGTGCCTTCGCCGCGTCGGCAGGGAGCAGTACCAGCAGACCAGCATTACCTCCGGGCACAGCCCGTCCATACCCACCTGGCCGGTCGTCGTAGTCGCTGCTCGTGGCTGCTGCGACGACCGGCCATGTTGGGGCGCACGCGCCGATTCCATGCCCCCTCCGCAGGGACACACTGATGTGCTCGCGCGGCCGGGGGACTGTCGAAGGCAGGGACCCCGAACTCATGAGAACCAGATACAGACGCGGAAGATACGCGTCCATAACAGTGACGGCCGCCTGTGCGGCGCTCGCTGGGGGGCCGCTCGAAGCCAACATGCCGGGGCCGATGAACGACGTCACACCCAGTCCTCAGCGTCTCACCAGCGCATGCCGAGTTGGTCGAGTGCGGTGCGTCGTTGGTCGGTGAGTCTGTTGGCGCGGCGGCGTACATTTGCGGTCCACATGCCGAGGTCGACCAGGACGGTGTCCTCGGGGGTGATGTCGCGTCCGGTGGCGGCGGGTCCGGCGAGGGCGAGGGGCAGGGCTTCGACGTGTTTGCGGGGGACGTTGAGGTGGCTTTCGTGGGCGTGGAACTGGCGGGCGGCAGCCATGTTCAGTGTTCACTTGTGGTTCTGGGTCCGTTTCACCGGCTGCTCATCCTCGGCGGCCTCGAGGCCGAGGGTGTTCTCCATCAGCCACTGCTGCGCGGGCTGGAGTTGCTCGAAGTCGTGCTGCTGCGTGGTGATCCAGCGTCCGAGGTCTTCGCCCTGGACGACGACGTCCCCCGCCTTCACCGGCAGACACCCGCCGCCGACCACATGCGCCTGCACGAGTGGGAGGCGGCGTTGCCAGCCGGTTTCCCAGGCCGGGCACCACCTTGGGCCGATGTCGTCCAGCTGACGGCGCCGTTCTTCGGTGAGTGCGCCGGCCGGGGAGCCGACTGGCTTCCCGGCCTCGCGGTGCTGTGTATCTCCTGGTGAGTGGTGTGGTCTGCCGGCCCGCGACGAGTAGGCTGATCGTTCGTAATCGGACGGGGGAGGCCGGCGTGGACTATGGCGACAAGCTCTTCTGGCTCTCGGTTGTGATTCAACGCAAGTACGCGCAGATCTGCGCCGAGTTCGACCTGACCCCCTCGCAGGCCACGCTGCTCTGCGCGATCAGGAACGAGCCGCGGCAGATGGCTGACCTCGCCGCGTCGTTGGGTATGACCAAGAACGCGTTGAGTCAGTTGGTCGATCGCACCGCGCGGCGTGAGTTGGTCGGCCGGGCAAGCTCGGCGCAGGACCGGCGGGTCGTCATGCTCGGTGTGACGCCCACGGGGAAGGTGCTCGCCGAGGCTGTTTACGCCGAGGTCGCCAAGCGTCTGCCCGAGATCGCGAGGAATCTCGAGGCCGATGACCAGCGCGACTTCGAGCGTGTGGCCACCGCCATCGTGGACACCTCGGACCTCTCTGCGCCCACCTCGAACCGACCCATCACACCGTGAGGTTCCGCTACACCCGCACCTTGACGTAGTTCATGCCGTGAACTAATTTCGTTCACGCCGTGAACTAGTGAGGGGTGGCAGTGATGAGCACACAGATGACCGGCACGATCGCAGTCTTCGGCGCGACGGGGCAACAGGGCGGGGCGGTGGTCGACGCCCTGCTGGACCACAAGGCGCGGGTGCGGGCTCTGGTCCGCGACCCGCAGTCCGAGCGGACTCAGGCGCTGGCCGCCCGCGGCGTCGAGCTGGCGGCCATCCGGGCCGACGACCCGGCGTCGCTGGCCGCCGCGCTGGCGACGGTCGAGGGGTTCTACTTCATGACCCCGGAGGCGAACAGCCTCGAAGAGGTCGAGGCGGAGATCCGCATCGGCACCGCGCTCGTCGACGCGGCGGTCGAGGCGGGCGTCCCGCACGTCGTGTTCAACTCGGTCTTCGGAGCGGAGCGGGAGTCGGGTGTGCCGCACCACGACTCGAAGCACCGGATCGAGGAGCACCTGAGAAAGTCCGGCCTGAGAGCCGCGATGGTTCGCGCGACCGCCTTCATGGAGAACTTCGCGAGCGTGATGGCACCGAGCCTGGAGCACGGGGAGATCGTGCTGAGGCTGCCGCTGCCGGAGGACGTCGCCCTGAAGATGATCTCGGTCAGGGACATCGGCCGGGTCGCCGCCGCGCTCCTGCTCGACACCGTGGAGGCGCCCGGCGGAGTGGTCGAGCTCGTCGGCGACGAGCTGACGGGCCCCCAGATCGCCGCGGCGTTCGGCGCCCGCGCCGGGCTCCCGGCACGCTACGAGGCCCTCCCGTTGAGCGTGCTCCCCAACGATCTCGACAAGGCGATGTTCCGCCAGTTCGCGGAGGCGGCGGAACACCCTTCGGACCTCGCGGTGGTGCGCTCGATCGAGCCGGCCACCCTGGACCTGGTCGAGTGGATGCGAGTTACCGGCTGGACCGCGCCCACAGACGTGGCTGGTTCCTGAGCCTCCGGCCGCGATGAACGCCCCGCGATCGTGCTCTCGGTCTCGGTGCTCTGGGCACGGCAACGCATCCGCCGACGGTTGAAGTAGTCACGAAGTTCCCGGGGCGTGCCCGCACCGGCGCCGTCGACGGGGCTGACGTCAGCACAGCCCAGGAGCATCGGGTTCACCGTGGCTGACGGCACCGCGTTCGGAGGGTTTGGCAGGGAGGGTCCTGGCGTCCAGTCCGTGCGCTGTGCAACGGTGGGTGGACACGAGACCGAGCCGATAGGTAAGAGTGTCGGCTCTTTGGGAACCGGGCGTTGCCCCCATCACGCTCGCTCACGACTGCGCGTCGTCGAGAACAGGATCGTGTGCCTGGAGAAGAGCCGAGACGCGGTGATCGACTACCTCCGGCGAACGGGCCACGCAGACCTGCTGACCCCAGCGTGACTCGCAACCCCCGGGAGCCGAGGGCGAAGGGGCATGGCCCCGGCCTGTGGGCGACGTCGGCCCTCAACGGCGTCGACGCCGGCCGCCTGGCCAGCGCCCATGCGTTGTGGATTGGTACAGCGCATGAGACACCGCACCCTCTGAGCGCGCCATCCGTGCGGCTTCCCCGGTTTCGCGACGAGTCGGCTCAGTACTGGAGAGGGCGTCCCCCGGACCATCCTCTACCGTGGCAGGACCACTGCCGACGTCGCCGATTTGCTGGAATGCCACCCGGTGACGGTCCGGGCCGCGGTCCGTAGCCTTCAGCAGGGCGGGATCGCCGGCCTGAGCTGCTGGATGAGTCCGCCGCGGCGGGGATCACCTGGGGCACGTCGGGCCTGTGCGACTGGCTGCGGGCCGAACGCGGGATGGAGATCTCCACCTACTGGCCGAGCTGCTGCACCGGGCGGGTTTCCGCTGGAAACGCACCCGACAGCGTGCGGCACAAGGCCGACCCCGTCCTCCGCAGGCCGCCCGGGCCCAGCTGGAGGACGTGCGGCCTTACGGCTGAGGCGAACACCGGCCGACGCGACCTGATCTACCTGGACAAGTCCGGCTTCGCTGCACGGCAGACAGCCCGGTGCGCATCCGCCTGGCTGGTCGGCAGGACCACATCCAGGCCCAAGCGGTGGGCGGCGGGCAGGAGCCCGGCGTTGAGCGTGGGTGTCGGGGCCAGGGCCGTGACGTAGACGGCCATTGCTGCCGCTCCTTGCTGAGTGGGTCGCCCGGGACTCAGCTCCCGGACCAGGGCCTGACGCACGTCACGGCAGCCACTCGCCGTGCTCCCGCCGCGCCCAGTCGCGGCGTACGAAACCGGTGCGCATCCCCCGGCGGGCCTCGGGGTCGCCCATGGCCATCCCGATGTGACCCGCGATGACGATGCCGAGCGCGAGGGCCAGCCAGTCGTGGACGAAGGTGCTGCCGGTGCGCCAGGACAGCGGGGTGAGGTGGGTGAACCACATGAGCAGGCCCGTGCCGAGCATCACCAGGACCGCGCCGACCAGCCAGGCCGCCCACACCTTCTGCCCCGCGGTGAATTTACCCGCCTGGCGGTCGTGTTCGCGTCGCAGGGCCGCGCGCAGCCACGCGGCGTCGTGCGGGCCGAACCGGTTGAGGCGGCGCAGGTCCGCCCGGAAGGCACGGGAGGCGAGGCCCAGCAGGAACGGGACGGGCAGCAGCAGCCCCGACCACTCGTGGACGGTGACGACGAGCCCCCGGCGCCCGACGAGTTCCGCGAGCTGGGGCACGTACAGGCAGGCGGCGCTGAGCACGCACACGCCCATGAGCGCGGCGCTCAAACGGTGCACCCAGCGTTCGGACCGGGTGAAGCGCCGCACGCGGTCCGCGGCGCCGACGTCCGTGTCGGTGTCCGTGTCAGGCAGTGGGAGCATCGTCCCGCCCGTTCGACCGGCCGACCCATGCGTCGACGTCATAACCGCGTTCCTCCCAATAGCCGGGCTCGACGTCGTCGGTGACGGTGATGCCGGAGAGCCACTTGGCCGACTTGTAGAAGTACATCGGAGCCACGTACAGCCGCACCGGCCCGCCGTGGCTGTGGCCGAGGTCCTTGTCCTGCATGCGCAGCGCCACCAGCACGTCGTCTCGGCGCGCCTGGTCGAGGGTGAGGCTCTCCGTGTACGCGCCGTCGAAGCAGGACAGCCGCACGGCCCGCGCGGTCGGGCGCACCCCCGCGGCGTCCAGGAGCCGCGAGAGGCGTACGCCCTCGAAGGGGGTGCCCGGCACCCGCCAGCCCGTGACGCACTGGACGTCGCGGACGAGACGGGTCTGGGGCAGCGCCCGCAGTTCGGGCAGCGTGTACGAGGCGGGCTCGTCGACCAGGCCGTCGACGGTGAGCCGGTAGCTCCGCTCGTCCTTGTGCGGGACGGAGGCGGTGACCGAGTAGTACCGGAAGCCGCCGCTGGCCGGGAGCAGGCCGGTGACGCCGGTGGGGTCCTTCGAGGTGACGCTCTCGACGGCGCGCTGGAGCGCGGGCGCCGCCGCGACGCCGAGCGCTCCCGCGCCGAGCATGCCGAGGATCAGGCGGCGCCCCACGGGGGCGCCGCGCGCGGTGTCTGTGCTGGGGTCGTCGTACGGGGCCACGCTGTGATTCGAGCATGTCCGCCGCGGCCGGACCAGGGCCCGGGCGGCTCCGTCAGGGTCTCGTCATCTTTGGCGCGCAGCCGGCCCGATCCGGACGACAGGCCCTCACGAAGAATCCCATCAAACGCCGTTCAACTCGCCGTTCACCGTCGGAATACGCCTGTATGTACCGGGCGCGCATCTGGTCTTGACCCATCAGCTCAGCGAGGTCACCGAAGCACTTGCTCATACTGTCGCCGCACGAGGCGTGCTGTGTCTCTACGGGGATCCCGGTCACGGCAAGACGGTCGCGCTGTACCAGGCGCTGCGTCTGCTCCCGCGCCGTGTGCCGGTCCACTTCGCCCAGGTGGCAGTCAAACCCGGTCTCCCTTCGCTCCGGCCGGGCCCGGTTCTTGTCAGCGCCGGATGCGACGATCAGCGGCATGGATACGAACACCTTCGACTGGCAGCTCTTCTTGACCCGGTGGAGCGAGGAATGGGCCGATTCGCGGGACGATTCGGAGGAGTTGCGTTCGGACGACGTCGAGGCGCAGCGGCGCAGATGGCTCGGCTACTCTCCTGCCTCCGAGGCGGACATAGCGGCTTTGGAACAGCGGCTCGGGCGTGCGCTGCCGTCCTCGTACCGGGAGTTCCTGCGGGTCAGTGACGGCTGGCGGCACGCGGGGCAGTTCGTGTGGCGGGTGGCGGGCACCGAGGGTGCGGGCTGGCACGAGGACTCCTTCGGGCTCGGCGCGGACTTCGACGAGTTCTGGGGCGAGGAGGGCAACCCGCCTCACGTCCGGGCCCAGGTCGGCCTCTGGTCACGGGCGTTGCAGGTGGACGCCGAATCGGACGCTGTCTTCGTCCTGCTCGACCCGGAGGATGTCGGTCCGGACGGCGAGTGGGCGGTACGGACGTGGGCGGGCTGGCGAGCCGAGGAGCCCGACCGGTACCCGTCGTTCGCGCACTTCATGGTGGCGATGCATCAGGAGTTCCACCGCCACCGAACCCCTGCGGACGGTGCGCCCCCGTTCGTCGACGACACCACCCGCGCCCAAGACGCCGCCGTCGGCCGGGCGCGCACCGCCGCCCTGCGGGGACGCCCCGAAGAGGCCGCCGCGCTCCTCGACGAAGCCAAGCGGTACGGGCGTCCGGGCGCGGCCGACATGCTCCGCCAGCTCAACCGCTTCGGCCAGGGCCGCAGAGCAACCACCACGCAGCCGTTGCCCGACCACCCCCGCTTCCTCACCGAACTGCTGCCGTTGTACGCCGCCGACGTCACCAGCGGCGGTCACGGCAGGGTGGACCACCTCGGCGATCCTGGCGTCTTTCCGCACAGCGCGCAGGCCAGCGCGGAGATTCTGCGCGAGGTGAGGGAAGGAACTTACGGCTACCGCCCCGGTGGCGCGTTCGGCGAGGCGGTCGACGAGGCGCGGGAGGCGGCACGCTGGGGCGACAGCGCCGAAGCCTGGCGGATCCTGCGCGCCGCGCTGCCGCTGTGGCAGCCGCTCGATCCGGACCACATCGCCCCTGAGGGCCTGTTCGCCGATGTCCTGCTCGCTCCTGTTCTGACACCCGAGCGGTGCCGGGAGCTGCTGGCCACTCCGCGCGGCGGCGAGAGCGGACCGGCTCCGGACCCGGCGCCCGCCACGCAACCCGACGGTCTGTCCTGGGTGTTGCGTTCCGAGCCCGGTGTCGAGCCGCCGTTCAAGACCTTCCGGATGGTCCTCGTCGAGGGCGTGTCCCCCGGCGGGCTGCCGGGTCTGCTCGGCGGACCGGACCCGGCGCCGCTGGCGCCACCGCTGCGGCGCTGGGACCTGCGCCGCCACCACCGTCCCGGGCAGACCTCCTTCTCCTCGGACGACGACGTGGTGCTGCTGCACGTCGGGCGGGCCGGCGAGGACTGGAGTTTCGCGTTCGACGGGGACATGCTCTCCGGACTCCAGGCGGAGTGGTTCGTCTCCCCGGCCCCGGCCGCGTCGGCGGGCGGACGCCGGGCGATCGTCGTCTGGTGCGACCAGCGGCGGAACGCCCCGGTGTTCCATCTCTCGGTCGCCCAGGACGGCGTACTGAGCTTCGGCTTCACCGTACGGGGAACCAGCGTCGAGGACCGCACCGGTGACGTTCCTGACGAACTCGCCCCGGAATACCTCGGCTTCGGAGCGCCCGAGTCGGCCGGTCATCGCCCGGCGGCCCTGCACACGCTCGACGTCCTCGCCGAGCAGTACGGAGTCGGGCTGCCTCGCACCGCCCTCCACCACGGCCGCCTGCACTCCTTCGAGGGAGCGCCCTGGATCCGGCCGCCGCGCCCCGGGGAGCCCCACGCGACGCTCTCCTTCATCCGCCACAGATGACCCGATGGGGTCTCAGCTGTCGTCGCTCGACGAATCTGCGTCGTTTTCGCTTCTGTGACCTGGTGCTGTGCAGATTGATTGGGCGGGATAACGGCCTGTTGATGCATTGATCCTGCGCAGAGTGTATGGCGTGTGACCCACGTGAGTTGCAGGGTTGTCGGCTCTGGGTCTGACTGTGCAGGTTGTTTGGGTGGTGCGTAGTTCTGCTGGTCCTTGGTATGTAGTGCCTGCTGGCAGTGGTCTTGAAGGGGGAGGGGCTGCTGGTCTGTTGGTGTGGCAGGGGTGCGCAGTGTGTCTTCGCTCAACCTCATCGCGACCGTTGCTGAGGGGCAGATGGGCATGGTGTACGTCGCGGTTACCGTTACCACTGGCGTGAGAGTGTGGCCCGCGGATCCCCGCCCGGGTGTTCGCTGTAGCTGCCTGCCCGTGAGGCGGATGACCGGCTGGAGGCCTTTGTGACGAGTCCTGACCTGTCCCGCGGAGCTCGTCTGGCCGCTCATGCGGTCGTTTCCGCACAGTTGGCGCTGTACAGCGATCGGGAGCTGCGGGACGTCGTGGACGCCGGCACACCGGTCGGTGCCGGTATCGGCGGGCAGACAGTGCTGCTGGAGGTCGAGGGAACGCCGGTTTTCGTCAAGCAGATCCGGCTGACCGACCTGGAGCGACAGCCGAGATACGTTCACTCCACGGCGAACCTGTTCGCGCTGCCCGTCTTCTGCCACTACGGCATCGGCCGGATCGGCAGCTCGGGGTTCGGGGCCTGGCGTGAGCTGGCCGTGCACACGATGACGACGGACTGGGTGCTCGCGGGGGACCACGACGGTTTCCCTCTGCTGTATCACTGGCGCGTACTGCCGGACTCGGGTCAGCCGCTCTACGAGGAACTGGCCGATGTCGAGCACGCGGTGGCCTACTGGGGAGGCGGCGCGGAGTTCCGCAGTCGGCTCGAGGGACTGCGGGATTCCTCGGCGAGCATCGTGCTGTTCCAGGAATACATCCCGCAGAACCTGCACGACTGGCTGGGCACCCAGGTCGAGGCCGCAGGCGAGGAAGCCGAACGGGCCTGCGCGATGGTGGAGAAGGAACTGAAAGCCGGCGTCTCGTTCATGAACGCCCGCGGGCTGCTGCACTTCGACGCCCACTTCCAGAACATCCTCACCGACGGCCGACGCCTCTTCTTCGCCGACTACGGCCTCGCGATCTCCTCCCGCTTCGAACTCGCACCTGACGAGACCGACTTCTTCGCCGACCACCGCTCCTACGACCAGGCCTACGCCGTCACGCATCTGGTGAACTGGCTGGCTGTCGCCCTGTACGGCTACAACCCGGACGAACGCAGGGCGTTCATCCGCGGCTGCGCGGCGGGCCAGCCTCCTCAGGATGTTCCAGCGGGCATCGCGAAAACCCTGACGCGTCACGCGCCGGTCGCCGCGGTGATGGGTGATTTCTACCGCCAATTCCAGCAGACGAGCCGAACGGTGACGTACCCGTTGGAAGCGCTCTGCCGAACCATCGGCCGTGGCTGGTAGCCGAGTTCGGTGAGTTCGCGGGTGCAGGGCCGGTTGATGGGCGTCGTGGGTTTTTCAGTGGCGTGACGCCATGGGCTTGCACTGCTG
>NZ_BAAATS010000053.1:0-16933 GCF_039533535.1 Streptomyces kunmingensis
AACCGCATGAGCGTCATCGCCAGAGCCGTCCTCACTCTGGAGAAGCAACGCTGAAAACGCTCAGTGCTGGTGTTCGATCTCCGGGTGGATGGACGCTGAGCTGTATCGCGGGCCCGGCCTTGTCGCCGGCACTGTGCCGCCCCCGGGCCCCGCGGCAGGTGGTGAGCGCTATGCCCACCATGGTCGGCAAGGTGACCCAGGAGCGTTACGACGAGCTCGTGGCTCAGTCGAAAGTCCTGGTCGAGACCGAACGGGACACGCATTTCAAACTAGGTGACAACTCTTTGGAGAGAGAACCCCTCCAGCTCCAAGGGGGGGTGCACGGCCCGCGGCGGGCACGGATGTTCAGACGGTCGAGGAGACCCTTGCCCGGTTTGCGGACGACGTCGGGGTGTCGACGTCCAGCGTGATGCACTACCGCAGCACCGTGTCGGAGTACGGACTTAAGTCCCCGTCCCCGTACGTTTCTTCATCCCCAACTGTCAGGCCACGTCTGTCTCGCGCTCGATGGCCTGGAGGCGGTTCTTGAGTCGGTAGCTGGGGCCGTTGATCGGGACGACTTCGCAGTGGTGCAGGAGGCGGTCGAGGATCGCGGTGGCGAGAACTTCGTCGCCGAAGACCTGGCCCCATTCGCTGAAGGTCTTGTTCGACGTGAGGATGATCGATCCCTTCTCGTAGCGCTTGGAGATCACCTGGAAGACCAGATTCGCCTCGGCGCGTTCGAGAGGCTGGTAGCCGACCTCATCAACGACGAGGACGCTCGGCCGCAGGTAGGAGCCGAGTTTGCTGGTCAACCGACCTGCCGCTTCAGCGGCTTTGAGATTGCGGACCATGTCGTCGAGGCTGGTGAAGTAGATCGAGTAGCCGGCCCTGCAGGCCGCGACCGCCAGCGCGATCGCGATGTGGGTCTTGCCGACTCCGGGCGGCCCGAGCAGGGCCGCGTTGGCCTTGGCCTCGACAAAGGACAGGGTGGCGAGGTCCTTCACCTTGCGCGGGTCGAGGTCCGGCTGGAAGGAGAAGTCGTATTCGTCCAGCGTCTTGTGGTGCGGCAGCTGCAGGCCCGCCAGTTCCTGCGGGGTGATCCCGAGTTCCTCGGCGACCCGCGGGCGGGCTTCTTGAACGTAGAGCTTGACCCGCTGGTAGTTCCCGGTGAACCCGTACTCCGTGACCAGCCGCTCATGGATGACCGCGGCTTTCATCAGGACCTCGGCCCGCAGCATCGCATCGACCAGCGGCGCGAATTCGTCGATCACCCTCGCCCGGGGCCGACCGTTCGGAGACCGCCGCGGCGGTGTCGCCGGGCCCGGCGACGAGAGGTACTTCCGAACCGTCTTGCGGTCCAGGCCCGTCTCCCGGGCGATCTCCGACAGGCTCAATGCCCCGGACTCCAACAGCCCACGGAAGCGCCGCAGTTCCAACCAGCGATGCGGGTCCAAGACCATCGTCAGCCACCCTCCACCGTCACACCGACAGCAGCAGAGTGCCGAGCCGCACGGTTCACCGCATCAACATCTGTCCCTATTCATCCGTACGAAGGCGGGGACGTAACTGTGTACGCCGACACCCCGCCATGCTGCCCCGGCTCACCGGATCAGCGCACCCCCGTTTCCCTTGACCAAAGACATAGGGGCACCCCCCATGCGGCACACGCCGCGACAAGCGTCCCGTAAGCGGGCGCGCAAGGAAAGATCTGCCCGCATCACCTCGTAGCGGTCAAGTACACGAGGCACCGCACGGTCAGGGCGTGTCCGTGTGGGGAGGCAGGGCTGCGTCGAGGGCTTCGCGGATGACGCGGTAGCAGCTGCAGGCGTGGGCCTGGAGGCGATCGCGGTCCAGGATGGTGATGATGCCGCGGCTGTAGCGGATGCAGCCGTCCGCGGCCAGGGCGCCGGCGACCTCGCTGACCGAGGACCTGCGCACCGCAAGCATCTGGGCGAGGAACTTCTGCGTGAGCTCGAAACGGTCGCTGTGCATGCGGTCGGCAGTCATCAACAGCCAGCGCGCGCAGCGTTCGTGGGTGCGGTGGCCGCGGATGCAGCCCGCGTTGCGTGCCAGCTGGGTGAACATCGACTGGGTGAAGCGCTGCAGCGCGTGTTGCAGTTGGCCGTCCAGGACGGCGATCTCGTGGCGGAACCGGTCGGCGTCCATCTGCAGGGCCCGGCCGGGGACCTGACAGAGTGTGCGTTCGCTCGAGGTGGCGACGCCGAGGAAGACGGGGAGGCCGACCATGCCCTCGTCGCCGACGGTGGCGACCTCGACGGTCGGGCCCTCCAGATCGGTGACGATCGAGCACACCCCGATGACGGGGAAGTACACGGTGTCGATGCGCTCGCCGGGCCGGTAGAGCACGTCCCCGACAATCAGTTCGACCGACTCCAGGTGAGGCCGCAGGTGGTTGAGTGCTCTCTGGGGCAGGGCGGCGAGGATCCGGTTGCCCCGCGGGTCATAAGGGCCGGCCGTGTCGCTGATCATCAAGTCCGCCTCTCGTCCTGTCAGGTGGCGAAGGCCGGGGGAATGGCGGCCGCCCACGGCGGCAGCGACACCCGCATCATGCCCGCGGCGCCGGGCACCATCACCAGGCTGACCAGCGCGTGCGCCAGCACCGGCAGGGGCAGCACGAAGTCTATGCAGCCGGTGGCCATCGCGGCGCTCGGCATGCCGGACGCCTCCGACGTGGTGAGATCCTGGGCCAGCGCCCGCCCGCCCGCGCCCCGGACATGACGGACCCCCAGGGCCCCGTCCTGGAGCCGGCCGGTCAGCACCGCGGCCAACACGCGGGAACCGAAGGCGGCCGCGGCGGAGGCGAACGTCGGATCCGCCGCACGGTGGCCCTCCACCGCGTGCAGCGTCACCGCGCCGTCCGGGGTGAACGCGGCCGAGTAGCCGGCCGGCACCACATGGACGACGCCGGGCGTCAGCTCGTCACCGTCGTGCAGCAACCGCACCGGGAGTGCGGAGCGGTACTGCAACACCCGCACCAGGGTGTCCTGTTCACGCACCGGCCGGTGCTGCAGAAGCACCAGCGCGGCCGGAAACGATTCGGGCAGCGCCGCCAGAATCTCGCGGTAGGCACTCACGCCACCCAGCGACGCGGTCATACAGACCACGTCGAAGGCAGCGGAGGGACTCTGTGCGGCACCGAACATAGCGGCAGTCTAGTGCCCGCCACCGGACACAGCGCACACCTCGCGGCAGCACCCGTGGTGAGGAATGCGGCCCGCGGCAAGGGCCCCACTCATGAGATCAGACATAAGAGCAAAGGGGCACGGACAGTCCCTCAGGGTGGTCTGGTTCCCGCGTGAGCGACCGGCCGGCGGTGCTGGTCGTCGTCTTCCGCGGTCGGCTACCGGATGGCCCGCCTGCTCGCCGGGGCAATTCCGTCAGGCCGTCCGATCTATATTTCGGCGCCGGGGCGCGGTGACATGATGCGCATTCTGCTGTCTGGTGCCGTCTGGTGCGTGAATTCGGCACGATATTTTATCGCGCAGGGCGTCTCCATATTCTGTTTACGGATGTCGCTGTCAGCGGATGTTCGCGGGGGCCGCGTTCGAGGTGATGGCCGGGTCCGGAACGGTGGAAGGTTGCGGTGCCGCCGGGCTTTCCGCGGGCTTGGACTTCGCCAGCCACAGGCCGGTGAACACGGCGGTCGCCAGCGTGACGGCGCCGGCGGCGAGGAAGGCGCTGTTGAGGCCGGTTTCGAAGGAGGCGCCGCCGGTCTGCCGGGCGCGGACGATGGCTCCGAGCAGTGCCACGCCGAGCACCGCGCCGATCTGCCGGGTGGTGCTGCTGATGCCTGAGGCGAGGCCACCCTCCTGCGGGCTGACCGCTTGAATGGCGGCTCCTGTCAGTGGGGACATGGCCAGGGCGAAGCCGGCGCCGGCGATTGCCAGCCGCCACCACACGTTCCCGTAACCCGTGTCGGCGTGCACCATGCCGAGTGCGAGGAGGCCCAGGCCGGCCAGGGCCAGGCCGGTGGTGACCACGATGCGGAAGCCGTACCGGGCGGCGAGCCGGCCCGCGTACGGGCTCACGATCACCATGGCGAGGGACAGCGGCAGGGTCTGCAGTCCGGCGCGCAGGATCGAGCTGCCCTGGACGTACACGAAGAACTGGGAGAAGAAGAACGACGAGCCCATGAGCGCGAACCCCACCACGGTCATGGCGGTGTTGGACACGGTGAACAGGCGCTGGCGGAACAGTCCCAGCGGGAGCATCGGGGCGGAACGACGCGCTTCGACGGCGACGAAGGCGGCGAGGAGGATCACCGCGGCGGCGAAGCTGCCCAGGATCACCGGTGAGGTCCAGCCGCGGGCAGCGCCCTCGATCAGCCCGTAGGTCAGTACGCCGACCCCGAGAACGGAGAGCACGGTTCCGGGGACGTCGATCGCGGAGGCGCTCGGATTGCGGGACTCGCCGAGGTGGCGCACGCCGACCAGCAGGAGGAGCACGCCGATGGGCAGGTTGACCAGGAAGATGGCGGGCCAGCCGAAGGCGTCCGTCAGCACGCCGCCGGCCACGGGGCCCGCGGCCAGGCCGATGCCGCTGAGTCCGGCCCACAGCCCGATCGCCTTGACCCGTTCCTGCGGTACGGGATGGGCGGCGGCGAGCAGGGCGAGTGAGGCGGGGCTGAGCGCCGCGGCTCCGATGCCCTGCAGTACCCGGCCGGCGATCAGCCAGCCGAGGGAGGGCGCGAGGGCGCACATCAGCGACGCGACGGTGAACACCGCGACGCCGGTCAGGTAGACCCGCTTGCGGCCGAACCGGTCGGCGAAGACGCCGCCGGACAGCAGCAGCATGGCGACCAGCAGCACGTACGCGTCGACGATCCACTGCAGACCTGTCAGCTGCGTGTGCAGCCGGTGCTGCATATCGGGCAGCGCGGCCCCGACGATCGTGTTGTCGAGCAGGACCATGAACTGGCCCAGGCAGACCACCGTGAGGAGCACGGCCCGGTTTCGTCGACTGCCTGCGCCCGCGGGCGTTGCTGCCATGGGGTTCCTCTCAAGGGTTGGTGGTGCCTCTCCACGACCGGCGTGGTCAGCCTCTGCGCGCCTTAAAGCAGGCGCGGGCTGCGTTAGTGGACTATAGGAGGGCCTCCTCGCAAACGCAAGTGTCGACTGCGTTAAGGTGGTGGGTATGAACGAGCGACAGCCGGCCAGGCGACCCGGGGGGCGCAGCGCCCGCGTCGGCGCGCAGGTGCACCAGGCCGTCACCGACCTGATCAGTGAGCGCGGCTACGGCAACTTCACCGTCGGCGAGGTCGCAGCCCGCGCGGGTGTGGCCGACAGCAGCATCTACCGCCGGTGGGGCAGCCTGGAGACCCTGCTCACCGATGTGGCGCTCACCCGCCTCAACGCGCAGTCGCCGATGCCCGACACCGGGAGCCTCGACGGTGACCTGCGCACTTACGCGGCTGCCGTGGCCCGCGAGATCACCGGACCCGACGGCCTGGCGCTGCTGCGCCTCGCCTTCGCCCTGGCCGGCACCGGCGACCAAGGTCTGAAAGCGCGTGACGCCCTCCGCGCCGAGCGCACCCAACAACTGCAGTCCATGCTCGATCGCGCCGGCGAACGCGGCGAGGACGCACCCTCCGCCTTCGACGTGCTGGACCACGTCCTGGCCCCGATGTACATCCGCGTCCTGTTCGGCATGGAACTCACCCCGGACTACGTCGACGGACTGGTCGACCGAATCCTGTGACGGCGCCGGCCACCCCGCCGGAATTCCCCCTTTTCTCGAACGCGGAAATACATGAGCGGCGGAATATTCGATACCGAATACGGTCGGCCGCGATGGATCAAGTCGTGGGGCATGACTGCAATAAGTAAGTCAAGACTTATCTTTCGAAGAGTTTGGCCGTACGGTATGGCTCGAATCGAAGGAGCCCGCCGTTGTCGAAAATTAATGATTCCGCTGTGCGTGCGCTTGCATCGGAGCAGGATTATGTGTCCTCCTTGTACGGGCTGATCACCGAGCGGCTTTCCGAGGCGCGAGAAAACCGAGCGAGTGTGCTGAAGGCCCCGGCGGACAGCGCCGGTGAGGCGTACGAGAGAGAGATCGCCGCCGAGCGCCTCAGCAAGGAGATCGGCCGGCTGGAGGGCGCCGAAAAGGGGCTGGTCTTCGGGCGCATCGACTGGACGGACGGCACGGCCCTGCGCATCGGCCGGATCGGACTGCACACGGAGGAGGACGACCTGCCTCTGCTCGTGGACTGGCGCGCCAACGCGGCGCGGCCCTTCTACGAGGCGACCCCGGTCCACCCGATGGACCTGCGGCGGCGCCGGCACCTGCGCCTGGAGGAGCGCACGGTCGTCTCGGTGAGCGACGAACTGCTCGACGGAACCGCCCCGACCGACGAGGACGTCGTGGGGGACGGCCCGTTGACCGAGGCCCTGTCGGCACGGCGTACGGGCAGGATGCACGCGGCCGTCGCGACGCTCCAGACCGAGCAGGACGAGATCGTCCGCTCCGCCCACCGCGGGGTGACCGTGGTGCAGGGCGGGCCCGGCACCGGCAAGACGGTGGTCGCCCTGCACCGGGCGGCCTACGTCCTGTACGCGTTCCCGCGCGCCGCGGAGGAGGGTGTCCTGGTGGTGGGCCCGAACGCCCGGTTCCTCGACTACATCTCCCAGGTCCTTCCCTCGCTCGGAGAGAACGACGTCGATATGGCGACCTGCCGGGAACTGGCCGGAGTGGTCACGGACACGGCGGACCCCTTCGGCACGGCGCGGCTCAAGGGCGGCTGCGACCTCGCCGACGCCCTGGCCGGCCTGCTGCGCGGCCACCAGGCGCCCGCCGGTGACTTCACCGTGCGGGTCGGCCAGGAACTGGTTCACCTGTCCGACGAGGAAGTCGCCGTGGCACGCGACGCCGCCGTGGCGGCCGTACCGGGGCACAACCCCGCGCGCCAGGTGTTCAAGGAGCTCCTGGCCGACGCCGTCACCGACGCGATGCAACGGGACATGGGCGACGTCCTGGAGCAGATCGACGCCGACACCGAGAGGATGACGGGCCTGAACCTCGACCGGTTCACGGGCGTCGCCCAGCGCCGTGCCGAAGGTGCGGCCGACGCGGGTCCGGTCCACGAGCTGGACCTGGACGCCATCCGGGCCGACCTCCTCGACGACGCCGGCGTCGACCGGGCGGTCGAGGCGTTGTGGCCGCGGCTGGTACCCGGTGCCCTCGTGAAGGCGCTCCTGACGGACACCGGCGCTCTCGCCGAGCACCTGCCCCGCCTGAACGAGCAGGAGCGGTCCCTACTGCTGCGCGGCCCGGACGACCCGTGGACCGATGCCGATGTGCCGCTGCTGGACGAGGCGGCGAGCCTGGTCGACGGCCCGCCCGCGCGGACGTACGGGCACGTCGTCGTCGACGAGGCGCAGGAACTGACCGCCATGCAGTGGCGGATGATCGTCCGCCGCTGCCCGTCGAGGTCGATGACGCTGGTGGGTGACTTCGCTCAGGCGGGCCCGGTCGCGACCGCACGCGACTGGAAGGAAGCGCTGAGCCCTCACGTCGGACCGCGGTTCAGACTGCACGACCTGACCGTCAGCTACCGCACGACGCAGGAGATCCTGGAGAGCGTCCGGGACCTGCTCACGCGGATCGCTCCGGACCAGAAGCCCACACGGTCACTGCGGAGCGGCGAGAGCCCTCGCACCGTGACCACGCCTGCGGACGGGTCGGTCAGCGCCGTCGTCCGGGAACTCCGCGCCCAGAGCTCCACGCACCCGGGCGAGCTGCTGGGCGTGATCTGCGCGGACACGAGGGTGGGCGAACTGACGGCCCAGGGCATCGCGCACCACGCACGCATCGTGCCGGCGTCCGAAGCGCGCGGCCTGGAATTCGACGGGGTCGTCGTCATGAACCCCGAGGAGATCATCACGGCCCGCCCCGGCGGGGAAAGGGACTTGTACGTGGCCCTGACCCGGGCCACCAAACGCCTGTGCACCGTCACCGTCCAGCCCGCCCGATGACTCGGCGCCCGCGTCGTCGATCCGCACGGAAACGTCGATCCGCACGGAAACGTCAATCCGCACGGGGACAAGGGCTATGTGGGATGCGAGCGGGTGCGGATGATCTCCGTTAGGCAGACGTTAGTGGGACGGCGACTGAGCAGTAGCGGCCACCACCAGAGTGAGTGTTGTTCCCGAGGAGGGGACACCACCCACTACCTACTGGGAGATCCGCCATGCGCTCCAACACCACCGTCCTCGGCAACCGCCGCCGCACGCTGCGCTTCGCCGCCGCCGCTCTGACCGTGGCCGCGGGCCTCTCGCTCACCGCCTGCGGCAACGGCGACTCCGGGAACGACGCGTCCGCCAAGGACTCCTCCCCCGCGTCTTCCTCCTCCTCGTCCTCGTCCTCGGAGGGTGGCTCGACGGCCGGCGACGCCAAGGCGGGCTCCGGTGAGGACACCACGGCAGAGGCAGCCGAGAACGGCGCGACGAAGACCAGCACCAAGGTCACGTTCTGCAAGACGGAGGACCTGGCCATCGACGCCGTGGACGCTGCCCCCGACGAGACCGAGGGCAGGATCGACATCACCATGATCAACCGGGGTTCGACCACCTGCTCGGCGACCGGCTTCGCCGGCGTCGACATCAAGGACGCCGACCACACCACGAGCCCCATCGAACGCGGCCCCGCCCAGCCCCGCGTCACCACCCTCAAGCCCGGCGACGCCGCGGTCTTCAACCTCGCCTACACCATCGACACCACCGGCAACAGCCTCGCGTCCCCGACCGACATCCTGGTGACGCCCCCGAACGAGACCCACACCGTGACCCTGGACTGGCCGGCCGCCGCGGGTGACATCAAGGGCGCCTACACCGACGTGCAGGTCTACCCCACCCACACCACCAAGTAGGCCCGGGGGCGGTGGGGGGCGGTTCGCTTTACGGAGCAGCTGGGGTTTGATGACCTGGTCAGGCGCGTGACGGCGAAATGCGGTCCACCTACCTACCGGAGCCAGGATGGGAGCCATGCGACTTCTGCCGCATCAGGTCGAGGCGGTCGACGGTGTTCTGCGGGTTCTGCAGGATCCGGTCGACGGGAGGGTACCGGCGGACGGGTTGCGGGCGCAGGTCGTCTCCGCGACGGGGTCGGGGAAGACGTTGATGGCGGTGGAGGCGGCCCGGCGGTTGAAGGCGCGGCGGGTGCTGGTGCTGGTGCCGACCCTGGATCTGCTGGTGCAGACCGCTGCCGCCTGGCGGGCCGGTGGGCGTGGCGGGGCGTTCGTGGGGGTGTGTTCGCTCGGTGCCGCCGACAGTCGGGGTGTGCCGTGTACGACCAGTGCGCAGGAGCTGGCGTCGTGGCTGGAAGGCCCGGACCGGGTGACCGTGTTCGCCACCTACGCGTCATTGGGGTTGCGGGTCCTGCAGCGGGCGCATGCGGCGGGCGTGGAGGTGTGGGATCTCGTCGTGGTGGACGAGGCGCACCGGACGAGCGGAGATGCCGGGAAGCCGTGGGCCGCGGTGCATGACCAGGAGCAGCTTCCCGCGCGGCGGCGGTTGTACATGACGGCGACGCCCCGGGTGTGGGAGGCCGCCGGCGGGGACGTGCCGCGGATGGTCGCGTCCATGGACCGGGAAAGCGATGTCTTCGGGCCGGTGGCGTACGAGTTGAAGCTGTCGGAGGCGATCCGGCGGGGCATCGTGGCCCCGTACCAGGTCGTCTGCGTGGATATCCGCGACGAGGACGTGCACGGGGCGTTGCGCGACGCTCCGTCGGGCGCGGACGAGGTGCGGGGTGCGCGGCTCGCGGCGTTGCAGACGGGGCTGTTGACCGCGGCCGTGGAGGAGAAGCTGCGCCGCATTCTGACGTTCCACAGCCGGGTCGCGGAGGCGGAGGCGATGGCGGCCGGGGTGCCCGCCGTCGCGGAGCGGCTGCATGCGGATGATCCCGGAAGGTTTCCGGCGCCGGGGCGGGTGTGGGCGCGATGGCTGTACGGGGAGCATCCGCCCGGTCACCGGCAGGCGGTGCTGGAAGAGTTCGCGTCCGATTTCGTTCCGGGTGAGGACGGTGCGGAGGTGAAGGCCGCCGTTCAGGTTCTGGCGTCGGTGAAGGTGCTGGGCGAGGGGGTCGATACGGCCCGTTGTGACGCTGTCGCCTTCATGGATGCGCGGGGTTCGATGGTCGACATCGTGCAGATGGTCGGGCGCGCGCTGCGTATCAGGCCGGGTGAGGGGAAGCTCGCCACTTTGGTGGTCCCGGTGTTTCTCGGCCCGGGTGAAGAGGGTTCGCAGATGCTGGTCTCCGATGCCTACGGCAGCCTCAGCAAGGTCCTCGGTGCCTTGCGGGCGCATGACACGGAGACGATCGAGGCTCTGGCGGATTCCCGTGTGCGGAGCGGGAGTCGGGGACGCGAGGAGGACAGCGGCGAAGGCGTCGAGGAAGGCACCGAGGACAGCGGCGCAGCCGATGACGGCGTGGTGGGCGGAGCGGCCACGGACCTGTTGAAGTTCAGTACGCCGCGTGATCCCGCGCTCATCGCGCGGTTCATCCGGCTGCGGGTCATCGATCCGGAGAACGCGTACTGGCGCCGTGGCATCCAGGCCTGCCTCCAGTACCTGAAGGAGACCGGCGGCGAGGTGCTGCGGGTGCCGCAGCGGTTCGTGACGCCGGAGGACTGGTCGCCCGCCGGTTTCCCGCTCGGTGTGTGGGTCGCGGATCAGCGCCGGTACTACAACGCCGAGCTCCTGGAGGCCGAGCGCGTACGGCAGTTGGACAAGCTCGGCATGGTGTGGAACGCGCACGAGACCGCCTTCGACGAAGGCCTCAACGCCGCGCGGGCCTGGGCCGAGGAGCATGGGCATCTGCTGGCGCCGGTCGGTGCCGTGGGCGGGGGCGGGTTCCCGGTCGGGGTGTGGCTGAAGAACCAGCGGGCCGCCGCGCGGCAGGCGGCCCAGGCCGCTCTCGCGCACGAACGGGGGCGGCCGGTGGGGCCGGGCGGGTGGGGGTTGTCCGAGAGCCGTCAGGACGCGCTGGATGCCGTCGATCCCGGCTGGTGCCCTGCCTGGGACACGGCGTGGCAGCGCTGCTATCGGCTCGCCAAGAACCACGTCGATGGCAGTGGTTCGCTTCCCCAAGAGCCCGGCGTCCTGGTCGTGCAGGGTGAGGATCTCGGCGCGTGGGTGCGTGCGCAGCGCCTCGGCTGGGCCGATCTCGTACCTGCCCAGCAGTGGCTGCTTCGGGAGGTGCTGGGGGTGGAGGAGGCCGGGGAGGCGGAGCGGCCTGTCCGGCGTACGCAGGAGGACAAGTGGGGGCTCAACCTGCGGGCCGCGCGGCGCTTTCATGCGCGTGAAGGGCATCTGCGGGTGCCGCGGAAGCACACCGAGTTCGTATCGGTCGAGGACGCCGGGTCCGTAGCGCTCACGGACACCGGGTCCGTAGCGCCCAAGGTCACGGGGGCCGTAGCGCCCAAGGACACCGGGTCCGTCCCTGGCGGGGTGGGGGCCGATGGGGACGGAGTGCCGGTTGCCCTGGGGATGTGGATCGCCAACACCCGCCGCCGTGCCGGGAAGCTCACCGCGAAGCGGCGTGACGACCTCGATCGGCTCGGCATGCGCTGGTGACAGGTGGTGGTTCAGATGGGTTCAGGTGGGTTCAGATGGATTCGGGTTGGTTCAGATGGGTGACGCGTGGTGGGTCAGGTCGTGATCGTGGTGACGGCGTCCAGGCCGTAGGTGCGGGCGTAGCCGTTCTCGGTGCCTACGAGGAGGTCGACGACGGTGAAGTAGCGGTCCCAGAAGGGGGTTTCGCGCAGGGCGTCGATGAGGAGCTGGTAGGCGTCGTGGTCGTCGGCCTCCCAGACCCAGACGTCGGTGACGCGGGTGGAGTAGAACTCCGTGTCGTAGAAACGTGAGCGGACGCCGGTGGTTTTGGCCTTGATCGCCGGGATGACCTGGGTGGTGAAGGCGTCGACGCGTTCCTGCGGGGTCATGGCGAGCCATTCGGGTGTGGTCTTGATGAGCATGAACGCGGTGACCGGCGGCGCGGTTTTCTCAGTGACAGTGGTCATGACGGGTTCCTTACTTGAGGATCGCGGGCTTGAGGGTCCGGGCGCACCAGTCGTGGAAGGTGGTGGGGGTGCTGGTGGCCGGGGTGCGGGTGACGCCTGCGTCGAGGCCCTCGTTCTTGGCCCGCTTCATGTCGACGATGCCCTGGGCGAACGCCTTGTTGAGCCCGTAGCCGATGAGGCTGGTGTGGAGGTTGTCGAGCGGCTGGCGTTCGTAGCGGACGGGGCGGCCGAGTTGTTCGGTCATGATGCGGGCCAGGTCGTTCGGGGAGAGGTCCTGGGGGCCGAGGACGGGGACGCTGTCGCTGCCGGACCATGAGCGGTCGAGCAGCAGGCCGGCGGCGACGGCCGCGATGTCGGCGACGGCGACGAGGGGCGCCTTGCGGTCGGCGTCGGCGGCGTCGGTGAAGACGCCGCTCTCGCGGATGGTGTCGGCGTCCTCGAGGAGGTTCTCGAAGAAGGACGGGTTGGCCAGGGCGCGGTAGGCGACGCCGGTGTCGGTGAGGAGGTCGTCCATGGCGAAGGTGGCGGTGACGAGTCCGGCGCGGTCGGCGACCGGGGTGCCGCGGCCGAGTGCGGAGACGCCGACGACGTGGCCGACGCGGTGGGCGGTGAGGGCCTCGGCGGCGGGGCGGGTGAAGCCGCGGTAGGCGTCCTCGGGGGTCCGGGACGCGTCCGGGGGGACGAGCCAGAACACGGCGTCGGCGCCTTCGAAGGCGCGGTCGACGACGTCGGCGTCGCCGTGCGAGCCGGTGACCACCTCGACCTGGTCGCGGACCGCGTCGGGCAGCCGGGCCGGATCCCGTACGACCACGCGCAGTCGTTCGTCGTGGGCGGGAGCGGATTCGAGGAGCAGCGGCAGCAGGTGGCGGCCGATGTTCCCGGTGGGAGCGGTGATGACGATCATGGAAACCTCAGGGTCGGTCGTGCCGGATCGGGACGACCTCATCCTGCGAAGGACCTTGGTGTTGCCACAATGGGAATCTCGGCACAGGATCATTGCCTGAAATGGAATAACGCCTATGAGCAGCAGTAAGAGCAGCAGCAACAGCGGCAGTAAGAGCGGCAGCATCAGCGGTGTGAGCACTGGTGCGGGCAGCGGTGCGGAGCCGGTCATCGATGCCAATCTGGCCGTCGCGTTGGACGCTCTGCTGGCCGAGGAGAGCGTCACGCGTGCCGCTGCCCGTCTGCACACGTCACCGGCCGCGATGAGCCGCACGCTCGCCCGGCTGCGGCGCATCCTCCAGGATCCATTGCTGGTGCGGGCCGGGCAGAGCATGGTTCCGACGCCTCGTGCGCAGGCGCTGCGCGAGGAGACGGCCGCGGTGGTGCGGCGGCTGGGTGCGCTGCTGGCTCCTGGCGCCGGTGTCGATCCCGCCGTCCTGCGCAGCACGTTCACCCTTCAGGTGGCCGATCTGGTCGGCGCGGCGCTGGCTCCGGGGATGCTGCGGCTGGCCGGGCAGGAGGCGCCGGGGATCTCGTTGCGGTTCCGGGCCGAGGAGTGGGAGGCCGGACCGGCGCTGCGTGAGGGCCGGATCGACCTGGAGGTCGGGGCCATCGACCATGTCGACCCCGAGACCCGGGTCGAGGAGCTGGTCACCCTGCGGATGGCGGCGGCCGTCCGGAACGGACACCCGCTCACCGAGGGGGACTTGACGCCGGACCGGCTGGCGGCCGCCGACCACGTGGTGGTGAGCCGCCGGGGCCGGTTCACCGGCCCTTTGGACACCGCGCTGGCCGAACATGGCCTGCGCCGGCGGGTCGCCGTCGTCCTGCCCGGTCACCTGGCCGCGATGAGTCTGGCCGCGCGCAGCGACGTCGTGTGCCTCGTCCCCACGGCGCTCCCGGGCGCTGTCGCCTCGCCGCTGACGGATGCCGCCTTCGCGCTGGGGCTGCGCGTTCTCGACATCCCTCTGCCGTTGCCGCCGCTGACGATCGGCATGGCGTGGCATCCCCGTCATGCGGCCGACGGGGGGCATCACTGGTTGCGGGAGGCGGTTCGTCGGACGTTGCGGGGGGCGGGGGGTTCTGCGGTCTGACGGCGGATCCGGGGAGCCTGAGGACTGCGCGGGGGTCGCTCCCCGTTCGCGACGCTCCCGTTCGCGACGCTTTCGCCGCGGTCGGAAATCCAGTTTTCGGTTGATCGACATGCCTGAACTGTGCAAGCATCTTAACGCAACAGTCGTCGCTCTTACGGTCCGTCCTGCCGAGAGGAACCGCCTTCACGATGCCGCCCGTTCCCGCCGTTCCCGCCGACCCCACCGTGCTCCACCCGATGCCCGATCACCCGCGCGTCGTTCTGCTCAAGCCGCTGGTGAAGTCGCCGCTGATCGAGGCAGGCGAGTACTCGTACTACGACGATCCGGACGATCCGACCGGGTTCGAGACGCGCAACGTGCTGTACCACTACGGGCCCGAGCGGCTCGTCATCGGCAAGTACTGCGCGCTGGGCACGGGCACGCGGTTCATCATGAACGGCGCCAACCACCGCATGGACGGCCCCTCCACCTTCCCCTTCCCGACCATGGGCGGCTCCTGGACCGAGCACTTCGACCTGATCACCGGCCTGCCCGGCCGGGGCGACACGGTCGTCGGCAACGACGTGTGGTTCGGTCACGGCGCCACGGTCATGCCCGGCGTACGCATCGGTCACGGCGCGATCATCGCCGCCGGCGCCGTGGTCACCGGCGACGTCCCCGACTACGGCATCGTCGGCGGCAACCCCGCCCGGCTCATTCGCACGCGCTACGCCGCCGAGGACGTGGCCCGGCTTCTCGCCGTGGCCTGGTGGGACTGGCCCGTTCAGCACGTCACCGAGCACGTCCGGACGATCATGTCGGGCTCGATCGCGGAACTGGAAGCGGCGTCCGCCCTGCTCGGCCGGCCCTGAGAGCCTGCCGCCGCGTCCCGCTCACACTGCCCGCTCGCAGCCCTGAAACGAGTGATACATGTCCCGTCCCCGCGCCCATATCGCGATGGTCGGCGTGCCCATCGTCAGCCACGTGCTGCCCAGCCTCGCGCTCATCCGTGAGCTGGTGGCCCGGGGCCACCGGGTCACCTACGCCAACGACCCGGCTGTCGCCGACCGCATCGAGGCCGCCGGCGCGGAGCTGATCCCCTGCACCTCCACCTTGCCGGTCGCCGACAACGACTGGCCCGCCGACCCCATCGCCGCGGCGAGTCTCTTCCTCGACGACGCCGTCCAGGCCCTCCCCCAACTGCACGCCGCCTACGACGACGACCCGGCCGACCTGTACCTCTACGACATCGGCGCCTACGCCGCGCGCGCCCTCGCGGAAGCGCAGGGCCGCCCTCTCCTGCAACTGTCCCCGACGTTCGTCAGTTGGGACGGCTACGAGGAGGAAGTCGCGGCGCACCTGCGGAAGTTGCCGGGAGCCGACGCGTACCGGGAGAGGTTCGCGCGGTGGCTCGCCGGCTGCGGGGCCACCACCACGGACGTGGACGCGTTCTCCGGGCCGCCCGCCCGGGCCCTGGCCCTCATCCCGCGAGCGATGCAGCCGAACGCCGACCGGGTCGACACCGGCACGGTCACCTTCGTCGGCCCCTGCTTCGACTCTCCGGCCAACAGCCCTACGGGCAAGGACAGTTGGACCCGGCCGGACGACGTCGATCGTGTCCTGCTCATCTCGTTGGGCTCCGCGTACACCCGTCAACCGGAGTTCTACCGTCAGTGCGTCGCCGCCTTCGGTGACCTGCCCGGCTGGCACGTGGTCCTCCAGATCGGCACGTACACGGACCCTGAGGAACTCGGCGCCATCCCGGGCAACGTCGAGGTGCACTCCTGGGTCCCGCAGCGGGCGATCCTGGAGCAGGCCGACGCCTTCGTCACCCATGCCGGGATGGGCGGCTGCGGCGAAGGGCTCGCGGCGGGCGTCCCCATGATCGCCGTTCCGCAGGGAGCCGAGCAGTTCATGAACGCCGACCGGCTCGTACAGCTCGGCGTCGCCCGCCGGGTGGACACCGCCGACGCCACCGCCGAGACCCTTCGCGCGGCCTTGAACTACCTGGTGACGGACCCGGAACGCGCCGTGCGGTCCCAGCAGTTGCAGGCCGCGGCCCGGGCCGAGGGCGGCACACAGCGGGCCGCCGGCCTCGTCGAGTACATGCTGGCCGCCGCCCAGGATCCGGTGCTTTGATACGGCGGTACTGCCGCGCTTCCCGCCCCCTCGACCACTTCACGCGCACTGGGAGACATCCATGCCGACGATAGGCATCATTCTCGGCACCACCCGGCCCGGCCGCGTCGGACCGCAGATCGCCCAATGGGTCGAGAAGGCGGCCGGTGCACGGCACGACGCGACGTTCGAACTCGTCGACATCGCCGACTACCACCTGCCGCTGTTCGACGAACCGCGCTCGCCCCGGCTGGGCGACTACGCGCACGACCACACCCGCGCCTGGGCAGCGAAGATCGACGCGCTCGACGGATTCGTGTTCGTCACGCCCGAATACAACCGCTCGATCCCCGCCGCGCTGAAGAACGCCATCGACTTCGTCTACAACGAGTGGAACAACAAAGCGGCCGGGTTCGTCGGCTACGGCAGCAACGTCAGCGGCGCCCGTGCGCTCGACCATCTGCGCCACATCGCCGGGGCCGTCCAGCTGACCGCCGTACACACCCAGGTCCACCTGTCGCTGCAGAGCGACTTCGAGCAGTACACGACGTTCGCTCCCGCCGAGCGCCACGAGAGCGCACTGCACCAGATGCTCACCGAGGTCGTCACGCTGACTTCGGCACTGGCTCCGCTGCGCTAGGGCCTGTCTTCAAATTCCCTTCGTCCGCCCGAAGGGCGGGCCCCGCGAGGCAGAAGGGAATTTGAAGACAGGCCCTAGGCCCAATGCCGTGACTCTGTTGGTGATCTTGGGTGGTCAAGCGCTGGCGAATCCGGCTGT
>NZ_BAAATS010000054.1:0-325 GCF_039533535.1 Streptomyces kunmingensis
CGTCTTCAAGGGCCGGCGCTATGACACCGGCGACCGCGGCGACTATCTGCGTGCCATCGTCCAACTGGCCGCCGAGCGCGAGGACTTGGGCCCGGACTTCCGCACCTGGCTGCGTAGCTACGTCACCGACGAACTTCCCTCCTGAGAGGACGGAACCAGGTCAAGTGGACGAAGCACCACAGGGTCAGGACGACTCTGTCCGCTCGTACGACGAGGACAGCTCGGAGGCGAGGCTTCCCCTCGGTCCGCTCGCGCTGCTCGCCGTGTTCATCGTGATCGTCCTGTCCGTGAACTGGCCGCACACCTGAGAGCCACAGCACGACAG
>NZ_BAAATS010000054.1:373-11310 GCF_039533535.1 Streptomyces kunmingensis
CAGCGCACGTCGACGTAGTCGGCGGACGAAGTCGCCGTGGACGCGATGCTGTTGCCCGGGTAGTAGTAGCGCCACGTGCCGTCGACCGTGGCGTTGACGGTGGTCTTCAGCGCGCCGGACGACGAGGTCTTCACCGTCTTGACCGTGCTGTACGTGCTGGAGCCGGCCTTCTTGAACTGCAGCTGGACGTTCTGGCTGCCGTAGCCGTAGTACTTGAGGTAGGTCCAGCTGATCATGCTGAGGTTGCCGGTCACCGTGATCGGCTTGCCCTTGGTCACCGGCTCGGGAGCGGCGTTGAAGGACTTGATCTGGGCGGCACGCTTGACCCAGTGGTTCTGGTACTGGGACCACTCGAGGCCGTTGTCGGCGTCCTCATAGGCAGCGGCGTACACGTTCCACTTGCCGTTCAGCGCGCTGTCGTAGATGTTCGTCTTGGGGTCGGCGGTCAGCACGACCTTGCAGGTGGCCGTCGTGTCGCTCCAGCGCTCGCAGTCCGTCGAGGGCTCGGTGCTGTCCGGGAAGATGAACCCGTCGTAGCCGTACTCGTCGTCGTAGAGGTCGGTGCCGTGCCACAGGAACGCCTGGACACCGTGGATGCCGGCGGGGTTGGTGGCCGTCACGTAGACGTTGAACTGCTTCTTCTGCGTGCCACCGACGACGACGTCCTTGCCGCCGTTGACGGTGACCTTCGTGATGTCGATGTCGTACACGTTCCGGGCCGACATCTTGCCCTGCGTCTCCGCCTTGTCGACCATGTACGGCTTGGCGGCCTCGGTGAGCGAGGGGGCGTCATCGGCCTGAGCGGCCGGAACCGCGAATGCGGTGAGAGCCAGGGCGCCGGACACGGTCGCGGCGGCCAGGCTGGCACGTATGCGCATAAATGCTTCCCCAGTTGAGAAGGTGCTCCGGTCCCGCGGGCCCCAGGGGATTCCTGTGGGGCTCCTGCGGGAGAAGGAGCTGCATCGATCAGATGAGTCTGTTGACTCAGGAGGTAGACCCGCGACACCGGTCAACGGTTGTACGAAACAAGAACTTTTCTCGACTTCGGGACCAAACTCGACTTCGGGACCGACTCGACTTCGGGACCGACTCGACCTCGCGACCGACTCGTCCGCGCCGCAGGTCTGTCACGAGCCGGAATCGGCCCACAGCATCTCGGAGTCGTGCACCTCGCCGGTCGGCGTCATACCCAGAGCCGCCGCGATGCCCTCCGAGGCCCGATGGCCCGGGGAAACATGCGCCACGCACCTCACCACTCCCTGGGTACGCAGCCACCCGGCCATGGCGACGGCGCCCTCCTTGCCGTAACCGGCCCCTTGGAAAGCGTGGCCGACGACCCACGCCAGCTCGGCCTCGACCCGGTCCGGGTGCGGCCGGTGGAGTGTGGCCTGCACCGTGCCGACCAGCCGCCGTGTGCCGCGGTCGCGCAACAGCCAGTTCAGCCAGCCGTGTTGCCCGTCGGGTGAATGCCCTACGACCTGGCGCCGGTAGCGCGCCTCCAGTTCATCCGGCGTGGGCGGAGCGCCGCCGATCCACGTGTGCAGCCGGACGTCGCCGAAGACACCGGCGGCTTCCGGGGCGTGCTCGACACTCAGCGGTTCCAGCCACAGCCGCGCGGAGTCGAGCGGGACGGCGCGGGGCCAGGAACGGGGTTCGGGCATGGGGGCGATCCTAGGTCGTGAGTGAGGTGGCCGCGGCCGACGGGGGAAGCCTGAGCCGCGGCCACCTCTTCCTGCCACCGGGGTAGCCAGTCGATCACCCGGGGGCAGGAGTCTTCGCGTTGCCGGCGCCGGAGCGAGGCGACGGCTGGGGCAGGCTCTAGGCGGCTGCCCGCAGCGGCTTGGAGAAGGACTTGCGCAGGGACGACGGGCCGACGAGGGGGAGCAGGGAAGCGAGTACCTTCCCCTTGAAGTCGCTGGGTGTGCGGGTGAGTTCGACGTCGACACGGGTGCCGTCGGCCTCGGGCGTCAGGTCGAAGACCCAGCCGCCGCCGGCTCCGAAGAGCTTGGACTCCAGGGTGGTGACGGTGACCTTGGAGTCGCTCCATTCGTAGCGTGCCCGCTCCCACGCGGCGCTCGTTCCCTCGGTCACCTCGGCCCAGTTCTCACCGAGCTCGTGCACCGTGAAGTGGTCGGCGTCGATGCTGGGCCAGACCTGCGCACGAGAGGCGCTGAAGTCGGTCAGCACCGCCATGGCCTCCGCGGGGCGCAAAGAGGAGACGAGGTGAAAGCGGACGACGGCCATGGGGATCCCCCTGTACAAGGATGCTGATGCCGGTAACCGGCGTGAACGGTGATAACTCTGCCGCGTTTTTTGTAACCTGTCAAGACGGTTATGAACGGCGTTCTCTCGGTCTCAGCTGAACACGTGTGCGTAATTCGGCCAAAGTGTAACGTCACGGTCTTGAAGGGTGCCTTCATGTGTTAGGTGTTTAGGGCAGGGTGTCACCGAGACAAGGAGTTCCCACGCATGAGCACGACCGGAGATCTGAACCCCACCGCAGGCCGTCGCCGGTTCCTGGGGCTGGCAGCCGGCGCCGTCGCCGCCACGCAACTCGGCCTACCCGGCCAGGCACAGGCACAGACACAGGCGCAGGAACAGACGGCATCAGGAGGCGCCGTCCCGTCGATCCCGGGCGTGCGCCCCTTTCGCATCAGGGTTCCACAGAAGGACATCCAGGACCTCAGGAACCGCCTGCGGGCGATCCGCTGGCCGGACCGCGAGCTCGTCCATGACCGTTCCCAGGGCGCCCAGTTGGCGAAGGTCCGCGCGCTGGTCGAGTACTGGGGGACCGGTTACGACTGGCGCAAGGTCGAGGGCAGGCTGAACGCGCTGCCGCAGTTCATCACCGAGATCGACGGGGTGGACATCCAGTTCGCCCACATCCGCTCACCGCACCCCGACGCGCTGCCGATGCTGATGACGCACGGCTGGCCGGGCTCGATCATCGAACTGCTGAAGATCATCGACCCGCTGACGAACCCGACGGCCCACGGCGGCCGGGCCGAGGACGCCTTCCACCTCGTCCTGCCGACGCTGCCCGGCCACGGCTGGTCCGGCAAACCGCGGACGACCGGCTGGAACCCGGCCCGCATGGCGACCGCACTCCACCAGCTCATGCAACGGCTCGGCTACCGCGACTACGTCTCCCAGGGCGGCGACCACGGCTCGATCATCGCCCAGATCCAGGCCACGCAGCGGATGAAGGGGCTGCTCGGCATCCACGTCAACATGCCGGGCACCGTGCCGCCGGACGTCCTGCGCCACCTGCGCAACTTCGACGCCGCGCCCCCGGAGCTGTCCGCGCGCGAAAAGGTCGCCTACGACCGGCTCCTGCACTTCTACCGCGACGGTTTCGGCTACGCGGCGATGATGAACCAGAGCCCGCAGACCATCGGGTACGCCCTCGCCGACTCGCCCCTCGCGATGGCCGCGTACTACTACGACAAGATCGCGGAGTGGACCGACTCCGACGGTGAGCCCGAGAAGGTGCTCTCCCGTGACGAGATCCTCGACGCCATCTCGCTGTACTGGCTGACCAACACCGGGGCGTCGTCATCGCGGCTGTACTGGGAGGGCACCCAGAGCGGCGGCGGCCCGTTCAACGCGGTCGACATCCCCGACGTCCCGGTGGCGGTCACCGTGTTCCCGCGTGAGATCTACCCCGCGCCGCGCAGCTGGGGCGAGCGGGCCTACGGCAACCTCATCCACTGGAACGAGGTCGACAAGGGCGGTCACTTCGCCGCCTGGGAACAGCCCCAGCTGCTGGCCCGGGAACTGCGCACGGCCTTCAGGCCACTGCGGAACCGGTAGCGGTCTCGCGTACGAATGCGAGGACCGCGGCGCTGAAGGCCTCGGGTTCCTCGATGTGGCCCATGTGCCCGCTGTTCTCCAGCACGACAAGGCGGGCGTCGGGGATCAGTTCGTACAGCTCCTGGGACCAGCGCGGTCCGCAGATCACGTCGTGCCGGCCCACCGTCACCAGGGCCGGCACCGCCAGCTCCTTGAGGGCGGCACGGTCGTCGATGGGGTCGGGGGAGAGGTTCTCGTCGAGTCCGGAGATGTAGGTGGCCCGCACGGCGTCACGGAACGGCGAGAAACGCTCCTCGTCGCCCCAGTAGTCCGCGAAGTACGACGGCAGCACGCCCTTGGCGACGGCCAGGGTCGAGGCGTCGTCGGTGATGTCGCCCATCGCGCCGAACGCGTCGAGCACGGCGGGGAGTCCGGGATGACCCGCGTGCGCGGCGGCGAACTCCCGCACCCGGGCGCTCGCTTCCTCGCCGTGCTCCGGTCCGGTCACCGGCGCACCCCCGTACAGGATGACGCCCGACAGCCGGTCGGCGCGGTACAGGGCGTGGTAGGCCGCGACGAAGGCGCCGTGGGAGTGGCCCAGCAGGTGCACGGCGGGCACCCCGAGGCGGTTGATCAGCACTTCCAGGAAGCGGCTGTAGCGGTCCCGGGTGTATCCGTGCGGGTGGGACGGGAGCCGCCCCGAGTCACCCGTGCCGACAGGTTCCACGTAGACCATGGTCAGGTGCCGCTCCAGCAACGGCATGCGCAGGTACTCCCAGAAGATGCCGGGGCCGCCGGAGTGTGCCACGCAGACGGGTCCCTCGCCGTACACGTGGTAGCGCTGGACGACACCGCCGAGCCGGAAGGTGTGGGTGCCGGGGGAGAGCGGGCCGGTGTCAGGGCGAGCGGGGCTGCTCATGGTGATCTCCGTGAAGTGTGGGGTGCGAGTGGGGGGTGTGGGGGCGGCGAAATGGGGTGTGAGGAAGCTGCCGGCCGGCAGCGACGCGGCGTGGGGGCGGTCGACGGGTCAGAAGTGGTCCACGTCGACGACGGCCTGGGCGAACGCGGTCGGCGCCTCCTGCGGCACGTTGTGCCCGACGGGAAGCGTGCGGTGCTCGTACTTCCCGGTGAACTTGGAGCGGTACCCCGATCCGTCGCCGGGCGCCGTGAACGGGTCGTGCTCGGCGTCGATGGTGAGGGTGGGCACCGCGATGGACGGGCCCCCGGCCAGCTTGTCCTCGTAACGGTCGTAGCGGCGTTCGCCCTCGGCGAGGTCGAGCCGCCAGCGGTAGTTGTGGATGACGATCGCGGCGTAGTCGGGGTTCTCGAAGGCGGCGGCCGTGCGCTCGAAGGTGGCGTCGTCGTACTCCCAGGTCGGCGAGACGAGCTGCCATACGAGCTTGGTCAGGTCGTGGCGGAGGTCCTTGCGCTCCATGGCCTTCTTGCCGCGCTCGGTGGCGAAGTAGTACTGGTACCACCAGGTGTGCTCGGCGGCCGGGGAGATCGGCTCCAGCTGCGTCTTGCGGTTGGTGATGAGGTAACCGCTCACCGACACCAGGGCCTTCACGCGCTCGGGCCACAGGGCCGCGAGGATGTCGCCGGTGCGCGTGCCCCAGTCGAAGCCGGCGATCACCGCCTTGTCGATCTTGAGCGCGTCCATCAGCGCGATGACGTCGAGGGCGATCACCGACTGCTGGGCGTTGCGGAAGGTCCGCGAGGACAAAAAGCGCGTGGTGCCGTGGCCGCGGAGGTAGGGGACGATCACGCGGTAGCCCTGGTCCGCGAGGAGCGGGGCGACGTCGACGTAGCTGTGGATGTCGTAGGGCCAGCCGTGCAGGAGGATGACCGCGGGGCCGCGGGCGGGGCCGAGTTCGACGTAACCGACGTTCAGCAGACCGGCCTTGACCTGCTTCAACGCGGGGAAGGACGTGTGCGTGCCGGGGGCGATCGCCGGCACGACGGGCACCTTGCCGCCGTGCCTGGAGACGCCGGAGGCGGTGGCGGAGCCGGTGGCGGAGGCGGCGCCGGAAACGCCCTGCAGCCCGGCCAGTGAGAGCGCTGCCGCGCCCGTGCCCAGGCCCATCGCCTTGCTGAAGGTACGCCTGTTGATCATGTGAACCCTTCCGTACGTCGTCTCTCGGCGGGGGGTGTGCGTCCACGCCAGGGTGGTAGGTGTGTGTCCGGCGTCGACTCTGGCACACCACGCAATCACCGGTCAAGACGGTTATGAACCTCTTCGAGTAACCTTCTTGACAGGTTATGGATGAGGGGGCAGGCTGAGTGTCATCCGGTGGCAGCAGGGTGCGGCCGGAGACTCGCGAAGTGGAAGGAGACCGGCCATGCACGAGGCAGCCACGACGGACGCCGCGGCGACGGTGCGGCGCGCACGTTTCGGCAAGCTCCCCGAGCGCATCCGCTACGAGGACATGACCCAAGAGGTGGAGACCGACCCGAACGCCAGGACGAAGTCCACGTACAACCCCGAGGGTGCGTGGAACTACTACTCGTGCCTGGCCCTGGACCTGGGGCTGTGAGCTCATGACCATGCACCCCTTCTTGCGCCTCTTCACCCCGGGGCGGCCGGGCAAGGACGAAGAGGCCCTCCGGGCTCTGCTGAGCCGAGTGAACTGCAACGACCGGCGCGAGCCCGGCCGGGAGGCGGCGGAGATCGAGGAAACGCTCAGGAGGGCGCGGCAGTCGGCGGGCACCGCCGGCCTCAGCCTCCTCCTCTGACCCGAGCACCCCCTCGGCGGAGTCGCCGCCGAGCATTAGAAGTCTACAGCTGTATACTTGCTTGTAGCGGCACACTTTCCCGGCCGTCACGGCCCGGGAAGTTCAAGCGAAGGACGTAGACATGAACCTGAATCTGACAGGGAAGCGCGCGCTCGTCACGGGATCGAGCGGGGGACTCGGCGAGGCCACGGCGAAACTGCTGGCGGCCGAGGGCGCCGCGGTCCTGATCCACGGCCGGGACAAGGAGCGCGCCGAGAAGGTCGCCCGGGAGATCCGCGAGGCGGGCGGCAGCGCCACCACCGTTCTGGGCGACCTGGCCGACGACGAGGCCGCCGCGGAGGTCGCCCGTGCGGCCACCGCCGACGGACCCGTCGACATCCTCGTCAACAACGCCGGCTTCTACCGGCATCTGTCATGGACGCAAGCGACCCCCGACGAGTGGCGCGACACCTACAACGTCAACGTGGTGTCGGGGGTGCGGATGATCCAGCACCTCGTCCCCGCGATGCGGGAGCGCGGCTGGGGCCGGGTGATCACGATCGGCGGCGGTCTCGCCTCCCAGCCGATGAACACCCACCCGCAGTACAACGCCACCCTGGCGGCCCGGCACAACCTCGCCGTCTCGCTGGCCCGCGACCTGAAGGGCACCGGCGTCACCTCGAACGTGGTCTCGCCCGGGGCCATCCTCGTCGAGGCCACCAGGGAACTCGTCACTCACATCGGTCCCGCCCGCGGCTGGGGCGACACCTGGGAGGAGATCCGGCCCAACGCCGTCGAGGCTCTCATCCCCAACGACCAGGAGCGCTTCGGCGAGCCGGACGAGATCGCGGGGGCGGTGGCGTATCTGTGCAGCGAGTACGCGCAGTACATCAGCGGAGCCACCCTCCGCGTCGACGGCGGGCTCATCCGCTCCGCGTTCTGAGAGCGTGGAGCCTGTCCGCGTTCTGAGAACGCGGAGCCTGTCTGTCTCCGACTCCGACTACTCGTCGGTGTCCCCCGCTTCCCCGGTGAGGGGCCGGAGCATCGCGGTCAGCAGCTCCGCGAGGTCCTCGTCGTCGGCGTCGGCGAGCGCGGTGGTGCCGACGACGGTGCGCAGCAACCACGTCCCGGCGACCAGGGCAAGGCCGAGCTGCGCCCGTACGTCCGCCCCGGGCCCCGGCAGCAGCCCTGCCAACCGGGCGCCCACATGCGTCTCGATGCCCTGGCGGAGGGCGTCCGTCGCCTCCGGGTCCGGCACCGAGCGCAGCATCAGCAGGAACGGGTCGAGACGCCCGGCGCCGGGACCGGTGCGCTCGGCGAGGGTGTGTGCCATCGCCCGCGGCAGATCCCGGCGCTCGTCGCCCACCACGGTCGGCGGCCCGAAGGCACGGTCCACGGCCTGGGCGAACAGCCGGTCCTTCGAGCCGAAGTAACGGTTGATCATCATGGCCGTCACACCCGCCCGTTCGGCGATCTGCCGCACCCCGGCCCGCGCATAGCCGTGCTCCGTGAACTCGACCACCGCCGCGGCGAGAATCGCCTCGCGCGTCGCGGCACCGTCACGCTTACGGGGAGGTTGCCCAGCATTCATGCACGGGAGCATACGTGGGCCCGGGGTGTGACGGGTGTGCCGTTCGGCGACGAGGCACACGGCGTCAGCCGAGGCGGGAGACCTGGTAGTGACCGAGGTACCAGCGGTCGTCCACGCGGGATGCCAGGACCGAGAGCTTGACGTCCAGCGGGGGCCGGTCGGTGAAGGAGAACTCGACGTCGAGGTAGCCGAGGACGAGGTTGTCGGCCGGGCGCCTGGTCTCCAGGATGCGGTACTCCGCCTTCAGGCCGGGCGGCTGGGAGTCGTAGTACGCGGCGACGCCCTTCCGCCCGACGCTGTAGGGGTGCAGCCCCTGGAAGACGGCGTCCTCGGTGAAGAGGGAGGCGACGCGCTCGGGCTGATGCGCGTCGACGGCGGCCTTCCACTCGTCGAGGACCGAGCTCAGGACGGCCTCGTCGTCCGGTGTGGTGGTCATGGTGTGCTCCTGGATGTGCGATCTGGCTGTCTGTTCAGTGCCCGGCGCTCATGCCGCCGTCGACGTGCAGGATCTCGCCGGTGACGAACGGAGCCGCCTCCAGGTAGAGCACCGCGTCGACGATGTCGCTCACTTCGCCCATCCGCCCCACCGGGTGCAGCGCGGCGAGGAACTCGTGGGTCTCCTCGCCGTGCATCGGGGTCTTGATGGTGCCGGGCGACACCGCGTTGACGCGTACGCCCCGCTTCGCGTACTCGATGGCGAGGGACTTGGTGGCGGACTGAAGACCGCCCTTGGTCAACGACGCCAGGACGGAGGGGACGTTGGAGTCCGCGTTGTCGACCAGGCTGGTCGTGATGCTGACGATGTGTCCGCCGCCCTGGGCGAGAAGGTGCGGGACGGCCTGCTGGGTGAGGTGGAAGAAGCCGGCGACGTTGATCCCCGTCACCGTGGCGAAGTCCTCGGCCGTGTAGTCGGTGAACGGCTTGGCGACGAAGATACCCGCGTTGTTGACCACGGTGTCGATGCGGCCGAACCGTTCGACGGCGGCGGTGACCACACGCTCCGCGGTGGCCGGATCGGCGAGGTCGCCCTGCACGGTGAGGACGCCGGCGTCGTCGGCCGGGGCGATGGTGCGCGAGGTGGCGACGACGGCGTACCCGAGCTTGCGGTAGGCCTCGACGAGGGCGGCACCGATGCCCTGCGACGCCCCGGTGATGACTGCGACCTTCTGGCTCTGAGTGCTCATGACGACCTGATTCCTGAAGCGGTGACCGGTCACTAGCCGACCGGTCGACTATTTGGAAAGTAGGCCGACGGAACAGCAACGTCAAAGGGAAGAAGGGGTTTTGGCGGGACCCGTTTCCTCCTGCCTGCGAGGCTCAGACTCGCAGCACAGGTCAGCCGGTGAGGGCGTGGGGATCGTCGGCCGGCAGCCAGGCGTCCGGTGCGTGGATCCCGACGTCGCCGACGCCGTCGCACAGCGCGTCGACGGCGGCGAGGACCCCGGCCCGGTCCTCGTTCTGCCGCCAGACCAGCGACCAGGTCCAGTACGGCTTCGGGGTGACGATCTCGCGGCGGACCAGATCCGGGGGCAGGGGAGTCAGCTGGCCCTTGGGGGAGTTGAGGACCGGGCGACGGCACCGGCGTACGTGGTCGAAGAAGGCGGGGCCGGTGATGGCACCGTCGGAAATGCGCACGGTGCGGGCCCCGGTGGCCTGCGCCAGCTCCTCGGCGTACACGTTCCAGGAGGCCCAGGAGGTGAGATCGTCATCGATCAGGACGTCGGTGTCCCGGGCCGCCACGACCGGTACGTCCCTGCTGTCGCCGCCCCTGGCGACCGCATGCAGCCGGTCGGCGCCGAGCAGCCGGGCCCGCACCCCGAGCCGGTCGAGGTCCTCGGTCCGCACCCAGCACACGGCCAGGTCCAGACTGCCGTCGGCGACCCGTGCGGCCTGCGTGTGCGAGGGCGCGACCCACGCGTCGACGTGCACCTGGGCCACCGCGGCCGTCCGTGACGTCAGGTCCGGCGGGAGCCAGTTGACGTAGCCGAGCCGTACCGATTCCGAGCCCGACAGCCGGCCGGCCCGGCGCTTGAGGTCGTCGGCCCGGGCCAGCAGGGCACGGGTGTCCGGGAGCAGGGCCGCTCCTGCCGGGGTGAGGGAGACCGAGCGGCGGTCCCGGTCGAACAGCCGGACACCCAGGTCCCGTTCGAGGGCCTTGATCTGCTGGGAGAGCGAGGGGCCGGCGATCCGGAGCCGCTCGGCGGCCCGGCCGAAGTTCAGCTCGTCGGCTACCGCGACGAAATACCGCAGCTGGCGCAGTTCCACCCGCGCCATGCTACGCGCGCTGGGAGGCTCTGCCTCTCAGAAGCGAGCAAGCCGGTCGTGGCATCGGTACCGGCCGCGGGCGCACGATGGGGGCCCGAACGGACTTCCGGCTGCTGCCGACCGACGGATTCCGGCTGCTGCCGGTCGACGGATCTCGGCTGCTGCCGGTCGACGGATTCTGGCTGCTGCCGGTCGAAGGAGAAGATCATGCGCGAGTTCCTGGTCGAGATCGTCACCACCATTCCCGAGGGCACCGGCCAGGACGAGGTCGACAGGCGGCGGGCCGCCGAGGCCGTACGCGCCGGGGAACTGGCCGCCACCGGCCACCTGGCCCGACTGTGGCGCCCCGTGGGTGAGTTGCGCAGCATCGGCGTCTGGCGGGCCGCGGACGAGGCGGAGCTGCACGAGAAGGTGCTCCGCACGCTGCCGCTGCACCCCTGGATGACCTTCGCCGTCACCCCGCTCGAACCGCACCCCAACGACCCGGGACCGGCCGGCGGCGTGGGTTCGAAGGTGTTTTAGAAGCTGTGTCACATCCTTTGATCGGTGACCTGCTGTGATGGCTGGGCAGGTTCGT
>NZ_BAAATS010000055.1:0-29386 GCF_039533535.1 Streptomyces kunmingensis
CCCAGGAAGCACCCACCGCCTTCGCCCAAGCCGTCATCGACGCCGACCACCTCTGAGTTCCCGCACCCCATACCGGCCCGGCGCCCCGCACCGTGCCGGCCCGTCCAGAAGGAGCTTCCGATGAGCGAAGTCCAGTGGAACCGGCTGACCGCCGCCGAACTGCGCGCCCTCGCGGCGCGGGACGCGGTGGTGGTGGTGCCCATCGGCGCCACCGAGCAGCACGGGCCCCATCTGCCCACCGGCGTCGACGACTTCCTCGCCACCGAGGTCTGCCACCGGGCGGCGGTGCTGGCCGCCGAGCGCACCGGTGTGGTGGTCACCCCCTCGATCCCCACGGGTCTGTCGGAGCACCACATGGCCTTCGGCGGCACCCTCACCCTCAGCCTGCCGACGCTGCACGCGCTGCTGCGTGACATCTGCCGGTCCGTGATCCGGGTGGGCTTCTCCCGCATCCTGATCGTCAACGGGCACGGCGGGAACATGACCGCGCTGAACGCCCTGACCACCGAGCTGACCGCGGAACTGGCGACGCCGATCGCGTTCGCCAGCTACTTCGGTGCCGGCCGGGAGGTGGTGCGGCAGACCCTGGAGACCCAGGACGGTCTCATGCACGCGTGCGAGGGCGAGACGTCGATGATGATGGCCGCCCACCCCGGCCTGATCCACGAAGACCAGCTGGCGGCGGCGCACGGACCCCGCATCACGCTGCCCGCGGAGTCCACCGAGCCGGTGTACATGGCCGTGCCCTTCGACCGGATCACGCCGAGCGGGGTCGCGGGCGACGCCCGGACGGCGAGCGCGGAGAAGGGCGAGCGGATGCTCGCGGGCTGCGCTTCGGCCCTGGCCGACATCATCGTGGCGGACCCCTGGGCGAAGCAGTAAGTCACCCCTTTGACGGCCACCGTCCGCCCACCCCCGAAGGGCAGCCGGGCACCCCTGCCCCGCCACCCTCAAACGGTACGCAGACCCTCACCCGGCACACCTCACACGTGTGCGGACCGCGGGAGAACCCACGTCATGAACCCACCCTCCGACGCCCGTACCCTCGGGGAGTTCCTCAGGGCCCGCCGGGCCGACCTCGACCCCCACGAGTGCGGGCTGCCGCAAACGGGCTCCCGCCGGGTCGCCGGGCTGCGCCGCGAAGAGGTCGCCCTGCTCGCCGCGATCAGCGTGGACTACTACACCCGGCTCGAACAGGGCCGCGTCCGCGCCTCCGCGGCCGTCCTCGACACCCTCTCCCGCGCCCTGCGCCTCGACGAGGACCAGCAGAGCTACCTCTACGAGGTGGCCGGGCGGACCGACGACCTGCCACGCCGCACCCGCCGCCCCGCCCAGCAGGTACGGCCCGCCATGCGCCGGCTGCTGGCCCAGCTCCCGGAGACGCCCGCGCTCGTCCTCGGCAGGCGCCTGGACGTCCTGGCGTGGAACCGCCCCGCCGTCGCCCTGTACACCGACTTCGGCGCGATCCCGCCGGAGCGGCGCAACTACCTGCGCCTGATGTTCACCGACCCCGTGGTCCGGGACCTGCACCGGGAGTGGGAACACGACGCCCGCGACGCGGTCGCCGCACTGCGCATGGAGGCCGGCGCCGACCCCGACGACCCCGAACTCGCCCGGCTCGTCGGCGACCTGACCCTGCGGGACACCGACTTCAGCACCTGGTGGGCCGAACACCGCGTCAACAGCGCGACGTACGGCACCAAGCACTACCGCCACCCCCTGGTCGGCGACCTCACCCTGGACTGCGACACCTGGTCCAGAGCCGACGACTCCGGTCAGCGCCTGATGGTGCTGACCGCCGAGACCGGCAGCCCCTCCCACGACGCCCTGCGCATCCTCACCGCCTGGACGGCGGACCGGGCCGACGCGGAACCGACGGCGACCCGGACCCCGTGACGCCCCGGGCAGTTCACACCGAGGCGGGAGCGGGCTCATCGGGGTTGTTCGCCCGGTCGCCGGCGGAGCCGGAGTCGCCCGGAGCAGTCGGCTCGTCGCTCCTGCGGGACGGCTTGAGGAAGAGGGCGAGGACGAGTCCGACGGCGAGGGTGGTGGCGATCCACAGGTAGCCCATGGCCGTGGCGTGGGCGAAGGCGTCCAGCGCGGTGTCGCGCAGGGCGGCGGGCAGGTGGCCGATGGTGTCGGGGCGGGCGGCGTCGAAGCCACCGGTGGTCGGCAGTTCCCGGGCGCGGTCCGCGAAGCCGGTGTTGAGGAGGGTGCCGAAGACGGCGACGCCGAAGGCCGCGCCGATCGAGCGGGCGAAGGTGACCACGGCGCTGGCGGCGCCCAGGTCGGTGGCGGGCACGCTGTTCTGGACGGTGGTCAGTACGACCATGGGGACCATGCCGATACCGACGCCGGTGATCAGGAAGTAGCCGCTCAGCACGAGGGTGTCGGTGGCCGCGCCGATGGTGCCGAGGAGGAGCAGTCCGGCGAGGTTGGCGGCGAGGCCGGCGAGCAGGATCGTCCGCAGCCGCTCGATGTGCGCGGCCCAGCGTCCGGCCAGGGACTGGCTGATGACCAGCCCCGCGACCAGCGGCAGCATATGGATGCCCGAGAGGGTGGCCGAGACGCCGTGGACGATCTGCAGGTAGGTCGGCAGGTAGACCAGGACGGCGAACATCGCGGCGTTGGCGAAGAAGCCGATCAGCGAGGAGAAGACCACGGTCCGCGAGCCGAGCATGGCCGGTGGCAGGACCGGGGCGGCGGCGCGGCGCTCGACCGGGAGCAGCACGGCGGCCAGGGCGAGGGTGGCGGCGATCAGGCCGACGATGGCCGGCGAACCCCAGCCCCAGCGCTCGCCGAAGGAGGTGATCAGGACGAGTCCGGTGGCGATGGCGGCCAGGACGGTGGCGCCCAGGACGTCGATGCGGGCCTTGGCGCCGCGGGTGGCGGCGGGCAGCGCGCGGGCCGCGATGGCCAGGGCGACGATGCCGACGGGCAGGTTGATCAGGAAGGCCCAGCGCCAGGACAGCTGGTCGGTGAAGACGCCGCCCAGCAGGGGGCCGACGATGCTGGCGACGCCGTAGACCGATCCGAACATGCCCTGGTAGCGGCCGCGTTCGCCCGGGGCGACGATGTCGCCGACGAGGGCGAAGGTCAGCACGATCATGCCGCCGCCGCCCACGCCCTGGAGCACGCGGGCGCCGATCAGCTCGGGCAGGTTCTGCGCCAGGCCGCAGGCCACCGAGGCGATCAGGAAGATCGAGGTGGCTGTCAGGTAGAGCCGCTTGCGGCCGAACATGTCGCCGAGCTTGCCCCACAGCGGGGTCACCGCCGTGGAGGCGAGCAGGTAGGCGGCGCTGACCCAGGCGATGTCGTCGAACCCGTTCAGGTCCTCGGCTATCCGGGGCAGTGCGGTGGAGACGATCGTCTGGTCCAGGGCGGCCAGGAGGACCGCGAGGATCAGCGCGCTCATGGCCGCGGCCACGCCGCCTGCCGCGGGAGGTGCGGATCGTCGGGTCTTCTGTGCTGTGAACATCAGGGCGTGCCTTTCGGGAGTGATGCGCCTGGGCGGTGTGCGGATCACATCCCAGGATGCGACCCATCGAGGTGCCACTCACTCGCCCATCTGTCACGTCACTGTAGCACTTAATGCCTATGGCTTACCGCTGGCTTTTCTCATGCGCGGCGCGGGAGCCACATATGTGTCTCGGATTCAGGCAAGACGCGACACCCACAGGTGTGTGACATGGACCATCCACACAACCAGAACTATTTCGACCATACGAGGTGACGAAACACCCCCCGCCCCTTAGTCTGCTGCCTGAGGTGGCGAAGAAACACACCGCACACACGGCCTCTGAGTTCGGCGGTTGAAGGAAGTGGGGATCGTGGAGTCGCTCGAGGGGACAATGATCGGCCGGGAGAGCGAACAGGAGGCGCTGTCGGCGTTCGTGGCCGACAGCGGGGGCCGGTCCCTCGTCCTGCGCGGCGACACGGGTGTGGGCAAGAGCGCACTCCTTGAACGTGTGGCCGACCTCGCGGCTGCGCACACATACCGGGTCATCCGGGCCGCCGGGGTCGAGGCGGAGTCGGAACTGCCGTTCGCCGGACTCCACCAGTTCCTGTATCCGCTGTCGTCCTCCATCGACCGGCTCGACGACGTGCACCGCAGGGTCTTCGACGTCGTCTTCGGCCAGAGTCAGGGAACACCTCCCTCGGTCATGACACTCGGCATCGCCGTGCTCGACCTGCTCTCCCTCGCGGCATCGGAGAAACCCCTGCTGCTCGTGCTCGACGACGGCCAGTGGATGGACGCCTCCAGCACCGAGGTGATCGGTTTCGTGGGGCGCCGGCTGACCGGCAGCTCGGTGAAGCTCGTCGTCGTGCTCCGCGCCGACCTGCGCTCCGGCTTCGACACGGCCGCGCTGCCGGAACTGCCGGTGACCACGCTGTCGGAGGAGGCCTCCGAGCAGCTCCTCGACCTGCGGCACCCGGGCCTCGCCCCCCGGATCCGCCGACTGGTCCTGGACGAGGCCCAGGGCAACGCGCTGGCACTGCTCGAACTGCCGCCGTACGTCCGGCGGTCGGGGCGCACCTCCGGGGAACTGCTCGGATACACCGGCATCCCGCTCCCCGTGCGCCTGCAACACGTGTACGGCGACCGGATCCAGGCACTCGGCGACGGTGTGCGCGCGGAACTGCTGCGCGGCGCGCTGGACGGTGCCGGTGCGAGCGCCGGCAGCCCGCGAGGGACCCGCTACCGCATGACCGAGGCCGACGAGGCAGCGGACTGCGGCCTCCTTGACGTCGATCCGCTCACCGGCGACTTCGTCTTCCGCCATCCCCTGGTGCGTTCGACCGTCGTACAGACGGCGACACCCAACGAACGACGCGCGGCCCACGCCATGCTCGCCCAGGTGCACCGGGACGATCTGGAACGCCGTGCCACACACCTGGCGGCCTCCACGGTCGACCCCGACGAGGAGGTCGCGGCCGTACTGGAGGCGGCCGCGGACTCCGCGACGGTGCAGGGCGGCGCACTGTCCGCCGTGGCCTGGCTGACCCGGGCCGCGGAGCTGAGCGAGAGCCACGAGGAGCGCTCCCGGCGCCTGGGCAGCGCGGCCTACATCGCCGGACACTCCGGCCAGCTGGACCAGGCCCGGCAGCTGATCCGCTCCGGCAGCGGCTCCGGACCTGCGTGCCGCCCACGCGGCGACGGTCGAGCGCGTGAGGGCGACGATGGCGGCGGTGGAGTCGGTGCTCGTCGGCGCGCTGGAGCGGGCGCGGGCCCGCGGTGAACTAGGGCCCGGGCACGAGCCGGTGGAGCTGGCCCGCTTCCTCACCACGTTCATCCAGGGGCTGCACGTGATGGGAAACGCGCGGGCGGACCACGCCTTTCTGGAGGCCGCCGTGGACGGAGCGCTCCGCGCGCTGGACTGAGAGCCCGTGGCATCACCTCGGCCGGCCCGGCCGAGGATGTGACACAGGCTCTCAGCCCAGGTCGTGGACCTCCAGGATCGCGGAGACGAAGGCGTCCGGGCGCTCCTGGGGCAGGTTGTGGCCCGCGCCGGGGACCACGTGGTGGGCGAAGGGCCCGGTGTAGTGCGGCTGGTAGGAACTGCCGTCGGTCCAGGGCGTCACGCCGTCGGCCTTGCCGTCCAGTGTGACGGTGGGCGCGGGGATCGTCGGCTGTCCGAGCAGGCGTCGCTCGAGCTTCTCGTAGCGGGGTGCGCCCGGGGCGGCGGCGAGGCGGTGGCGGTAGCTGTGCAGGGTGACCGCGACGTAGTCGGGGTTGGTCCACAACTGCGCGGTCTGCGCGAACTCCGCCTCGGTGAACTGCCATTCGGGCGAGTTGCGCTGCCAGACGACGCGGCCCAGGTCCTCCCTGTTGCGCTCCAGGCCCTTGGCCCCGCGCTCGGTGAGGAAGTAGAAGAAGTACCAGAAGCCCAGTTCGAGGGAGGGGGCGAGGGGCTCCTGGGCGCGGGCGATGTTCTGGATGAGGTAGCCGTTCACGGAGACCAAACCCGCGCAGCGGTGGGGCCACAGGGCCGCGGCCACGTTGGCGGCGCGCCCGCCCCAGTCGTATCCGGCGTACAGGGCCCGCCTGATGCCGAGCGCGTCCATGAACTCGATCAAGTCGGCGCCCAGTGCGGCCTGTTGGCCGGAACGGAAGGTGCTGCCGCGGCGGAACGTGGTCTCGCCGTGGCCGCGCAGATAGGGGATGTAGCAGCGGAAACCGCGGTCGGCGAGCGGCGGCGCCACCTCCGCGTAGGAACCGACCGGGCTGAACGGCCAGCCGTGCAGCAGGATCACCGGCACACCGTCGGCCGGACCGACGACGTGGTAGGCGATGTCCAGGACGTCGGTACGCACATGTCGCAGCGGGCCGAGCCCCTGGTACGCCCCGGAGGTCCCGGCCGGTGTGGCGGCCGTCGCCTGCTGGGCGGCGACGGCCTGGCCGGCCCCGGAGAGTCCGACCGTGCCGGCCGCCATCGCCACCGCCTGGGACACCCTGCGTCTGCTGATCACGTCGTTCCTCTCGTCACTCGGCGGAACATACATGACGCACACCCGCCGCACTTAAATCACCGTATTGACTGGTGACAAGACTCCTCCCTCCTCGCACACATGTCAAGGAGGGAGGAGGGAGGTGTGGATCAGTTGTCACCCTGGAGGATCGACAGGAGCTGGAGTGCCTGGAGGTAGATCCACACCAGGGTGGTGGTGAGACCGAACGCCGCGAACCAGGCCTCGTCCCGCGGGGCGCCGTAGGTGATGCCGTCCTCGACCTGCTTGAAGTCCAGGGCCAGGAAGGCCCCGCCGAGCGCGATGCCGACGATGCCGAACACGATGCCGAGGGCGCCGCTCTGGAAGCCCAGGCCGTTGCCCGCGCCGAACGCGGAGAACAGCAGGTCCGCCACGAGCAGCAGCAGGAATCCGGTGGCCGCGGCGAGGACGAAACCCTGGAAGCGCCGGTCGACACGTATCCAGCGGCGCTTGTAGGCGATCAGCACACCCGCGGACACCGCCATGGTTCCCAGCACCGCCTGGACGACGACGCCGGGCGCGATCCACGCCGAGGCGGCGCTGGAGACGGTGCCGAGGAAGACGCCCTCGAAGGCCGCGTAGCCGAGGATCAGCGCCGGCGAGGGTGTGCGTCTGAAGCTCTGGATCATGGACAGGGCGAACGCGACGAGGGCGGCGGCGAAGGCGATGCCGTAGGACCGGCCGATCCCGGCGCTGTCGACGGGGAGCAGGATCCAGGAGAGGGCGGCGGTGAGCACGACCGTGCCGAGCGTGGCGGCGGTGCGCACGACGACGTCGTCGATGGTCATCGCGGTCCCGGCGGCGGTCCGGGCGCCCTGCGCTAGGGACGGATCGGCGGTCGCGGCATAGGGGTTGGCGAGAACCGGACCGGCCTTGTCCGCCCCGGCCGCCGCGCCGACGGGCACGGGTTCGAGCCGCTGGATCGTGCGGTCGGCGGAGCCGTCGCCACTGCCGCGGCCCCATCGGGAGAAGACCGGATTACTGCTGCGCATGACGTTCCCTCCGGGGCCGCGGTGGTGCGCGGCCGCTGTCGTGAGTCCGTGAAGTCGTCCGGACGGTGCGGACGCCGCTCGGCGAGCACCTCCGTCGAGTAACCACTCTGACAGGTTACTTTGCGCCCCGCAAGCCGTCTCCCCGGCCATCGATGCGACGCATGGGCGCCCACGGCGGCAAATCGACCCGCACATGAGGTGTTTGGTGTTCTTATCCGCCCGCACACGTGCCACTTCACGCGGCTATATTCACAAGATTCGTTTAGACTGGCGTCCATGAGGGCCGACGCCGCACGCAATCTCGAAGCTGTCCTGACCACCGGCGCACGCATGCTCGCTGCCGATCCGGGCGCGAGCATCGCGAGCATCGCCGCGGAGGCCGGTGTGGACCGCAGGACCGTCTACCGGCGGTTCGACACCCGCGAGGAGTTGCTCGCGGCGATCTATGTGTCGCGACTGGAGGCCATCGAGCGGGCCATCGCCGACGCGCGCCTGCGGGAGGCCCCGGTCACGGTGGCCCTGCACCGCTACGTGGAGAACATCATCGCGGTGAACCGCACCTGGCCGGTCGATCTCACCCGCATGCTCGCCGACGACGCGATCCGCGAGCGGCGGGACGCCTCGGTCCGGGAGGTCGACGCGTTCGTGCAACGCGCCGTCGACGAGGGGACGTTGCGGGCCGGGGTGCCCGACGGATGGGCGCAGGCGCTGCTGCCCGAGCTGATGCATCTCGTGGTGCGGCGCATGCCCGAGCTGACCGACGGGCAGGCGGCGGACCTCGTCGTCGATACCTTGCTGAAGGGCCTCGGACCGGTCTGACCGGCCCGGGTGCGGCGCAGGTATGCACACGTGAGACCACACCTCGCCCTTCCGTTCTCCTCCTCACGGACGCTCGGCATGGGTACCATGCCGAGCGTCCACCATTACGAGGGAGTGAACGGTTGTGACGAGACAATCAGCCGCCACGCTCCGGTCGCGGTACGCAGAGCAGGCCGCGTCGGATCTGGCGGAGAACCGTCGCCGGCAGCGGGAACTGGGCGCGAAACTCAGGATGTTGCAGCAGGAGGAGGCTCTCCTCGCCGACATCATGGAGCTCGCCGAGCGTGCCGACCTCCCCCAGGACCCGCCCCCGCTGCCCGAACAGGCGCAGGACGAGCCCGTTCTCGCCCGCCCGGCGTCCCGATCTCGGCCCGGCACGAGGACGAGGACGCCGGCGAAGGCCGCCAGCGGCGGGGAGTCGCGGCAGCCGCTGCTCGGCACGTTGCTGATGGGTCTGCTCGCTGCCCACGAGGAGCCGCGTCCGGCGAAGGAGCTGCGGGACGAGCTCCTGCAGAAGCACGCGGACCGCTCCCCCACCCCGCAGGTCGTGCGCAACACCCTCGAGTCGCTGGTCGCCAAGGGGAAGATCCGGCGCCACAAGCAGGACCGGTCGGTGATGTACACCCTCACGGACTCCGCACGAGCGGCCTCGTAGGGCCTCAGCCCTGGGCGCTGTGCTGGCGGGCGCGGTAGGTGGCGGCCTTGACCCGGTTGCCGCAGGTCCGCATCGCGCACCACTCCCGGCGATGACCGCGCGAACGGTCGAGATAGGTCTGGGTGCACTCCGGCCGGGCACACTCCCGCAGCAGCGCACCGTCCGGGCCACCCAGGATCTCCACCGCCTCACGGGCAAGAGCGGCGAGCCCCTGCGGAACCGAACCGGTGCGCGTCGTGCCGTCCGGGCCGAGCCGCAGGGTGACGGGCATACCCGACGCGTGCAGGTTCAGCTCGGCGACCGCGTCGGCCGGCAGCGGCCTGCCGTCCATGCGGGCGACGACCAGATCGTAGATGGATTCGCGCAGGTCGACGGCGATGGAGAGATCCACCTCGCTCGCACCCGGCGCCAGATCGAGCATCCCGGACTCCACGAACCAGTCGTCGAGCAGCTCGGGGGTGGCGAGCTTCTCCGTCGGCAGGTCGTTGCGTCGCGCACGCAGCGTGCCCACGAAGTCGAGAGGGAGCGTCCCACAGGGAAAAGCATGATTCACGTAACCATACTGAACGGTGAGACACCGAGAAGCAACCCCATAGAACGGTGACTGCGTCTCCGCCGTCGCCGCACTCCGGTACGTCGTTTCGAGCCTTTCCGTCACAGCCTGACGACTCGTGTGTCACAGGGACGTCTTGATCCACTTCGGGGCGCAACGACTCCCCGGATATGCGTGTCCTATGAAACAACAACGCCCGCTCAGCCCGAACGGGCACAGGACACCGCTTCCCCCCCCACAGGAGTACCGATGCGCGTCAAGAAGATCTCCGCACTCGTCCTCGTCGCGGCCGTAGCCGGGCTCTCGCTCACCGCGTGCGGCAGCGGCGACGGAACGAGCGCGGCAGCCGACACCAGCGCGTCCACCAGCGCGTCCACCAATGCCAACGACTCCGCCGGCGGCGAGCGTTCGGGCAGCAAGCTCAGCGCCACGAACCAGTCCCAGACCCAGACGACCAAGTCGGACTCGGTGTGCAAGACCGACAACCTCGCCTTCACCGCCGCCGCTTCGGGGATCAAGAACGAGATCGTCGTCGACATCAAGAACAACGGCGCGAACACGTGCAGCATGCGCGGCTTCGCCGGCGTTCAGCTGGTCGGCCCCGATGGCCTGGGCGACACCGGCCCCGACGCCGCCCGCACCGACACCACGGGCTCCACCGTCACCATCGCGTCCGGCGAAGAGACCCAGTTCCTCCTTCACTACATCCCCGACACCAGCGGCAACGGCAAGACCTACACCCGTCTCTCCGTGACCCCGCCCAACGAAACCGTCTCGGAGATCGTCGACCTCGACGGCGTGAACATCACCGTCGCCCCCGACAGCGGCAACTCCCCCGACGTCTTCGTCGACCCCGTCGGCTACCACACCGGCTCCGGCAAGTGACCCGGCGGCTGGGCCGATGACGCCGAGTCCGGCCCTGGTGGCGCCGGTGCCTCGCTCAGTGCCGCAGCAGCCGGAGGTCGACGGCGTCCGCCATGGCGCGCATGCCCGCGTCATCGGGGTGGATGTGGTCGCCCGAGTCGTAGGCGGAGTCGAGGGCGGCGGGGTCGGCGGGATCGCGCAGGGCCAGGTCGAAGTCGACGACGCCGTCGAAGGCGCCGCTCGTACGGATCCACTCGTTGACGTCCCGGCGGATCTCCTCAGCGGCGGGCGTGTAGTACCCGTTGCCCTTGTTCGGCATGAGCGTGGCACCGATGAGGCGGACTCCGGCCGTATGGGCCCGGTCGATCAGGGTGCGATAGCCGTCGATGAGATCCTGCGCGGTCAGCGGCCGGCCCTCGGGACCGGCGTTGTTGCCGATGTCGTTGATGCCCTGGAGGAGAATCACGTCCTTCACGCCCGGGCGGCCGAGGGCGTCGTGGTCGAACCGTTTCAGGGCGCTGACTCCCTGCCACGGGTTGGGCACATCGGTCAGCACGCGATTGCCGCCGATGCCCGCGTTCACCACACTCAGCTTCCGCGGCCCCGGCCGGTCGGCGATACGGCGGGCCAGGAAGTCGGGCCAGCGGGTGTAGGTGCCGGTGGAGGAGTGGTATCCGTCGGTGATGGAGTCGCCGAAGGCGACGACGGTGCCCTTGGCCGTGGGGGACACGACATCGAGGCCGGCCAGGTAGTACCAGGAGGTCGTTGTGGTGTCGAAGGCGTCGGCGCCGACGTCGCCGGTGTGGTCGCCGACCGCCGTGTAGGTGGTGTCGAAGGCGTCCGAGTGCCAGGTCGACACACCGGTCGTGCCCGGCACGAACAGGCTGACCAGCAGGTTCTGTTCGGCCTCGACCCGGATCGGGACGGCGTCGCTGATGCGCTCCGCACCGGCCGCGATGGTGAGCCTGCCCGATCCGCCGAAGGTGACGTGCCGGGTCGTGCCGGGTTTCGCCGCGCCGCCGGACGCCTGGACTGCCACGTCCACCGCCGCTATCTCGAGTGCCTGCGGGCTGTAGCGGTTGGACAGCGTGATGCGGGCCGCCGCACCCGAGACGCTGGGATGCACCACCATACGGAGCGTCTGGTTGGTGAAGGACGGCCCGCCGGTCGTCATGCCCGGGGACCATGCACCGACCCGGGTCCCTTTCCCGGCGGGTGACGGCGCGGCGGCCGCCGATGCGGATCCCAGCGGCCCTGCCGCGAGGACGAACGCGATCAGCGCCCCCGCCGTGGCTCGCATGGGTCTGTGGCGTCGGCTGCGGCCCGCCGCACCCGTCGTTCTGCTGGAAAACATCGCCCCGGTTTCCCCTCTGTCCTGCATCCGTCGCGGCTCTGCCACCACGGGAACGTAGAGGGATTAATTTCCTTCGTCAATAATTAAATCGAGGAAACCGGGGCGCGCGGCGAAAGTACTGTTCGGCGCGCCATGTCTTCAGCTCAGCAGCTCTACTGTCCGTCGCACGGTGTCGTAGCTGCGGGCCTGTGTGAAGGTGCCCTCCCACGGCTCGGACAGCTGCGCGGGCAGCAACTCGTCCGGCCAACAGGCGGCGGTGGAACGGGATCTGCCGAGGGTGAGGTGCGGGGCCCAGTTCCCGGGGGCGTGCAGAGGATTGCGGTGCGCGTCACCGTCGGTGTGCAGCAGCTCCCACACCTGCCGGTGTACCGCCGTCAGCTCCGCGCCTGGAACGACGCGCCAGGCCAGCACCCGAGTCCGCCCGCCGAACCGGACGACGCCCTCCAGCCTCAGAGGCACGGGCAGCGCGCTCAGGGCCGGGGCAAGTGCGCGCCACCCGCCCGGCGGCGGCTCCGCCGATGTGGCCAGGGTCAGGTGCGGCCGGTTGGTGGGGTGGCCGTGGCTCGCCTGGCTGGGCAGGCCGGCGGCGGCCAGCGCGCGCCAGACGCCGGCCACCCGTTCCTCTGTCACGTGGTCGACCAGCAGTTCCACAGTGTGCATCGCGGCAGCCTAGGGTCCCGCCCCCGGAGAGGGCCGGAAGGTCTCGTCCCGGGCGCGGCCCGTGCTGGATCCCGCGTGACCGGAGCGTTCTCGGCTTGCGGTTCCGGCCCGGTTCTTTGCGATGTTTCGAATCTTCCTGCTGCCGGCCGACTCGGCGAGCAGGGCGAGTACCGCCGGCGACGTCGAATTCTCGGCGAGGAGGCGCTGCATCCAGTGAGTGGCCTGCGCCAACTCGACCGGTGTCGGCACGTGACCGTCCTCGATGGACAGACACAACAGCCAGTCGTGGATGCGGCGGAGGATGAACTGGCGGTGCCCCTCTGTCCCGAGCCGGTCGATCTCCGGCAGTAGTTCGGCCGACCACTGCCGCCACTCGGCAGGACCGCTGACCTTCATCGCGATGCTGTCCACGAGGGCGACCACCGCCGTCTTGGACGTCATCTCGTTGGGGTCGCGCAGGATCGTGGCCACGATCGCGCGGTCCCGGTCGCGGCTGCGCGAGGAAGCGGTCACCGAGATGACGCGCTGGTACGCGGACGATCGCACGTGCTCGTCCGCCACGGCATCGTCGAGGTCCACGTCGACGATGCCGGCCCCCGCCAGCAACTCGGCCACATCGGAATGCAAGGTCATCGCTTCCTACCTTCTCGTCAACGGGCCTTGTGGGGCCAGGCGATGAAGGTCAGGGCCATGGCGGCCATCGCGAGTCCGGAGCCGGCGACAAGTACGGGGACCGCGTTCCACAGGCTGCTCAGTGCCTGCACGAGTACGGGGAAGGCGAAACCGGCGTAGGCGAGGCTGTAGAAGACGGCGATCGCGGTGGCCGCGTGCTGCGGAGGGGCCAGCGATTCCACCAGCCGCAATCCGCTCACCAGGAGGATGCCGTAGGCCGAGCCCAGGACGATGGCGGCGGTCAACAGCCAGACCAGGGAGCCAGTTGCTGCGGTGAGCGCCGCGAGGAGCATGCCGACGACCGCGGCCGTCATGCCCGTTCGGAAGGGGGCTGCCGGGGAGCGCCGCGCGAGTCGGCCCGCCCATGGCTGTACCGCGATGCCGGTGCCCAGCGTGATCGCGGCGACGATGCCGCTTCCGACGGCGCCGAAGTCGCCGAGGGACACCAGTGCGGGCAGCGCTGTGAAGGACACGGTGGCGGCCCCGAAGATCCATGGTGCCGTGGGGAGTACGGCGGCCAGGAATACCCGGCTGGTCAGATAGGCGTCTCGCCCGCGGTCTGCTGCCGGGCGGCCGGTGTCCGGTCGGAGGTGGCGTCGGGGATGGCGGGCCGTCTCAGGGGCTCGGAACACGAGGGGCAGTGCCAGTGCCACGAGCGCGATGTGGACGAGGTAGGACGTGGTCTGCGGCGCGGGAAGCCACTGGACGACGGCCCCGGACAGGAGGGGGCCGGCCGCGAAACCGGCGGTCAGTGCGACGGCCGCACGTCGTGCTCCCAGGCCTCGCGTCTGTGCGGTGCTGGAGGTGGCGGAGGTGGCGGAGGTGGCGGAGGTGGCAGAGGTGACAGAGGTGACAGAGGTGGCGGACAGTTCCTTGATCCATGCTGTTCCCGGCCCGAACGCGGCGCCGGCACTGATCCCGATGAGTATCCGCCCGGTCAGGATCGTTGCGAACTCCCCGCTCGAGAGCCACAGCACTGCCGAGCCGAGCGCGGAGAGCAGCAGCGCGGCGAGGAGCGCCCGGCGCCGGCCGATTCGGTCCGAGACCCGTGCCGCGATCAACAAGGCCGGGACGAGTCCCAGTGCGTAGGCCCCGAACAGGCCGTCGGCCCGGGTCCCGCTCAGGTGTGCGTAGGCGTGCAGCAGGGAGGCAAACATGTTTGCTCCCCATCCGACGACGAAGACGGCGGCGGCCGGCCGGACCCATGCGGAACGTGCGGTCCGCGGTGGAACACGGCTTCCGCTGTCGGTCCCGGCCGGCACCGGGACGGTGGACGGGTGCGGCGGCGCGTCAGGGGCGTGTGTGCGGGCTTGTGTGCGGACTTGTGTGCGGACTTGTGTGCGGGCTTGTGTGCGGGCTTGTGTGCGGGCTTGTGTGCGGGCTTGAACGAGCATCGGTTCTCAGTCCCTGCTGGAGCTGGGGTATCGGGGAGGCCGTCGACGATGAGGACGCCGTCGAACGGTTCCCCTTCCAAGGTCTGGATCGCGCCGCGTCCGCCGGCGGGGGTACCGGGTGGCCCGGGCGGGCCCGCCGGGCCAGGGCCATGTAGGCCTCCGGCCCGGCGGGGTCAGCGAGCCGCTCGCGCAGCCTCACGATGTAGACGCTCACGCACCGGCGTTGTCGGTCCCGACGGCCTCGGCGGTCCCGGCAGTTCCAGCGGCCTCGGCAGTCTCGGCGGTCTCGGCGCGCTTGGTGACGAAGGCGATGAGCGCGTCGGCGGCCGGGCCGGAGGAGGCGGGGTTCTGCCCCGTGATCAGCAGGCCGTCCCGCAGGACGTACGGCGCCCAGTCGTCGCCCTGGGAGTAGTCGCCGCCGAGCCGGACGAGTTCGTCCTCGACCAGGAAGGGGACCACGTCGGTGAGCTGGACTCCCTCTTCCTCACTGTTGGTGAACCCGGTGACCTTCTTTCCCCGTACCAGCGGCGTGCCGTCCTCGTTCACCGCGTGCCGCAGGACACCGGGGGCGTGGCAGACCAGGGCGAGCGGCCTGCCGGCGCGCAGGGTGGTCTCGATCAGGCGGACGGAGGTGGTGTCCTCGGCCAGGTCCCAGAGGGGGCCGTGACCGCCGGGGTAGAAGACGGTGTCGAAGTCGTCGGCGGAGACGGAGTCGAGGCGGACGGTGTGGGCGAGAGCGTCCATGGCCTCGGGGTCGGCCTCGAAGCGGCGGGTCTCGTCGGTCTGGTTGGCGGGCTCGTTGCTCTTGGGGTCCAGCGGGGGCCGGCCGCCCTTGGGGGAGGCGAGCACGAGGTCGGCGCCGGCGTCGCGGAAGCGGTAGTACGGGGCGGCCAGTTCCTCCAGCCAGAAGCCGGTCTTGCGGCCGGTGTCGCCGAGCTCGTCGTGCGAGGTGAGAACGATGAGAACCTTCATGATTACTGCTCCTTCGATTGGTGTACCGACCGATCCTCTTATGTGAGTAGACCGGTCGTCTCTGAGAGGTTGTGGGGCCGCGCAGGCACACGGTGTGTGAGCGGCGCCGGGGCGGCGGGGTGCTACGTGTGCTACGTGTGCAGAAGTCGGCGTGTGACCGTCATGGTGGTGGTCAGAGGGCCTATGTCGCGGTGGATCTTGGCCATGACGCTGGCGCCGAGCCACATGTCGTACAGGACCTGCGCAGTGGTGCGGGCGTCCTCGTCGACCGCGAGCGAGCCGTCCTCGAGGCCGGCGGTGATCGCCCGCTCCAGGCGGTCGATGATGGCGGTGGTGCCCTCCTTCAGCGCGAGCCGCATCGACTCCGACAGGTCGGAGACCTCCGCGCCGAGCTTGACGGCGAGACACTTGCCCTGACACTCGTCGACGCTCTGCGTCTCGTGCCAGGCCTGCCAGTAGTTCATCAGCCGCTGCGCCGCGGTCGGGCCCGGTCCGGCGAGGATGCGGTCCATGTCCGCGAGGTAGTCGGTGAAGTACGACCGCATCATCGCCTCGCCGAAGGCGTCCTTGGAGTTGAAGTAGTGGTAGAAGGACCCCTTGGGCACTCCGGCCTCGGAGAGGACCTCGTTGATCCCCACTGCGGCGAATCCCTTGTGGGACATGATCCGCTGAGCCGTGTCGAGAATGCTGCGGCGCGTGTCGCCCTGAGTGACTGGCATGTCCCCATCCTAACTCCGACTAGACCGGTCGTCTAATGGCGGCGGTCGTTGACCGGCGATCAGCGGTCAGTGGTCGAGGAAGTCCAGGAGGACCTCGTTGACCTCGGCGGTGTGCGTGGTCAGGAGTCCGTGCGGGGCGCCCTCGATCTCGGTGTACCGCGCGGTGGGCAGCGCCTTGGCGAAGCGGCGTCCGGTGGCGTCGATGGGCAGGGTGCGGTCGGCGGTCCCGTGCACGATCAGCGTCGGGACGTCGATACGGGGGATGTCGGCGCGGAAGTCGGTGGGCCAGGTCAGGGGCGCCGCCGCCGAGGCGATCGCACCGGCGCCCGCCGCCACGTTCCAGGCGTTGCGCACCGCTTCCTCGCTGACCCGGGTGCCGAGGTTCTCGTCGAGGTTGAAGAAGTCGTTGTAGAACCCGGTGAAGAAGGCGTAGCGGTCCTTCTTGACGGCATCGGAGATGCCCTGGAAGAAGGAGTCGGGGGCGGCGCCGTCGGGGTTGTCGTCGGTGACGAGCAGGAAGGGTTCCAGCGAGGCCAGGAAGACGGCCTTGGCGACGCGGGCGGAGCCGTAGGTGGACAGGTAACGGGCGACCTCACCGGTACCCATGGAGAAGCCGACCAGGACCGCGTCGTGCAGGTCGAGGGTCTCCATGAGGGTGTTCAGGTCGGCGGCGAAGGTGTCGTAGTCGTAACCGGTGGAGGGCTGGCTGGACTTGCCGAAGCCGCGCCGGTCGTAGGTGATGACCCGGTTGCCGGCCGCCAGCAGGGCCGGCACCTGCCCCTCCCAGGAGTTGCCGTCCAGCGGGTAGCCGTGGATCAGCACGACCGGCCGGCCCTCCCCCTTGTCCTCGTAGTGCAGTTCCACGTCGGTGCTGTTCTCCGTGCCGACCTTGATACGTCCCATGACGCGCACCCCTTCGGGGAGTTGTGGGTGGAACCGGTGTGTTCCGCGTTCCGGTGTCCGTTCCGATGTCCAGAACTATACGACCGGTCTACTCGTACGTCAACGACCGCATCGCGCATGGCGCCCGGCGCCCGGCGCCCGGCGCCCGGCGCCCGGCGCCCGGTCGCGGTCGCGGTCGCGGTCGCGGTCGCGGTCGCGGTCGCGGTCGCGGTCGCGCAGGACGATGCGGGCTCTGATCCCAGGAGTGCGGAGCCGTCCGTCGTCGACGGCTCTGCCGCTCCGCATGTCTTCGGACGCGAACGCCGCAGGATGGGACGTATGAGTCTGCCGACCGTCACGCACCGGGTGGAGTTTCTGCGCCACCCCCACCCCGACCGTCCGCATCTCACGCTCTGGGGTATCCGGATCAACGGCACGGACCTGCGCGTCCTGGTCGCGGAGGCGACTCGCGCGCTGTGGAGCCGAGAGCTCGACGAGGACGACGACACCCCGCAGGAACGCGAGGAGTTCCTGCTGCGGCAACACGCCCCGCTGTATCTGGACGACGACACCGACGGCGCCCGGGCCCGGGCGCATTTTCTGGGCGACGCCTCACCGGATCTCCGCGACCGCGACACCGGCGCCCTGTGTCTTCTGGGCTGCTCCTGCGGGATCGACGGCTGCTGGCCCCTGCTCGCCATGGTCCGCGCCACGGCGACGGAGGTCGTCTGGTCCGGCTTCCGCCAGCCTCACCGGCCGGAGTGGGGCGAACTGCCCCTGGGCCCCTACGACTTCCCCCGCCCGGCCTACGACGCGGCCCTGTCCGCACCCGTCCCACTCGCCCAGGACCCCCTCACCCCACTGCTGGGTGCGGGATAACCGTGTCATCCCCCTCGCCCGCAACTTCGCCCGCCAGGCCCTGCACGACTGGGGCTGGCTTCCCGCGTCGACCGCCGACGGCCGTGCAGGCGAAGACGTCCTGCTGGTCGTCTCCGAACTCGTCACCAATGCCTGCATCCACGCACACGGCGCGGACGAACTGCGGATGTCCCACCGCACCGACAAGGTGCTGCGCATCGAGGTCTCCGACAGCGGTACGGGCCAGCCCGCCCCTCGTTCCCCGCACCGGGCCGGCCGCCCCGGCGGCCATGGAATGTTCATCGTGCAGCGCCTCTGCCTCGACTGGGGAGTCATCCGCACTGCCGGAGTGGAGGGAAAGACGGTCTGGGCCGAACTCGGCGCACCCATCTAGGCCCGCCCGGGCCGCTCGCTCAGCCCAGGTCCAGTCGCCGGAGCACCGTCACAGGCGCCAGGTCCGGATCCGGTCGGCGGCTGCGAAGACGTCCGCTTTACCGGAGAGCAACGCGCCGGCCAGGTCGACGAGTTCACCGTACGGCGCGTCCAGGCCTTCACCGCTGGCGTGCATGTAGGCGACCGTCACCGCGCAGGCGAAGCGGACGTTGAGCGCGGGCAGCGGCTTCAGGAGCAGGAACGTGTGCAGCAGTGCGGCCGCGCGCCAGGAGGCGTCGGAGTCGGTGCCGGCCCGAGGCGGATCGACGCGGTGGCGGGCCACGCCCGCCATGAGCGCCGAGTAGTCACTGACAGTCGGGTGTTCGGGCAGGGCGGTCTCCTGCTGCTGCAGGAGCCACCGCATGTCGACGTGGATGACCGGCGGCATCGTTCAGGCGGCCTGTCCCGCCGAAGTGATCGTGGGACCGTCGTCCAGGCCGGCGGCCGCGATGGCCTCGGCGAGGGCAGGGTCGTGGAAGGTACGCGCGAAAGTGTCGGAGCCTTCCTTCAGTGCACGGTGCCGGGCGATCTGGTCGGCGGTCGAGGCACGTACCAGGGCTTTGAGGGTGACGCCCTGCTCGCGCGCCAATTCGCGGAGCTCGTCGAGTTCCTCTTCGCTGAATTCCACATTCAAGGCGGGCATGAACAAACGGTACCGCGCGGGTACCGCAGTCACAATAACCGCAGGTCAAAGTAATAAGGGACAGGTACCTGAGGGGCTGATGCAGGAGGCCGCCGGGCCTGGGCGCGGGTCAGCGGGACGGTCGTGGTGTCTCGGTCGAAGGACCACCGAGACGGGCGATCGGAACCGAGTACAGCCGGGTGACGGTCGGATTCCCCGTGACTCTCAGCGTGACGGAGCTCGAGCCCTTCACCAGGCTCTCTTGGGAGACGACAGTCGACGGCGACGCAACCGGTTCGAGCGCGTACCACGGCTGGGTGATCTCAGCCACGGACAAGTGGCGGAGCCTACGACCTGACCGCTGCTCGCTCGATGCGCCTCCGGCAGATGAGGCTGCACTGCCCCGGGGTGTCGGCAAGGGCGAACTGCGCCTCGGACGGGGCCGGCCGCACTCAGGTGGAGCTTGATGGTCAGGTGTGTGCCGGTGCCAGTTCGTCCAGGAGGCCCTCGGCTCGCAGGTCGTTCCAGAGCTGTGCGGGGATCTGCACCTCGAACGCCGCGGCGTTGCGCCGTACTTCGTCCGAGGTGCGCATGCCGACGACGATGCCCGCGACGGCAGGGTGGTGCGTCGGAAAGGCCATCGCCACGGCCGGCAGCGTCACGCCGTGGGGCTCGCAGATGTCGGCCATGCGGTGTGCGCGCTCAAGCGTCTGGGGCGTGGCAGGCGCGTAGTCGAAGGTAGCGCTCGCGGATGGGCGGGCCGTGGCGAGGAGGCCGGAGTTGAAGACCGAGGCCGCAAGCACCGAGATGCCCCGGGCCGCGCAGGCAGGGAGCAGGTCGTCGAGAGCGCTGTGATCGAGCAGCGTGTAGCGGCCGGAGAGCATCACCACGTCGGCGTCGGTCTCCTCGACCAGCCGGGTCAGCTTGCCCGGGTGGTACATCCCCGCTCCGATGGCGCCCACCGTCCCTTGGGCCCGCAGCTCGGCGAGGGCCGGGAAACCTTCGCGCAACGCTTCCTCGAAGTGTTCCTCCGCGTCGTGCAGATACAGCACGTCGATCCGGTCGACGCCCATCCGCTCGAGCGAGTCCTCCACGCTGCGCAGCACACCGTCCCGGGTGAAGTCCCATACCCGGCGGTGCGTGGCGGGCACCTTGAAGGGCTCGTCCGTCCGGCCCGCCGGGTCCTGCGGGACCAGCAGCCTGCCGACCTTCGTCGACAGCGTCCACTCGTCGCGTGGCTTGCCCCGCAGGAGGTCGCCGATACGGCGTTCGGAATGCCCGATTCCGTAATGCGGGGAGGTGTCGAAGTAGCGGATCCCGCTGTCCCACGCCGCCTCGAGGGCTTCCGCCGCGGTCTCGTCGTCGAGCGGTTCGAAGAGCCCGCCGAGCGGGCCGCCCCCGAAGCCCACCTCCGTGACGTGCACCTTGCTCTTGCCCAACCGGTTCTGCTTCATCCACCGATCCCCTCACGTGGCTGCCGGCGCGGGATCATCTTGTCGTGGCCCGCGCTGCATCTCCAAGGGATGTGCACGCATCAAACCCGTCGGACAGGGCCGGCGTCCCCGGTCCGCGTAGCGCGTGAGTCCGTTCCGTACCCACTCCACGTCCCCCCTTGCGAAGTCGTTCACAGCGAAGTCGATCGACATGCGTTGTGTCTCGTCCAGTTCCGGCCTCAGGGAGACCGCGAGCCGTACGGCCTCGTCGGGGTCGACGGCGAGCCGCTCCACGAGGTCGACGGGCAGCGACGGGCAGCGACGGGTTCTCGGCGAGGGAGGCCAGGTGCGTCCGCTCGGCGACGCATCGTTCGGCGTCGGCGCGGTGCAAGAGCCCCCGGCGCAGCACCTCGGCGGCGGTCTGCGGATCGCGGAGGAGTCCGGCGGTGACGTGTGCGTCCCCCCCGGCACTCCCCCAGTGCGGCGGCCCGCCGCACCTCGGGGCCGGGGTCGGCAAGCAGCGCCGAGCGCTCGCCCGGCGGCAGCATCTCCCATGCGCGCGCCGCGCTCCGGCGCGCTGCCGGATCGCGGTGCGTGGCCAGCGAGGCCACGAACGACGGCACCAGATAGGGCGATTCCAGCAAGGCCGCCCGTACGGAAGGGTCGGGGTCGTCGAGCAGGCGGACGCACACGTCGTCCGGTAGCGACGCGACCGCCTACCCCTGTGTTTCCGTCGGCTGGTCGACGACCATGGTCCCGCTCCGCCCTGCAAGTAGTTCTCGCTTCACACAGATTGGCCCGGGCGGCGTGGGCGTTCTGGCAGGCCCATTTCCTGGGACAGACGCAGTGTCAGTACCAGGTGGCATGCTCTGCCGCCATGAACAGACAGCAGTTCTGGCAGCTCATCGGGGCAGCCCGCAACCAGGCGTCCGACCCGAACGACGGAGAAGAGGTCGTCCAGCGGGCAACCTCGCTGTTGGCCACACACCCGTCCGAGGAGATCGTCGCCGCTCAGCAGGCGTTGTGGGACTTGATGGCCGACTCCTACACGAATCCTCTCTGGGCCGCTGCCTACCTGATCAACGGCGGATGCTCCGACGACGGCTTCGATTACTTCCGCGGCTGGTTGATCGCCCAGGGGCGCGAGGTCTTCGAGCGCATAGTCGCTGACCCCGATGCCCTGGCAGAAGTACCCGTCGTGCGAGTCTCAGCTGCCGACGGAGTCGATCTCGACTGTGAGGAGGCGCTCAGCATCGTTTGGAACGCACATGTCATGGCGACCGGCGCGCAGCTCCCTGACGACGCGTTCAGCATCCAATACCCGGAGCTGGACCCCACTTGGAACTTCGACTTCGACGACCACAGCGAAATGACCCGCCGACTGCCACGCTTGGCGGCGCTCTATCTGGAGTAAGACGCGAGCACCGCTCCGGTGACGAATACGCGCCCCCTCGACATGCGAGCCCACCAGTCCCGAGGCCGGAGGACTGTCGTCAGGTTCTGCTCCACTCGGCGCTGCGTACGAGCTTGGTGAGTTCGGCGGGGGGCAGTGCCGGGGTGTGGCGTGTTCCTGGGAGTCGGTAGGCGCGGGCGTTCACTTCGGTGGCCAGGACGCGGAGGCCGTCGGGGCGCAGGGAGTCGGCCCGCCATTCGGTCGCGCCCTCGCCGCCGTTCGTGGCCGGGCCGGTGCCGGTCATGACGAGCGTGCCGTCGGTGAGTTTGCGCGCCTTGGCGAAGATCTTGCCGATGGTCGGGTCGGCCGGTTTCCAGCGCTGCACCGTGACGGCTATGAGGCACTTGCCGTGTCCGTCGTCGACGGTGAGGTGGCCGTAGCCGGGCTGCCCGCCCTCGTCGGCCACTCGCACACCCTGGGGCAGTGCGTCGGCGATGATACGTGTGATGCGCCGTGCCGGCATGGACTGGTCGATGTCCGGTGCGGGCCGGTGTTCCGGCGCGGGCGCGGGCAGTGTGGCCAGGATTGGTTTCCAGGTGGGCGATCCTGCGATGTCGGTGAGTTCCTGCTGGGTCAGAGGCAGGGGCGGGTGCGGGCTTCGGTGCGGGGAGTTCGACTCTGCCGGGTCCGACGGGGTGGGTGGGGCAGACGAGGTGGGTGGGGCCTTCGAGGTGGGTGGGGCCTCCGGGGCGGTCGACACCGAGATCGCGAGCTGACGCCCGTTCGGGTACGTCAGAACGGTGGTGAGTCGTCTGGCGACAGTGGGGCGGGATTCGTCGACCGGGGAATCGTCGGATATCAGTTTCGCCCCGCGATAACTCTTCGTCGCGCATGTGCTGTACGGGTGCAGTGCGCTGTCCGGACAGCGCAGGGCCTGCGGGTCGATGGGCGTCGGGAGACGGCTCGCGGATACTTCTACGCGCCCCTCGATGCCGTTTCTGGTGTAATTCAGAGAGGCGGAAGTCGAGGGATTTCTCCGCCCGACCGGTGCTTCTTTGATTTGTGATTGTCCTCCCTGCGGAAGCAGCGTTCGCAGGGTGTTCGCGAGTGGATTCGGGGATTCATCGGCGACTGGCGCCTTCGGGGCTCCGCAACCTGACGCGAGTATGGCGCCGGCCGCCAGCGCGGGGAATGCCAGTACCGCGCGATCATGGATCGTCTTCACAGTTCCTGACTCCGCGGGGAGAGGGGTGGGCGGGCCGCCGTCCGTACCGGATCGCCGGCCCGCCGTGGACAGCCCCAGGTCAGCAGGGGCGACCGGAGGAGATGGAGTCGTTGTACGGGTAACTGAGCGTGTTCCACGTGTAGTTGTCCTGGAACACGCCCTGGATGCCGCCGTAGTTGTTATCGGTGAAGAGGCACCAGGTCCGCCCCGAGTAGTTACTGATGTAGGAGACGCTGTCCTGGAAGTTTCCGTCGCTGCCGTTGGTCAGGTTCGGAAAGGCGTAGTACTCGTAGTCACAGCGGTTCGACGAGTTGTAGGAGTCCTGGCACAGCTTGATGGTGCTTGCCGCGGGGGCGGCCGACGCGGGGGTCGTCGTCACGGATGCGATCAGGGCGCCAGCCGTCATCGCGATACCGGCACTCGCCATGGCCTTTTTCGCCAGCTTCATAAGAACTCCTCCACCCGGACGGGTTTCGTTGGTTTTCAAGGGATTGGTCAAACCGGAGATGTTTTACCGGTCCGCTTCAGCAGATATCGTCTTCGCGCACGAGCGTGAGCAGGCGGAACGTTTCCACGTACAGCCATACGAGGGTGAGGGCGAGGCCGAAGGCCGCCGTCCAGGCCTCCTGCGTGGGGGCGCCGCCGGTGACGCTCTGCTCCACCTGCTTGAAGTGCGGGGCGAGGAAGGACGCACCCAGGATTACGCCGACGGCGCCGAGGGCGACACCGAGCGCGCCGCTGCGGAAGCCGAGCCCTTCGACCTCGGTGGAGGCGGTGAGCAGTACGTTCACCGCTGCGAGGAGAGCGAATCCGCCCATGGCCGCGCCGGTGAAGGCGCGGAGCCGGTGGTCCGCCCGGATCCACTGGCACTGGTAGGCGAGCAGCACCACGGCGAAGACCGCCATCGTCCCGAGCACCAGTTGGATCACCGCCCCCGGCGAGAGGTGGGTGGATGTCGCGTTCGAGAGGAAGCCGAGGAAAAACCCTTCGAAGGCCGCGAAAGCGAGGGTCAGCGCCGGGGACGGCCGCTTCCGGGAGAACTCCGTCACCGCCAAGGCCAGGGCGATCAGAAAGGCGCCGCCGGCGATGCCGTACGAGGTTCCCAGGCCGATGGTGCCGACCGGCAGCGCCGTCCACGCCAGGGTGGCCGCAAGGATCGCCGCGGCCAGTGCGGCGGCCGTGCGGAGCACGACGGCGTCCATCGTCAGCGTCTCGCCCGTGGTCTCGCCCGTGGTCTTGCCCGTGGTCTTGCCCGTGGTCTTGCCCAGAGAAATGTGTGTCGGGGTGTGGCCGCGGGTGAGACGCCGCGACAGCACGGGGTTGCTGCTCTTGAGGGAACGCTCCTCCATCAGGATCGACAGGGGGGTTTCCCGGTTCTCGTACGTCTGCATGATCGCCCGCTTCGGTGTGGCCGGCCGGTGGCCGGGTGGGCCGGGAGGTGACTCGGTACGGGGTCGAATCCGTTCGCTTCCCGGGCTCGGTATGAGCTTCACACGTAGAGAAGTAACCAGTCAAGGCGGTTACGACACGCGGCTTCCGGGGCTACGGCGCTACGGCGCTACGGCGCTTCGCTGAGTACGCGGTAGCTGCGGAATCCGGAGGCGATCTCGGTGCCGCTCTGCCTGAGGCCGTCCAGCCGGAGCACGGCATCGGTGTACCGGGAGTCGGGCACGCCCGGGGTGCAGTCAGCCTTGTAGTAGACGTCCATGTACTGGGTGAGAGAGAAGTTCTGCACCGAGTACATGGCCTGCGGCAGGTTGTGGCACTCGTGGTTCGCGGGGTCGGCACGTACTTCCGTGCCGCTGAAGTCGTGCGTCGGGTAGAAGGCGATCCCTCCGACCTCGACGGCCGAGGCGGGTGCGGACAGGCCGACGCCCGCGAGCACCGCCGTTCCGCAGGCCACGGCCGCCGTTCCTACGAGACGGTGCTTCCATGCTCTGCTCATGTCCACTCCCGGTATGTGTCGCTCGGGCACGCTGCCCGCAGCGGAGTTGATGTGTGCGCGCTCACCCGGTTGGTGTGGCGGTCCGAGACCGTACGGATCTTGTCGTCGAAGACGGACGTGTGTGGCGCAACGGCTAGTACGTCGTCACCAGCGACTCGTCCTCGTCGACGACATACGTGGAGAGCATCATCGTCGTCACCTTGCCGACGTTGACGGCGTTGTGGATGGTCCCGGACGGGATGAAGAAGGGATCGCCCGTACGCAGCCGGATCGACGGCCTGTCGTCGAACTTCATGAGGACGTCACCACGGACGATGTAGCCGACCTCGACTCCGGGGTGACTGTGCCGGCCCGACTCCTTGTGCCGGGGGATCTGCACCAGCGTCTGCACCGTCTCCCAGCCCTCGGCCGGGGACGGGTGTTCCTGCAGCAGAGTCCTGGTCACGCCGTCGGTCGGGCCGGAACCGGTCGAGTGCGGGCCATGGGCCGGGGCGGTGAAGCCGGCGGCCCGTGCGGTCGAGGAGAGGGCGGCGGCACCGAGGGCGCCGGCCGCCGCGACACCGCTGGTACGGAGAAGAGAGCGTCGATCGATCGTCACGGATTCTCCCTGTAGGTGGCAGGAGCCAGCCGGGCTGGCGAGATACGTGTATCTTCGGCTCCGCCAACATATCTATGCTCGGCGAGACACACAAGACGCACACTCAGCCACATGTGTGCATGCCTCGTCCATACTGATGCCGGGTTTGCGGTACATCTGGTAGAGGTGGGTGCCGACGGTCCGATGGGACAGAAAGAGCCGCTCGGCGATCTGCTTGTCGGTCAGCCCGGTCGCCGCCAGCGTCGCGATCTCCTGCTCCCGGGCCGTCAGCGACCCTGTGCCGGGCCGCACCGCGACCGGCGTGGGGTGTCCGCTCAACTCCCGTTCCTGCACAATCGACGGCGCGGTCGACGGCACCGGGGTCCACGCCGGCACCACTCGGCGAACCTCTTGGCCCGCGAAGGTTGGACCGCGCGTTCCATTCTTGCGGTAATCTGAGGCCATGGCACTGACGGCGAAGGGCCGTGCTACCCGGCAGCGCATCATCGAGGGGGCGTCGGCACACATGCGCACCGACGCCCCGGGGACGGTGACACTGGACGACATCAGGGCGAGCACGGGCACCAGCAAGGGACAGCTGTTCCACTACTTCCCCGGCGGCAAGGAGGAGATCCTCCTCGCCGTCGCGCGCCATGAGGCCGAACGCGTCATCGCCGACCAGCGGCCCCATATCGACGCGCTCAACTCCTGGACGGCCTGGACACGTTGGCGGGACGCCGTGGTGGCGCGCTACCGGGCGCACGGAGCCCACTGTCCGCTCGGCAACCTGATGAACCAGGTGGGCAGCACCCCGGGCGCCGCCGAAGTAACCGGATCCCTGCTCGATCGATGGCAGCTGCTCATCCGCCAGGGCGTCACCACGATGCAGTCCGAAGGCCTCATCGACTCGGGGCTCGATGCCGACCGGGCCGCGGCGGCCTTCATCGCGGGCATCCAGGGCGGCGTCCAGATGCTCCGGTCCACCGGTGACAGCACGTATCTCGAAGTGGTCCTCGACATTCTGATCGACCATCTGCGAGGGCGGAGCGTCCAGGAACGTTGAGAGCCTGTGCGGCAGACGTTCAAGTGCGGCCACTCCGGGACGAGCGGATCAGGACGAGTAGTTCAGGACGAGCGGATCAGGACGAGTGGTTCGGGACGAGCGGATCGCGGCGGACCCCGTCCGCTTTCCATGGCGCGAACCGCGATCGGCAGTGCGCGACCGGGCCGAGCGGTACACCCCGGTGGGCGGTAGGCCGGTGGACCATTGAGTCCAAATTTGTGGGACGATAGGGGGATGAACAAGGGACTGACGGCGAAGGGCAGGGCGACCCGACAGCGCATCGTCGTCGCCACAGCACTTCTGACCAGGGAGAAGGGGGCCGCCGAGACAACGCTCGACGATGTGCGAGCGGCCACGGCGACCAGCAAGAGCCAGCTCTTCCACTACTTCCCTGAGGGCAGGTCGGACATCCTCACGGCCGTCGCCGAGTACGAGGCCGGGCAGGTTCTCGACGTCCAGCAGCCCTTCCTGGGGGATCTGTCGACCTGGGAATCCTGGCAGAAGTGGCGGCAGGCGGTACTCGATCACTACATCGAACTCGGCCAGCGGTGCCCCCTGGGCAGCCTCACCACTGAACTGGGCAAGTCGTCCGCCGAAGCCCGGGCCATCCTCACCACCCTCTTCACCGAGTGGGAAGAGGCCCTGTTCCTCGGCGTGCGAACCCTGACCTCCGCCGAGCCGGAGGCTGCCCGGATCCGCGCGAGGAGCATCCTGGCCGCCATCCAGGGCGGCGTCGTCATGCTCCAGGCGACCGGGGTCACGGACTACCTGACGGCCGCCCTCATGACCTCGACCGATCCCCTGCGCCCCACCGCCGAGGGAACCGACTAGTGGCTCGGCTCGGATGGTTGGCCGTGTAACTGGCTCCGCATGATGGCTCGGCCTGCGGCGCTGGGTGATGTGCGGCATGGCAACGAGGATGGCAATTTCCGCGCAGGTGAAAGGGGTTTGCCGACTTGGGTGCCGCGTGGGTAGCGTCGCCGTCTGTGACTCCAACTCTGCGCACCGAGCGGCTGCTGCTGGAGCCGTACATCCCTGAGGACGAAGAGGACTTCGTCGCCCTGTTCCAGGACACCAGAGTCTCGCAGTGGATGGGTGACGGCTCTGCTTCCGAAGCAGCAAACCGGGCCCTGTTCTCGCGGATCTTCACGAAGGTCTACGCTCAGGAACTGTTCGATGTCTGGGCTGTTCGTAAGGACGGACTCCTCGTCGGGCATGCCGAGATCAAGCCGACCGACGTCGTTGGAGGCCACGAGATCATCTACGCTCTGGCCCCGGCGGCATGGGGGTTGGGCCTGGGAACCGAGGTGGCAGAGGCGATCGTCGCTTTCGGCTTCGACATCCTCGGGCTGACCGAGGTTTACGCCACCGTAGCTGCACCGAACAAGGCCTCACTGACCCTGCTGGACGGCATCGGTTTCGAACATGTCCGGGACATCACAGAGGATGACGGCAGCACCACCCGCCTGTTGGCCCGTCATCTGATTGCGAGCGACAAGTCGCCCCTCGTCCGGTAAGGCAAGCAAGCCGCTGCCCGTGGACCCACCCGACTACCCGGTCAGGCAGCGCAGGTTGGGTACTGGGTCCAGGCTCGGATGAATGAGTCGGGGGCGAAGGTGCTCTTTGGTTCTGCGCGGGTGTTGCGCCAGCGGATGTAGGCGGCGATGGCGAAATTCTGCTCGGCATGCGTGCGGTGGTCGGTGCCGTTGAGGGCGAAGTAGCGCAGTGCCGCGAACTCCGAATCAATCCGGTTCAGTTACGAGCCGTAGGTCGGCAGGAAGACCGGTTCGACGTCGTTGTCGGCGGCCCAGGTGCGGACCTCGGCGTGCTTGTGCGGGGAGAAGTTGTCCAGCACCACATACAGCTTCTCCCCGGGCCAGCGGTCCCGCAGGGTCTTGAGCAGGCCGAGGAACTCGCGCCACCGCTTGCGCTGACGGATCCGGTAGTAGATCTTCCCGGTGGCCAGGTCGAGCGCGGCGAGCATATGCATCACACCACCGGACCGGTTGTAGGTGGCCCGCACCCTGCGTGGCCTACCGGCCGGACGCCACGCTCTGCCCTTGCGCGGCATCAGGTTCAGCGGGCCGAACTCGTCGACGCAGATCACCCGTCCGTCGGCCGGCGGTGTGTCATACAGCGCCAGGACGCGGTGCATCTTGGCTATGAAGTCCGGTTCGTTGAACGCCTTCCAGGTAGTCGTGGCCTGCCAGGAGACCTTGCCCTCCCACAGGATGCGCCGCAGGGTTTCCCTGCTGATCCTTGGCACCACCTGCCGTTCGACCAGGTGAGCATCGAGCTTGGCCAGGCTCCAGGTGGAGAGGGCGCCGATGTTCCAGTCCGCGGGGGACGTCCGGGCGATCAGACAAATGTGCTCACGCACTCGCTCGCTGATCATTTTCGAGCGTCCCCCGCTCCATTTTGGGTCCAGCGCGTCGAACTCCCGCTCGTTGAAAGCATGGATGGCATTTGCGCACGTAGTCCTCGCTGACCTGCATCAGCGAGGTGATGTCCGTGACCGCCTGGCCCTGGGTGGACATCAGCACCACGATCGCCCGCCGCAGCCGGACCGGGTCCTTCGCAGTGCGGCTGATCTGCTGCAGCCTCCGGCCCTCGTCCATGCTGACCGGCCGGACGAACACACCTGGTCGACGCCCCACGGCCAACTCCAAGATCAGGTCCTGAAGACAGTCTGCTGACCACCGGGCGGCAGGTCGATTACCCGGCCAACGATGCGAGCCAAGCCACTAGCACCGACTAGTAGGACTCCGTTAGGTCTGTCTCGGTCGTGGTGTGGTGTGTGACCTGCTGGGCAG
>NZ_BAAATS010000056.1:0-6789 GCF_039533535.1 Streptomyces kunmingensis
TTCGGTGCCCGCTACGCCGAGGACTACGCCCCCAACTGGATCTGACCCACACCCCGCTCCGCGCAGGGTGTATGGCGCCAGCACATGCGTGACCGAATGCCACGCCGTGCCCGTGAGGGCGTGGGCCTGGTAGTCCTATGTTCCCCAGGCCCTTCTTGGGCCCACAGCGCGGATGGGACTCGGGCTAACATGTGTTGGCGGTGCCGGTCATCGCACCGTGCGGCGTGATCACATCATCCCCCCGTGAACTGTGCTCACGCCGCACGCAAGTACAGACGATGTGTCGGCAGCAGCACGACAACGACGGCCGTATGTCTGGTATGCGGGCCCGGGATCCCAGCCATACTGGAGCAGCCCCGCCGGACCGGCCACGATGACGCGTACGAGATCGCGTCTGCCGGGGACAGGACCAGCCACCCCCACGACTTCGGTGACTATGCGAGCCCCATGGAAGTTGGGCCTCGTGGACCGACCCGGAATTCCACGCCCGCTCACCGGTCTGTTTGTATGAAACGCGCGGCGAAGAGGTGAGGGGACTGCTGCGAGAACGGGCGCAGGGCTGCTCGACTCACGCGGTACGTGGCTGCCCGCCACCATCAGAGTTCTTCCATGGCACATAGGGATGTTTCAGGATGACGGAGAACACGTCGCGGGTGTTGCGGACCGGGTATGTCATCCTCTCATCGGTGCCTGGCATCGATGCGGTAGCACGTTTGGTCGGAACGCCGATGCACGGTGTCAAGAAAAAGGCGAAGGCATCCCTCGCTGCATTCTCATCGCGGATCACGAAGAGGCGTGGGGAGTAACAGCTCGTTCCCCGGGCGTCCTTCGAGCACGGCCTGGACGGGTTGGATGATGAGCCGCACACGAATGTCCGACCGAGTTCACGTCGTCGGCAGATGATGCCCGGCGTTCCCGAACGTCGCGGCCACGACTCCGGGCATCTCCGGCCGACCTGACTCCGCAGCCGGGTACCAGCCTCGAGCGGACAGGGTGAGATGTCAGGCTGAGTTCGCTCGGAGGAACGGGTAATCGGTGTATCCCTCCGCGCCGGATGTGTAGAAAAGCTTCGGGCGCGGCTCGTTCTCCGGGTGTTGACCCTGCCAGCGTGCCACCAGATCGGGGTTGGCGATGGCCGCTCGGCCCACGGCCACGACATCGGCATGGGCGGCCTCGACCAGCTCTGTCGCTTCCTCACGGGTGGTCATCGAGAGGGAGCCGCTGTTGGCCATCAACTTGCCGCCGAAGCGCTTCCGCAGCTCCTGGACCAGATCTCCCTTCAACTCCTCGTGCAGGACGGAGAGGTAGGCCAGGCCCACCGGGCGCAACTCGTCCAGCAGGTGGCCGTAGGTGGCCAGGACATCGTCCCGGTCGTGCTCCAGGACGTCCTTGATGTTGCGTTCGGGCGAGATCCGCAACCCGACCCGCCCGGCACCGATGGCCTCCGCCACCGCCGTTACCACCTCGACGACGAAGCGGGCCCGGTTCTTCGGAGACCCGCCATACCTGTCGGTCCGCCGGTTGGACGCGGTGGAGAGGAACTCGTGCAGCAGATAGCCGTTGGCGGCGTGGACCTCCACACCGTCCAGGCCGGCCTCGATCGCCCGGCGGGAGGCTGCGACGAAGTCATCGAGGGCCGAACGGGCCTCCGGGACCGTCAACGCCAGCGGCACTGGGTAGGGCTGCTTACCCTTCGCCGAGTGCCCCTCGCCATCTATGGCGATCGCGCTGGGGGCCAGGATGCGCCGACCGCCGTTGACCTCGGGGTGGGTGACGCGGCCGCCGTGCACGACCTGCATCACGATGCGGCCGCCCCGAGCGTGCACCGCCTCGGCCACCCGCCGCCAGCCGGCCACCTGTTCGTCGGTGACGATGCCCGGTTGCCCCACGAAAGCCTGCGACTCGGGGCTGGAGTAGACGCCCTCGGTCACGATCAGCCCGAGGTGCGCCCGCTGCTCGTAGTGCTCGATCATCAGGTCGCCGGGAACCCCGGAGGAACCCGATCGCATTCGAGTCAGCGGGGCCATGGCGACACGGTTGGCGAGTTCGATGTCCCCGAGGGAGACAGGCGTGAAGAGACGGTATTTCGCACGTGCTGATTCTGAGCTCACCGGTGTGACTCCTCTGAGATCCGGGTGGTTGTCGTGGGCCAGGGGGCAAGGTTCTCCAGCTGCGCGGCCACGGCCAGCAGCCGGGACTCTCCGCCGGGAGGCGCGACCAGCTGCACGGCGATGGGGAGTCCCGAGGAATGCTGCCCGGCCGGGACGGACATGGTCGGATACCCCGCCAGGTCCCAGGGTCCGAGGAAGGATGTGAGCTGAACGGCCGGCAGGATGTTGGCGAGCCAGCCCTTCTTGTTCCACTGCTCCGCCTTGGGGGCCAGGGTGGCGAGCATCGGTGTCACCAGGACGTCGTGGTCGGCGAAGAACGCCTCGGCACGGGCGATCCACGCGCGCTTCGGGCCTTCCCCGCCCAGTCGCAGCCGACGCAGCAGTGCTCCTGCCCGCAGGTGCCGCCGGGTCCGGGGCTGGAGCAGTTTCCGGTCGAACGCCTCCGCCGGCTCGCCGGGCCCCGCGAGCCAGCGGGTGAGAAGAGCCGACGACAGCCTGCCGTACTTCGGCGTCGCATCGGTGACGCTGTGACCGGCGCCCTCGAGCAGTTTCGCGGTACGGCCGACGGCCTCGGTGAACTCCTGGGGGACCTTTCCGAGACCGCCCGGTAGTTGGACGGACGTAGCGACACGCAGGGCTCCGGGCTCGGCTATCCGCGCCAGCTCCGGCCTGTCGGCAAGAACGGACAGGAGGAGGGCGGCGTCGGAGACCGTCGTGGCCAAGGGGCCATGGGAGTACATCCCCGACCAGTGCGAAGAGTCCGCTGAAGGGACAGTCCCGGTGCCGGGCGTCACACCGACCAGTCCGCAGATCGCGGCCGGGGAGCGCACCGAGCCGAGGGCGTCCGTACCGTGTGCCAAGGGCACGACCCCAGCGGCAACAGCAGCGGCGCTGCCCCCGGAGGAGCCCCCGGCCGTGTAGTCCGGGTTCCATGGGTTGCGCACGGCTGTCCCGGGAACATCGGTCATCGGCCACAGGCACAGCTCCGGTACATGGGTGAGCCCCACGATCACGGCGCCGGCCGCCCGCAGGCGTGCCACGACATCGTGGTCGGACGGGGAGACGGCCAGGCTCCCGGCCTGAGAGCCCCATCCCACATACTCGCCCGTCACTGCCACGACGTCCTTCACCGCGATCGGCACGCCTGCCAAGGGCAGGTCCTGGAGGTCGCGTCGGTCTTTGAGGTCGCGGGCTTCGGCAAGGGCCTGTTCGCCACGCACACGCCGGAACGCGTCGGCCCCCTCGGCGGCGGCGGAAATGCGGCCCAGAGCGCCCTCGACGACAGACACGGGATCAAGATCCCCGGCCCGAACGGCACGGGCTAGATCGGTAGCAGTAATCATGCCTCATCTTATAGAACAACCCGCTGGGCAATTCACCGCCGGCCTTACCGGCGGCACCTCGACGCTCCGGTCGTTTCCGCGCTCCAGGACGCACCAAATGAAATACCAAATGAAATGACAGAAATTCGCGACTTCATGGCTGGATCTCGTGTGGAGGATTGTTGAATGTGTAACTACGATGACACTCGGAAGCGGCGGCGCGAAATTGTTGGACTGCACTCTGTCGTATAGGTGTGTCGCCCCAGCCGAAATTGATACCTATCCATGCAGAACGGACCAAGGTGGAACACATGGCAACGGTGCGCAAGGGACTGGCGGCTCTCACGGCCTCGGCGGGAGCGGCGGCCTTGCTCGTCCTCGGCGCGGCCCCGCAGGCCGGCGCCGCGGAGTGGCCCGGAGTGACCTTCTATACGGGTGTCGACGGAACTGGAACTGCCATAGCGATCGACACCGACCAGGTCGGTGTCTGCAGGGAGCTGCCCGCTGCGGCCAAGTCGTACACGTCGGTGTCCGAACGCGGTGTCGATGTCTTCTTCAACCCGGACTGCCGAACCGGTGCGCCCGGCACGAACGGAGACATCCACTACGTCGTGGGTACTCTGAACACGGGGGACTTCCCCTACCCCGCCGTGAGCTACCGGGTACGCGCTCAGTAGGCGCTGCCGATCGCCCAGTCGCTCGCCCCGCCGCCCTTGCGTGCTCGCGTGATCCTCGCAAGATCGCCTGAACCCGCCGGCGGCGGGGCCTCGGGGTACTTCGCCCCCGGCGGACCAGTAACCGCAGATGTCGGCTATCGAGTCGGTGGAGCCGGCTTTGAACGCGGCAGTGCGCAGGTCGACCATGGACAATGGTCGACGGCGACCTGTTCGCCTGTGCCGCAGCACGCTTCGACTACGCGCTCGTCCACCCGGAGACCGCACGCCTGGCGGTGACACTTCGTGAGCCAGGAGATCAAGCGCGGCCATGTCCGGACCCTGCCGGACGGCAGGGACGTACTGGTCGTCTCCCTGACCGGCCTGGACGGCGGACATGGCAGCGATCACTGCCAGAAGCATTCCTCGATGACGATCTGAGGGTCGCTGACTCGCCTGGTGAACTGGTAGCGCAGCCACCCCCGGCCGTGATCGAAGTAGAGGACGTGCTGGCCACCGGGGCGGGTGGACTGGGCGGGTTCGACGACCATCCCGGTCGGAAGCAAGCGGTCGGCGTCGATGCCCCGGAAGTACGGGTCGGCGGCGGTGACGAGTTCGGCACGCGCGGCCTGGACCAAGTCGCGGGCGACAGCGGGCAGGGACTCCCGGTCCTCCTCCGCTCTTTCGGTCCAGTCCGCTTGCCACGGTGGCCCCATGAAGCCCTCGGTCACTGTCCGGGCTCCGCCTTCGCCGCGGCCCGGCGGAGGTCCCCGGCCTCAGCGAGGAGGGCTTTCGCACGGGAGTAGTCGCTCTCCTGGCCGGCCGCGTCCTCCAGGCTGTGCACTTTCGCCTCGAGTTGCGGGTCGCGGGCCAGGGAGTACTCACTCCACCAGCGGGCCATGAAGGCGGGGACCGGGGCGAGGTCGTAGGCGTCGGCGATGTCACGGCGCCAGTGACGGTCGAAATCCACCAGAAGCTGCGGCGCGTACTGGGCGATGGCGGCCCGCAGCGCCTTGGGCGTCTTCTCGGGCATGGGGGGCACGGCCCGTGTGTCGAGGGGGACGCTGGTCATGAGGGAGTTTCCTTTGGCGGGGGGATCAGGCTGCGGACAGCGTGCTTGACGCGGTGCCCGTGCGTTGCATCAGGGCCTCAGGCAGGGTCTCCGGCCTCGAAACCGAGTCGTGCTGTGCCGTGGGGACCATGCAGGCGAGGGTATGGATCTCGCCTTGGGCGTAGGCATCCAGTAGAAGCTCGACGAGGGCGGACATGGAGCGGATCTTGTCCCGGGCGCGACGTTTGTCGGCGGCTTCCCACACGGTGGTCGTGGCGAAGACGCTGCGGCCCCGTCTGTCGGACGCCGTGGGGATGGTGTCGGTGCGCGGCAGATCGAGGGTCCCGGCGGCGTAGTCGGTGAGGGCTCGTGATGCGACCCAGATGAGGGGCAGCCCTTCGCTCCTGGACCGCTTGCCTGCCGCGTCCCATACGGCTTTGGCGATGTTGGGAGCGCGTTCGGTTTCGCCGACTGCTGGCATGGGCGGTCTCCTGTGGCTGCGAGGGCTTACCAGCTGGAACAGTACTACTGATCGAATCGGTAAGTGGGCTGTCCGGTGAGACTGGCACTAACGAGGCGGGCGCCCCTGATCCCGGCGCTCCTACGCAGGCTCTGGCGCAGCGGTGACGGAGTCACCAACGTGGTGACAGTCGCCCTCGCCCCTCACGCCGCCTCAGCCTGTTGCTGGATCACTCACTATTCAAGTGTTACCGGTACATCTCAGCTCGAAATTTTTCACCTCCGTGCCCTTGTGGCTGTTTGGTGACATTGAAGGCATGTGATGCGGCAAGGCGTCTGTGCAGAGACAGCAGCGTCTGCCTCTGCACATCAGCAGGAACCGCAAGGAGGAACGAACATGGCCATCTCACGCGCAGCCGTTGCCGTCGCCGCCACCGTCGCTTTCGCCGGCGCGGGGGCGGGGACCGCCCTCGCGTCGGACGTCACGCCGGATGCCACGCAGGTATGCCAGCCGGGCACGCTGACCGCGACCACGACGCAGCTCGGAACCGAGCAGGCGGGTATGAACCATGCCGGGACGTTCCTGAAGGTCACCAACACCAGTGACAACACCTGCACGTTCTCCGGCTACGCGGGACTCGCCCTCGAAGGCAGCGGCCACACCGCGCTGACGACCCACTCCGAGCACGGGAACACCTACTTCGCCCAGGACCCGGGCGAGCACACCATCACACTGCAGTCCGGCGACTCGGCCTATGCCGATCTGGTGTGGACACACACCGGAGCCAGCACCGCGACCGCCCGCTACCTGCAGATATCGCCGACGGGCAGCAATACCCACAGCGTCGTCGCCTTCAAGCAGGACGTGGACAACGGCCGCCTGTCGGTCACGGCGTGGAGCGACACCCCGCCCACCGTCTGAGGACCGTATTCACTGGAGCCCCGGGGGCTGCTCGACCGAGCAGCCCCCGGGGCTGCGTCTGCTCGTCCAGCCGACGGCGACGCCCTGGACCGGGCGATCGGCGCCTTCCTCGCCCGCGGATTGCAGGACTTGGCGAGCCGCAGCAAGAGTGCCTTTCATGCGCTGACCGGGCTGCCTTTGCTGCCTCAGTGCGTCGACGACGACTCCGGCGGTTGGCGGATCCATTGGGGCAGGAGAGCGTACAGACGGACCGTGATCTCCTCCGGGTCGC
>NZ_BAAATS010000057.1:0-28155 GCF_039533535.1 Streptomyces kunmingensis
ATCCTTTCGGGCCTGATTCCCAGTCAACCGGGGGTGTCTTTCCGGCTGTTGGGCCGTTCCGACGAGTGAGACTTTAGCGGAATCCCGGCCCCCGACCTAATCGGGGTCCCGCCCTTTCGAACGTGGATTCCTCATTCCGTAAAAGCATGCACAAACGGCACGACAAAACGGCGTCGAGCGTTTGAGTAGGTCTTGCGGAATGGTTGCCCGGGGACCGGCCAGAGGCGGCGCTCACGTCGGACAACTCGGAGAACAGTACGGATCGGCCCGGGGCGTGTCAACCTCACGCCTCGGGCCCGACGGGCAGTCAGTTGTTGTTGCCGGTGGCCAGTTCGCGGCTGCGGTCGCGGGCCGCTTCGAGGGCGGCGATGAGGGCCGCGCGGACTCCATGGCTCTCGAGCTCGCGGATCGCGTTGATCGTCGTACCCGCCGGGGACGTGACGTTCTCGCGGAGCTTCACCGGGTGTTCGCCGCTGTCACGGAGCATCGTGGCCGCGCCGATGGCGGACTGGACGATCAGGTCATGCGCCTTGTCGCGGGGCAGGCCGAGGAGGATGCCGGCGTCCGTCATCGCCTCGACCAGGTAGAAGAAGTACGCGGGGCCCGAGCCGGACAGGGCCGTGCAGGCGTCCTGCTGCGACTCCGGGACGCGCAGCGTCTTGCCCACCGAGCCGAAGATCTCCTCGGCGTGCGTGAGGTGTGCGGCGGTCGCGTGGGTGCCTGCCGAGATGACGGACATCGCCTCGTCGACGAGCGCCGGGGTGTTCGTCATGACGCGGACCACCGGAGTGCCGGGTTCCAGCTTCTCCTCGAAGAAAGTGGTGGGGATGCCCGCCGCTCCACTGATGACCAGTCGGTCGGCAGGGAGGTGCGGGGCCAGTTCCGCGAGGAGCGTGCCCATGTCCTGGGGCTTCACCGTGAGGATCAGGGTGTCGGCCTTTTCTGCCGCCTCCTGATTGCTGACCGGGGTGACGCCGTGGCGGGCGCGGAGTTCCTCGGCGCGCTCCGGGCGGCGGGCCGTGACCATGAGGTCCTCGGGTGCCCAGCCGCCCCTGATCATGCCGCTGAGCAGGGCTTCGCCGATCTTGCCCGTACCGAGTACGGCGACCTTGTGGCGCGGGTTCGGGCTCGTCTGGGTCGTCTGGCTCATGTCGGCTCGGGCCTTCCGTGTGCGCGTCGTCGTCCTGAACGCATCCTCGCATCGGGCGGGCCGGGGCCCAGGGGATGTCCGGTGGACGGACGGAAGGAAGGACGGCAGGGCGGACGGTCGCCTTCGGGGTGCGGCGCTCAGGCCGTGCGGCGGCGCAGGGTTGCCGCGCCCAGGGCCAGGACGAGGACGGCGCAGCCCGCGACGATCAGGGCGTCGCGGATATAGGTGGCGGTGAGGTCGGTGTGGCGTAGGACTTCGTTCATGCCGTCGACCGCGTAGGACATCGGGAGGACGTTCGAGACCGCTTCCAGGACGGGCTGCATTTTGTCGCGCGCGATGAACAGGCCGCAGAGGAGGAGCTGGGGGAAGATCACCGCCGGCATGAACTGGACCGCCTGGAACTCCGATGCCGCGAACGCCGAGACGAAGAGGCCCAGGGCCGTGCCCAGCAGGGCGTCCAGGAGAGCGACCAGGAGCAGTAGCCAGGCGGAGCCCGTGACGTTCAGGTCGAGGACCCAGAGGGCGAGGCCGGTGGCGAGGGCCGACTGGACGACGGCGAGGGCTCCGAAGGCCAGGGCGTAGCCGGCGATGAGGTCCGCCTTGCCGAGGGGCATGGCGAGGAGGCGTTCGAGGGTGCCGCTCGTGCGTTCGCGCAGGGTGGCGATGGAGGTCACCAGGAACATGGTGATGAGCGGGAAGATGCCGAGGAGCGAGGCACCGATGGAGTTGAAGGTGCGGGGGCTGCCGTCGAACACGTAGCGGAGAAGGAAGAGCATCACGCAGGGGACCAGGATCATCAGCGCGATGGAGCGCGGGTCGTGGCGGAGCTGGCGTAGGACTCGGGTGGCGGTGGCGGTGGTGCGGTACGTGTTCATGGCGGGCCGTCCCGGATGCGTCGGGTGTGGGGCGGGGTGGGTTCTGGGGTGCGGTCAGGGGGTGGCTGTTGCCGCGTCCACCAGGTGGAGGAAGGCCTGTTCGACCGTGGGTGAGGCCGTGGTCGTACGGAGGGCTTCGGGGGTGTCGTCGGCCAGGAGTTCGCCCTCGCGCATGAGGAGGAGGCGGTGGCAGCGTTCGGCTTCGTCCATGACGTGGGAGGAGACCAGGATCGTGGTGCCCCGGGCCGCCAGGTCGTGGAAGAGGTTCCAGAGGTCGCGGCGCAGGACCGGGTCCAGGCCGACCGTCGGCTCGTCCAGGACGAGGAGTTCGGGGGTGCCGAGGAGGGCTACGGCGAGGGAGACGCGGCTGAGCTGGCCGCCGGAGAGGTTGCCGGCGAGGGCGTCCGCGTGGGTCGTGAGGTCTACGTCCGTGAGGGCGCGGTCGACGTCCGTGCGGCGGCGTTCCGACGCGGGGCGGCCGGGGTCGAGGATCGCGGCGAAGTAGTCCAGGTTCTGACGGACCGTCAGGTCGAGGTAGACGGAGGGGGCCTGGGTGACGTAGCCGACCTGGGAGCGGAGGGCGGGGTGGCCCGCGGGGCGGCCCAGGACCTGGAGCGTGCCGGTGACCTTGGCCTGGGTGCCGACTATTGCGCGCATCAGGGTCGTCTTGCCGCAGCCCGAGGGGCCCAGGAGGCCCGTGATCTGGCCGCGCGGGACGGTGAAGTCCAGGCCGTGCAGGACGCGGCGGGGGCCGCGGGTCGCGGTGAGGGTGGTGGCCTGGATGGCGGGGTTCCGGGGGCCGGTGCCGGGAGTTTGGGGGCCCGGGGCTTTATTCATCACGTGATGAATATCCCGCTGGGGTGGGGTGGCGTCAAGGGGGGCGGCGGTTGGGGGGGCGGGGTTGGGCGGGGCGGGGTTGGGCGGGGCGGGGTTGGGGGCTTCAGCGGCGCTGGGGGTTTTGCCGTGTTGTTGGCTGAGCGCCGGTGGGGCTGTTGTGCGCCGTTCCCCGCGCCCCTTCAGGGCGATGGATCCGTTGCCGGAGTGGGAGGGGCCTGCGCATCCGCGCCGTTGGGGCTCGTGCAGCGGCGGTCGCCGGACGGCCGTGGGACTACCGCGCGCCGTTCCCCGCGCCCCTTCAAGGCGCATTACCGCGCGCCCGTTCCCCGCGCCCCTTCAGGGCAATGGATGCGTCGCCGGGTGGCAAGGGACCGGGCATGGGGTTTGTGGAAGCGGTCAGGTGTGGGCTTGGTGGCGGGTGATCGTCAGTTCCAGGGCGTAGGCGTCCTCGATCATGCCGTCGGGGAAGTGGCGCAGTAGGTGGGCTCGTTCGGTGGCCAGGATCGGGGCCGATTGTTCGGGGCCCAGGATCGCGAAGTAGGAGCGGCTGCCCAGGTGGGCCAGGTGCAGGTCTACAGGGATGCGGCGGGTCCAGTGGAGGCGGTGGAAGGTCGGGGCCGGGGGTGGGGTCAGGCCGAGTGAGGTGATGATGCCGGGGGCGTCGGTGGCGACGCCGTGGCGGTGGTAGCCGGGCAGGCGTTCCTGGAGGCGGGCCTCCTGCTCGGCGGTCCACTCGACATCCGGGTCCGGGACGTTCCACCACACGGCGAGCGCCCCGCCCGGGCGCAGCACGCGCAGCGCCTCCCGGACCGAGCGGGCCGGGTCCGTCCAGTGCCAGGACTGGGCGTACGCGACCAGGTCGACGGAGTCGTTCGCGAACGGCAGGGCCTCGCCGATGGCGCGGACGAGGGGCACGTCGGGGAGGTTCCGGCGGAGTTCGGCTCCCATGCCGGGGCCCGGTTCGACGGCGATGACGCGGGCGCCGCGGTCACGCAGCAGGCGGGTGGCGATCCCGGTGCCCGCGCCGACGTCGACGACACGCGCACGGCTCAGGTTCAGCCCCGCCGATTCCTCGATGGTGCCGAAGAGCTCGGGCGGGTAGGAGGGGCGGGCGTGGGCGTACTGGGCGGCGACCGTGTCGAAGGACAGTGCGAAGTCTGCGCTCGGAAGCGGCTGGTCCGTCATGACGTCATCGTGGCCGCACGGCGAAGGGTCTGCCAGGCTCTCAGACCCTCATGCCCTCAGGCCCTCTTCTTTCCGCTCTTGCCGGGCGCCTTCTTGGACGGGTTGCGGGTGCGTCGGGTGGTGCGGCGTTCGAACTGCTCCCGCGCGGTCTCGTACTCCTGCCTGCGCAGTTTCTCGCCCGGTGCCTCGGTCAGGCAGCGCAGGGCGTGGGCGGCGAGCACGCCGACGAAGCCGATCGTCAGGAAGCCGCGCAGCGACGCCTGGCGCTCCGGGTCGGGGCGCTGGGAGAAGCCGCTCCAGGTGCGGTTGAAGGCGAAGGCGCTGCAGATGGCGAACATGACGACGACCAGGACGTTCACGAAGGCGCCGACGTCGGCGATGGCGAGGCCCTGGTAGGCGAAGCGCAGGACGAAGCAGCCGGCCACCGCGGCGAGGAGCGCGCCCACGCCGACGGCGGCGCGGCGCAGTGCGTAGCCGCCGCTGTGGTCCACCCAGCTCGTCCCGAAGAAACGGATCTCCTCGGGACGGGGGCCGGGGGCCGGGGAGGTGCTGGGGGTGCCGGTGCCGGTTTCGTCGCTCACGGGTCGATTATCACCGGGACCGGGGGTGGATCAGGCGCAGCGGGCGGCCACGTAGCCGTCGCTGCCGGTCCTGACGTAGGCGTCGGAGATGTACTCGCCGACCCCGATGTTGTCCCAGATCTTGGTGGTGCCGTACGGGCCCGTGACGGTCTGGCCGGGTTTCTGGCAGTTGATCGTCACGCGCGCGCCCTTCGGCAGGGTGCGCACCACGCGGTACTGGGTGCCGGGTCCGCTGCGGACGTTCACGTTGTAGCCCGGGGCCACCGGGTAGGGGCCGGCGGCGGCGACCGCCATGGTCACCGTCTCCGTCACCGCCTCGACCACTGCCTCCGTCACCGCCTTCGTCACCGTCTCCGTCACCGTCTCCGTCACCGCTTCCGCCCCTGTCTCCGTATCCGTCTCGGGCGTCGTGTTTGCTATGTCCTCGACCGCCATGTCCGTCTCCCCCGTCGATCGTCGAACGGGGCTCGTTCAGCGTTCGTTGAGGCCCCGTTGAAGTGGTTGTGCTCAGCTGGCTTCCGTACGGAACGGTACGGACAGCTGTCGCACTCTCGTAGAACGCGGAGGCTAGCAAGCCCCACCGGTCCCGTACGAAGCATCGACTAGGCTCCGTGCGTCGCGCGAGCACGTAGATCGCGTACGAGGTCAGGAACGGGATCGGGCGCCACGATCACCACGATCATGACGATCACGACGACATCCACGGGGGTGGACATGCCGTCACGGCCGAGCATCGGGCCCGACGCGGAAGCGGAACTTCCGGAGTATGCCGGGCACTACCGTCTTGAGGAGCGCCTGGGAGCGGGCGGCATGGGCGTCGTGCATCTGGCGCGCTCCTCGGCCGGGCTGCCGCTGGCGGTGAAGGTGGTGCATGCCGAGTTCGCCAAGGACCCCGAGTTCAGGGGGCGTTTCCGGCAGGAGGTGGCGGCCGCGCGGCGGGTCAGCGGGGCGTTCACGGCGTCCGTGGTGGATGCCGACCCCGATGCCGACCGGCCGTGGATGGCGACGCTGTACATCCCGGGCCCGACCCTCGCCGACCACGTCAAGCGGAACGGGCCGCTGACGCCCGCGCAGCTGCGGCACGTCACCGCGGGCCTGGCCGAGGCGCTGCGGGACATCCATCGCGTCGGCGTGGTGCACCGGGATCTGAAGCCCAGCAACGTGCTGCTGGCGGAGGACAGCCCCAAGGTCATCGACTTCGGCATCTCGCGGCCGAAGGACAGTGAACTGCGCACCGAGACCGGGAAGCTGATCGGCACGCCGCCGTTCATGGCGCCCGAGCAGTTCCGCCGGCCACGTGAAGTCGGCCCGGCGGCCGATGTGTTCGCCCTCGGGTCGGTCCTCGTGCACGCGGCGACCGGCCGCGGTCCCTTCGACTCGGACAGCCCGTACCTCGTCGCCTACCAGGTCGTGCACGACGAACCGGACGTGACGGGCGTGCCGGAGGAGCTGGCGCCGCTGGTGCTGCGCTGCCTCGCCAAGGAGCCGGAGGACCGGCCCACCCCCGACGAGCTGATGACCGAGATGCGCGCTATGTCGGCGCGCTACGACACGCAGTCGTTCGCTGCCCAGTCGTTCGCGCAGTACGGGCGCGAGGCGTTCATACCGGCACAGCGGAGGCCGTCGGAGGCGAGTGAGCCCCAGGAGGTACGTGAGCCCTGGGGGGCGTCGGAGGTCAGTGGGCCCTCGGCGGCGCGTGAGTCCTCGGGGGCGCCGGAGGTCAGTGGGTCCTTGGCGGCACGTGAGTCGGGGGCGTCGGAGGTCAGTGGGTCCCTGGCGGCGTCGGAGTCTTCTGCGTCCCCGCGGCGCCTGCGGACGCGTATCGGCGCGGCCGTCGCCGGTGCTCTGGCGCTGGGCGGTGCGCTCGCTCTGACGCTGACGTCGCTCCCGCCGAGCGACGACGATCTCGGCTCGCGTACGGAACAGGCCGGTGCGCACGCGTCGTTCCGGGCCTGGAGCCGGCAGCTCGGTTCGGGGGCCGCGCCCGTGTGCTCGTACGGAAAGGATGCGCTGAGCTGTACGGCGCCGGGCGTGCTCGCCGCGTCGCTGGATCCGCGGAACGGGAAGGTGCTGTGGCTGCGCAAGGCGTCCGGCACCGTCACCAACGACGGCAGCGCTGCCGGCAGCGCGCCGGCGCCCGTACTGTCGGGCGGCCTGCTCCAGGTCGTCGCCCCGGACGGCGCGCGCCTCCTCGCGCTCGATCCGGCGACCGGGGAGACCCGCTGGTCGATGGGGGTGTCGGCCTACGAGGGGCAGGTGCAGCCCGTAGGCGACACCGTGCTGCTGGCCGCGCCCGACGGGACGCTGACCGCGATCGACGCCGGAACGGGTGAGCAGCGCTGGCGGCACCGTCTGCCGATGACGCGGCCGGTGCTCTCGTACGCCGGCGGAGACCTGGCCTACGTGACGACTCCGGCTGCGGACGGGGTGAACACCCAGGTGAGCGCGGTGGATCCGGCGACGGGCGCGGTCCGCTGGCAGCATCGTTCGCCGGGGACGGCCACTCCGGTGGGAGTGACCGACGATACGGTCTGGTGCACTCAGCGTGCCGCGGACGGCGCGACGGTGGCGCTGGTCGGGCACCGCCTCGCCGACGGCGCGGTCGCACGACGCGTACCGCTCGCGCTGCCGTTGCCTCAGGCGACGGCGACCGTGCACGACGGAAAGGCCTATCTGCTCGCCGCGGGCGGGGGCCTGGTGGCGCAGGACCTGGTGTCGGGGAAGCAGCTGTGGCGCTCGGAGACCTCGGTCAGCAGGGGCTCGGCGCCGGGCGTCGACGAGCGGGGCCGGGTCTATGTGACGGCTCCCGACGGCCGCCTCCTGGCCATGGCGCCCGGCAACGGCAAGCCCCTCGGCCAGACGCGCTCACGGCCCGGCGACCGGTCCGACCGGGTGGTGGCCGAGCTGGCGACGCCGGTCGTGGCCGGTGAGCGGGTCTACGGGAGCGCGCCGGACGGCACGGTTTTCGGGGCGGACGGCGCCCGCCCCGAAAACTGGTGACTGTCTACAACTGGTGACGGTCTACAACTGGTGACGGTCTACAACTGGTGACGGTCTACAACTGGTGACGGTCTACAACTGGTGACGGTCTACAACTGGTGACTGTCTACGGGACTACAGGTCAGCCCAGTTTGGAGACGTCGCGGACCGCGCCCCGGTCGGCGCTGGTGGCCATCGCCGCGTACGCGCGCAGCGCCGCGGAGACCTTGCGCTCGCGCGCCTTGGGGGCGTAGACGCCGCCCAGGGCCTCGCGGCGGGCGGCCAGCTCCTCGTCGGACACGAGCAGTTCGATCGTCCGGCCGGGGATGTCGATACGGACGCGGTCGCCGTCCTCGACGAGCGCGATGGTGCCGCCGGCGGCCGCCTCGGGCGAGGCGTGACCGATGGACAGACCCGACGTACCGCCGGAGAAGCGGCCGTCCGTGACGAGCGCGCACGCCTTGCCCAGACCCCGGCCCTTCAGGTACGAGGTCGGGTAGAGCATCTCCTGCATGCCGGGGCCGCCCTTGGGGCCCTCGTAGCGGATGACGACGACGTCGCCCTCCTTGACCTGCTTGAGCAGGATCTTCTCGACGGCCTCCTCCTGCGACTCGCAGACGACGGCCGGGCCCTCGAAGGTCCAGATGGACTCGTCGACGCCGGCGGTCTTCACGACGCAGCCGTCCTCGGCGATGTTGCCCTTGAGGACGGCGAGGCCGCCGTCCTTCGAGTAGGCGTGGGCGACGTCACGGATGCAGCCGCCGGCCGCGTCGGTGTCGAGGGTGTCCCACCGCTCGGACTGCGAGAAGGCCTCGGCGGAGCGCTTGCAGCCGGGGGCGGCGTGCCACAGTTCGACGGCCTCATCGGAGGGCGAACCCCCGCGGACGTCCCACGTGTCCAGCCACTCCTTGATGGACGGGGAGTGGACGGTGTGCACGTCCTCGTTGAGCAGTCCGCCGCGGTACAGCTCGCCGAGGATCGCGGGGATACCGCCGGCGCGGTGCACGTCCTCCATGTAGTACGTGCCACCGGGCGCCACGTTCGGGGCGACCTTCGACAGGCACGGGACACGGCGCGAGACGGCGTCCATGTCGGCCAGCGTGTAGTCGAGCTCGGCCTCCTGCGCCGCGGCGAGCAGGTGCAGGATCGTGTTGGTGGAGCCGCCCATGGAGATGTCGAGCGCCATGGCGTTGTCGAAAGCGGCGCGGGTGGCGATGGAGCGCGGCAGGACCGAGTCGTCGTCACCGTCGTAGTACCGCTTGGCGATCTCCACGACCGTGGCGCCCGCCCGCTCGTACAGCGCCTTGCGGGCGGTGTGCGTGGCGAGGACGGAGCCGTTGCCCGGCAGGGAGAGGCCGATGGCCTCGGTCAGGCAGTTCATGGAGTTGGCGGTGAACATGCCGGAGCAGGAGCCGCACGTCGGACAGGCGTTCTCCTCGATACGGAGGATGTCCTCGTCGGAGACGCTCTCGTCGACGGCATCGGAGATCGCGTTGACGAGATCCAGCTTGCGCACGGTGCCGTCGACGAGCGTGGCCTTGCCGGCCTCCATGGGGCCGCCGGAGACGAAGACCGTCGGGATGTTGAGCCGCAGGGCGGCGTTGAGCATGCCCGGGGTGATCTTGTCGCAGTTGGAGATGCAGACGAGGGCGTCCGCGCAGTGCGCCTCGACCATGTACTCGACGGAGTCGGCGATCAGGTCGCGGGACGGCAGGCTGTAGAGCATGCCGCCGTGTCCCATGGCGATGCCGTCGTCGACGGCGATGGTGTTGAACTCCCGGGGGATACCGCCCGCGGCGCGCACGGCGTCGCTGACGATGCGGCCCACCGGGGCCAGGTGCGTGTGTCCCGGCACGAACTCGGTGAACGAGTTGGCCACGGCGATGATCGGCTTCCGGCCGATGTCCGCACCGGGTACACCGGAGGCGCGCATAAGGGCGCGTGCGCCCGCCATGTTGCGGCCGTGGGTGACTGTGCGGGACCTCAGCTCGGGCATCGTCGCTCGCTCCTTCAGACGGAAATCACTGCGCCTGCCGACCGAATGGTCGGACAGATAAGCCAGACAGATAAATCAGGAAGACAAGTCAGGAAGACAAGTCAGGCAGAAAAGACTGCGTCCGACCCTACGCCGCCACTCCAAGATCCGGACATCATGTCCATATAATGGGATTCGCGTCTCATGGGAGTGCCCCGGACGTTGCAATGCCGGCCCGGACGTTCTACTCGCCGGCCCGGACGTTTCACTCGCCGGTCAGATGTCCCTGTACGACGGGAGCGAGCCGGGCCACGAGAACCTCGAGGTCCGCCGACGCCAAGGGCTCGACCTTGATCACGTACCGGAGCATGGCGGTGCCCACCAGCTGGGCGGCGGCCAGCGAGACGCGCAGCTCGGCCTCCTGCTCCGGCAGGTCGAGACGGCGTCCGATGCGGGCCAGGAGCTGGGCGGCGACGAGCCGGCGGAAGACGCCGGCGGCCACCTCGTTGTTGACCGCGGAGCGCACGACGGCGAGGATCGGCGCGCGGGTCGCGGGGTTCTCCCAGACGCCGAAGATGAACCGGGTCAGCCGCTCGCCGATCCCGTCCAGCGGCCCGTCCTCCACGGCGGCGGGCGCTTCGAAGGCGGGCGCGAGGACCGTCTCGACCGACGCGGCGAAGACCTGCTCCTTGGTACCGAAGTAGTGATGCACCAGCGCGGAGTCGACTCCGGCCGCCTTCGCGATGCCCCGTACGGACGTCTTCTCGTACCCCCGCTCGCCGAACTCCTCCCGCGCCGAGGCGAGGATCCGCTCCCGCGTGCCGGGCCCGCCCCCGCTCTCCGTACGAGAGGGCCGCCCCCGACGCCGTCCAGGTTCGCTCATGAACGGGGCACTCGCACCGCGGAGGCCAGTTGCAGCCGCGTGAAGGCGAGCGCCTCGGCGAGATCCGCCTCACGTTCGGCGCTGGACATGGCCCGCCGCGTATTGACCTCGATGACGACATGCCCGTCGAACCCGCTGCCGGCCAGCCGCTCCAGCAGCTCGGCGCACGGCTGGGTGCCGCGGCCCGGCACCAGGTGCTCGTCCTTGTTCGACCCGTTCCCGTCGGCCAGGTGCACGTGTCCCAGCCGGTCGCCCATCCGGTCGACCATCTGCATGGCATCGGTCCGGGCGGTGGCGGTGTGACTCAGGTCGACGGTGAAGTGCCGGTAATCGTCCTTGGTGACGTCCCAGTCGGGGGCGTACGCGAGCATCTCGCGGTCCCGGTACCGCCACGGATACATGTTCTCGACGGCGAAGCGCACATCCGTCTCGTCGGCCATGCGCCATACGCCGTTGACGAAGTCCCGGGCGTAATTGCGCTGCCAACGGAAGGGCGGGTGCACCACGACGGTCGATGCGCCGAGCTTCTCCGCCGCGGCCTTTGCGCGCTGCAGTTTCACCCAGGGGTCCGTGGACCACACCCGCTGTGTGATCAGCAGACATGGCGCGTGTACGGCCAGGATCGGGATCCGGTGGTAGTCGCTCAGCCGGCGCAGTGCCTCGATGTCCTGGCTCACGGGGTCGGTCCAGACCATGACCTCTACGCCGTCGTAGCCCAGGCGTGCGGCGATCTCGAAGGCCGTTGCCGTCGACTCCGGATACACCGAGGCGGTCGACAGGGCGACCTTCGCATCCGGGATGCGCACCACTGGTTCTGCCACGCAGACAGAGTACGGGCCCGCGCCCGGCGGCGGGGAAGTGGTCCTGCCCCCACCCCGGGCTCCGCCCAAGCCCCCAGGTCAGGCCCCCGCCCCTTCTCGCACCCCCCGGGGCTCCGCCCCAGCCCCCGCTCCTCAATCGCCGGAGGGGCTGGGGTGGCACAGCCGGAGGGGGCTGGAATGGGAACAGTCGCGGAGGGGTGGGATTGCCAGGCACCCGGCGCTGGGGCGAAGCCCCGGGGCTCTGCCCCGGCCCCCGCTCCTCAATCGCCGGAGGGGCTTGGGTGGGGGGGGCGGCCGCAGGGGCTTGGAAGAACGACGTCGGCGGACAGGTAGGGGACAACGGGAGGGGGTGGGCGGGGTATGTCCGCGCGCAGCACCCCTGCCCCTGACCGCGGCGGCCGAAGCAAGCAGCGATGACATCGAGATGGCGAGCACGGACATACCCCGACCGCCCCCGTACCCGACCACACACCTATTGGATCGAACCCGACAGCCGCCGACGAAACAGCAACCGGCCACCCTCCATTCACGCGAACGCGACCGCGACCGCGACCGCGAAGGAAAGGAAGAGAGTCACGCCCCCGGCAAGTGATCCAGCCGCCGCAGGATGACACCCTCCCGCAGCGCCCAGGGACAGACCTCCAACGTCTCCACCCCGAACAGATCCATCGCCCCCTCAGCCACCAACGCCCCCGCAAGCAACTGCCCGGCCCGCCCCTCCGACACCCCCGGCAACTCCGCCCGCTCAGAAACAGTCATCGCCCCGAGCCTCGGCACCCAGTCCTCCAAAGACTTCCGCTTCAACTCGCGCTGAACATAGGCCCCCTCCGTGGACCGAGCCGCCCCCGCCAGCCGAGCCAACTGCTTGAACGTCTTCGACGTAGCCACCACATGATCCGCCGCCCCGAACCGGCTGAACTCCCCCACGGTCCGAGCGATCTGCGCCCGCACATGCCGCCGCAGCGCCTTCACGTCCGCCGGATCCGCCGGATCCCCCGGCAGCCAGGAGGCCGTCAGCCGCCCGGCCCCGAGCGGCAGCGACACCACCGCGTCCGGCTCCTCGTCTATCCCGTAGGCGATCTCCAGCGACCCGCCGCCGATATCGAGGACGAGCAGCTTCCCGGCGGACCACCCGAACCACCGCCGCACGGCGAGGAACGTGAGCCGCGCCTCCTCCGCCCCGCTCAGCACCCGCAGCTCGACCCCGGTCTCGGCCTTCACGCGGGCCAGTACCTCGTCCGCGTTGCTCGCGTCGCGCACGGCGGACGTGGCGAACGGCAGCAGATCCTCGACGCCCTTGTCCTCGGCGGCCTCCAGGGCGCCACGGACCGTACCGACCAACTGCTCGACCCCGTCGGCCCCGATCGCCCCCCGCTCGTCGAGGAGTTGAGCGAGGCGCAACTCGGCCTTGTGCGAGTGCGCGGGCAGTGGACGGGCACCCCTGTGCGCGTCCACCACGAGCAGATGAACCGTATTCGAACCCACGTCGAGGACACCGAGTCTCATATAGGGAACGCTACTGCGCCCACGTGCTCGACCATCCGCCGCAGAGGTCTTCCCGTCCCCCTCGACGCGCTTACTCTGGAACGGTGCCAAAGACGAAAAAGGCCAAGGCCGACAAGAGCGACAAGAAGACAAAGTCGGCAAAGCAGAAGCAGGTGAAGCAGTCCCCGAAGGAAATCCAGCCGTCACAGCCGCTCCTCCAGATCCAGCCGAAGCGACCGGACCAGCCGGGCCGGCCGGACGAGAAGGGGATCGACTTCCCGCGCGCGTGGGTCGAGTTCCCCGATCCGGCCGACGACGAGCAGGTGTTCCGCTGTGATCTGACATGGCTGACCTCTCGCTGGAGCTGCATCTTCGGCAGCGGCTGCCAGGGCATCCAGGCGGGCCGCGCGGACGACGGCTGCTGCACTCTGGGCGCGCATTTCTCGGACAAGGACGACGAGAAGCGCGTGGCGGGGTTCGTGGAGCGCCTCACGCCCGACATCTGGCAGCACCACGACGTGGGCACGAAGACGGGCTGGGTGTCGAAGGACGAGGACGGGGAGCGCCAGACCCGCCCGTACGAGGGCTCGTGCATCTTCCAGAACCGTCCGGGCTTCGAGGGCGGCGCGGGCTGCTCGCTGCACATCCTGGCGCTGCGGGAGGGCCGCGAGCCGCTGGAGACGAAGCCGGACGTGTGCTGGCAGCTTCCGGTGCGCCGTACCTATGAGTGGATCGACCGCCCGGACGACACGCGGGTGCTTCAGGTATCGATCGGCGAGTACGACCGGCGCGGCTGGGGCCCGGGCGGCCACGACCTGCACTGGTGGTGCACGTCGGCGACCTCGGCGCACGGCGCGGGCGACCCGGTGTACGTCTCGTACGGTCCGGAGCTGACGGAGCTGCTGGGCAAGGACGGCTACGCCAAGCTGGTCGAGCTGTGCGAGGAGCGCCTGGCGGCGACGGCGAAGGGCCTCCCCTTGACGGCACCGCACCCGGCGGACCCGGTGTCCCCGAGCTCGACCGAGTAAGAAGCACCGACCGGCACACCGCAGCAACGAACGCCTACGCCTACGAAGACTGCGGCGGCGAAGAGTCCCCGGGCCCCGATGGATCCGAGGGCGCGGGCGAGGAGTCGCTCGGTGTCGGATCGGGCCCCGGGGACGTGGGGTCCGGCCCGGGCGAGCTCGGATCGGGGTTGGAGGGCGACGGATCGCCGGGGTCGGTCGAGGGATCCGACGGCGACGGGCCGGTCGGGTCGGGATCCGGCTGACCGGTGCCGGGCCCATGACCGTGCCCGGGCCCATGACCGTGGCCATGACCCGGCCCGTGCCCGGGATGGCCGCTGCCCCAGCGCCCGTACCCCTCGATGGAGATGACGGCGCCGGACGGGTCGATCCCGACGCGCGCGCTCCAGTGCCCGCGAGGCTCCTGGTCCTGGTCGACGTAGACCTGGATGGTGACGGATCCGCCGGGTTGCAGGGTGCCCGAGGAGCGGCTCAGGTACAGCCAGGAGGCGCCGGTGCGGGCGGACCAGTGGACGGCGGAACTGCCGGACGCGGTCAGCGTGATGAGGGTCGTGCCCCCGCTGGGCTGCGCCTCCACGGTGAGCCGTCCGGGGCCGGTGCCCGCGCGCGTGGGAGGCGAGATCACCTCTACGGAGACGTCGGGTGAGCGGCTGCCGGCGGTGAAGCGGGGGTCGGGGGTGGTGCTGGCGTTGCCCGCGTTCTCGTAGGCGTCGCCCGAGTGCTCGCCGTCGAGGGCGCCGGGTCCGCCCACTTCGCCGGCGCTGATGGAGCGCCCGTCGGTGCCCTCGCCGGTCTGGGGTGCGCCTCGGTAGGCGGCCCACAGGGCGATGACGGGGGCGGCGACGACGGTGGCGACCACGGTGGTCGTCACGGCCCGGGAGCGCAGCCGGTCGCGGCGGGCCGCCCGGTCCTTGGGGTCCATCGGGAAGCCACGCCGGTCGAAGCGGGGCGCGCTGCCGGGGTGCGGGGCGTGCATCGCGCGGTGCAGGGCGGCGCGGGGCGCCTCGACGAGGGGCAGCGCGGCGGGGGTCACGGAGGTGCCGGGCCAGGAGCCGGGGGCGGCGCGCTCGGCGGTGCGGCGGCAGCGCGGGCAGTCGTCGACGTGCCGGACCAGCTCGCGCCGCAGGGCGGAGGAGAGCAGCAGCTGGTTGTCCCCGGTGAGGCGGGCGACGCTGGGGCAGGTGCCGGTCTCCACGACGGCGAGTGCGGCGCGGGTGCGCTCGACCTCGCAGGCGGCGGCCGCGAGCAGCTCGCGGGTGACGCCGGGGTCGGTGCCGAGGACGGCCGCGACCTCGCGCGGCGACAGCTGGTGGCGCACCGCCAGTTCGAGTGCCTCGCGCTGCTCGGGGGTGGTGCCGGCGGCTTCGGGCCAGGCGAGCTGGGCGAGCTGGCGGCGGCGCTCTTCTTGCAGGAGGGCGTCTTCGGGTGCGGCGCTCGGGGCGGTGCTCTCCGGGGGTGCGGGCGGGCGCTTGCCGGAGGCGTGGGTGTGCTGCCGTCTGCGCTTGGCCTCGGCGAGGCGGCGCAGGCAGGACCAGCGGGCGAGCGCGTACAGCCAGGCTCTGCGGTCGGCCTCGGAGTCGGCGGCCGGGGCGCGGGAGCCGCGGCGCTCGGCGAGGGCGAGGGCGTCCCCGAGGGCGGCGGTCGCCTCCTCGTGGTCGCAGAGCACGGAGAGGCAGTACGTGAACAGGCCGTCCAGACACGGCTCGTAGCGAGCGGGCGGGCGCTGCTGAACAGCGCGCGTCACCGGCCGCCTCGTCCCGGCGCGGTGCGCCCGGTGTGCGCCGGTGGGGTGGGTGGGGGTTTCCGGCCTGCTGCTCATCACCCGTGCGACCGTAGGCGGCGGACAGGGGCCTCTTCCGTCCCCTTGAGCACTTTTAATCCTTACGGGTGAAACGATCCCTCAAAGGGGGACAGGAACCCCATATTCCGTGGCCAGCACGGCTACGCGGGGCAACCGCCGCCGGCAAAGTCGGCCAGGCGCGGGGCGGGGTGCGGACGGTGCCGGTCGGCGTTGTCAGAGGCGCCCGCTACGGTTTCGTCCATGGCTGCCCGTACGAAATCCGCCAAGGACCGTCCGTCGTACCGCTGCACGGAGTGCGGCTGGCAGACGGCCAAGTGGCTGGGCCGCTGCGCCGAGTGCCAGGCGTGGGGGACGATCGAGGAGTACGGCGCGCCCGCGGTGCGCACGACCGCGCCCGGCCGCGTCACGACGTCCGCCCTGCCCATCGGCCAGGTCGACGGCAAGCAGGCGACGGCCCGCAGCACCGGTGTCCCCGAGCTGGACCGGGTGCTCGGCGGCGGCCTCGTGCCCGGCGCGGTGGTCCTGGTCGCGGGCGAGCCCGGCGTCGGCAAGTCCACGCTGCTCCTGGACGTGGCGGCCAAGGCGGCCGACGCGGAGCACAAGACCCTCTACGTGACGGGCGAGGAGTCCGCGTCCCAGGTCCGGATGCGCGCCGACCGCATCAAGGCGATCGACGACGACCTCTATCTCGCCGCGGAGACCGATCTCTCCGCGGTCCTCGGCCACTTGGACGCGGTCAAGCCGGCCCTGCTGATCATGGACTCCGTCCAGACGGTGGCCTCCCCCGAGATCGACGGAGCGCCCGGCGGCATGGCGCAGGTCCGTGAGGTCGCGGGTGCGCTGATCCGCGCCTCCAAGGAGCGCGGCATGTCCACGCTGCTCGTGGGGCACGTGACGAAGGACGGCGCGATCGCCGGCCCGCGCCTCCTAGAGCACCTCGTCGACGTCGTCCTCAGCTTCGAGGGCGACCGGCACGCGCGCCTGCGCCTGGTCCGCGGCGTCAAGAACCGGTACGGGACGACGGACGAGGTCGGCTGCTTCGAGCTGCACGACGAGGGCATCACCGGCCTCGCCGACCCCTCCGGGCTGTTCCTGACCCGGCGCGACGAGCCGGTCCCCGGCACCTGCCTGACCGTCACCCTCGAAGGCCGCCGCCCGCTGGTCGCCGAGGTCCAGGCCCTCACCGTCGACTCGCAGATCCCCTCACCCCGCCGCACCACCTCCGGCCTGGAGACCTCCCGCGTCTCGATGATGCTGGCGGTGCTCGAGCAGCGCGGACGGATCAGCGCCCTGGGCAAAAGGGACATCTACTCCGCGACGGTCGGCGGTGTGAAGCTCACCGAGCCGGCCGCCGACCTGGCCATCGCCCTCGCCCTCGCCTCGGCGGCGAGCGACACCCCGCTGCCGAAGAACCTCGTGGCGATCGGAGAAGTAGGCCTGGCGGGCGAGGTCAGACGGGTCACCGGAGTGCAGCGCAGACTCGCCGAGGCGCACCGGCTCGGGTTCACGCACGCGCTGGTACCGAGCGATCCCGGAAAGATCCCGCCCGGTATGAAGGTCCTGGAAGTCGCCGATATAGGGGACGCCCTGCGGGTGCTGCCGAAGAGCCGTCGCCGAGAGGCCCCACGGGAGACGGAGGAGCGCCGGTAGACTTTGCCCTGGTCTCGCCTGTGCGTGCGAACGCGCCGAATCCCAGGGCGGCGCCTCAGAGTCTGCGATCCGGAGGAGTGCAGTGGCAGCCAACGACCGGGCAGCAGCTCTCGGTAAGTGGGGGTCCCCCAAGTGGGGGTCCGCCCGGACTGAGTCCGGGGGAGGGAGCTCCGGCGCGGACGCCTCGATGCGCGCCGCGCTGAGCGCGGTGGCGCCCGGCACGGGGCTGCGGGACGGCCTGGAGCGGATCCTCCGCGGCAACACCGGCGGGCTCATCGTCCTCGGCAACGACAAGACGGTCGAGACGATGTGTACCGGCGGCTTCGTCCTCGACGTCGAGTTCACGGCCACGCGCCTGCGCGAGCTGTGCAAGCTCGACGGCGGCATCGTCGTCTCCTCGAACCTCGACAAGATCCTGCGGGCCGGCGTCCAGCTCGTCCCGGACCCGATGATCCCCACCGAGGAGACGGGCACCCGGCACCGCACCGCCGACCGCGTCAGCAAGCAGGTCGGCTTCCCCGTCGTGTCGGTCTCGCAGTCGATGCGGCTCATCGCGCTCTACGTCGACGGACAGCGCCGCGTCCTGGAGGACTCGGCGGCGATCCTGTCCCGCGCCAACCAGGCCCTCGCCACCCTCGAGCGGTACAAGCTGCGCCTCGACGAGGTCGCGGGCACGCTCTCCGCGCTCGAGATCGAGGACCTGGTCACCGTCCGGGACGTCACGGCCGTCGCGCAGCGCCTGGAGATGGTGCGCCGCATCGCCACCGAGATCGCCGAGTACGTGGTCGAGTTGGGCACCGACGGGCGGCTTCTCGCCCTCCAGCTCGACGAGTTGATCGCCGGCGTCGAGCCCGAGCGCGAACTCGTCGTCCGGGACTACGTGCCCGAGCCGACCGCCAAGCGCTCCCGCACCGTCGACGAAGCCCTCACCGAGCTGGACTCCCTGCACCACGGCGAACTGCTCGAACTGCCCACCGTGGCGCGTGCGCTGGGCTACACCGGCTCCCCCGAAGCGTTGGACTCGGCCGTCTCGCCGCGCGGATTCCGCCTCCTCGCGAAGGTGCCGCGCCTGCCCGGGGCGATCATCGACCGCCTCGTCGAGCACTTCGGCGGCCTCCAGAAGCTGCTCGCCGCCAGCGTGGACGACCTCCAGACGGTGGACGGCGTCGGCGAGGCCCGCGCCCGCAGCGTCCGAGAGGGCCTGTCCCGACTGGCGGAGTCGTCGATCCTGGAGCGGTACGTCTAGGCCGGCCTGATCCAAGCCCCTCCGGCGATTGAGGAGCGGGGTCCGGGGCAGAGCCCCGTGGCAGTGCGCCCAACCCCCTACGACCCGGCCCCCAAAGGAACTCGGCTCAGTCAGACTTCAGCACGAACGACGTCCGAGTCTCCGCAAGCTGCGCCCCCTTGACCTCAACCAAATACGTCCCCGCCCCCGCAACCCCGGCCGGAGGCGTGGCACACCCCGGCGCACTCGCCTTCCGGTCCCAGACCAGCGTCTGCGTCACCTTGCCGCCCGCCGGCACCTCAAGCAGCCGGCTCCCCGCCCCCGCCGGGCAGTCCTCCGACGACCAGTACTTCTTGTCGCCGTCCGCCTTCGTGATCGTGACGACCGCCGTCTTCGGACCGAGATCGACCTTGCAGGTCTTCTCCGTCGTGTTCTTCGCGATCAGTTCGAGCTTCGGCTTCTGCCCGGGCGTATACGAGTTGTGGGCACTGCGCACCGTCAGCGTCACGCCGCCCGCCGTGCAGTCGGGCAGACCGGAACCGGCCGGGACCTGGTCGCCGGAAGCGGAACCGCCGAGGTAGCCGCTGCCGTTCCCGCCGTTCCCGGCGCCGTCACCGCCACCGGTCCCACCGCCCGCCGCGTCGGAACTTCCGCCCGAGCCGCCGCCCGAAGCGCCGTCCCCGCCCGCCGAATCACCCGAGCCGTCACCCGAGCCGGAACCGCCCGACTCGTCACGACCGCCCGGATGTTGGCTGATCGCGGGACCCGAACCGGACGGGCCCGGCGTGATGGCATCCGTCGGATGCTTGCCGTTGGACCCGCCGGCGCCGGTGCTCCCGCCCCCGCCGCTCAAGTTGACGATCCATACGACGAGCAGCGCGAGCAGCGCCACAACGGACGCCAGAACGACCCTCCGGCGCCAGTAGATGGAGGAGGGAAGCGGCCCGATCGGATTGCGCAGAGATCCCACGACCCAAACCTTACGAGAGATCGGGCCGTTGCCCGCGCCCACCCGCCGCCCCGCGCATCAAGTTTTTTGGATCATCATCACGGGCGGCCCCCCGATCAGGGCCCCGACCCCTGTCTTTCGTCAGGTACGGTCCGCGACCATCGCAGGATGTGACGCGGCCCCGTCATTGCGTACTGTCCGTCACCATGGGAACCATCGACTCCGATCTCTATCGCAGCATCACCGAATTCGCCCACGACACTCCTTCATGGTTTCAGCACCTGATGGAGGTCTGGACGGAGCTGGGCCTGCTGCTGTTCGCCGTACTCTTCGTCGTCGCCTGGGCACGGGCGCGGGGCGGCGACCCTCGCGCCTTCGCCGTCGCGGTGCTTGCGCCGCTGGGTACCGCGGTGGCCTATGTGTGCAGCGAGTTGGCCAAATCGGGGATCGATGAGGAGCGGCCGTGCCGGGCCGTCTCGGGAGCGCTGCCGTCGCTCGTGGACTGCCCCGTCTACGGTGACTGGTCCTTTCCCAGCAACCACGCCACCATCGCCGCCGCGGCCGCCGTCGGGCTCGCGCTCGCCTGGCCGAAGATCGGCCTGCTGACCGTGCCGATGGCGATCCTCATGGCCTTCTCCCGGGTCTTCGTCGGCGTGCACTACCCGCACGACGTCGCCGCGGGCCTGCTCCTCGGCACCCTCGTCACCCTGCTCGTCGTCCGCCTTGTCACCCGGCCGGGAGCGCGCCTCACCGAAGCGATGCGGGGGTCCGGGAACGGGCTCGTTCGGTGGTTCGCGGGGCCTGGGCCTGTGGGGGCGGGGTATGTGTCCGGGGCTGGCGGGGGGCGGCGTGGGGGTGCGCATCGGCGGTGAAAACCGTTGTGGCCAGCGGGTTTTGATGGCTTGTGGGTGCGGCTTTTGATGGTGTGTCAGGTGCGGTGTGTTGTGCGTTGTGCGTTGTGCGTTGTGTGTTGTGTGTTGTGTGTTGTGTGTTGTGCGTTGTGCCCGCTACGGCAGCAGCCCCGCCTCGTACGCCACGATCGCCGCCTGAACGCGGTTCTTGACCTCCAACCGGTCTAGAACCGCGCTGACATACGCCTTCACCGTGCCCTCCACCAGATGCAGACGCCCCGCGATCTCGGGGTTCGACAGGCCCGCACCCACCAGGCCCAGAACCTCCCTCTCGCGGGGTGTCAGCGTCGCCACACGCTGCCGGGCCGCCGCCTCCCGCGAGAGGCGGCCGCCACCCAGGCCGTCGATGACATGCCGCGCCACCTTCGGCGACAAGAACGCCGCGCCGTCCGCCACCGCCCGCACACCCGCCATCAGTTCGTGCGGGTCGCCCGACTTCAGCAGGAAACCCGTCGCACCCCCGCCCAGCGCCCGCGCCACGTACGCCTCCTCGGAGAACGTCGTCAGCATCGCCACCGCCGTGCCCGGCACCGTCGCCGTGATCTCCTCCGCCGCCGCCAGCCCGTCGAGCCGCGGCATCCGGATGTCCAGCAACGCCACGTCCGGGCGGTGCGCCCGCGCCTGCTCCACCGCTTCCCGGCCATCCGCCGCCTCCGCCACCACCTCGAAGTCGCCGCCCGCCGCGAGGATCGCGCCCACCCCGGCCCGGATCATCGCCTCGTCATCGGCCAGCAGAACCCTGATGCGGCGGGACGCCGGAGCGTTCAGCGGACCCATTCGCGTTCCTCTTCCTGTAGCTGGTCGGCCGTGCCCGCCCTGGGGATCACCGCCTTGTCGATCAGCGTGTGCGCCGCGTCGTCGTCGAAGCAGAGCCTGAAATGCTCGACCGGCACGAAGAGTTCGCCGCTCGCCCGGTAGTAACGGCAGTCCGCCCGCGCCGGCGGCGGCGTGGGCGCGCGCTCCACCGGCGGGTCGCTGATCGTGCGGTCCGGCAGCCGGGGCGCCACGTCGGCCAGGGGCGTGCCCGTGCGCAGCTGCGCGTACGCCTGCGGGGTCAGGACGGCGTGCGTCTTTGTGTACGCGTACCAGGTGAACGCCCCGCCGATCAGAACCGTTCCCGCTACCGCTGCCGCCGCGAAGGCCAGGCCCACTCTGTGGCGGGCCGTGCTGCGGCGCGCGTACGCGAAGGCCGTGGGCCTGTCGTCCGGGGACGGGAGTGGGGGTGGGGCTGCGTGCGGGGGTGGGGGCGGGGGTGAGGTGGGGGCCGGCAGGTGTGCCCTTACTCGGAAGCCCGCCTTGTACGGGCCCGCCTCGAACGTGCCGCCCAGCGCGCTGACCCGGGCGTTCAGACCCAGCAGGCCCGTGCCGCTGCCCGGTGGGAGCCGCGGAGTCGGCACCTTTCGCGGGCTGCCGTTCGTGATCGTCAGCGTCGTCGTCTCGTCCCGGTGGTCCGCCTCCACCGTGACGGGGGCGCCCGGCGCGTGCTTCGCCGCATTCGTCAGCGCCTCCTGTACGACCCTGTACGCCGTGCGGTCGTCCTGGGCCGGCTCCCCCACCATGCGGACCGGCAGGCCCGAGCCCGCCGCCCGTTCCACCAGCTCCGCCACGCTCTCGCCCGCCGGGGCCAGCGGAGGCGGTTCGTCGTCCTCCTCGCGCAGCAGGCCGATGATCCCGTGCAGCCTGTCCGTGGCGTCGGAGGCCGCGGCCCGCAGTTCCGCGGCGGCCGTGCGGTGCGTCTCCGCGAGCCCGGGCGCCACCTGGAGCGCGCCCGCCCGCACCGCGATGAGGCTCAGCTCGTGGCCCAGGGAGTCGTGCATGTCCTGGGCGATGCGGGCCCGTTCCCGCAGGCGGGCGCGGTCGGCGACGATGCGGTGCTCGCGCTCCAACTGCGCGGCTCTGGCCCAGCCGGCGGCCGTCAGTTCGCGGCTCTGGCGCCAGTAGCGGCCGATGAGCCACGGGAAGACCGCGCCGAACAGGAGCGTGCCCATGAGTACGAGCCACTCCGCGGCCGGGTCCACCTGGCGGAGCGCGATCTTGACGGTGCCGGTGGTGGCCAGGGTCGCGAACGCGAGCAGGGACGGGCGTACGGCTCGGGAGCGCAGGCCCATGAGGTACGCGAAGGCTGCCAGCGCGGGGCCGTAGGAGAGGGTGAAGAGGGACGATGCCACGGCCAGGCCGGGGGCTGCCGCGACTATGAACGCGGTGGCGGGGCGGTGGCGGTGCAGGGCTGTGGCGGCGGCCAGTGCGGCGAGGCCGGTCAGCTGTTGCCGGACCGTGCTGGGTTCGTGCAGGTGCAGGTGTTCGACCACCAGGATCGGCAGGGCCAGCGCCGCGCAGAGCGTCAGGTCCGCCGCCAGGGCGGGGCGGCTTCTGGGAGTCACCTCGTCGACGGTACGCGGGGGTGGTCGCTCAGCGCCCCTGTCGATCGTCAGGGCTTTGGTGGTGTGGTGGGTGTGTGTATACGTGTATGTGTGTATGTGTGTCGGGGGTTGGGTGGGGCCGGGTTGGTGTACCTCCTCGGCCGGTTCGGTCTCCACCCCTGTTGTCCGCCATAGGCGAGTGGGCCGGGATTGTGTGCCTGCGGAGTCCTGCGGGGGCACACCAACCCGTCCCCACCCGCACGTCTCGTACCCGACTGACCACCGGATTCGCCATCCCAAGCCGACCCCGCCTTGGGCACCCCGCCGCCGCCCCCGCCTTGGGCAATCTGCCTCCCCCAGGCTCCGCCCGGGGGGACCCCCAGGGCGGCAGGGTGGGCAAGGCGGCCCCCAGCGCCGGGCGCGACTCGACGACAGGCCCGCACCCAGCCCCCCAAGCCGGGGCAAGCCATCACCCAGGTACGTGCAAACGGCGCACTGCCAACCGCCTGCGGGACGCCCGACGCGGGTCGACGGCGGTCGAGGGCGGCGACGTGGCAGGATCGGGGTGCCATGACTGCGCTCACGAAGACCCCCGAGAACGTCCCCGGCCGCTCCGATCTTCACGAACCCGTCATCGACTGGTTCGCCGACCACGCCCGAGACCTGCCCTGGCGCCGCCCGGACGCGGGCCCGTGGTCCGTGATGGTCAGCGAGTTCATGCTCCAGCAGACGCCGGTGAGCCGAGTGCTGCCCGTCTACGAGCAGTGGGTCGAGCGGTGGCCCCGGCCCGCCGACCTCGCGAAGGACGCCCCCGGCGAAGCCGTCCGCGCCTGGGGCCGGCTCGGCTACCCGCGGCGCGCCCTGCGGCTGCACGGCGCGGCCGTCGCCATAACGGAACGGCACGGAGGCGACGTACCGACCGGGCACGCCCAGTTGCTGTCCCTGCCCGGTATCGGGGAGTACACGGCCGCCGCCGTCGCCTCGTTCGCGTACGGGCAGCGGCACGCCGTGCTCGACACGAACGTGCGGCGCGTCCTGGCCCGGGCCGTGGCGGGCGTGCAGTACCCGCCGAACGCCACCACCGCCGCCGAGCGCAAGCTCGCCCGCGCACTGCTGCCCGAGCAGGACGACACCGCCGCCAAGTGGGCCGCCGCCTCGATGGAGTTGGGCGCCCTGGTGTGCACGGCGAAGAACGAGGAGTGCCACCGGTGCCCGATCGCCGCGATGTGCGCGTGGCGGCTCGCCGGTAAGCCCGCGCACGACGGGCCGCCTCGGCGCGGACAGACGTACGCGGGGACGGACCGCCAGGTACGCGGCAAGCTGCTGGCCGTGCTGCGGGACGCCGTCGGTCCCGTGCCGCAGGCCGCTCTCGACCGCGTGTGGCACGAGCCGGTGCAGCGGGCCCGCGCCCTGGACGGCCTCGTCGGCGACGGACTGGTGGAACCCCTCGCGGGCGGGCTGTACCGGCTGCCCGTGGGCTGAGCGGACTGCTGAGCAGGGCGGCTGGGCAAAGCGGCTGCACAGGCCTTCCTCAGAGTTCGTTACACAACCGACGGACAGCCGTGCGTTCCTCGCATGCTGGAACGGACAACGCCGTGACAACCCCTCCGTAACTTCTTCCTCGTGACCGCACATGACCGGTGCGGACGAAACGGGGAACAGGTAGCGGGAGGCGGTTGATCATGGCGCACGGCGGCGAGGTGCTCGAGTTCGAGGAGTACGTCCGGACGCGGCAGGACGCCCTGCTGCGCAGCGCCCGGCGTCTGGTGCCCGATCCCGTCGATGCCCAGGACCTGCTGCAGACCGCGCTCGTGCGGACGTACGGGCGGTGGGACGGCATAGCGGACAAGCGGCTCGCCGACGCCTATCTGCGTCGCGTCATGATCAATACGCGGACCGAGTGGTGGCGTGCCCGGAAGCTGGAAGAGGTTCCGACCGAGCAGCTTCCCGAGTCCACGGTGGACGACTCCACGGAGCAGCACGCCGACCGCGCTCTCCTGATGGACATCATGAAGGTGCTGGCACCGAAGCAGCGCAGCGTCGTGGTGCTGCGACACTGGGAGCAGATGTCCACAGAGGAGACGGCCGCCGCACTCGGAATGTCGGCCGGAACCGTGAAGAGCACGCTGCACCGGGCCCTCGCCCGGCTCCGTGAGGAGCTGGAGAGCCGTGACCGCGAAGAGCTGGTGTCCCGCGCGCTCGAACGTGAGGAGCGGGAGCGTTGCGCGGCCTAGGAACACGTGCCTCTCGGTTCCAGGGAATTATGCGGGTTCTGAGGGTTCCAGGGGTTCTGAGGGTCTCGGGGGTTCTGAGGGCGGGGGGGTCGGCTGTTGCCGGGCTCGCCGCCGTCGGGGTTTTCCTCGGGGCCCTCGTGGCCTGTTCCGCCGGAGGGACGGGCGCCCGCGACGAGGGCCCCGCCCGGACGGACCCGGTCGGTTCGACCGAGCCTGCCGCCTCCGCGACGGCCTCGCCCTCCAGGATTCCGAAGACCGTGGACGCGGTGCGCCTGGTGAAGGCCGACCCCGAGGTCAGCAGCGACATCAAGCGCGATCTGAAGCCGTGCGTGGCGGACGAGTACCCGGTCGACGTGAGCTACGGCAACCTGACCGGCGGTGCGTCGAACGATGTCGTGGTCAATGTGATGACCTGCGGTGACGCCGTCGGTATCGGGACCTACGTGTACCGCGACGAGGGCGGGAACTACCGGAACGTCTTCCGGACCGAGGAGCCCCCGGTCTACGCGGAGATAGACCGGGGTGATCTGGTGGTCACCAAGCAGGTGTACGAGAAGGGTGACTCGGTCGCTTCTCCTTCGGGCGAGGAGATCCTCACGTACCGCTGGAGCGGAGGCCGGTTCGCCCAGGCGAGCCGCACGCACAACGATTACAGCAACGCCGTGGACGGGGAGTCCCCCGCCCCCACGGACGACGGCTGAGTACAGGTACAGAGTTCGAGAAGATCGGATGGAGACCGCATGGGCGCCATGGGCGAGCGCAAGGGGGAGCAGACCCACGTGCTGTTCGTCGAGGACGACGACGTCATCCGCGAGGCCACCCAGCTCGCCCTCGAGCGCGACGGCTTCGCGGTCACTGCCATGCCCGACGGGCTCGCCGGTCTGGAGGCGTTCCGCGCCGACCGGCCGGACATCGCGCTGCTCGACGTGATGGTGCCGGGGCTCGACGGGGTCTCCCTGTGCCGCCGGATCCGTGACGAGTCCACCGTCCCGGTGATCATGCTTTCCGCGCGCGCGGACTCCATCGACGTCGTGCTCGGCCTGGAGGCCGGGGCCGACGACTACGTGACCAAGCCGTTCGACGGGGCCGTGCTCGTGGCCCGGATCCGTGCCGTGCTGCGCCGCTTCGGGCACGCGGGCGGCCCGGCGGCAGGGAGTTCCGGCGCCACGGAGGAGCCCGCCGGCGCGGACGGAGGCGTCCTGCACTTCGGTGACCTGGAGATCGACACCGAAGGCATGGAAGTACGCAAGGACGGGGTCACCGTGGCGCTGACCCCTACCGAGATGCGGCTGCTCCTGGAGTTCTCCTCCGCCCCCGGCACCGTCCTGTCCCGCGACAAGCTCCTGGAGCGCGTCTGGGACTACGGCTGGGGCGGGGACACCCGCGTCGTCGACGTCCACGTACAGCGGCTGCGTACGAAGATCGGTCAGGACCGCATCGAGACGGTCCGCGGCTTCGGTTACAAGCTGAAGGCCTGACCAGCTGATGTTGAATCTGACAGTCCCGGTCCCGGTGACAGTGACGGTGACGGTGACGGTGACGGTGACGGTGACGGTGACGGTGACGCCTATAGGGAAGCGGATATGTGGGGGTTGAAGGGGATGAAGGGGGCCGCGGACACCCCGCACCCACGCGAGCCGATCGGTTCCACCGGCCCGTCGCACAAGCCGCCCGGCAGGCCCGGTGGCCCCGGCGGTGCCGGCAAGCCCAACGGCGCCGGTAAGGGCCTGGCAGCCGGGGTCGCCCGCGCCGACCGGACCTTCATCGTCCCCGGCGGGGCCCGCCCCGGGTCCCGCGTCACCCTGCGCGCCCTCCTGCCCCGGCGGCTGCGGCGCAGTCTGCGGACCGGCGTGCGGTGGAAGATCAGCGTGGCCATCGCGCTGGTCGGCGCTCTCGTCGCCGTCGCCCTGAGCCTCGTCGTGCACAACGCGGCCCGCGTCTCGATGCTCGACAACGCGCGCGACGTCCAGGACGAGCGCATCCAGTTCGTCCAGCGGCAGTTCTCGGCACGCGGCGGCAATCTGCCGGTCGGGTTCAAGGTCAACGACCCGGACATGCCGCGCGAGCTGCGCAGCAAGGCGCTGTCCGGCCGCCGCGCCACCTACGTCTCCGAGCCGTCGAACGGTGTGCCCGACATCTGGGCCGCGGTTCCGCTCGGCAACGGTGACCTGCTCTCGGTGCACACCCGTTTCACCGACCGCAGCGCCACCGTCATGAAGGACCTCGACCAGGCCCTGATCATCGGCTCCATCTCGGTGGTCTTCGGCGGCAGCGCGCTCGGTGTGCTCATCGGCGGGCAGCTCTCGCGCCGTCTGCGCAAGGCGGCCGGCGCGGCCCGCGAGGTCGCCCGGGGCGGGACCGACGTCCGCGTACGGGAAGCGATCGGCGGTGTCGTGCGCGACGAGACCGATGATCTCGCGCAGGCCGTCGACGCGATGGCCGACGCGCTTCAGCAGCGGCTCGAGGCCGAGCGCCGGGTCACCGCGGACATCGCGCACGAGCTGCGTACGCCGGTCACCGGGCTCCTCACGGCGGCCGAGCTGCTGCCCGAGGGGCGGCCGAGCGAGCTGGTGAAGGACCGTGCTCAGGCCATGCGCACGCTCGTCGAGGACGTGCTCGAAGTGGCGCGTCTCGACAGCGCCGCCGAGCGGGCCGAGTTGCAGGACATCATGCTGGGCGAGTTCGTGGAGCGCCGGATCACGGCCCGCGCCGCCGACGGTGTCTCCGTGCAGGTGATCCACGAGTCCGAGGTGACGACCGACCCGCGCCGCTTGGAGCGCATCCTGATCAACCTGCTGGCGAACGCGTCCAAGCACGCCCGGCCTCCCATAGAGGTCAGCGTCGAGGGTCGCGTCATCCGGGTCCGCGACCATGGGCCCGGTTTCCCGGAGGAGCTTCTGGAGGAGGGGCCGAGCCGTTTCCGCACCGGCGCCGCCGACCGCGCGGGGCACGGTCACGGTCTCGGTCTGACGATCGCGGCGGGCCAGGCCCAGGTGCTGGGTGCCCGCCTCACCTTCCGTAACGTGCGCCCGCCGGGGGCCGATCCCGACACCCCGGCGGAGGGCGCCGTCGCCGTCCTGTGGCTGCCCGAGCACGCCCCGACGAGCACCGGCAGCTTCCCGATGCTCCGCCTGCCCGACACCAGGAAATAAGGCGCCGCAGCGGGGAATGAGGCGCCGCGTCATCCCTGGAGGCAGGGAAGCGCCCGTAGGACGCCCGTAGGACGAAG